>JAQBGU010000151.1:0-3644 GCA_032128375.1 Deltaproteobacteria bacterium | reverse complement strand
CTTCTGATTCTCGCCGCCGACGATGATGTCCTGCTGGTACTCGCGGCAGTAGCCGCCGCCGGTTGCCTGATAGGTCCGGGTGGGTGTGATGCTTCCCGAGTTTCCGGAGTCGGGATTTTGCCAGGTCGAGCGCTCCCCGCTGCGCCCTTGCTCGAACGCCCGGTTGGCGGCTGCCATCGCCATTGCCTTGTCTTTCTGGTCCAGATGATTGCCAATCGCGCCGCCGACCAGTCCGCCGAGCAGCACACCACCGATGATGCCGGCCGTTCCGCCGCCGGCCGCGGCTGCGATCAGCCCGCCGCTCGCCGCTCCCAGCATGCCGCCCATCGTCGTCTTCGGATTGTTTCGAACCGCTTGACCGGTTTGCGCACAGCCTCCGAGAACGAACGCGGCGAGAGCGAGCAACGCGATGAATTTGGTCGTCCTAACTGACATATGTTTCCCCTCTCTCTCGCGCTCTCGCGCACGCGGGTTGCTGTAGTGACGAACCGCTCGTAGGCGCTGCGCGCAGTCTAACCGACGGGGTCCGCGCTGCAATCACCGAACTTGGACCTCGACCCGCCGGTTTCGGCTGCGACCCTTGGCGTTGTTGTTAGTTTCGTCTGGAAAATTCGAAGCGAATCCAGCCGGATAGATCTGCTCATAGGCGATCCCCTGCTGAGCCAGGAAACTTGCAACGTTCTTGGCGCGATCTTCGGACAACTCCTGATTGAATTGCTCTGGTCCCGTCGCGTCGGCGTATCCTTTCACGTCGACCAGCGCCTGGGGATACGATCGGATCTGATCCACCAACCAGAGAAGTTCACGGTAGCCCTCCTCCTGGATCACGGTGCTGCCCACGTGAAAGTAGACGACCGCTACATATTGGCGCGCCTCGGCGCGGGCTGCCGCCTCCATCTGCTGGCGTTGACGTTCCTGCGTTTCCAGTCGCCCCAACTCCTGGTCGTAAGTCTGCTGATACGCAGAGGCACAGCCAAGACCGCACAGCGTCGCCAACAGCGACACAATCATTCCCGCTCTCATGCTCCCTCCTTGGAACTGCGACTTGCCGCTTGCGCTCCCGCACCCTCAGGTGCCGGCGGAAATTAGCACAGCCCCGGCCGTCGATTCGGCGCACCCAACCCCGAGAAACCTCGAGCTACAGCTGTTCGAGATGTCAGAGCTCTTCGAGCAGGATGCGCCTGAGTTCCTGAATCGTTTCTGGGTGGGATTGAGTGGAGTGGAGCGCTTGTAGATTTCGAAGCGCCCGCGAAACACGCCGCTGCGAAGGCCATTGGTCAAATCCGCATAACGGATGAACACGGTGACCGCGACCCGCATTTGAACGGTCACACGTGCGCTGGAGAGCGGGAGAGTGTCCGCTTCCTGGGATATCGCTTTCGCCAGGAAGGGTGCACCGATTCCGGACTGTCGGTAGCGGTTGCGCAGTCCGCGCACGCCAATCCGCGCAGCAGGAACGAGATCGCCTAACTCAAGACCGGCATAGCGCAATCCTGGGGGATCCACCTCGAGCTCGAGGTCGCCGAGGTAAAACGAATAGTTCGTGTCCTGGGGGTTGATCTCGCGGGCCGGTGGCCCGAGGGCTGCCGTGATCGCCACGTTGTAGATGTCCACCGCCGATCTCAGTCGAGGCACAAGGCGAATTATTCGGCTTGGTGCGGAAGAAACTGCCGGCAGTAGCCGAAGGCACCGGAATCAGTTGTGGCCCCGACAAGCATCGATCGAGGTCTCGTATACTTGGCGGCATGGAAACCTCGCAGACGGCAAAAGAGGCGGCACCTCGCGAACCAATCGATCGCATCATCGAACCGCTGGCGCGTTTCCTCCACATCGAGGCCGCGGGCGGTGTCGTGCTGCTGGGAACGACTGCGATCGCGCTCATCCTCGCCAACTCGGGGTTCGGCGAGAACTACCTGGCTATCTGGAAGACGCCGCTCGAGTTCGGCATCGGCGATTTCAAGATGAGCCATTCGCTCAAGCACTGGATCAACGACGGACTGATGGCGGTGTTCTTTTTCGTCGTGGGCCTCGAAGTGAAACGCGAGATCGTGCTGGGCGAGCTTGCCGATGTGCGCAAGGCCGCATTGCCGATCGCGGCAGCGATCGGCGGCATGCTCGTCCCTGCCGCACTCTACCTGCTCCTTCAAGCCGGCGAGCCCGCGCAACGTGGCTGGGGCATCCCGATGGCAACCGACATCGCCTTCGTGGTTGGCTGCATGGCGGTGCTGGGTTCGCGTCTGCCGTCGGGACTGCGCGTCTTGCTGCTATCGCTGGCAATTGCCGATGACATCGGTGCGATTCTGGTGATCGCCGTCGCCTACACCGATTCCATTGCCTGGGGCGCTCTCGGGCTCGGCTGCCTGGGTATTCTCGTCGTCGTTGCGCTCGCAAAGATCGGGGTGCGCCGAATTCCCGTCTATGTCGTCGTCGGCAGCCTGGTCTGGCTCGCCTTCCACGAGTCCGGCATACACGCGACGATTGCCGGCGTCGCTCTCGGCTTGCTCACGCCGGCACGGCCCTACATCAATCAAGAGGGCTTCAGCCGGGTCCTGAGGCGTGCCCAGGAGGTCTTCGATGGCGAGGAGTTCTCTCAGACCGATCACCGCGGCGACGAACTGCGCCAGTTCCAATGGCTCGCGCGAGAGACGACTTCGCCTGTCGAATATCTCGAACAGTTCCTGCACCCATGGTCGGGTTTCGTAATCATCCCGATCTTCGCGCTAGCGAATGCGGGCGTCGCGTTCAGCCTGGCCGACATCGCCGATCCGGTCGCGATCGCCGTCGCCGTCGGCCTGTGCGTGGGAAAACCGCTCGGCATCTTGCTGTTCTGCTTCATCGCGGTGCGCGTTGGGCTTGCAGCGCTTCCCGAAGGCGTGAGTTGGCGTGTGCTCGCCGCTGCTGGCTGTCTGGCCGGCATCGGCTTCACGATGTCACTGTTCATCTCGGGCCTCGCCCTCGACGGAGAGGCTCTCGATCCAGCCAAGGTCGGTGTACTCGCCGGCTCGCTGATCTCAGCCGTGGTCGGAATGGCGCTACTGCACGCCGTCCTGCCGAGGTCTACCAAAAACGAGAGCTAGGAACCCATGGGTCGGGGAACGACTCGGAAGCTTTCGCCGCGCAGCGGCGCAGGCGCGACTAGCAGGTCGACTCGGTTATGAAGCAGTCGAGCCTGCTTGGTCGCGGCACGCAACGCGTCTCGTGGCTGGCCGACGGCGCACCTGTGGTGATTCTAACTCGAGCCGTTGCCCGCTCAGACGCTGATAGGTGCAGTATCCAACGTTCGGTTCGGCGTGAGCGAAGGCTCGGGCGTCGATCGCGCAGACGCATGGATGCTTTCTCGTACGGGCTCTCCTCTGTGCAAACGATGGTATGCTCGCCGCTCATGCGCGACCCGCACGTCGACTGACTGAATCGCCAGCGTCGGGTCTCGAGCAAGCGGTCGGCGGCCCGATCAGGGTGTCGCACCCAACCCGAAAAGCGGCGGCGGAAGGGGGCGAAGTCAATCGCCCCCCGGTCTCCGCGATAACCGACAACCTATTTGAATGAGGGAGCGCGTCACAGTGACTGACCCTCTAAAACACTCGGTGTTGGTTTTACTCATCGCATTTTCACTCGGCTGCGCCGGCTCGAATGTGAGACAGACG
>JAQBGU010000150.1:0-2763 GCA_032128375.1 Deltaproteobacteria bacterium | reverse complement strand
CCGCCGACGCATTCGTCGCCGCCGCAACCGTCTGCCGTGGATCGACCGACAGCTGTGACGTCGCGGACGTCTGCAGCGGTTCGGGTGCGCTGTGCCCGGGCGACGGCTTCGCGGCCGCCGGTACCGAGTGTCGCGGGGCGGTCGACGACTGCGACCTCGCGGAGGTTTGCGACGGCGTGGCGTCCAGTTGTCCGGCCGACCAGCTTGCCCAGGCGCAAACCGCGTGCAGCAACGGCGACGAATGTTCGATCGAAAAAACCTGCGACGCTGCCGGACTCTGCATCGGCGGCCGCCTCAGCGTACCGGCGCCAGACTCATGTTCGGTGATCGACAATTCGGTCTACTTCGCGGATGCTGCAGAGGATCTGGTCGTGGGACAAAACCTCGTCTTCGTAGCTGCGCTGAGTTCCGGCTTGCGAATTGTCGACTTCAGCGACCCAGCTGTACCGATCGAGGTTGCCTCGTATGATCCGTCCACCTGCCTCGACAACGGGGTTCCGGTTCCTTTCGAAGCCCAGGACGTAGAGATTTCCGACTCGCTGCTGTTGGTCTCGGCGGGTCCGTGCGGAGTGCTCATCTTCGACACTAAGTTCGCGGCGTCGATCCACGACGGAACGATTCCAATCGCGATCGACACCGATGGTGAGGCGCTCGGCGCGCAGCGTCAGGGCAACGAAACCTACGCGGCGGACTTCAACGGCGGAATCGCCGTTTTGGATCTGTTGTCGCAGCAGCAGACCGAGAGCTTCGGCGCGGGTGACCCTCTCTTCGGCGCCGCGGTAGACATCGAAATGGCTGGCAATCGGGCCATTGTCGCAACGGGGCCGGGCTTGCGAATCGTCGAGGAGATTTCCCAAATGGGTACCACGTCGGGTGTCTACAACTCCGGCAATCAGGCGACTGGGTTCTCTCAGGATTGTGAGCTCGTCCAGGACGGCGACATCGACCTCGTGTACCTGGCGCGGTCTCTCGATGGGGTCGACGTGCTGGACATCTCGAACCCATCGCAGATTGCGCTGCTGAAGAACATTCCGAGTGTCGGCGGGAGCTACGAGGTCAGCATCTCGGGTTCGAGGGCCGTGACCGCCGAAGGGAACAGCGGAATCGGTGTTCTCGATCTTTCGAACCCGAGCTCACCGGAATCTCTGGGAACCTTCGTGAGCGAGGGCTTTACCGCCGATGTCGAGATCAGTCAGGGGTTCGCGTTCGTCGCCTTCGAGACCGAGCAGGGTGGCGAAGGTGGACTGCGAATCGTCCAACTCGAACGGATCGGTGTCGATCCGATGCTGGTTCCCGAACCGCGACCTTGGATCGGTGGCGTCATTGCCATCGCAACGATTGGCGCACTCACGTGGCGCCGCCACCACGAGCGCCGCTGATCATCGCCTCGGCAGCCAGGGAAAATGTCCGCGAAGGCTACCCACGTCGTGATGTGACTCTCGACTCGAGCAGCGAATCGTGGGCCATGATCGCTATCAATGCGAGGCTGAGGAGTGAAAGTTCACGCAGCAGGTGCTCGAGAAAATCTTCGCATGACTTTCCCGCGCGAGCCCACGTCCCGACGCTCAGTGGTGAGCGGGGGCTTTCGCTCCGCTCTGGTCAGCAGTGCCAGTCCGATCGACCCGCATGCTCTCCTTGTGCATGTAGTCGACGAGGCCCTGGACATCGAGGTCGTTGAGGCTCAGGTTGGGCATCGGAACCTCGCGGTACTTCGCATAGAGCTCCAGCGCGATCGGATCCCCTTCAGCCAACATCTCGTCTGGCGACTGGAGCCAGCGGGAGAGCCAGACCGGGTCGCGCTTCTGTGTCACCCCCGCAAGATCCGGTCCAATGCCATCTCCGCCGCCGACGCTGTGACAGGAGTTGCATCGGGTTCGAAACAGGTATTCGCCGCGCGTGAACTTGTCCAACAAGGAGGCCTCTGTGTAAGTCGTCCCCCCCGCACGTGGCACCTTCCAGTTGTGAAGTGCGTCCGTCAGGAGCCCGGCCAGGACCTGCGGATCGTCATACGGGGAGCGTTTCATCCAGCGCCCCGTCGCGTCGTTTCCTACGATCAGACTCACGTTGTGGTCGTTCGGATCCTCCAAGTCCTCGATCAGAAGCCCGAGCTTCCTCTGGAGCAGCGTGATATCCGCCGCTTTCCCAGTCAGAAACAGCCAGCCCGGACCCACACCAAACTTCTCCGAGTAATCCTTCAAGACCGCTGGCGTATCCGTCTCCGGGTCGATACTGATCGAGTACATGAAGACATCGTCCCCAACGCGGTCCGCGATGAGCTTTTGCACCTGGCGCAGTCGCGCTGTCTCCCCAGGACAGACGTCGTTGCAGCTCGTGTAAATAAAGTTGATCGCAACCACTTTGTCCTTGATCAAGTCGTCGAAGAAGCGAACCGTCTTTCCGTCCTGGGTCACGAGCGGGATGTTCGGGAAGTAGTCGGCGCCCCAACGCTTGGACGCGGCGGTTGCGATGCTGGGTGCTGTGAGTGCCGAGACAGCGAAGAGAATTGCCACCAGACGTGCCGTCCGAAGCATTTCCTTCATCTGCCGCCCCCAATTCGGCGGCGCCTCCACCGGCCGAGAGCGGCGAGCAGCGCCACTCCACTTGCGAGCGCGATCCCGCTCTCCGGTTCCGGGACATAATCGAGATCGCCGGTCTTGTAGGTCGGTAGTGTGAAGCTGTCGTTGTAGAAAACTCCCTCCCAGCTGGGTTCCGGTGTAGGCATCACGATCATCTCGCCCGGGTTCTCGATGTCCCAGCGCAGGA
>JAQBGU010000149.1:0-15134 GCA_032128375.1 Deltaproteobacteria bacterium | reverse complement strand
GGTTTTTCCATCGGACGAGGCGGTCAAGGTGTTCCTGCAGAGTCAAGGTCGCCGCGATGCCTGGCGGGAAATCCTCGCCGACGAAAATGCGGAATACGACGAACACACAGAAATCAACCTGTCGGCGCTTGAGCCGCTGATCGCGCTGCCCAGCAGTCCGGGCAAGGTGGTGCCGGTGCGCGAGGTGGCAGGCCGGGAAATTTATCAGTCCTACATCGGATCATCGGCCAACCCGGGGCTGCGAGACTTTGCCATCGCCGCCCTCATCGTGGACGGCCAACAGGTGCATGACCGCGTTTCCTTCGACGTCAATCCCACCTCCCGGCAGATTTTGGAGAACATGATCGCATTGGACGTTCTCGAAAAGCTCATCCGTGCGGGAGCGCGGCTGCACCAGGCGGGTTGCGGCGGCTGTATCGGCATGGGCCAGGCGCCGGCCAGCGGGCGCATTAGCCTGCGCACCGTTCCCCGGAATTTTCCCGGCCGCTCGGGCACCAAGGAAGATCAGGTTTATCTGTGCAGTCCGGAAACCGCCGCCGCCTCGGCCTTGACCGGCGTGATCACCGATCCGCGCACGCTGAGCATGGCCTATCCGCGCTTTCAGGAGCCGGAGACCAACCGCCTCAATACCGGGATGTTGGTTCCTCCCGCATCGGAAGGTGGGCTATATGCGTTGGAGAAAGGCCCCAATATCAAACCGCTGCCGACCTTGGCGCCACTGCCTGAGCAGCTCGAAGGGCCGGTTTTATTAAAAATGGCGGACGACATTTCCACGGACGGAATCATGCCGGCCGGGGCCAAGGCACTGCCTTACCGCAGCAATATCCCGGAACTCAGCAAATTTACTTTCAGCCAGATCGACGAGACCTACTACGCCCGAGCCATGGCTTGTCAGCAGCAGGGCTCGTTCGTCGTGGGCGGCGCCAATTACGGGCAGGGTTCGAGCCGCGAGCACGCAGTCCTGGCACCACGCTATTTGGGCCTTAAGGCGGTGATTGCAAAAAGTTTTGCCAGGATACATCTGCAAAATTTGAGCAACTTCGGCATCCTGCCCCTGACCTTTATCAATCCCGATGATTGGGAAAAGATCGCTCAAGGCGATGTGCTTTCCATTCCGGATGCGCGAAATACCATCCGCAAAGGAAATCGGGTGAGGGTGATCAATCTGACCAAGAACGAGACCTATGAGACCGAGCACCCGATGACGCCGCGCCAGGTGGAAATGGTGCTGGCGGGCAGCCTGATCAATCTGGTTCGGCAGAAAAGGGTTTGAGCCGATCCAAATATAAAAATGCCCTCATCATCGCAGTCAAACAACGCCGCAAGGCAACCCTTCGTGACGGCCAAGGTAATTCCAATCGTTGAGCAACGCGCCGCCAGCCGCGGGCCGGTCATTCCGGCGCCCGCGCCCGGCACCGGCGGCACCCGGGCGGACACGCGCGGCCGGCTCTTGCGCGACCTGCGCATTTCCGTGACCGACCGTTGCAATTTCCGCTGCACCTACTGCATGCCCAAGTCGGTCTTCGGCAAGGAATACAAATTCCTACCTAAAACCGAACTGTTGAGCTTCGAGGAAATCAGCCGCCTGACGCGCCTGTTCGTCGCCTGCGGCGTCGAGAAAATCCGCCTCACCGGAGGCGAGCCACTGCTGCGCAAAAACCTTGAGGTTTTGATCGAGGTGCTAGCTGTCCTCAAGACGCCTGACGGCCAACCATTGGATCTGACCCTCACCACCAACGCCTCGCTGTTGTCCAGGAAAGCAAAGTCGCTCAAGGCCGCCGGCCTCCAGCGCGTGACCGTCTCGCTCGATTCGCTCGATGAAGCGGTCTTCCGCGCCATGAACGACGTCGATTTTGCCGTAGCCGATGTGTTGCAAGGCATCGACGCGGCGCACGACGCGGGCTTTGCGCCCATCAAGATCAACATGGTGGTAAGAAAAGGCGTCAACGATCAGGACATCGTGGCGATGGCGCGGCGCTTCAAGGGCAGCGGCCACATCGTGCGCTTCATCGAATTCATGGACGTGGGCTCCTCCAACGGCTGGCACATGAACGAGGTCGTGCCCTCGGCCGAGATCGTGCGCCGGATCAGCGCCGTGTTGCCGCTCATCGCAGCCGAACCCAACTACCCCGGCGAAGTCGCCGAGCGCTGGGCCTATGCGGATGGCAGCGGCGAAATCGGCGTCATCTCCAGCGTGACGCAAGCCTTTTGTTCCACCTGCACACGCGCCCGGCTCTCGACCGATGGCCAGCTGTATACGTGCCTGTTCGCGCAGTCCGGCCATGATTTACGCGCACTCATGCGTTCGGGCAAGAGCGACGGGCAAATTGCCGGTGCCATCGGGTTGATCTGGAATCAGCGCGAAGACCGCTATTCGGAAATTCGCACCGCCGCGACTTCGCGGACGAAGAAAATTGAAATGTCCTATATCGGCGGCTGACAATATGAACTCTCGCACTGAAACCGACAGCCTGGGCTCCATTGAGGTGCCCGTTGACCGCTACTACGGCGCGCAGACCGCCCGTTCCCTCATCCATTTCGACATCGGCCGCGACGTGATGCCGCGCGAACTCATCCGCGCGCTCGGCATTCTCAAGAAGGCCGCCGCGTTCGTGAACCGCGACCTCGGCACGCTCTCCGAGGAGAAGTGCCGGCTCATCACGCAGGCCGCCGACGAAGTCGTTTCCGGGAAACTCGACGACCATTTCCCGCTCCGCATCTGGCAGACGGGCAGCGGCACGCAGACGAACATGAACGCCAACGAAGTGATCTCCAATCGCGCCATCGAGATCGCCGGCGGCCAAATGGGCAGCAAGACACCCGTCCATCCCAACGATGACGTGAACCTGTCGCAGTCGTCCAACGACACGTTCCCCACCGCCATGTCCATCGCGGCGGCGACGGAACTGGAGCAGACGCTCCTGCCGCAGGTCCAGCATCTGCGCGACGCTCTCGAGGCCAAACGCGCCGAGTTCGCGGACATCGTGAAGATCGGCCGCACCCATTTGCAGGACGCCACGCCACTCACACTCGGGCAGGAATTCTCCGGCTACGTCTCGCTGCTCGACGCGGACATGGATCGCCTGCGCTACGTGCTGCCCGGACTGCGCGCGCTGGCCATCGGCGGCACCGCGGTCGGCACGGGCTTGAATGCGCACCCGGAATTCGCGGAACGCGCCGCGCAGAAGATCGCCGACTTGACCCGCCAGCCGTTCACCTCGCACCCGAACAAGTTCGCCGCACTGTCCGCGCATGACGAACTCGTGATGGGCAGTGGCGCGCTCAAGACGCTGGCCGCGTCGCTCATGAAGATCGCCAATGACCTCCGCTGGCTTGGCTCCGGCCCGCGCTGCGGCTTGGGCGAGCTGACGCTGCCGGAGAACGAACCCGGTTCCTCCATCATGCCGGGCAAGGTGAACCCGACGCAGTGCGAGGCGCTGACGATGGTTTGCGCGCAGGTGATGGGCAACGACACCGCCATCGGCTTCGCCGGTTCGCAGGGCAACTTCGAGTTGAACGTCTTCAAGCCGGTCATGATTTTCAACTTCCTCAATTCCGTGCGGCTGCTGGCCGACGCCAGCCGCTCGTTCGCTGTCCATTGCGTGGCAGGCCTCGAGGCGAACCGCGAGCGCATCGAGGCTTACGTGAAGAATTGCCTGATGCTGGTGACGGCGCTGAACCCGAAGATCGGTTACGACAACTCGGCGAAGATCGCCAAGACCGCGCACCAGGAAGGCACGAGCCTGCGCGAAGCCACGCTCAAACTCGGGCTGCTCTCGGGAGAAGAATTCGACCAGGCGATCATCCCGGAGCGGATGACGCGGCCGTGATTGGCCTGGGCCCATGGTTCGACGGCGCGGTAGAAGCGGCGACGCATGCCGGCCGCATCCGGGTCGAGAGTTTAATCGATGTTGCCAGGTTGGCTGGCCGGTGCTTCCAAGTGGTGGTAGGCGGCGCGGGTCGCCAGCCGCGTGTCTTCGCGAGGGCCGCCGACGGTGAAATGGTAAAGGCTTTGGAAGGCGTCGTCCGGGAGGCCCATCAATTCATGCACGCGATCGTCGAAGAAACAGCCGATGCCGGTTGCTCTCACGCCCTGGGCTTCGGCTTCCAGGTAGAGGACCTGCCCGATCATGCCGGTCTCCCAAAACAAATGGCGATAGCGGCAAGGAGAAGTCTCAACTTCATCTCGAAACCGCGCGATCATGCCCAAAGAGAAAGCGCTGTCGCCGGCAATGGACTGACCGCAGCTTACCGACGTGGCGGTGCTCTGGAAATCTCCGGCCTGGAGCAAATACAGCGGAAGTGATTCCTCTACCGGACGCCAGAGGAAATGGCGATGGCACTTTTGTTGTAAGGCAGGCAAATCCCGTTCCGCTCGCAGCAAGAAATACAAGCCCGGCTCCAATCCCGTGACGCGGTGGACGAACAGAAGCAAATGCACGCAAGGCACGGTCAGTCCGAGATCGAACGGTGCGCAGCCTTCGCGGGGAATCGTTTTGGCGAGCATCGTGCAGAATTGATCTTTGGTGACGCTGGTGACTCCATCGAAGGCCACGGCGCTTCTTCTCTGGCGAATGATTTGTGCGGCAGGGATGCTGGATTCAGCGGTCGGCAGGTAAAACGGGCGCATCGTATCGGGCTGACCTGGACGGTCGGGGGAAGTGAACGCCGCTTCCCCGGACTGGGGATTTACCGTCGCCTCCGCCACGCGCGAAATGATCTCCCAATCCACATGCTCCTCGCTCAATTGATTTGGCATTCCGTGGAACTCCATCTCGGATAACGCTGATACAATTTCCGACGGTAAATCTCGCGGAACCTGCGGCGCCCCGCTGCGGTGGACGAAACACAACAGCTCGGGACGCTCCAACTCGAACGCTGGCCACTGGGTATGATCGAAGCCCAACAAGCTCGCAATCTCCTCGTCTGACACCGCGTTCAGCCAGGTGACTTTCCAACCGAGCAGATTGGCGGAGAAGCTGAGAGCCGCCAAGGCATGTCCAACGTCGTGCTGGCAGTAGCGAAAAGCCCGTTCGCCATATTTCCATGCTTCCCGCCAAAAGATGCTGGTCAAAGCGACGAGGAATCCATCCGTGTGAAGATGTTCATTGATTTGCCGCCATAGATTTTCTGGCACTTCGGCTCTGGGCTCCAGAGCATGCAGGTAGGAGTTGTAATGGAAGACACCCGCACTGACTCCGGGCAGCGTCGGCAGAATCAGGTGGGCTTCCGTCGGATGGAGATTGCCGCTGGAAGGATTCATCCGCAAAGCCCACGTGTTTCCAGGGATGGACTTCCACGCCGAAAGCCCGAGCGACAACTCAAGAAAGGCGCCGATGGTTTCGCGGGTAAGATCCTGGAAGGCGTTGCGGCTCCTTTCGTATAACGCCAGGTGACCGCTCGCCGGGTCTTTTTGCAGCAACGGAAGCCTGACCGGTGTCACTCCTTCATAGCAACGGAATGGATTCGGCTGATTGGCCCAATCCAGAAATCCGGCGGACCCCGCATAGCGATGGAAATGATGCTTGGTCTCCTCGTGATAGAGTAGTGTCTCGATGACGGCGGAATCAATCACGGTGTTCATGGATCTGATGGCAGCTTGCCTTCTCTGCACACGTGGAACCTATCGCCGAACTTGCTGAGAGCGCGGTCCTATGCGGCAGCATCAGCCTCGGTGCATGCGAAGACACTGAGGTGTTTCCCCCTCTTCGGCAAGTACGCCGAACAGACCTCCGCTTCGCGATCAACACCTCATGCTATTGAGCGCCATGCTTGTGATCGCTTTGGGATAGTCCCAATTCTTCTCACCCCCACAACTACCGGTCCAGCGTCCTGTATTGGATCGCCTCGCTGATGTGCTCGGCGGTGATGCGTTCGATCGCGGCCAGGTCCGCGATGGTGCGCGCGACCTTGAGGATGCGGTCGTAGGCGCGGGCGCTGAGCGAGTATTGCTCCATCGCCAGCTTCAACAGTTCGCTCACCGGCTCGTCGAGGGCGCAATGCTCCTTCAACTCGCGCGTGCCCATGCGCGCGTTGCACGTCACGTTCGGTTTGCCGTGGAACCGCGCGTGCTGGCGTCGGCGCGCGGCCACCACCCGCTCGCGGATCGCCGCCGAGGGTTCGCCTAGCTTCGCCGCGCTCATTTCGCGGAACTTCACCGCCGGCACCTCGATGTGGATGTCGATGCGGTCGAGCAGCGGCCCGGACACGCGGTTGAGATAGGACTGGATTTCGCGCGGCGAGTTCTTGGACTCATGCGGCATCTTGCCGTCGGGCCTGGGGTTCATCGCGGCCAGGAGCATGAACTGCGCGGGGAAGGGGGTAGGGAAAACAAGACGGGGATTCGTGACCAGTCTCGGTATGGAGGATCGCTGCGAGGGGGAGGCCAGTCTCCCGATCCGGGCCGCTCCAACCCACGCGACCCCAGCGACGAAGAACACGGGCCGCGGCGAGAAACACCGCAGGATTGAGAATGCAACTCACAGTTCGAACGTGATGCTCGGCGATCCACAAGCAGTAGAAGCCCAGCTCTTCTGCCAACTCGGCACGCCGCAAGCCCGTCGCGTAGGAGTACATCTCGGTTTCGACACGGTGACCGGGGAGCAATGAAAGAAGTGACGCGCGGATCCGCACGCGATGAGCGATCTGTGCCATGAGGTTCCTCCGCTTCGATCGCTGTGCTTGCCTGCTAGTCGCTTTCGCGCGTCAGAACGAACGCGGCGATGACCATGCACGCGAGCAGCGAAAACATCGACGCGTTTGCGTCGAGTGGACCCACGGTGATCGCAACACCGTTGGGGTCCGTCAAGGCTCCATCGTACGCAGACTGCGTTGCGGTCGCGAAAAAGAACCCGCCGAGGATTGCGGCGACCAGGCTTGCGCCAAGCAACACCGACGAGCGAAGCGACCCCATGAGTTCTCGCCAAAGCACGGTAATCGCAATCAGAGCCACAGCCGCGTTTGTCGCGAGCAGCCACATCGTGTGAAAGCGAGCATGTCCGATCCAAAGTGGGTTCAGCAAATGCGTCTCGCTGAAATCGACGATCGGCGGAACCAGCCCAAGGAACGCCGCACAAATACTGACGAGGACGCGCGCAATCTTCAGTCGTTGATCCAACACCGGCTCCTGCCGCGATCTATCTGATGAAATGCCCAGCTGTTCGCCACACCCCGGCTTCTTCTAATTGGAGGGAATGTGTCTCCACCGCCTCCGCCTTGTTCTCGAATGAAGAGTCGTAAATGACAATGATGTAGTCGCCGTCCGGTGCGCCCGGCGGATTCGTTTGTGTCGTGGCTCGTGTTTGGGTCCGATGCTCGAGCGCGCCGAGGGGCCCTCGTGCCGCGCGGACTTGTTCGACCCAGCTCTGCTGGGTCACTGCGGATTGAAAGGTCATGGAAGCTTGCGACCAGCTCTCTTCGAAGTCGACCGCGTCGACGATCGCGAGCCACGAGCGCGAAGACTCTTGCTGTTCGCTTGTCAGTTGGGCGCTGCTGCTACATGAAGTCAACAGCGCAAGACAGATTGTGACGAACACAAGCGTGAGTCTTCTCATCGGGACACCTCCGACTCGATACTGTAGAGCACAGCACTATTGGCGATCGTCTGCTCCAAGCGAAACGAGAGAGACTCCAAGAGTTTTCGTGCACGAACATTGTACGAGTCTGTTATCGCAAAGATGCGCCAATTCGGAGCACGGTCGTCGCGTCGTCGACGACCGCGTGGACGGCTTGACGCGTAGCCGCACCCCTGGAAGTCGGGGGCGAAACTGAAGCCGAGTTCTGCGTGCGTTGGATCTTCAGATGTCGTCCGCAGCGCAACGTCACCGATCAAGTCGCCGCTCCCCGAGAGTCCCACCGCGAACTGGAACCAGGCGCCCCGTGTTCCCGGCGCGATGCCTCGCAAACCGTCGATGAATTCGATGGCTTCGCTCGTTTCGTAGAGCAGGTCCCAACCTTGGAGTTCGGCGACGTTTGGATCGTTGCGATATGCGACAAACGCAGCGACATCCATTTCGTCGAAACGGCGAGCGACGAGACGTTCTGTCTCGAGCGTCGCGAAGGCCGGATCTTCCATCGATTTCGGTCGGCTCCATGAATCGCAAGCAAGCACCATGTCTATATCGCCGAGCTTGAACGCTACATCCGCACTTCCAGCCCCGCTAACCAGCGCGACGCGAAACTCGTGCACGCAGTGCTGCGGCACGCATCGCCACCGGACACTAGACTCCCATCTTGTTTGCGAACCCAACCCTTTGGAGTCCGACGATGCATCCAATCACACGAAGACACTTTGGCGCGTTGGGGGCAAGTGGAATCGCTGCACTGGCGCTCCCGTTTGCTGCCCGAAGCGCACCGTCAGCGGACCCGGGCCCCCTCGCCAAGCAGGGAGGAATGGCGTTTGCCGCACTCGCAGGTGTTGCGAAGGGATCTTCCGACGAGGCCAGAGCGGACGCGGTGCGACGCGCCGCATCGGAAGCGAGTGACTTTTCGTGCCTCAGTCGCGGCGATCGCGTACTGATCAAGACCGTATGCAATTCTGGCGGCGACTATCCCTTTACGACGGACCTCGTTTCATTGCGGGCAATGATTGCACTGCTGAAGGAGCGCGGTGCCGGAAAGATCATCGTCGCGGACATGTCGGGCGTCCAGGCCGTTCGCTTCAGCAAGGACCGAACGAGCGGAAGCACGCGCGCGTTGATGACCAAAAACAAGATGGCCCAAGCCGCTGAAGTCGCGGGCGCCGAAATCCATGCCTTTGAAGAGACGGGCTGGGATTCATTTCACGAAGAGCGTCCCGCCATGGGACCGTCGTGGCCAGCGGACGTCATGATGCCCAACGTGGTTGACGAAGTGGATCACATTATTTTGATGCCGCGTTGCGCACGGCATCTTCTCGCCGGCAGCACGCTCGGGCTCAAAGCCGCCGTCGGATGGTGGCGGCACGATTCGCGACTCGACTATCACTACAAAGGTTCGTCGCTTCCAGAGAAGACCGCCGAAGCGAATTCGGTGCCGAGCCTCGTCGCAAAGCAACGACTCGTCGTCACCACGGCGACCAAGGTGGTGAGCACCTTCGGTCCCGACAGCGGCTACATACGCGAACCTGATACCGGCCTCATCATCGCGAGCTCCTCGGTGGTTGCACACGACATGTTGTCGATGAGCTGGCTGCTCGACAACATGCGACTCACACCCAGTGACGCAAAAGACGGTTTCCTCGGCGACCCGCATCTCACGCCGTTCGTCGTGGACATTGCGAATCGGGTCGTCGTCGCTTGGCTCGACGGGGGTATCGGCAAGGTCTTGAGTGGCGACTCTCCGCCGAGCGTTGAACACAAGAACATCTGGGATGACCGCGTCTTGCGGCGGGCGTTCGAAGTATTTGGAGGCGTGCCGAGTCTCGAACTTGCGGACGCGATGGGGAACCTGCCGAATTCGATCATGCAGATGTTGAGGCAGTCCACGACCCGACCGAGTTGAGCCCTTGCCCAGCTCGATCGAAGTTGTCGCGCTTACTTCTAAAGCGAATACATCATGGGCGGTCTCGCGACCGGCCGTAAGTTGCGGTCCGGCGCTTCACATCCGCCAAGCGGCGCGCAACGCATCCGGTCCACCGTGTTCGATGACGTCTCCGTGCCCTGGCACGACGCGCTCGAAGTCGCACTCCAACACCTTCTCCAACGACTCGCGCATGACCACTCGATTCGATACCGCGAGCCGCCGGATCAAGCGGCTCGGGCCGAAGTACTCCCACATCCCGTTCGCCTTGAAAAAGAACAATGAAAGTCGCGTTGATGCATGATGAATGTTGAAGCACAGGTCGGTAATGATGAGCGTGCGGGTCGAAGGGTGAAAGAGCACGACCTCATCGAGACGAAAACCGCGCACCAAATAGCTTTCAAGCTCGCCCGCCCATGCCGCAGGGGGCTGATTGGCGAGCGAAGCTTGAAACTGCGACTTCAGCCGGCGCGAGGGAGAAGCCGGCGCGGCCATCAGCTGAGCATCGGGAAAGAGTTGCGACACCTCGGCTACGAACCTGCCGTGGGCGCGCGGAACAATGATGTAGCCCACGCGGCCCAGCGCCTCGAGTTCTAAGCGAAGCTCTGGTGAAACTGGAACAGGCGAATGCAGAATGAGCTGACCGTCGCTCAGTCGAACCACCGTCATGCGAACCGGGATCGTGACCAACCCAGCTTGCCAGCCGAACTCATGCTCAACGCTAAAGAGATCGGTGTCATGTTGAACTAGCGACATGCGACTGGGTTCCTGCGGTTCAACTCGTCGGTATCTTGCCGCGATGCTTTGTGCCGCAGCGACACGATATACAGGCCAAACGGTACAGCGGCGATTCCGGTGTTACCATTTGATGGCAAGCTTCATGGTGTCGCGTGAACACCAATGTAGTCTTTCTCCATGCTTCAAGAGTTCGGTGCTTCTCTATATATCGCCGACGGAGCCACGTTCCAGTTCTTGAGTTTTCCGTATCCAACCCGCATGGCGATCGCGCGGCTAGAAGACCGGTTGGTGGGTGACTCCGGAAGCACGCCTCGCGAATGGCGCGCAAGCTTCTTGCGTCGAGGGCCCGCGAGGGAAGCACGAGCGCGAGTGTTGGCGTGGGAGCCCGAGCGACTCGTCATCGCACATGGAGCATGTGCGAAGGAAGGAGGGAATGAGCGACGAGGATCCTCGAACAGGCGCTTGCCTGGGTCTGAGACCGCGCTCCGTCATTGGTCGTACTTCGCGAGAGGCTATGGCGACCGCGACGCAAGATGAATGGGGATTTCGTGGGACGACATGCGCGCGATCAGATCAAGGAACTGATACGTGCGTCCGTAGCTTTCGAACATAACCCGGTCGAACGCGGCAGTGTCGGCGGGGTCGCGAGAGATTTCGGCTCGAACCGAATGCCAGATGCCGCAAAGCCCAAGCCAGCGAACCTACGCATCGCGTTTGGGTTCACGCAATCGGAAACCAACGTGCCAGCCAAGACTCCCAACGCCGAGACGAGAACGAGCGCGGCTGCCGATGCAGAAAACACAGTCAGGTTGGGGTTCGCAGCATTCGATGCGTAGAAAAGTGTCGCGAGCTGGGTCTTGTTGCCGAGTTCTACAAGAAAGACCGTGCCGAAGACCGTCGCAAAAAGTTTGGGCTCCATTTGTTTCCTCTGCATTGCTTCAGCGCCGCTGTCTCGGGAAAGCTGGAATGGCCCGTTAGTGGACATCGCAAGCACCTACTGCTCGCGCCCCGACATTTCAACGAGTGGGTATGGATCGACTCACTCACGGTCAATCGCCATCGAAGCCCCTATCAATGCGCTTCGAGGAGCATGTTCGGCCAACACTCGCGATTCGACGACAGCACGGAACTTCGGATCGAAGATGTGAGCCAGGTGCACCCACATTCGGCGAGCCTGCGGCATCGACAAAGTCCAACGTAGAAGATCAAGCTGCTGCTCGAATTGATCTTCGGTCAGTACGCCGATTTGTTGCTGATACCAGACTCTCTCTTGCCCTTTCATGAGGGTTAGAAAGCGCTCGACCATCAGCGCACGTTCTTCAGGCGTAAGTTGTTCTTTGCGTTGTGACTTGAAGAGCAGGGCGATGTATTTGCCGTTCTGCTCGGTAGCCAGATGAATGTCGAAGATCGAGCTGTACGCATTCGACTTCATCGCTCGCGTGTTCTGACGCACCTGAACTGCGATGTAACCGAGCGTAATAAAGACGGCGCCGGCGCCGATGATCTCACCAATCGCGCCGATGGCTTCCCAGTTCACGACTGCCTCGTGTTGCAGTTCAAATGTTCGACCTAACCGAGTACGAACGCGTTGAGTTTGTTCCCATCGAGATCTCGGAAGTACGCCGCGTAGAATCCTTCGCCTCGCGGACCGGGCGGACCCTCATCTTGTGCACCGAGTTCGATCGCCTTGTTGTAGAACGCGTTGGCGACATCCCGCGAATCCACGCGGATCGCGACCATCACGCCGTTTCCAACAGTGGCTGCCTTTTGATCGTACGGCTTCGTAAGAGCGAGGCATCCTTGATCAAGCGACGTACCCCAGACGATGAAGCCTTCGAACTCCATCAGCCGTTTCGCACCGAGGGTTGCGAGGAGTTCGTCGTAGAACGCCGCAGCCCGCTCGAACTCGTTGGTTCCGACCGTCGTGTATCCAACCATCTTGTTTCTCCCGTTCTAGAACTACGCGGCCCGGCGACAACTGGATTCGAAGCCTGTTCCTGCACCGCACGCCCGGGAACGCCACCGCTAGAGTACCCAAATGATCGATCTCGCGAGCCTCGACTCCGAAGAGGACGTTGACCGGTTGGACGAAAACGGCTGCGACGTCGTATCGCACGACATCGAAGATCCGAATTGCGGAGGTCGCACGATCTGGATCGCGCAACGAAATCGCTAGCCAGAGTTTCGACGGTCACGAACCCCTGACCAAATGTCCGAATCTTGCTGACGGGATACACCAACCCTACTAGCGATCGTTAGAGAGCAGCTTCAAAGTAGTCCCCGGAAGCGATCTCTCGCTTTCCCTCGAGCTGTCCCTTGAATTCGTAGACCCAGGCACGTGTCGCCTTTCCGTCGTCCGATGTGATCTCGCACGCGATCCTAGCAAAGTCGTGCGGCTGCGGATCTTGCGGTCCACAACGCTCGTATTCGTCGAGTCGTGCGAGCACATCGCTCTCAGTGTCGAGCGCGTATACCTGCCCAACAACCCACCGATCCTCCCCGGCGGACAAAACAACACCAGGATAATCACCAAGATCGTAGAGGCGGCCGTGGATTCGGGCGTGCCCAACCAACTGAGCGTGCTCAGCCATCAGGTGGAACATGCTATTCCCGATGTCACTCCGGAGCGAGCCGTACACAAAGAGATGGTTCGTCATTGCGTGAGAGCGAGGAAACGAGCGGTCAAGCGCCGGATTTCATCGTGTCGTTGGGCACGAGTTCCGTAACGACTGTCGTCTTCACCGAATTGGCGATAAAACATTGCTCGTGAGATTGATGATGGATGCGTTCGAGATCCTTCATCTTTGGGCGTTTGTCGCCAGAGAACTTGACCATGGGTCGAATAGTCACTCGGGTCATCGCCATCTTTCCGCCTTCATCCCTTTCCATGACGCGAACCGCGTCATCGATGTATTCATCGACGACGAAGCTGTTCTTTGCGGCGATCGCAAGAAAGAAGAGCATGTGGCAACTCGATAGCGATGCGACGAAAGCTTCTTTCGGATCAACATTGGATTCCACGGAGAGCGTATTGGAAGATTCGCGAAACCGAAGCTGCCCGTCGCGGACTCCGTCTCTAAACGTGAACGATCTCGTTCTTCAGACCGTAATTGAGCGCCAGAACCTCGGCCTTCTCGATTTCACCGACGTCGTGCTTCGAGAGGGCTTCCAAGAGGTCATCTAACACCGCGACGAACTCAGCTTCGGAACAGTTCATTCCCTTGTGGGCCGTCGTCATGTCCATTCCGGTGTACTGCTGGGGTCCACCTGTAGCTGAGCCCAAGAGGTCGACCACGAGACCGATGATCTCCGCATCGCTCTTCTTGGCATTGTCGTAACGAGTTGATATGGCGGGGTTTTGCTTATGCAAGGCAAGAAGATCGGTAACGATTGCCCGAATCTTCTTTTCCCCACCCAGTCGGTCATAAAGGCTGACGCTCGACATTGCGATCTCCCATTGGTGATAGGGTTGATTGAACCTTCAAGGATCGCGCTGCGTCTCGCCGCGGTCAAGCACCTCACCACGAAGCAAATCGGATCGGCGATTCAGCTGCGACATACAACGCGGGCCACGATTCATGTAACCCCGACGATCGGCCTCGCGAGACTTCTGCGGGGGTAGGGAAAACAAGACGGGGATTCGTGACCAGTCTCGGTATGGAGGATCGCTGCGAGGGGGAGGCCAGTCTCCCGATCCGGGACGATTTCAAGCTTTTCCGGCGGCGCGGGTGCCGGTCGGCGCGCAGGTCTGCCGAATCGCGGACGCACCTCCGCTGTTTGGGACGGATGACGATGCTCGGCTGGGGTCGGGCCGCCGCTTTGGCGCCCCCTGGCTACGCTCCGATATCCCACTCCTGGGGTGGGGACTGATCGAAGTCGAAGGACTCGGAGAAATCGCCAGGGGCGCCTTCATCGACGTTGCCAAACGCTGCCATGGGTGTTCGATCCGAGAACTCCGTGGGCGCATTGGGGGGTGCCCGAGCCGGTAGCGACAAGCACTCCAAGATTCGGCGCGCCGCCTCTGGATCGGTAATCGCTGCCAGGATACGCATCTTCGTTCCACAGTTCGGGCAGCAAAGGACGTCGATTCCAAACACTCGCTGCAACAGCTCGGCCCAGAGGTGGCGCGATCGACGCGCGGCTGGCGCTGACTCGGTCGAAGCATCCGTCTCGCTTTTCCCGACGGCCTGGTCTGGCTGCGCTGGCTGGGAGCCAGTGGAGTCCTTGCTGGCGCCGGATTCGTTTGTGGGTCGGAGGGACACCGCGTCGAGTTCGGTCACTGCGCCGGGGGACACGCTCTGTTCAACCGGATCAGCCGTCTCGCGACTACCCCCCGCGCCGGGTCGCCCCGCCTGTGTCGCGTTCGGGAACTTCGAGAGGTTCGAGAGGTTCAAAGGAGCTGCATCCGCTGGCCTTGCGGCCACCACCCGATCTCGCCCACTGGCACAGGGCGCGAGCAGTCCGTGGTACCTGACCTGGTGGGCGCGTGGGGGTGGAATCAGCGGAGCGAGTCGTTCGAGTAGTTCACTACGTTCCATCAGAATGTGGGTCGTACCATCGCGCCAGTGTGTCTTGAGCCGATAGGACAGGCGGCCGTCCGGCGTGGCCTCGAGACGCTCCATCGCGATTGGCGGCCGTGCGACGTAGCGGCAGAGTCGCTCGAGGCGGCGACGATCTCGCGCTGGAACGGCCACGTCGGCATGTAGACTCGGCTCCTCAGCGGGCTGCCATGCCGGACCCGAATCCACGCCAGGGCGGTTCGGGACCGGACAAAGGCGTCACCCGCTGCAGAGGCGAATCGAGTGAAGTCACGGAGAATGCCTTCCTGATCTCTCAACTGAAATCCAGCGGCTCGACGATGGGCGAGGTAGGAATCAACAGCGGCGTTCAGCATGACA
>JAQBGU010000148.1:0-18857 GCA_032128375.1 Deltaproteobacteria bacterium | reverse complement strand
GTCTCGAGGTTCACCATGTGGCGCATCGACTGGTAGTCGTCAACGATTCCGTTGGCGCCGAGCAGGTCACGTGCCATCCGTGCGATCTGCAACGCGATGTCAACGTTGTTCCTCTTTGCCATCGACACCATTGTGTGATGCAATTTTCCTTCGTCCTTCAGGCGCGCGATTCGTAAAATCAGAAACTGGGCCTTGGTGATCTCCGTCAGCATGTACACGAGTTTTTCCTGCGTCAGCTGCTTGCCTGCGAGTGGGCCACCTTGCACGACGCGTTCCTTGACGTATCGGACGGCTTCGTCGTAGCACGCCATCGCGGCACCGATCGCCCCCCAGGCGATGCCGTAGCGGGCCTGGTTCAGGCACCCGAGCGGTCCTCCCAATCCCTTGGCGCCCGGCAGCAGGTTCTCGTCCGGAACTTCGACATCTTGTAGGAAGAGTTCCGATGTGATCGACGCGCGCAGAGAGAATTTCCCCTTGATGTCTCGCGCTTCGAATCCTTCGCGGTCGGTTTCGACGACGAAGCCGCGTACTCCCTCATCGGTCTTGGCCCAGATGATCGCGAGTCCCGCGACCGACCCGTTGGTGATCCAACGTTTGGTACCGTTGATCACCCAGCCCGAGCCGTGCCGCTTGGCGTGCGTCAGCATGCCACCGACATGGCTGCCGAAATCGGGTTCAGTGAGGCCGAAGCACCCGATGAGTTCGCCCTGTGCCATCGCTGGCAGCCAGCGCTCTTTTTGGGCCTCGGTCCCGTAAGCGTGGATCGGGTACATACACAGAGATCCTTGCACCGACGCGAACGATCGCAGACCCGAATCCCCTCGCTCGAGTTCCTGCAGGACGAGCCCGTAGGCGACGTTGTTCATTCCGGCGCAGCCGTACCCCGCAAGGTTTGCACCGAACAGCCCCAGTTCTCCGAGTTGTGGCACCAGTTCCATCGGAAACGAACCGTCCTGGCGGACGTGGTGCTGGAGCACCGGCAGAAATTCTTTGGATACGAACTCGCGGACGCTGTCTCGCGCCATGAGTTCTTCGTCTGAAAGGATTTCGTCGATTCGCAGGAAATCGGCAGCAGTGAAGTCAGCCAAGAATGCCTCCGGTCGTTGCGTGAGTAGATTGGCGCCGGTGTAGAGGCGCGGTCACGGATCGTAGCGGTCCTGACGAAAACGAAGAGCCCCGCCAGCTCGGCGAGGCTCTTCGCGGCGCGAATTGCCAACTCGGAGGCGCTCTACGAGCTACTCCAGGGCGAACTCACCCCCCATCCCTCAAAGGATTTTTCCGAAAGATTGGCTCAGGTCGTTACGAGGCCGATTTCGAGCTGCGGCTGGTCTTGGGGCCGTTCTCGATTTCCTTGATCCGGCGCCCGAGAGCGCTGAGCTTGCGATCAATGCGCTCCATGTCGGACTTGGACGCGATCTGAAACAATCCGAGGATGTTGTCCATGCCGGACTCCAGCTGCCTGTTGATGTCCTTGCGGAGCGACTCGGCACGCTTCACGACGGGATTCTTGCGGAGTTCGGCCCGAAGTCGACTGACTTCCTTCCGGCTCTGCTGCTCGATCGTCTTGCGGCTTTTTTTGAACCGCTTCTCGATCGATTCGCGTCGGTTGCTGAGGTCTTTCTGGACGCGTTGAAATTCTCCATCGATCGAGCGAAACGCTTCATTGATTCGATCCACACCGTCTTGCACAAAATTTGCTTGGTCTGCCATCTGGGATTTCCTTGCTTGATTGAAGATTGATTCGGGAGCCGCTCCCGGGAAGGACTGCAATTTAACACGTTGCGTTATTGCGTCAAGGAGTTTCTAAAAATCATCAAAATGAGAACAATTTCATGTTGTTGAAAGATCATGTTTCCAAATCCCAGGGGTACTTCCGACGCACTGCGGCAAGAAAATCGACAGAAATCGACTGATTCAGGCAATCGAGGCAATTGCAATCGAGGCAATTGAGGTCAGTGCGACTACCAGCGAAATACTGCGCTCGTCCAGGAGAAACCCGATCCGAAGCTCGTCATCGAGACGAGCTGGCCGCGGGCTAGCTTGCCGGTCGACACGGCCTCGTCGAGTAGCATCGGGATCGAAGCAGCTGAGCAGTTTCCGTACTTCTGAATGTTGTTCAAGCATTTTTCGGCGGGAATCTCGAGCTGACCCATCACGTACTCGTTGATCCGCAGGTTGGCTTGGTGGAATAGAAACAAGTCGACGTCTTCGACTTTCAAGCTGGCCGCTCCCAACGTCTCGAGCAGCACTTCTGGCATTCGCGTGACCGCGTGCTTGAAGACCAAACGTCCTTCCATGTACGGAAAATGCCGGCGCTGCTCGATGAGTTCATGAGTGATCCGAACCGGAGTGAATCCCGACCCGGGCGCTTCGATCCACAACTTCTTCGCGTTCTTTCCCTCCGCGTGAAGTCGAATCTCGAGTAGACCTGCGGGGTCCGCCTCGTCGTCGTTTGCTTCGAGCACGACCGCACCCGCGCCGTCGCCGAACAGCACCGAGACGTCACGACCTGCGTCGGTCAGATCGATCCCTGTCGAGTGCACCTCGCAGCCAACTACCAATACCCGCTGATACATCCTCGATTGGATGAAGCCGTTGGCGACGGCAAGCCCGTAGACAAACCCACTGCATTGGGCGCGGAGGTCGAAACACGGGGTTTCACCAACGTCGAGCAATTCCTGCAGGAAAAACGCAGTTCCGGGGAAGTCGGCTTGTGGCGACAACGTGGCCAGAATGATGCAATCGAGCTGGCCCGCTTCGATGTCGGCTGCACGCAGGGCGTTGATTGATGCCTCGTATGCGAGATCAGCCGGCTGTTGGCCCGCTTCGATGAAATGGCGCTCACGAATTCCGGTCCGCTTCTGAATCCACTCGTCACTGGTGTCCATCAGCTTTGCGAGTTCGTCGTTGGTGACAACCCGCTCCGGAACGTACATTCCAGTTCCGGTGATCTTGGCTCGCAAACCCATGCCTAGATCCCCTCCATGGACAGCGCTGCACGCTGCCTCTGTTCGGCCCGATCGCCTCCGAACCGTGATTCGGACCACAACATCTCCTCGGCCTGCGCAAGCAGGTCGTCCAACCCTATCTGCTTCAATGCAGAAACTGCCACGCCACCTTCTAGCAAAGTGAATTTCCTCGCGACGCCATTCGCAAGTCGATCGATCTGGTTGAATACCAACAATTCCGGTGTGTCGGTGATACCGAGTTCATCGAGTACACCCCGGACCGCTGCGATTCGGCGCTCTGGATCGGGTGATGACGCGTCGACCACGTGGAGCAGCAGATCCGCCTGGTCGAGTTCCTCGAGCGTGGCGTGAAATGCTGCGATCAGATCCTTCGGAAGGTCGCGAATGAAGCCCACCGTATCGGTGATGATCACCTCGCGGTCCCTTGGGAAACGCAGTCTGCGCGAGGTCGGATCGAGAGTCGCAAACAACGCATTCGCAATGTGAACGTTGGTTTGGGTCAGCGCCTGGAGCAGGGTGCTCTTTCCGGCGTTCGTGTAGCCGACGATCGACAGCACCGGTACGTCGCGTTTTTCGCGGCGCCGCCGGCGTTCGGAGCGCTGCCTGAGAAGCTTCTTCGTTTCGCGCTCGAGCCGCGCAATGCGGTCGCGCACGCGGCGTCGATCGACTTCGAGTTTCGTCTCACCCGGGCCGCGCCCACCAATACCGCCCGCGAGCCGCGACAAGGAGACGTTCTCACGCTGCGCGAGACGCGGCAATCGGTAACGCAGCTGCGCGAGCTCGACTTGTAGCTTGCCGTCCCGACTGATCGCATGCTGGGCGAAGATGTCCAAGATCAGTTGAGTTCGGTCGATCACGCGCAGGTCGAGCCGCACCGACAGGTTCTTTGCCTGGGTGGGTGTCAGCTCCTGATCGAAGATCACCAGGTCGACGCCTGTCTGCATGGCCAGGATCACAAGTTCTTGCAGCTTGCCGGAGCCGATCAGGAATCGGTTGTCTACGCGCCGGCGATTCTGGCTGACCTTCTCGATGACTTCGACGCCCGCCGAGCGAGCCAATTCGACCAACTCGTCGAGCTGCATATCGATGTCGTCCGAGTTTCGACCCGCAGTCACGGAGACCAGGATCGCACCCTCCGCACCCGCGATCTCGCGCGTCCGGTCCTGGCGTGCTAGTTGGTCCTCGATATCGCGGATCCACAGCCGGAAATCGAAATCGAGACTTCCCGGAGGAGTGGGTTCCATCAGTTCGACAGGGTCGCCGCCGTCGACGATGGGGCGCAGCGAAGCGATGTGCGCCAGCTTCGGAAGCCCCTCGGAATCCATGCTCAGTGCGACCATCGCGTCGAGTCGAAGCAGCGCGAGGTCGGTGAGATCGTCGCGATCGAGTGGTTCCGAGTGCAGATGAGTGTGGATGCAGCGCAGGCCCCGCAAGCGCCCGCGACCGGCTCGCAGACGCCCCCAATCCGGGAGTTCAATCGACTTGGCATCTCCGCACATGACGTGGCTGACAGCGCCGAGTCGGTCGACGAGTACGCCGATCTGGCGCCCCATTTCGAAACTCAACTCTGTCAACTGGCGTGCGAAATCGTGGGACACGACCCGATCGACGGGTAGCCGGCGACGATTCAGGCGTTCGAGTTGGCGGACCTGGCTCGCCTTGAGCCCGTGGGTATTTCCAAAGATCTGAATGGATGCCCCTTTGCGCTGCAGATCACTGATCAGCCGGGTATTTCGTAGCCCAACCAACGGTCAATCCGCGAGCGTCCGCGGTAGTCTACAGGGTGAACTCGCTGGTAGAGAGTTTGGAGAAAATTTGCACGAGGCCGCATGTTCGACCGATCACCAGGCAGAGCAGATTTCTTGCCCTCGAACAGGATGTCCCCTCGGGGCAGTCAGTTCCATCAGTGAGGGACTGGCCTCGCCTCGGAGCCAATCGGCCGTGGCGTCCATGCGAAACGAGCAGGTGAGGATAGGCTCGCGTGATAGCGCGATCCCTGTTGGGTCACACGGCTCATTGTTCCGGCGGTCCGGTTGCTAGAACCGAATCAAGGCCGGCAGCGAATTGAACAGTCAAATTTCAACAGTGGGGCACCGAAAGGAGCAGACAGTGGCTACCACGTCGTCGATCGCAGTGCTCATCTTGGCAGCGGGCCAGGGTACGCGGATGAAGTCTCGCGTTTCGAAGGTGCTCCATCCGATCGCCGGTTGGCCGATGCTCGCGTATCCGCTGACCGCCGCTGAGGCGCTCGCGCCGGAGCGGCTCGTGGTGGTAGTCGGTCGTGATGCAGAGCAGGTGGAGAAGACCTTTGGCGAGCGGGCGACGTTCGTCATGCAGCGCGAGCAGCGCGGGACTGGCCACGCAGTATTGGCTGCGCGAGCGGCGCTCCAAGATTTCTCGGGGGACGTGTTGATCCTGTACGGGGATACGCCGCTGTTGCGCCCGGAGACGCTGGTCGAAATGGTCCGAGCGAAGGCAGATAGGTGCGCCGACCTGCTGATGCTGACGGCTCACGTCGATGTACCCGGGATCGTGGTTCGCGATCCCGCCGGAGCCGTCGCGCGCATCGTCGAGCAGACGGACGCTACGTCTGGAGAGTTGGCAATCGAAGAGCGCAACACCGGTGTCTATCTGGTTTCGTCCGATCTGCTGTGGAAGACGCTCGAGAAGGTCGACGACCGCAACGAGCAGGGCGAGATCTATTTGACGACGCTGATCGAGAGTTCGGTTCGCGCGGGTCTCCGCGTCGAAGCGCTGCAAATGGATGACGACGAAGAGGCGATCGGCGTGAACACGCGAGTCGAGTTGGCAGCCGCTTGCGCGGTAGTACGCCAGCGCAAACTCCACCAGTTGATGCTCGCGGGCGTTACGATCGTTGACCCATCGAACACCTATGTCGACGTTGGCGTGGAAATCGGCCGAGACACGCTGATCGAGCCCGGTTGTGTCATCCAGGGTGATACGCGGATCGGGGAAGGCGTGCACTTGAAGTCCGGTTGCGTGATCGAGTCGAGCCTCATCGGTGACGACGTGACGATGGGACCCAACGCGCATTTGCGACCGGATTGCGTGATCGGGCGCGGCGTCCGAATCGGGAACTACGTTGAACTCAAGAACAGCGTCCTTGGTGATGGTGTCAAAGCCGATCATCTTGCGTACATCGGCGACGCAGATGTCGGAGCAGGGGCCAGCTTCGGTTGTGGAGCGATCACCGTGAACTACGACTGGAAGCGAAAGAACCGGACGACCATAGGTGAAGGCGCGACCATAGGCTGCAATGCCAACCTGATGGCACCGGTGACCATCGGCAAGAATGCTGCCGTGGCGGCTGGCTCCACGATTGGACAGGAAGTTCCAGATGGCGCGCTCGGGGTAGAACGCTCGCGGCAGCGCAACGTCGAAGGTTGGGTCTCGCGTCGCGAACGCGAGAAGAACCGCTAGGCCGGACGGGGAGTCTCTGATGTGTGGAATAGTCGGATTTGTTGGCCGCGAACACCGCGCCATGGAGGTGCTGATCGATGGGCTTCGTCGCCTCGAATACCGGGGCTATGACTCGGCAGGTATCGCGATCTTCAGTCAGGACGGAGGCCCGGGCGGAGAAGCAGGTGCAGACCAGGGAACCGGAACGATCCAGGTTCGTCGCGCCACAGGAAAGCTCGCGAACCTGGAAGAGGTCCTGCGCGTTGCGCCGCTGACGGGGCAGCTCGGAATCGGCCATACCCGTTGGGCGACCCACGGCAAGCCTTCGGAGCGCAATGCGCACCCGCATCGCTCCGGTTCGGTGGTGATCGTCCACAACGGCATCGTCGAGAACTACCGATCGCTTCGCAAAGAACTCGAGGCAGCCGGCCGAACGATGGAGTCGGATACCGATTCGGAACTGATCGCGCACCTGATCGATCAGAGCGTCGCAGCAGGTGACGACCTGCTGACCGCGGTTCGATCCGCCTGTGCGCGTCTCGACGGCTCGTATGCGTTCGCCGCGTTATCCGATCGCTTTGGTGACCATATCGTCGCTGCCAAAAATGGCGGCAGCCCGATCATCCTGGGTCTCGGCGAAAGGCAGTCCTTTCTGGCCAGCGATATTCCGGCAATCCTTCCCTACACCCGACAGATGATTTTCCTGCGGGATGGTGAATTCGCGGTGCTTTCCCAAGAGGGCGTCGAACTGGTCGACGCCGCAGGCCGACCCTTGGAACGCGACCCGGTCCCGATCGAATGGGATCCGATTTCTGCTGAGAAGGGCGGTTACGACCGATTCATGCAGAAAGAGATCTTCGAACAGCCCCGCGCCATCATGGATACGATCGGGACACGTCTGCTCGAAGACGCATCTGATGTCGACCTCGATGGAATCGAGATCGGGGGAAAGCCGATTGGCCGCATCCACTTGGTCGCTTGCGGGACGGCCTACTACTCGTGCATGGTGGGCAAGTATCTCTACGAGCAGATGGCTGGAATCCCGACTGACGTAGACCTGGCGAGCGAGTTTCGGTACCGGCAGCCGGCTATCGACGCATCGTGCCTGGTCGTTCCTGTCTCGCAATCTGGGGAGACGGCAGACACACTCGCGGCGCTGCGAGAGGGAAAGAGCCGCGGCGCTCGGGTGATCTCGATCTCGAATTCGCGGGAGTCGACGATCGCCCGCGAGAGCGACGATGTGTTGTACACCTACGCAGGGCCCGAAATCGGTGTCGCTTCGACCAAGGCGTTCACCACCCAGATCGTCGGGCACTACCTTCTGGCGTTGAAGATGGGAATCGAAAGCGGACGCATCGCGAAGCAGGAAGCCGGCCGGCGCATCGAAGAGTTGATTCGGCTGCCCCGTTTCATCGAGAGCACGCTGCGTCTCGATAGCGACATTCGTCGCATCGCGCAGAAATTCTTCCACGCGACGAATTTCCTGTTTCTGGGTCGGGGCATCATGTACCCGATCGCGCTGGAGGGGGCGCTGAAACTCAAGGAGATCTCGTACATTCACGCCGAGGGGTACGCGGCAGGTGAGATGAAGCACGGCCCGATCGCGCTGATCGATGCGAACATGCCGGTCGTGGTGATCGCCACCGATGGACCGCTCTACGAGAAGGTGATCTCTAACCTCGAACAGGTGCGATCGCGCGATGGTGTGGTGATCGCGATCGCCAGTGAGGGAAACGACGAGATCGACGAGAAAGCCGACGAGGTGATTCGTATCCCCGATCTCGGAGAATATTTGACATCGGTGATCGCGGTGATCCCGCTCCAGCTACTGGCCTACCATATTGCCGTGCTCAAGGGCACCGACGTCGACCAACCGCGAAATCTCGCCAAGAGCGTGACCGTCGAGTAACCCGAGAGGACGCCGCACAGAGTAAACCGGCGTTCGAGTCGATTCCGCACGGCGAAACTCGGATCCCGTTGAGCCCGCGGCGCGCCTCGCTTATGCTGAACAGCTCCCCCCGAGAGACCGCCCACTATCGGAGGCTGTTGTCAGAGGCAGTTCTTGGAGACCGTTCGCTTGCAGGCCGATTCGCTACTCCAGTCGCTCAACCCCCAACAGCGCGCCGCAGTGGAGACCACGGAAGGCCCGCTTCTCGTGCTGGCTGGCGCCGGGAGCGGCAAGACCCGGGTGCTCACCCAACGCATCGCGTATCTGGTTTCCGTCTGTGGAATTCCGCCCGAGGCGATCCTGGCCGTGACCTTCACGAACAAGGCCGCCGGCGAAATGCGTCAGCGCGTCGAAAAGATCTTGTCGGTACGCGTGAGCGATCTGTGGATCACGACCTTTCACTCGGCCTGCGTGCGCATCCTGCGTCGCGACATTTCACACCTGGGCTATTCGCGTGGCTTTGTCATCTATGATGACGCCGATACCAAGGGCACCATCCGCGACGCATTGAAGCGCCACCGTCTCGACACGCAGGCCTCCGAGGTGAAGCGGGTCCAGTGGCGCATCGACCGCTGGAAGAACGACGGAATGGATCCGGCTGCAGCCGCTCGCAGCGCTGCAGATCTCGATTCGGAACAGGTCGCTGACATCTACGCGACGTATCAGCGGCTGCTCGCCGAGGCCAATGCGCTCGACTTCGGCGACCTGCTGGTCAAGACGGTAGAACTCTTCAAGCGCTTCCCTGCGGTACTGGCCCACTATCAGAGGCGCTGGCAGTACGTGTCGGTCGATGAATATCAGGATACCAACCGAGTTCAGTACGAACTCGTCCAACTGGTTGCCGCAGGGCACGGCAATCTCTGTGTGGTGGGAGACCCGGACCAGTCCATCTACGGATGGAGGGGCGCCGATATCCGCAACATCATGGAGTTCGAGCGCGACTATCCCGCGGTTACCACGGTGAGACTCGAGCGCAACTATCGCTCGACCCAGCCGATCCTCGACGGCGCGACTGGCGTGGTCGCGAACAATTCCGGCCGGCTGCGAAAGGGTCTGTTCACCGATCGCGAAGGAGGCGAACTGATCCGGGTGTACCATGCCCGCAACGATCGCAACGAGGCCGCCTATGTGATCGGGCGGATCTTGACCGAAGTGCGCGAGGAAGGACGCAAAGGGGGTGATTGCGCGATCTTCTATCGGACCAATTTCCAATCGCGCTTGTTCGAGGAAGAACTACTCAAGTACAACGTGCCCTATGTGGTTGTCGGGGGTGTGCGCTTCTACGACCGGGCTGAAGTGAAAGACGCGCTGGCCTACCTCCGGTTGCTCATCAATCCGAAGGACCCGGCTGCTCTGCGCCGGGTGATCAACAAGCCGGCGCGTGGGATCGGCAAGACCACGCTCGAGCGCGCCGAAGCCTTTGCAGCAGAGCACGGCATGTCCTTGCTCGAGGGGCTGACCCGGGTCGCCGACGGCGCGTTACCGGGCAGAATACCGCCGAAGCTCGGTCCATTCCTCGACCTGTTGGATCGGCTGCGGGCTGACGTGCTGATCGATTCACCGTGCGATGCAATCACCCGCGTGCTCCATGACACAGGCTACTCGCGCCAGCTCGAGAGCGATCAAACGCCCGAGTCGGACACCCGCCTCGAGAATCTCCAAGAATTGTTGAGCGCGGCGGACGATTTCGAAAAGGGCAACATGCCGATGGCCGATGACGACCGCTCGCCGATCGAACGGTTTCTCGACCAGGTCGCGCTGGTTTCAGATCTTGATTCGTACGAGAAGCGCGATGAATGCATCTCGCTGATGACGGTTCACACCGCCAAGGGACTCGAGTATCCGATCGTGTTCGTCGTCGGCATGGAAGAGGGGATCTTTCCGCACGCATCCTCCTCGACAGACGCGTCGGGTCTCGAGGAGGAACGCCGTTTGTGTTATGTCGCCATGACCCGCGCGATGGAGTCGCTCACGCTGACCTGTGCGCGAGAGCGTCGCCGATTCGGGCAGACTTCGTTGGCTCCGCCTTCGCGCTTTCTCGACGAGATTCCAACGTCTGCGCTCACCGAGGAGTCCAAAACCGCATTCGACGATGGCCCCGACCTTGGTTCGAAGTCCGGCTCGAGATCCGGTTCGAACTCGCGCTCCGGCTCAATTGACGGTTACGATCAAAGCAGGGGTGATTCGGGCGACGGCGTTCGCGCCGGGCTTCGGGTGCGACACCCGGTGTTTGGTTTGGGTACGATCGCGAGCGTGATCGGAATGGGAGAGAGTCAGAAGCTCAAGATCCAGTTCGACCGTGCCGGGCTCAAGACCGTGATGGTCAAGTTCGCGAACCTCGAGTTGGGATGAACCGGCTCCCGCACCAGTGGTACGAGCGATCGTTACGTCAGATGTTGGCGGGGTTCGCCCGAACCCACTTGCTGAGGACCGGGATCCAGCTGGAGCTTCTCGAGGCACTGCGCGTGCCGAGGACCGCCAATGAGCTGGCGCGCGACTACCGGCTGGCTCCGGATTTGCTCCAGGCGTGGCTGCGAGCCGCTGAGGCACACGACCTGATTCGCGTTGTTCGCGAGCGGAAACGCGCGTACCAGGTGTGCGGTCTCGGGCGCTGGCTACTCGAGTCGGCTCAATCCGAGTCGTTGGTGGCGCTCGTCGAGAGTGCGGTCGAAAACCACGGTTCGGCCTTCGAACGCATGGCGGAAATGCTTCGGGGCGGCGAGCGACCGGACTTCGATGGGTCGACGCACGCGCGCCGCGCCGCGCAAGTGGCCAGGCTGGTGGAACCTCAGGCGCTGGAGGCGCTGGCGCGAATCCCGGGTGCCCGATCCGCCAAGCGGGTGCTCGACATCGGCTGCGGATGCGGAACTTACCTGACGCGCCTCTTGTTGCGATACCGCGATGCATACGGGCTTGGAATCGAGCAGGATCCCGATGTCGCCGTGATCGCCAACCGCAATCTTCGGGCAGCGGACCTTCTTCGGCGGACCGAGATCCGGGTCGGCGATTTCATGTCGGTAGAAATCGATGCCGGCTCGTTCGATCTGATCCTGCTCAACAACAACTTGTACTATTTCCCGCCCAGCACTCGCGAAGCACTGTTCGAACGGGTGCGGTCCCGCCTGGCAGATGGGGGCGTCTTCGCAATTCAGATTCCGTTTATCAGCGGTGAATTGGCCGCGCGAGTCAGCGGTCTGACGGCGACGACGGCCGCATTCGATCTGTTCTTGCGTTCGCACAACAACCTTTACGGACTACCCGATCTCGCGGAGGTCCACGCGAGCCTGGCCGCGGTGGGTTTCGACACCGTCGGGGAAGCTGCGTTTCTGCCCGGCGGCGCGGCGCGATACGTCTGGGGCAAGAAGACCGGCTAGGCGATATCTCAGGCTGCATCTTGCACAAACCGTCGCAACCGCATCCAGCCCGTCAATAACGAAATGCTACGGTCGCGCCGATGACTGTGCACCCGACCACATCCTCAATACAATCTTCATTCGCGCAATGGGCGAGCACGAACACTGGTTCGTGTACAGAATGCTGTCGCTCGCGACCGGCACCGCGGTGATCTACGGGTTAGGCCGCTTCAGTCGCAGGCCTGCTGGTAACGATCGGGGTCTGGTTGGTCGGCCGCGATGGTGGCTGGCCCGAGTCTTGATTGGCGGCGGATCGTCTAACATCCAAAAGAACGTCATTGCCGAGAGAATTCTCGATTGCCTAGGGACTGATCGATCGCGGCGGGTAGATGGCGGTCTGGTGGACCGCGATGCAGTCCATCAGGTCTCGCTTTGGATGATTGGCCCAGTAGTCGCGTCGCAAGAACAGGGCCCGGTCGTGCGCCGCGTAGGGAGCATTGCGGACGAACAGGTATTCGGAGACGAAACTCGGATGGTTCAGGAGTGCGGCCGCCATCTCGCTGCGGTGTAAGATGCGGTTGCCGCGAGGCGATACCTGTTCGAAGCGCTTCGAACGCAGAGTCGATTGGATGATGTCAGGCCGCCTGCGCATCACCGAATCGACGTCGCTTTTCGAATCGATCGGGCCGTCCGGGTCGAAACGCCCGCGGTGAGCAATTTCGCGGTCGTTGAGCCCGAGCATATCAATGTGGGTCGCGTCGACGACAAAAGGCAGTTCGCCGGCTTCTGCGCTCGCGATCACCGTCTGCGAATCGGAAAAATCCGAAAGCCACAGATAAAACGCATTGTGAGGCGTGTGACGCAAGCTGGGGAAGGAGGCCAGCGACTCGCGGATGAGTTCCGACATTTTCCCATGGTATGCGCCGAGTATCTGGTAGTTGGTCGTCGCGATCACAACGGCCGCCAGCGCGAACCGAGCCTTTCGGTTGGAGGTCAGGGTGCAGATCCCGGAGCCGACGATCAACGCGAAGACCGGTCCCGCGTGGAGCAGTTGCCGCCACCAGGGGAATGCGGTCGGATTGTCGCCGCCTACCCGATACACGTAGAAGACATAGACACCTGCCAGCAGCAGCACCGAAAACATCGCGAGGTTTTCCGTGATCCCCCTGCGTCGAATCGACACGACGAGTCCGGCCGATGTGGCAAGCAGCAGGGCGGCCCAGAAGAGATGGTGGGCGCCCCAATCCGCCAGGTAGATCAGGCCGAACCTGGGCAACAACGCACCACCACCGAAAGTCTTGGCGAAGTAGGTGTTCGGAACCAGCTCACCGAACCACACCAGCCGAAACGCGGTCAGTGCAGCGAATGCACCGATCAGGCCAACGAAAGCGCCGACACTGGCCCCGACCGGCCGGCCACTGATCCGCGCGAGGCATGCGTGCAGCGCCGCGAAGATACCACCGACCAGCGCGCCTTCGGGTCGCATCGAGACCAGGGCGGCGAAGATCAAGCCGATCACGAGCGCATTTTCTGTGCAGAACGGAACCAGCATTGCGAGGCCCACCAGGAACGCGAAGCTGGTAGCTTCCATCCCCGATGTCGCGTAGAAACAAGCCGGCAGATACAGGCCAACCGAAAGTGCCGCGATCGTGAAGACGTCTGGGTCACCGCCCAACAGCGCGTCCGTATTCGCGCGTGACGAGTCTCGAATGCGCGGGAAATACATCAGCAACCCACACAAGCCGAGCTGTGCGGCGATCCCGACCGCTTTGGCCAACGTTTCGATGCGCAGGCCGATTGCTGTGCCCGCGCCGAGCCCGAGCATCCACAGCGTCGGTGTGTAACCTTCGACTCGTTCGGTGGTCAGGTTCCAGGCACCGATACCGAACCCGTGAGCGAGGTGTTGGGAATAGCGAAACGTGATGAAAGCGTCTTCCTGCGTGTGCGGGTAGAACAGCACGCAGATCGCGAGAACGGCGAGCGGTAGACACGCAGCGAAGAAGAAGATCTCGCGTCTCTCGCGTTGCGGCGTCCCGGGCATCTGTCGAGCGACCGTCCGTATCCTTTGGCCGGGCTTGGCCTCCTGTCGATTCCGAACTATAGGTCGAAGCTCGAGTTGGCAAACAGGGCGGCGCAGGCGTGGGGGTCGAGATTTCGAATCGAAGCCGCAATGGGACGTACAACGCACTGCTGGCATTTGTTGCGACCGCGGTTGCCTTGGGCGCGCTCGAGCTGGGGTTCCGCGTACTCGACCTGCGCGGCTACCACAAACCGCGAACGCGTGACTGGGAACACGCGCTGATCCCCGATGCTCAGCGCCTACCGGACGTTGGCATTCAGTTCGCGCCCAATACGAGCTTCGAATTGAAATACGACAGCAACCCGCGTGGTTATTTCGATGAGACCGGGGGACTGCGTTACCGGATCAACGGTTACGGGTTTCGAGGACCCGACTATCCGTTGGAGAAGCCGCGCGGTGTGCGGCGAATCGTCCTCATCGGCGACTCGTTCGCCTTCGGCGAAGGTGTGCGGTTCGAGCAGACGTTGGGCGAGAGGTTGGAACAGCGATTGAACGAACGCGAGGGTACCGCGCCGGTAGAGGTCTTGAATCTCGGTGTGGGCGGCGCGGGCACTCTTTCAGAGCTCAGCTACCTGCGCCACCGCGGTATGGCGCTCGGGCCCGACTTGATTCTCTGGCTCTACGTTCTCAACGACGCTGGCGCTGGCGGGCTCGACCTCTGGGAAAATTTCACAAAGCAGTACGAAAAGCGCTGGATCAGGGGCTCCTTTCTGGCGAGTTACCTGTATGCGCGGGTGGGTCGACAGATCCTCGCGCGACGATACATCGATCAGTTGGTGGGCCTTTCCAAGGGGCAGCGCAATAAGTGGAAGCGAAGCATGAAACGACTCGGTGAAGCTCGCGACATGGCCCGGTCGGCGGGCGCCGAATTTCAGCTGGCGATTTTCCCCTTCATGTACCGACTCGGCGCCGGATATCCATTTTCAGAATTCCACGATATGGTTGCGACCTATTGCCAGAACAACGATATCGACGTGCTCGATCTGCTTTCCGCCTTTCTTGGACAAACCGACACTGATCTGTGGGTTCACCCCAGCGATCAGCATCCCAACGAGATAGGCCACCAGATTGCCGCCGACGCGCTCTATCCGTTCGTCGCGGCCAACCCGGCGATGGGGAGTTTCGCCGCTCCCATTTCGTCGTCCGGTTCGTCTGATTCACGTTCTTCCCCTTCCTCGCCTTCAGTGGACTGAAATCTGCCACTCGCGCGCGGATCGACGATCGACGTCCAGCTGATCTGGAACTTTCCGGTGTAGCGAAGTCGGTGGGGCGCGAGCAACCGAACCGACACGAATACCGGGTCTCCGCTCGCGTCGCCGTGGTGCCGAATTCTGACCCGGTCCGAAGGGAGCCGGTCGACGGCATCGAGGAACTGCTGGCCGAAACGGAAGACCGCGAACTGCGGCTCGAACAGCAGATAGACGTGATGCTCGCTCCCCTCGAAGGTCCACGGTACCGGCGCGTGCTGCGCGGCGAGTTGCCAAATGGGTTCGACGAGCGTCAAGCTACGATCGGCAAAGCGCAGCGGCAGATACAGGCCCCAGTCGAGGCTCACAGCGATCGGTGTGGGATTGAGCGATTTCAGCTCGGCTGCGTAGTGGCCGATCGCATCCGACCAGCGACCCCTACCGTGTGTTTCGTGAATCGTGTGCAGCGTGGCGAGGTCGACGCGCAGGCTCCCCAAAATCGCCGTGGCGATACCGACAACGGCGACTGCTCGCATCCAGTGCCGCGCCATGGTTGTTTTCGGTGTGAAGTTCCAGACATCTGTTGCGGCTATGGCGACCACGAGTTGTGGGAAGGGCACTGCCAGCAAAGCGTGGTGAATGCGAATCGCACGCGGCGTGAGCAATACCCCGATCGGGATCAACACACTGCACAGCGCAACGAACGCGCGCATTCGCTGGAATTCTCCGGTCCGCCGGCTGCGCCGGGCCTCGTTGGCAACCCAGAAAAGAGACAATCCGAACAATACCGGGAACACGCTGGTGGCACCGTCGGTTTCGAACATCGATTTGAACTGGCCGCCCGACAACATCAGCTCGTGGAAGTAGGAGCCATCGAACATTGCGACGAGCGTGTCCCATTTTTCGTCGAAGTCGCTGGCACCAGCCGGTCGCGTCAATGCCTTGCCGGTCGTGGCGAGCGCCAGTGGCAGCGAGGTCAACAGCGGCGCCGCACCTAATACGGCCCCGAGTAGCATCAGGATGGCCCTACGCGGAGCCGCCAGAAGCTCTGTCAGGATTCTGGGGCGCACGGCTATCAGCGCCAGCCCCGCCGCGATCAACGCGACGCCAAAATCAATCTTGTTGTAGATGCCGAGACCCAGCAGCGCCCCGCCCACCGCGAGCTTCGCGCCAGCTCGGTGTTCGCGAAAGGACTGTGTGATCAGCAAGAGCGCCCCGCAGCGGCAAGCGAAGCCAATCCCAACAGAACCCCAGTCGTGTCGACTGACGAACAGGAAGCTCGGATCGAGCACCACGAGTGTTCCGGCGATCAGCGCCACCGAGAGCCCAAGCGCGCTGTTCGCCCACAGCATCATCAGCCCTACACCCAGCAGGCTCCACGCCAACGTGGTCAATCTCAGACTGGCCGGGCTCGTTCCAAAAATCGCCAGGAACGGAATCAGCAGCTGGCTCTTCAAGGCTCCCATATACGGTTGGGTCATCACGGGAAACCACCGCGAGGCCACACGGACTTGCGAGGCTCCGGGAATCGCGTGCGGGACGGGATCGGCGGTCAGAAAACGGACACTTGGCTCGACCTGGATCACCTCGTCGTAATACAGCCCCGGCCGATCGAGTTCGCGCCCGGCGATTCCGATCGCGGTCCCACACAGGAGCGCGAATCCGAGCCAGAGGACCCATCGGTCGGAGCGCCGGATGTGATCGTCGTTCAAACTTGGACTCGTACCGCGATCGGCACAGCGGTGCGCGCGACGCTCACACCGAACTCGCGATTCGCAGCCCTTGACCGACATCGATTCTCGCCGCACGATCCGGCGACTCGATGACCGGCCAACGGCTTCACCTGTCCGAATCTCCGCCCGACCACATGGGGCTGTATCAACTGGGTGTGCGGTCGGTGCAGGGCCCGATCGAGCCTGTTCCCCGCTGCCTGGTTTGTGCGGCCGAGACTGCGCGTCCGCACTTCGAAATCGAAAATCTGACGGCACGCGTCTTGGTGTGCACACAGTGCGGGCTGGGCCGGCTGCACCCGATGCTCGACGCCCACGAGATCTCGGCCTTGTACCCCGACGAGTACTATGGAGAGCCAGGCACGAAATTTCAGCCGTTGGTCGAGAACCTGGTGCGCTTCATTGGAGAGCGCCATATCACGTTCCTGACGCGTGGCCTCGCTCCGCGCTCTCGCATTCTCGATGTCGGATGCGGTCGCGGCGTGATTCTGGGTGCGCTGGCCAACCGGGGGTTCGAAGTCCACGGATTGGAAATTAGCGCCGAGGCAGCCCGAGGCGCGGACCCGCGCGCCGAAATTCGGATCGCGACACGACTCGCCGAGGCCGATTACGCGGCCGAGAGTTTCGACGAGATCATCATCTGGCACGTGCTCGAACACCTGCTGGATCCCCGCGATACGCTGGAGGCGGCCCATCGGATCTTGAAGCCGGGAGGTCGATTGATCGTCGCTGTGCCCAACTTCTCGAGCCTGCAGTCCCGATGGACCGGCGGCGCGTGGTTTCACCTCGATCTTCCGCGTCACGTCCATCACTTCCCACTCGAAGCGCTTCGCGCGATTCTCGCAGACACCGGGTACTCGGTGGGCGCTGCGTACCACTTTTCGCTGCGCCAGAACCCCTTTGGCTGGATCCAGAGCGTGTTGAATCGATTCGCCTCGCTGCCGCGAAACGGTTTGTACACGATGTTGCACCGCAGGTCTGTCGATGAACCGCCGCCCTTCGATGCGACTACGCGCGCGTGGTTGTGGTTCTGGCTGATCGTTGGTACGCCATTCGCGTTGGCGGCGACGATCGGGGAAACGGCGATCCGAAGCGGTGGATCGGTCCACGTTGTCGCAACTCGCTGAGGATCGCCCGCAGTCACATCGGGTCTGCCGATTTCTCACCGAGGTAAGGCCGTGAAGCCCGATACAACGCGAGCCGACCTCGCATTTCAGCGGCCAGTGAGGCGTCGTCCGCCTGCTCGGCCAGTGCGATCCCGCGCAGCGAAGTTTCGATGGCGTCGCCGAAGCGATCGACCGCGGCGTAGCATACCGCGAGCGTATCGAGGATCGAAGGGTCGGCCGATCCCGATAATGCAGCCGCTCTCTCTGCGAGTTCGACCGCGTGCAAGAGGTTTCGGTCTGCGAGCGATTCATCTGTTGCCAAGAGCCATGCGAGGTTGTTCGCGACAGGGGTGTAGTCGGGACTGATCTGAAGTGCCGCCTCGTAGTGGTCGACTGCGTCCTGTGTCCTTCCGCGCGCCAGGTAGGCACCGCCGAGCTGTGCGTGTGCAACGTGGTTTTCCGAGGTGACTTTCAACCCGTGTTCGAATAGCGCGACGCTGTCGTGCCAGACAGGAATCTGTAGCGAGGTGCGAATACTCAAGGCGGCGAGCACGGCGCTCGCCCCGATCGCGAGTGCCACCCGCTGCGAGCGTCGCCGTCCCAGCGTCTCCGGAATTGCCCAGGCGACCATCACGCACAAGCCGACGAGCGGTAGGTACATGTACCGATCCGCCCGCGCCTGCGCGCCGATCTGGACCAATCCGACGGTCGGCAGCAGAGTGCCGAGGAAGTACAACCAACCGACGATCAGATAGGGATAGTTGCGCGCGAGTAGGCTGGCCGCAGTGATGGCACACAGGAATGCGACACATGCCATGGCGAACGGCCATGACAGCGAATCGCCGGGGTGGGGGTAGAAGAAAGACAGCGAACTGGGCCAGATCGTCGCGCCGATGTAAGCCACGTAACTGGCGGCCGCGTTTTTCATCCGCATGCCGGCCGAAAGCGAATCGAGGTCCTGGACGGTCCCCCCACTCTGCTGGGCGAGAAAAGTCACCACCACGAACACAATCAGCAGCGCGAACAGAGCCGACTTGTCCGCTGCGGCGGCGCGCAGGCGCGCG
>JAQBGU010000147.1:0-24939 GCA_032128375.1 Deltaproteobacteria bacterium | reverse complement strand
TTGGGGGTTCCCCCCCCCCCCCCCCGCTGGGAATTGACTTCAGACAGTGGACAAACTTGCCGATGCTGGACGAATCACCGGTGCGTTTTCGGGGATGAACGGAGGCGGCGTGGAGACCGGTTCGAATCGTGGTTCGATCTTTTCCCAGAGGTTCGATCGATCTGTCTTCATTGCCTATTTCCTGGGTGCAATCGTACCGCTCGTAGCGCTGGCGGTCGTGATCCAGGGGTACGTGCTGCCGACCCTATCGGATTCTCTGGCCGCGATCGGGTTGATCGCGACAGTTTGTTCGATCGCGATCTTGTCCTTTCTGGCCTACCTGGTCTTGCGGCGGTCGACCGCAGATACACTCGGTCGGATCGATCGTGACAATCGCCGGCTGGCCTCGCTACTCGAGAGCTCTCACACGATGACGGGGGCGGGACACGCAGTCGAGATCGCGGCCTGTTCGGTCGCATGCGCGGTCGAACTCAGCGATGCGCGGGCCGCGTATCTGTTGGTTCGAGGCAAGGACGTCGACCTGCCGCCCGAACTCTTCGAGAGCGCCGGAAGGGAGGCCGAAAGATACTTTCAGGCCGCAAGCGCTCACCTGCTGGCGCAGGCCGATTGGGTGATCGAGAACGGTCAGCCGGCTTTCATGAGTGCCATGCACACCGCCATCGACGATCGCCCCCCCAGCTTGCTACTGCCGCTACTCGGCGAACAGGGGCCGATCGGCGTTCTCGCGGTGGTTCGCGGTGGGTCAGACCTGCCGTTCGAACCTGCGCAGGTCGATGCGCTCAACACACTCGCGTCGATGACCGCGGTCGCGATGCGCAACGCCGACCTGCGCGATCTGCAGCGCAACTTTTTTTCGCACATCACCGAGATCCTCGTCTACGCACTCGATGCACACCTCGGGTACCACGGCGGTCACGGCAACCGCGTCGCGCAGATCGCAAACCGGATCGGTCGTTCACTGGATTGGGATTCGAAGCAGCTCCAGAACCTGCACTTCGCGTCTCGCCTGCACGATATCGGCATGCTGAAGTTCGACCGTACGCTGCAGAAGTCGCCCACCGCGTGCGAAAAGCACACGGCGATCGGCGCGCGCATGTTGGCTCGAATTCGGCTCTGGGAGGATCTGGCGCCGATCGTTCAAAGCCACCACGAGTGGTACGACGGAAGCGGTTATCCCGACGGGCTAGTGGCTAGCGAGATCCCGTTGGAAGCCCGGGTGATGTCCATCTGCGACGCGTTCGACTCGATGACGAGCGATACCAGCTACCAGGTTGCGCTGTCCTTCGACACCGCGGCCAAGGAAATCCGCGACGGGGCGGGCACGCAGTTCGATCCGGAAATCGTCGATGCGTTTCTGAAACTCTTCGAGGCGGGCGAAATCACCGAGTAGCCTTCGCACAGCCAAGCGAGCCCGGCACGGCTTCCGCCGCCATCTCGGCTACAGTGCGAACACTCAGCCTGGGCCCAGCCTGGTCGAGCGAAGAGTTCGACCCGTTCTGGGCCCGGCGAGACCTGGAAGCTTTCGTCGCGACGCGGTGAACGCACAACCCTAGGGGATCGACCCCAATCCAGAATTCCAAAAGACCGCCGCGCGTTGCGTTGTTTTGGCGTCGAGCCGCTTTCCGACCGGCCGCGCGCGCGAACCGGCGGAAAAACCAGGAGAAAATCATGCCCATCGATCGAGATCTCGCAATGAGCCAAGAGTTCCCCGAAGGCTCTGGCGGCTGGAAGAAAGACGATGCCATCTTGTACGCGCTGGGAGTGGGTGCCGGAAACCCGCAAACCGACCCCGGCGAACTCGAGTACACCTACGAAAAGAACCTGAAGGTGCTGCCGAGTTTCCCCACCGTCGTGAACGCCGGAGGCGGCGCGAACATCTTCGGAACGCCCGGCTTGGAGTTCAACCCGGCGCTCATGCTCCACGGCGAACAAGACGTAGAAATCCATCAGCCGCTTCCTCCCGAGGCGAAGGTGACCAGTTCGGCACGGATCGCCGACATCTTCGACAAGGGCAAGGCCGCGCTGATGATCATGGAGATCGCCACGAAGGACGAAAGCGGTGCGCCGATGTACACGAATCGGATGTCGCTGTTCTTGCGCGGCGAAGGCGGATTCGGCGGTCCTGCTGGTCCCAAGGTCGGCAACGAAGCGCCCGACCGCGAACCGGACGGCATCATCGAATCACCGACGCTGCCGCAGCAAGCGCTGTTGTATCGCCTCAACGGCGACAAGAACCCACTGCACTGTGATCCCGATTTCGCGAAGAGCGCCGGTTTCGACATTCCGATCATCCACGGCCTGTGTTCATACGGCATCGTCTGCAAGGCGGTCGTCGATGGAGCGCTAGGCGGTGACGTCACCAAGGTTTCCCGCTACCAGGCGCGCTTCCGGGGCGTGGGTTTCCCGGGCGAGACGTACATGACCCGCTACTGGCGAGAAGGCCACCAGATCCTCCTCGAGGCCTACTCGAAGGAGCGCGACGCGATCATCATTTCGAACGCGGCAGTCACACTGCGCAGCTAGTGGCGCTTTCGCCGCTGCGCGTCATTTGAGCGCGCTCCGCCTCTACCCGCCACGCCCATCATGGCATTGAAGTTCTCCGAGTAGAATCGTTCGCGCGCGGCGGCACCGACTTGCGCCTGATCGAATGAAGCCTCGAAGCGCTTGATCGGGTCACGTCCGCCTTCTGGGTGCGGGTAGTCCGACGAGAACACCGCGCCGTGCGCCGACCAACCCTTGGCAGATGCGATCACACTGTGTTCGAGTGCGGCCGTCTGCTCAGGATCGGCTCTGCGCGCCTCGACACCGTCGATCATTCTGTCGAACCATCGCTTGAACTTGGGGCCGCCGTTTTTCTCCGCCGTCGATCCGCAGTGCCTCGCGAATGCCCGGGTCGGCGTGCTTCTCGAGAAAGTCCGGCTTGAGCATGAGGTGGCTATCCAAAGCAGATCGGTCATTCGCGTAGCTCATGTGGGCCACTACCAGCACCCAGGCGTCCGCGGATCGTCCCGGCGCTGCGCGAGACGACCTCGATCGTCGGGTTGCGCCAGGGTTCCCCTCCCCGTCAGAATCCACCTGCCCGGGCGAACACGGAGGCCGATTGAACCGCCCCCCATACCACACAACCACGCGATTCGAGGATCTCGACCTCGACTTCATCCACGCCTTCCTATCCACGTCGTACTGGGCGGACGGGATCCCACTCGAGGTCGTAGAGCGAGCGTGTCGAGGCTCGCTGTGCTTCGGATTGTTTCGCGATGGTGTGTCGAGCGGTGGGTCAGCCGCCGAACGCGAGCCGGTTGGCTTCGCCCGCGTCGTCAGCGACTACGCGACATTCGGATACCTGGCCGACGTGTTTGTCACCGAACCGCATCGCGGAGCTGGCCTCGCGACCTGGATGGTAGAGTGCGTGCTGGAAGAATCGGCTATTTCAACTGCGGAAACAGCAGCGTCCCCAAGATCAGACTCAGATAGCCGACGTGGAGCAGCAGCAGGAAGTAGTAGGTGAGAAAAACCAGAAAGATGCCGACAACCGCGAGCGGACGCTGCCGGTGCTGCCACAACAGCCACGATCCCCCGCCGACCAGACTGAGCTTCACGACAGTGAACACCAGCGGATGATCTCGGACCAAGGTTGCGAGTAGCGGGTTCGCCTCGTTGGCCAGCCCCGCTGTCACCCACACCATCGTAAAGATCGCGTCCAGCAGGTTCAGCGCCAGTACGACCTTGACGATGCTTCCGAGCCAGCGAAAATGCTCGGCTGTCCCTATGCGGCGCGCGTCGGGTTGCGCGGAAGCTGCGGAAATTGTGTCACTCATCGCAGTCCGCGTTATCGACGCGTCGGTTCGCGGGCTTGATGGCACGTCGACCACCTTGCGCGCAACAACTCAGCCGAGCGCCTTTACCAGTACCGCAGTCGCCGACGCCGCCGACAACGCCAGCACCAGCGGTCTCACACCTGCGCGGTCCACCACAGAGCGCAACCAGCCCGCGGCGGCAAACCCGAGTAGAGCCGCCGGAAACAGCAAACCGCTGAGCCCAATTTCGACCACCCCGAAACGCCCGATCCATGCCAGCGCCGCGATAGAAATTGCGTTACCGGTCACGAACAGCGCAGCCAGCGTCGCGCGCAATCGGGGGCCTCCCTCTCGCTGGTAGAGCAGCGCCAGCGGCGGGCCCCCAATCGACGAGATCGTCCCCATGAAGCCCGAAAGCAGACCGGCAGAAACAGCGTGGCCGGGTGTCGGGGAGATCCTCGTACCCAACAGGCTGAGCCCGACGCCGAGCAGCACGAGACCGCCAAAAACCACGTCGAACGCTTTGGCGGACAGCGCCGTCAACAGCAGCGCAGCCGCCACTGTGCCGATCGTGCGCCCGACGAATGCGAAGCGCAGGCCCATCATATCGATGTCGGCCCGCTCCCGATACGCAACCAGGATCGTGAGTCCGAAGCCCGCAGCCATCAGCGGGCCGGGCACCCAACGCGGGTCGAGCAACAACAAGATCGGCGCGGCGATCAGACCGAGACCGAAACCCGCGGCACCCTGCACCGCGGAACCGAACAGCACGACCGCGAACGCGATCGCCAGGCCGATTGGATCGGTTAGGTCGGACAGCGCTCGCCCGCCACTCTCGTCGCGTCGCGCTTCGCAGACTCGTTCATCGCAGGATTCAGTGTCGCGCTTCGCGAGAGCGGCCGAAGCGCGCCAAGTCGCGATAGCGCAGATCACCACCGAACAGATCGAGCGCACTTCCTACCGTGAAATCCAGCCGGCCGCGCGACAGGCTTTCGAGGTGCTCGATGTCAGTGAGGCTACGGATTCCGCCTGCATAGGTGGTTGGCAGAGGGGAATCGGCCAGCCGCGCGATGAGGGCCGAATCCGGTCCTGACTGCTTTCCTTCTACTGCGACGGCGTGAATCAGAAACTCACAACAGTGCGCTGCGAGCGCATCGAGCGATTCGCCTGCAACTTCGAGATCGGTCTCAGTTCGCCAGCGATCGGCCATCACGACGTAGCGATCTCCGCTCGGCGAGCAACTCAAATCCACCACCAGACGCTCGCGACCGACCTCGGTTTCGAGCGCCGCGAGCCTCGCCCAAGAGAACGCACCTTGCTCGAACAGGTAGGAAGTCGCGATCACGGCCGCTGCGCCGCGCTCCAGCCAAGCGGCGGCATTGTTCGGGGTGATGCCGCCACCGATCTGCAGGCCGCCCGGAAACGCCTCTAATGCGCTTTGCGCCGCGCGCTCGTTATTTGGACCGAGCATGATCACATGCCCGCCGTCGAGGCCGTCACGCCGGAACATCTCCGCGAAATGCGACGCGGAAACGTCGGTCGAGAAGTTCGTCTCCGGCGCGTCTCCCTCGCGCAGCGTCGAACCGATGATCTGCTTGACGAGACCATCATGTAGATCGATACAGGGACGAAATCGCATACTAAAACCTGGATCCGCTCTGGCGGACTAAGCGAGCGTTAGTCCGAATGTCAGTGCCTCTCCATCGATACTCACATCGCTTGTATGCGCAGCGTCGATCGGATCAGCGCCGAGCGTCACTTCTACGGCCAACGTTTCCAGGCTGAACTCGTCGATGCGGGACCTCATCGCGTCGAGAAGCGTTTCTGAGGCGGAGAGCGTCAGTCGAATTCGATCGGTGTACTCGAGATCGAGTTCCTTGCGCAGCGCCTGGACCCGGTTGAGAACTTCGCGATACAAGCCTTCCGAGATCAGCTCCGGAGTCAGCGTGGTGCCCAGAATTACGACGCCGACCGGCCCCGAAGCTGCCGCGAAACCTTCGCGGGCTTCGAGTGCAACCCCGATCTCATCGGGTCCCAGCACCAGATCCGCGCCATCGATCGAAAGCGTCACCTCACCATCGGCTTCGAGTTGCGCGAGCAGCGCTGCACCGTCGGTTTCGGCCAGAGCCTTTTGGAGCGCCGGCATCCGCTTGCCTACGCGGGGGCCGAGAGCCCGAAAGTTCGGCCGGACGGTGTAGGTCACATACTCGTCCGCGTTCGGCACAAAGTTCACCTCGCGCACGTTCAATTCATCTCGAATCAGATCCGACTGCTCGCGCAATGCCTGTTCGAGATCGGGAGCCGCCAGTACGAGTTCTAGCGTCTGAAGCGGTTGGCGGACGCGCAACTTCTGCGCGGTTCGCACCTGCAGTCCGAGCGAAACGAGATCTCGCACGGCGGCCATCGATTGTGAGAGTGATCGGTCGATGGCTTGCTCATCGGGTTCCGGGTAATCGCAGAAGTGGACGCTCTCGTCATCCGATTTCGGATACGGCTTGCGGACCAGGTTCTGCCACATCTCCTCGCTCGCAAACGGCAGAAATGGTGCCAGCAGCTTCGCGAGCGTGACCAGGCATTCGTACAACGTCCAGTGCACGTCGAGCTTGTCGGCATCCAGCCCAGCTGCCCAGAAGCGCCGCCGACAGCGGCGCACGTACCAGTTCGACAGCGCATCGACCAGCGTGGTCAGCGCGTTTGCTGCGTCGTAGACCCGGAAGCCGTCCATCGCGCGAATCACTTCGGCGTTGGTCAGCGCGAGTTCGGACAAGATCCAACGATCGATCAGTGCCCGTTCGCCGACGGCGCGGCGGCCCTTTCTACAATCGTCTCGCGAGGGATCGAAGCCATCGATCCCCGCATACAGCGTAAAGAACGCATAGATGTTGCGTAGCTTCAGCGGCAGCTCGCGCTGTTGGGTGCGGACGCCACTCAGTGAATGACGCGTCGGGTTCCACGGCGGATTCGACGCGTAGAAAAACCAGCGGAACGCATCCGCACCCGGTGCGGACGCGCTCGGATCCTCGATCCAGACCTTGTTGACGTCCGGCATGTCCGGAACTTCGCGCGGCATGATCTCGGTTGGGTTTGCAGCGGGCGCAACGCCGAGCGCCGAGCGGCCATCGGAACCGATCACAATCACCCGGCGACCGAGCCCCGCATCGGGTCGCAGCTTCAACTCGAATGTCTCGCCTGGACGATCGTTGCGGTATGCAACGACCTTCGCGGCCTCGCCGCGCAGATCGAGACCTTCGTAATCCTCACGCGCGATTGCGGCGGTTCCGGGCTCGAGCGGTTCTGCGAGGTGAACTGAACCCTCGCCAATGGAATCGACGACAGCGAACTCGAGGCGTACCCGATCCAGCACGATCTCGGGTGGGGTGTAGTTGCCCTTGCTCTTCGATTCCTTCTTGCCGAATCGATCCGCGACATGGCCCAGCACCACCGAGGTCTTGTACGGATGTGGCAGTTCCTGTTCGTCGAACAGCAGTGTCGAAATCCAGATCAGGGAATTGAACCAGCCGCGCGTCTGGTCGATTGCCTCAGAGATGAAGTCCGCCGGAAAGTTCCTTTCAAAATCTTCCTTGCCGCGATGCGGGTAGCCCCATTGCGCAAACGGCATCGCGCCGGAATCAAACCAGGCGTCGATCACCTCGCTCACGCGACGGTACACTCCGGCCTCGCCGGGTTTCGTAAACGTTACGTCGTCGATCCAAGGCTTGTGTACCCGCAGGTGAGGCGACAGGTCGGGATCTCTTTGCCTGGCCCGTTCGAAGGCTTCGAATGCTTTCGGGTTGCGCTCGAGAATCTCGGCCACCGATGCAGGGGTATCCATCGCACCCGTTTCGTCATTGATCCAGATATTCAATGGCGTGCCCCAAAAGCGCTCGCGCGACAGCGCCCAATCTACGTTGTTGCGCAGAAAGTCGCCGAAGCGCCCGTCGCGGATCGTCTCCGGAAGCCAGTTGATCTTCGCGTTGTTCGCGACGCACTTGTCGATGTGCGCCGACGTCCGGACATACCAGGCGGGTCGCGCGTATTGAATCAACGGATCGTTGTCGGACCGGCTGCAGTACGGGTAGTCGTGACGAATCTTCTCGGCGTGCCACAACAGGCCGCGATCCTTCAGCGCGCGCGTGAGGTCGCGATCGCAATCTTTCACCCAACGCCCCGCAACCGTATCGTCGGCGAACTCCGGGTCGAAGGTCCCATCCGGACGTACGGCATTGAGCAGCGGAAGCTCGGGGTTCTGTTGCTTCTCGACACGCAGCAAGTCGAAGTCGATCTCTCCGAACGCGGGCGCAATGTGGACGACTCCGGTACCTGCATCGAGTTCGACGAAGTCCGCGCCGATGACGCGCCAGAAGTCGACGTCTGGATGCAAGCGCTGGAACCAGTCGAACGGCGGCGCGTAGCGCTGACCGATCAGTTCGCTGCCGCCAAGCGTGCGCTCCACTTCGAGCGCGCTGTGTGTCTTTTTGCGCAGTACCGGTAGCAACGCCTCAGCTACGATCAAACGGCCGGCGCCGTCGCGAACGACCGCGTAGTCGACGTCTGCCTTGACGGCCGCCAATGAATTGGACGGCAGCGTCCACGGGGTGGTCGTCCAGACCAACAGTGCCGTCTCCGGATCATCTCGCAGTGGAAACTTCACGTAGACTGATGGATCATCGACCGTCTTGTAGCCCTCGCCTACCTCGGCGGCCGACAACACCGTGCCGCCCTGCGCCCACCACCAGACCACTTTGTGTCCGCGGTACAGCAGGTCTTTCTTGAACAGTTCCGACAGTGCCCACCAGACGCTCTCGACATAGCTCTCGTGATACGTCACGTACGCGTTTTCGAGGTCCAACCAGAATCCCAGCTTCTCGGTGAACTGCTGCCATTGCTCGGTGTAGCGGAAGACGTTCTCGAAGCAGCGCTTTACGAACGGCTCGACACCGTATTCGACTATCGCGTCCTTACCCGAGATGCGCAGTTCTTTCTCGACTTCGATCTCGACCGCCAGCCCGTGTGTGTCCCATCCGGCTCGGCGCGGCACGTCGAACCCGCGCATTGTCTTGTAGCGCGGAAAGACATCCTTCATGACTCGGGTCAGCGCGCTGCCATTGTGAGGCAGCCCGTTCGCGGTCGGCGGCCCCTCATAAAAGACGAAGCGCGGCCCACCCGCCCGCTTTGCGAGCGAACGAGCGATTACATCGTTGTCGCACCAGAATTGGCGCACGGCGGCTTCGGCGGCCGGGAAGTCGGCTACCGGCGCCACGCGGTCGAATACGGCCGTGGCGGTCGAAGGAGTAGACCCTGTCGTCGTGGATCGGGGCAAGCTCATGGGGCGCATAGGCTACCATGCGTGTTCCGTTTCGCAGGAGATCCCGGGTGCCAGACGACTTCCAGGCTCGGATTGGGCGAAACGCAGCTCGGAGCGCCTATCGTTGAAGGTTCGCATCCTCGGGTCCTGTGCGGGCGGCGGACTGCCGCAGTGGAATTGTGGCGGCCCGAACTCAGTCCGGGCGCGCGCCGGGGTCGCAGCGGTACCGGCTCGAACCCAGCCTTCGATCGCAGTCTCGGCAGACGGCGCGCGCTGGAGTGTGCTGAACGCCAGCCCGGACATCCGACAGCAGTTTGCCGCGTTCGCAGGCCTACACCCGCGGCCAGGCACGCGCGACGTCCCGATCGACACCTTGCTGCTCACCAACGCAGATCTCGACCACTGCATGGGGCTGCTGATCCTGCGTGAGGCGCTTTCGTACCGGATCCTGACGACACCCTGGGTGCGAGATGCACTGCTCGACAACAATGCGGCATTCCGGCTGCTCGAGCCTTCCTGGGATGTGGCCAAACTCGACGAGCGGGTGCTGCTCGATGCGGCGGGCCAGTTGGAAGCCCGCTTTTTTCCCGTACCGGGCAAAGTCCCGGGATTTCTGTCCGATATCGCAAAGCCCAACCGACCCGACACCACCGTCGGCGTCCGAATCACCGACAAGGCAACTGGCCACCGGCTCGTCTACGTGCCGGGTATAAAGCACCTCGACTCCGGAACACTCGCGGAAATTCGCGCCGCGGAATGTCGCTTCATCGACGGCACGTTCTTTACCAACGATGAGCTCAAGGCGCTGCGCCCGGGCGCACCCGACGCGTTCGCGATGTGCCACGTACCGATCACCGGTCCAGATGGCAGTCTCGAACAGCTTCGAGGCATGCCCGGCAGAACGGTCTACATTCACATGAACAACACCAATCCGATCCTCGACGCAGATTCGGAGCAGACCGCCACGGTCACGTCGGCGGGCATCGAAATCGCGGCTGACGGGGTGGAGTTCGAAGTTTGAAGGAGAGTTGTCGGCCGATGAGCTGCTGGAGCCCAGCCGAGTTCGAAGACCGACTTCGCCAGATCGGACTCGAGCGCTATCACTACCGCCACCCGTTCAACTTGCGCATGCACGACGGCGCACTCAGCAAACAAGAAATCCAGACCTGGGTTCGCAACCGCTACTACTACCAGACCCGGATCCCGATCAAGGACGCGCTGATCGTCGCCAAGGCGCGCGACCCGCAGTTTCGGCGCGAATGGGTCCAGCGCATTCACGACCACGACGGAGTCAAGCCGGGCGATGGCGGTCTCGCGCTATGGCTGACGCTGGCCGACGCCGTCGGGCTCAGCAGAGAAAGCGTCGCTGACTTCGATCGGGTCCTGCCCGGGGTGCGCGCCGCCTGTGATGCGTATGTCGACTTCGTCGACGGCCACGACCTGCTCGAGTCAGTCGCGGCTTCGCTGACCGAGATGTTTGCGGGCAATATCATGAAGGTTCGAATCGCCGCGTTCGAACAGCACTACCCATGGGTGAGGATCGATGGGCTCCGCTACTTCCAATCGCGCACCACCCAAGCACCCCGCGACGCGGCATGGGGGCTCGATTATGTGATCGAACACGCCACCGAGCAGATGGACCAGGAACGCTGCACGGAGGCACTGACCCGCAAGTGCGAAATCCTGTGGAGCCTGTTGGACGCGATCGAAACTGCCCACAGCAAGCCCCGCCTTTCGGCTCGCGCGCAACTCCGCCGCGACACGATCGGCGGCGTCGCGACGGTAGTATTGCCGGAGCGGGCCGTGGAGTTGAACACTACCGGCGCGGAGATCCTGGAACTGTGCGATGGAGACCGAACCACGCTCGAGGTCGCCGACCAATTGCGCGCGCAACACTCGAACAGCGAACAGGCGTGGGACGACACACATCTATTTCTGGAGAAAATGGGCCGACTCGGTGTAGTTGAGGGAGTCGCGGATCGACAAATCGTCGGGCATGAAGAGAAAGGCGAGAATGTCATCCGAGATGAAGATCCGCGATGAATCCTCCCCGTCTCTACAACCTCGTCGCCGAACTCACCTACCGTTGCCCTTTGCGTTGTGTTTATTGCTCGAATCCCATCTCCTACCGCGACACACGTGAGCAGCTCGACGGCGCCGCTTGGGGCCGGGTCTTCAGGGAAGCCGCTGCGCTGGGCGCATTGCACGTGGGCCTCACCGGTGGCGAACCCACACTGCACCCGGATCTCATCGAGATCGTTTCGGCGGCGGCAGCTGCCGATTTGTACACACATCTGATCACCGCCGGAACGACGCTCGACTCCGACGCACTCGCGAAGCTGCGCGACGTCGGGTTGCGCAGCGTGCAGCTGAGTATTCAAGACGCGAACTCACAAGGTTCACGACGGATCGCTGGCGTCGACATGTTCGAGCAGAAACTCGATTTCGCGCGAATCGTCCGCAAGCTCGAACTGCCACTGTGCATCAATGCCGTCGTCCACCGCGAGAACCTCGACCGCGTTCCAGACCTGATCGACCTGGCAGAGCGTCTCGACGCCCACCGCCTCGAAATCGCAAATACCCAATACTACGGTTGGGCGCTCGCCAACCGCGCCGCGCTACTTCCGAGCCAGGAACAGCTCGAACGCGCCTCGCGGGCCGTCGAACGGGCGCGTCGCGAACGCCGCGTGCGCGAAATCGTCTACGTGCTGCCCGACTACCACGCAGGGCGACCCAAGCCGTGCATGGGGGGCTGGGGGCGAAAGACTTGCGTGGTAGCGCCGGACGGTCGGGTGCTGCCTTGCCATGCTGCAGCCGACCTGCCGGATCTCGAGTTCTGGTCGACCCTGCAGCGTCCACTGGCCGAATGCTGGCAAGACGCTCCCGGGATGAACGCCTTCCGCGGCGACGCGTGGCTCCCCGAACCCTGTCGCAGCTGTCCCGAGAGCAGCCGCGATTTCGGCGGGTGCCGCTGCCAGGCGTTCGCGCTGACCGGCGATCCATCGGTCACAGACCCCGCATGCGACCTTTCACCCCATCACCAGATCGTGGTAGAAGCGCGCAATGCCGCCGAAACACCGCTTTTGTACCGCGGATCCTGACTCAAGGCTGTTCGTCCGAAACTGTGACGCGGAGTCTGTCCGGATGGTCTGTGCGGTTGACGAACCCGATACGGCCGCCATGCGGCAGAGTTTCACGACAAGGACGTAGAGATTGGAAGTGCTCGACCTTTCGGTTCTGTGTGTGACGGCACTGCTGACCGCAGTGCTTTCCGCGGTCGTCGGGATGGCCGGTGGCATCACGCTGCTTTCGGTGATGCTGATCTTCTATGACCCGTTGATTGCGATCCCGATCCACGGGGCCGTACAGCTCGTCTCCAATGGCTCTCGCTCGATCATCCAGCGTCGCCATATCCACTGGAGCATCATCTGGCGCTACGGCGCATTGCTGTTTCCCATGGGCCTGCTCGGTCTGTCGCTCGCCCAGGCACTGCCACCTGCCGGAGCGCGCTGCCTGATCGGCGCTTTCGTTCTGCTTGCGACCTGGGCACCGCGGCTGCTGCTGATCGGCACACACCCGGAACGGTCGGACATCCACCGACGATTCTGGGTATTGGGCGGAGTCGTCGGATTCGTGAACGTCACAGTCGGCGCCACTGGACCGTTGATCGCGCCGTTTTTCTTGAGCCTGGGACTGACCCGTCAGGCACTCATCGGCACAAAGGCCGCATGCCAGGCGCTCGGGCACCTGGCCAAGCTCGCGGTATTCGGCGTCGCGGGGTTCGCGTTTGCCGGGTTCGCGCTGCCGCTCGTGCTGCTATCGGTTTGTGTCATCGTCGGCACATGGATCGGCAGCCAGCTGCTCGAGTACGTCAGCGAGGTCTGGTTCATCCGTCTGTATCGAACGGTTCTCACACTGATCGCCGTTCGATTGTTTGTTTGGGACGGACTGGCGCTGCTCGGCCTACGCGGTTGACCGCTGAAGTCAACGCTTCTCGTCTTCGGTCCAATCAGCTCTGAGAGATTTACCGATCAACGCGAACCGAACAGAGGAAGGCAGTTCACATCAACGATCCGCTCTGCGATTCGGCTAACCGTAGAGCAACACGCTCCGGATGACCTCGCCGTCGTGCATCTTTTCGAACGCAGAGTTGATTTCGGCGAGCGGCATGGTCGCGTTGATCATTTCGTCGAGTTTGATTCGACCCGACATGTAGCGATCCACGAACTGCGGCAGCTGCGTTCGCCCGCGAACGCCGCCGAACGCCGACCCGCGCCATGAACGCCCTGTCACCAGAAGGAACGGTCGCGCGTGGATTTCCTGACCCGCACCGGCGACCCCGATGATGATCGCTTCGCCCCATCCCCGATGCGTGCAGGCCATCGCGGTGCCCATCAGATCGACGTTTCCAACACACTCGAACGAATAGTCGACTCCTCCGTCGGTCATTTCGATGATCGCGGCGGCGAGGTCATCGACTTCTTTGGGGTTCAAGAAATCCGTCGCACCCAACTGCCCGGCCAGTTCGTATTTCGCCGGGTTCGTGTCGACGGCGATGACGCGATCTGCGCCCGCGATCGATGCACCCTGGATCACCGACAGACCCACTCCGCCGAGTCCGAACACCGCGATCGTCGAGCCGGGCTCCACCTTTGCGGTGTGCAGCACAGCGCCGATTCCGGTCGTCACCGCGCAGCCGAACAGACAGACTTTGTCCAGCGGCGCATCCGGCCGGATCTTCGCCAACGCGATCTCCGGCACGACCGTGTACTCGGCAAACGTCGATGTCCCCATGAAGTGGTGGATCAGCTTGCCCTTGTACGAAAGCCGGCTGGTGCCGTCGGGCATCAGGCCGCGTCCTTGTGTTTCGCGCAGCTTGAAGCAGAGATTCGTCCGACCAGAAATACAGAACTTGCACTGTCGACATTCGGGGATGTACAGCGGGATCACATGGTCGCCGACACTGAGGCCGTCGACGCCCGGCCCCACCTCTTCGACCACCCCGGCTCCCTCGTGGCCGAGCACCACGGGAAACACGCCCTCCGGGTCTTCACCACTCATCGTAAACGCGTCGGTGTGGCAAACCCCGGACGCCGCAAGTCGCACCAGGCACTCCCCGCGCTTGGGTCCCTCGAGATCGATTCGTTCGACCTCGAGCGCCCTACCGGGTTCCCAACAGATCGCCGCATCAACCTTCATCGTCTCGCTCCCGATCGTCGCAGGTCCATTTCTCGCGCTCCCTTTTCTGAAATCAAGAATCTGGAGTCAAAGTCTCGCATCAAAATTCAGAATCACATGCCTGAATCGAAGGTTTCGACCACGCGCCCGGCCCCGATGTTTGAATCTGGCTGCATCGCTCCAGCATGGATCCGCGGTTCACAATTATACTGGCGCTCGCCCGGTTCACGAGTGTTATCGTTGCTCCCCAATCCGTGGCCTCTCCAAATCTGGCGCGGAGCCGTGGAACGAGGTGTGTCAGATGGGTCGGGAAATCGACTGGGAGAGTCTCGGCCTCCGCGGGTTCATCGAAAACCCCCTGGCGATCCAGGCCGTCGGGCTCGCTGCAGTGGGATTCGCAGCTTGGCTTTCGCTGCTGATCGTTCGCAGGATCCTCGTCGCAGGGATCCGCCGCTTCGTCGCGCGCAGCGAAACGAAGTGGGACGACCGGCTGGTCGAGGCGCGATTTTTCATCCGAGTCGCGCTGATGGCACCCGCTCTGGTCGCTCGATCCGGCATACAGCTGGTTCCAGAGCTCGACGAAACGATCGTCACGTTGGTGGAGCGGCTGGCTTCGGCCGCGATCGTTCTTCTGATCGCGCTGTCGATGAGCGCCGTCTTGAACGCCACCAACGAAATTTACTCCCGGCTCGACAAGTATCGAAGCCGACCGATCAAGAGCTACGTCCAACTGTTGAACATGGTCATTGGCGGCATCGCTGCGGTGGTGATCGTCGCGACGGTGTTCGACAAGTCCCCTTTGATCTTCCTCAGCGGGCTCGGCGCGATGACCGCGGTGCTGTTGTTGGTCTTCAAGGACACGATTCTCAGCCTGGTCGCCAGCGTTCAGCTGACGAGCAACGACATGATTCGCGTCGGCGACTGGATCGAAATGCCGGAGTTCAACGCAGACGGAGATGTCGTCGATATCGCGTTACACAGTGTCAGCGTCCAGAACTGGGACAAGACCATCACGACGATCCCCACCCACAAGTTCATCGAAGGCTCGTTCAAGAACTGGCGCGCCATGGGCGAATCGGGCGGGCGGCGCATCAAGCGGTCGCTGCTTCTGGACATGGGCTCGATTCGCTTCCTCACGCCCGAAGAAATTGACCGATTCGGCGAGTTCGCGCTGATGAAGGATTACATTGCGACCAAGCGCAACGATCTCGCGGCTTTCAATGCAGTAGGGGGCCGGGACCCGAGTATCAACGCCGATATCCGACGTCTCACCAATGTGGGCACCTATCGCGTTTACGTGTACGAGTATCTGCGCAATCACCCGCTCATTCATCAAGACATGACCTTGATCGTGCGACAGCTCGAACCGACGGCCACCGGTCTGCCGATCGAGATCTACTGTTTCACGAACATCACCGCCTGGGCGGTCTACGAAGGCATCCAGTCGGACATCGTCGATCATCTGATCTCAGTGGCTGCCGATTTCGATCTTCGCGCATTCCAGAACCCATCGGGTATGGACGTCGCGCGACTCTCATCCGCAAGCGGCTGACGAGACTGGAAGATCTGAATTCTGTCGTGCGACCGCTTCGCGGAGCCTGTCACGCCTGGTCGAAGCGGGCGATAGCATTCATCGCGGTGGCCAGACGAACGTCCAGACTGGTGATCCCGTGGGCGTCATGCGTGACGAGATCGACGACGACTGTCGCGTACACGTTGGACCACTCCGGGTGGTGATCCAGCTTTTCGGCGACCAGCGCAGCGCGGGTCATGAAACCGAACGCTTCGTTGAAGTTCGCGAAGCGGAACGTGCGGTGGAGCTTTGCCTCGCGAAGCTGCCAGCCGGGGAGCGTTTCGAGCGCGGAATGGAGCTCGGCTTTCGACAAACGGCTGGGTCTCGTCATCGGGTGATCGGCTGCATCAGGCCACCTTACTTGGTAGTCGAAATCCCACCGTCTACCGGGATGATCGCGCCGGTGACGTATGCCCCGGCGCGCGAGGCCAGAAAGATCGCGATACCCGCCATATCGTCGGGTGCACCGATCCGCCCGAGCGGACAGGCCGCGGCGATGGCATCACCAAATTGTTCCAGCGTCGCCGCCATCATCTGGCTCTCGAAGGGCCCCGGCGCTATCGCATTGACGGCAATCCCCTTCGACGCAAGCCGCTTCGCGAGGTGGCGTGTCAACATGTGAACGCCGGCCTTGCTGGTCGAATAGGCGAAGGTTTCGAGCGCCGGCACCGAGAGCCCATCGATCGAACCGACATTGATCACGCGCGCCGGGTCTCCGGGCTTGGCTGCTCTCTCGAGTTGGGGCGTCAATGCGCGTGTCAGGTTGAATATGCCTTTGACATTGATCGCGAAAACCTTGTCCCATGCCGAGTCCGGATATTGCTCGTAGGGTGCTCCCCAGTTGGCGCCCGCATTGTTGACGAGAATGTGGACTTCGGGTTCGCGAGCAGCGATTTCGCTGGCCAGCCGGTTGGTTTCGGCCTCAGTCGACAGATCCGCCGGAATCGAGATACAGGTACCGAGTTTCGAAAGTTCGCCCGCGACCTCGTCGCAAACCTCAGCCTTGCGCGACGAGATATACACGCGCGCACCGGCTTCTACGTAGCCACGTGCAATCATCAAACCGATTCCACGCGACCCTCCAGTCACAATGGCCACTTTCCCTTCGATCGAAAACAGGTCGTTCAAGAGATCTCCTCGTGCCGCACGCGCTCTCAACTGTGATCGTGAGATTCGCCTATTCCGAGGGGAGTTTCATCGGCTTGACGACGCCGGTGGCCTCGTCCCAGGCGCGCTTCACCACGAAGTCGCGATCCACGTCCATGATGAGCGGAAGCAACTCGCCATAGCCCTCGTCTTCTTTCAAGTCCACCGATCCCAGCGTCTGATCGAGTGTCAACCCGTCGGCTGCAGCCTGTCCAACCGTTTGCGCAAGCTCTTTCATGAAGCGAGCGAAACCGGCCAGATCTTCGCGGCTCGCAACCGGCCCATGCCCCGGAATCACGTGATCAAAATCCAACTCGAGGACCCGCTCGAGAGTGGTCGACCAATCTCGAACCGAACCACCGGCCTCCAAGTCGATATTGGGATAGAGCCGATTGAAGAACAGATCTCCGGCGTGGAGCACGCGATCTTCTACGAATAGAACCACGAGATCCCCGCCCGTATGACCCCGGCCCATGTAGTAGGAGCGAATCGTCTTGCCACCGATGCGCATTTCGTGGGTTTGTTCGAACGTATCGTTGGGAGCCGTGCCCGCGGCTTCGCCCTGCCAGAACTCAGCATCGAACAGATTCAGGTAGGCCTTCGTGCGTTCGGTTGCGACCACGCGGATGCCGATCGGCCACGCGGGGTTGCCGTGGGTGTGGTCTGAATGATAGTGGGTGTTGATGATTGCCCGAGCCGGCCCCCCAGCGATCTGAGAAGCCAGCTCGCGTATCCCGCGCGCCTGGATCGGGAACGTCATCGTGTCGACGACGACCGCCCCCTGGCTGGTCTTCAGCACGCCAACATTCCCACCCAAACCGAAAACGACGTGGACATCTCCTGCCACCAGCTCGGATTCGAGCGAAGTCACGCTGTGGTAGAGGTACACAGCGGCCAGTCCGAGGACGAACACACAAGTTGCCGTCGTCACCTGGAGTTTCCGACCCATAGGCCCCCCGTTTAGAGGCGGCAGTATAATCCCACCCCCGCAAATCGCTCAGACGTCTCGGCGCCTGGGTCCCGGGCCAAAATATTCGGCGTTTTCGCGCCCGGATCCGGGCCAGATTCGGTCGAGCCGATTGAGGGGAGCCGGGGGCGCAGCACCGCTACGTCGAGGGTCTTTGTGATCAGACGCGATCGAGAATCGGCCGAAGACGGCCCGAAGCACGGATGCGAAAGCGCGGATCAGGTGTCGGTTCGGAGCGGATGCGGTTTCCCGAACAGCCACCCCTGCCCGAACGGAATTTTCAGGCGCGCCAGCGTCTCGAGTTCCTCTAGCGTATCGAGGCCCTCTGCGATGATCCGCGCCCCGATCTGATCCGACACACTCCGCAATGCGGTGAGCAATTGCTGCCGGGACGGGTCCTGGTCGATTCCTGCCACGAATGCGCGATCGACCTTGATGAATTCTGGAGAAAGTTCGATTACGGCTTCGAGGCTGGCGTAGCCCGTCCCCACGTCATCCATCGCGATCTGGAAGCCCAGGTTTCCGTAGTAGTCGCGAATTTCACGAAAAATCTCGAAACTGGAAATCGATTCCTGTTCCGAAATCTCGAGCACGACATCGGAAGGACGCAAGCCGCAACCCTCGAGCGTCTGGCGCAACGCATCCGCCCTGAAGCCGGGGTCGAAAATCGTCGTCGGTCTGATGTTCAAAAACAGCTTCGCATCGCAGGGGAAATCTCGCGCACCATCGAGACCACTTCGCCGGCACAGGCAATCGAGCTGAAACAGCAGATCCTCGTTGGTCGCGCTCGCAAACAACGCCAGCGCCGAGTACAACTCTGTGCCTTCTGGACCACGCGCGAGCGCCTCATAGCCAAACACCGTGTGCGTGTTCACGTCGACGATCGGTTCGTAGACAGACCGGACCCGACCGGCGATCACCAGCTCGAACAGCTGTTGTCGGCGCCGACGTGCGCCAATGCGTTGGTTCAAGTCGGCGTCCCCTCGTGCTTCTTCTATTGCAGTTCGAATCTGTGTCTGCGCGGCGTGGGTCGGATTCCGCAACGAAGTCGCAATACCAACCGGCAACGACGGAGACCACTTGAGATGCGGGTACCCGATGCGCTGGTTGTTGGGATCCAAACCCGCAACCAGAATCCGCTGAAGTTCAGACAGCTCTTTCGAATAGAACTCGACATCATTCACATCGCGGAACAGCAGTACCAGGATCTCGTTTCGCCCGGTCTCACCGCAGACCACCAGATCCCCAAGATCCAAGCGTGCACCGATCGTTCCGAAAATGACATCGCAGGCCGTGGCCATTGCTTTCTCACGGGCCGAGTCACCGAAGCTGCGTTCGATCTTGCGGATCGCGGACGCGTCGATCGCGACAATTCCGAGTGCGCCGTGATTGCTGTACTCACGTACGACCTGGGGGATTACCTCCCCCAGCGTGACCAAACCAAATTCCGCAGTTGGATCGAGTCGCGGTAAGAACTCGCCGGTGTCCGACATGTTTTTGCATCGGCACTTGAAGCCAAACCGTTGAGTTGGAGATTGCGTGAGGAAAATCACGGGCCGCGAACCGGACACAACATCTTCGTACGGCCGACACCAACCAATCGATATCTGTGAGTGCTTGCGGATTGGTCTGGTCTCCCAATCCGATCGGAGCGGAATTTTCCTGTATCCCACCCTCTTGTCAGGAATTCTCGGATTGGCGCTGCATGACAAGCGGAACTTCCAGCGATCGAAATCAGCCGGTCGTTGCCCCCATCGCGGCCAGAACGTTGGCCCGATGACCCAGAGTGTGAGCGATCCCCGACAGCAGCCCGAAGACCCGACCCACCAATACGAAGTCACTGGGGACGGTGACAACAGGGTCTTCGCGGATGGCATCGAAGAGTTCGTCGGTCATTTCCTCGGTGAACTCTCCCTCGAAGGTGCCCGAGTCACTGCGTGACATCATCCTGCGAGCAATCCGGACAAACGTGTCGCTATCGCCTGTCTTGGTCTCGAATCCAAGCTCGCGGAACGCACGCACCATCGCGGCCTCATTGAGTGTCATCATCGAAAACATCAGCTCGAACAACCCCATCCCAAAGCCCTCTGGGAGTTCCTTTGCCAGCCCGAAGTCCATCAGCACAACCTGATTGGGACGAATGAACAGGTTTCCTGGGTGCGGATCCGCTTGGAAGAAACTCGCCGCGATAATCATCCGCACATAGATGTGCATCAGATTCTGCACGACCTCGCCGGGGTCGATTCCCGCCCGCTCGAGTTCGGCCTTTTCGGTCGGCTTGATGCCATCGACGAACTCCATCGTCAGCACACGCGTTGTCGAGAACGCCCGATAGATCTTCGGAACGACGACGAATTCATCTTCGACGAAGAGCTCTCGCACTCGATCGGCGCTGTCAGCCTCTCTCACGAAATCGAGTTCGTAGCTGAGGTGTGTCGTCAATTCGGTCAACAGCGGCAACAGTTCGAGCGGCTGCGGGTCGAAATACTCGTAGATTCGACACAGTCGTCGCAAGTTGGCCAGGTCCGTGCCAACGATGTCTTCAATATCGGGATACTGAACTTTCACAGCGACCGGGGTCCCGTCTAGCAGCTTCGCGCTATGTACTTGGGCCAGTGAGGCGGCCGCAACTGGCTCGATCGAGAATTCCGCAAAAATCGCGTCCAGCGGTTTCCCGAGTTCTCGCTCGACCGCACGTCGAACCTCGTCGAACGGTTTCGCCGGCACCGCGTCATGGCACTGCTTGAGCCGCTCGACAAAGGGCGGGGGAAATATGTCCGAGCGCGTTGCCACCGCCTGACAGGTCTTGATCAATACACCGCGCAACGCCAGCGCGCAGCTCAAGCTCAACCTCGCCGCCCGTTCGTGTGTGCGCGTCAGGTCCGCCGGCTGCGGCCGGCCGGTCGCACGGCGCGCGTATTCGGGAACCTTGTAGAGGCTCCAGATCGCGGCCGCGGTCCATGCGACCCGAGCGGTCCGCCAGATTCGGGCGTATGGCTGCACGCTACTGCCGCCCAGGGGGTTCGAAACCGGTAATCTTCGGAGCTCGCCAGCTGGATTCGAGCGATTCGAACTCTTCGAGCAGCGCACTCGGATTGCGCGCCGATTTCATGGCTTCTTGCATCGTCGCGCGCACGTCGTCCCGTTGTTCTTGCGGACGATCGCTCGTAATCGTCCGGAGAATCCGATGCAGCAACCCATCAACGACTGTCCTGCCGGAGACATCGCTTCCAGCGACGCCGACAATGGTTCGGGCGCGAATCTCGGACAGTGCGGTACGCAGGTATTCGACGTGCGGGCTCTCGTCAGCGCGAATGTACCCGACCATCGGCCCGGCCTCGTCGGGAGCGGCGGAGACTTCCGGGTTCGACAACAGTGCTTCGCCCCACGCAAAGGTGCCGGCGGCGAACACCTCGACGACCAGAACTTGCGCCATCGTCGATAACAGACGCTCGAGCTTCTCGTCGATCTCGGGAAAGGGTCGCTTCGATTTGGCTCGACTGTTTCGGCGACCCATCATCCTCATCAGCACATCCCCTGGGATCTTCGGGTTCTCCAAAGCCAGATCTCGGGCAGCTTCCCACATCTGCTTGTGCCCGCCCTCATCGCGATACCCCGATTCGTCGCGCGCGTGGGCTTCAAATAATCCGTGGTCCAGGTGAGCGAGCGCGGTCGCCTCGATGGGCTCGCGGATCAGCGCGCGAAGGTCCGGAACCTCGACATCGCGAATGATCGCCCCGAACCCCTCGACGATCGAGATGATGGTGAGCGCACGGACGATCGGGTCGCGCACGCCGGCCGAGAGCAGCAAGACCGATTGTTGGAGATTGGGGTACTGGGGCGGCATCAGCGCATCGGAAATTTCGATCAGCTCATGGCCATCGCGTGCGAGCTGGCTTTGCCACGCGACGATCGCCGGGCCGCGATGAAGTACGCGCGGCGAGACATAGCGCCCATCGCCATCAAAGCCACCGTGACACCGAACACCGTTTGCGATCAATGGCTCGGCATAGCCGTCGCTCTGGAGAATCTGGTCTGCGCTGAAACGGTTCTGATCTGCGACGAGTTCTGCGGATACTGCCATGTTCTCTCCTCGGCCGACTTCTGAGTGCTGTTTGGGCGCTGGATCGATTTGGAACGGTCTGAAAGTGTCTGAATCGGTCTGAAAAAGAGTCGCGCGAGGTTTCAGTGAATCCCTCGCGTCGAGATCAGCGTGGCGGGCTCGATGCCGAGGCCGCGCACCACGTGCTCCCACATGTCTCGGGCTTCGACGTCGAATACCACATTCAGCGAAATCGGCGCGGTGATCCAGGCACCCTCGGACAGCTCGCCTTCGAGTTGTCCAGGTCCCCAGCCAGCATAGCCGAGCAGCACGCGCGTCTTTTGTGGCGGGTCACTGGCTACGCGGCGAAGCGTGTCGATCGAGCCAGCGAAACTCAGACCTTCTTCGATCCGCTGCACACCCTCATCGGAACCCGCTGTTGGCGCGTCGGCGGGATCGAACAGTAGCCAGCCTGTTTCCGGCTGCACCGGCCCGCCCCAACCGATCGCCCAGCTCGGGTCGCCGCGCCATTCGATCTCGAGCGTCTCGCACAATGTGCGTGCGGTGATCTCGGTGGCCCGGTTCAGAATCAATCCGAAGGTCCCGTGGCTGTCGTGGTGGATCAGAAGAACCACGGTGCGATGGAAATTGGGGTCCATCAGCTGAGGCATCGCGACCAGCAAGCCCGGAGAAATGGAAGATTCTGACACACTCCGATCGTAGCACTCAGCACGGCACGGGTCGCGCAGCAGGCTCCCGAACGACGCGGCGCGCGATAGGCTGTGGGTGTGCGACTTCATCCGACCAGCGCGGCGCTGCTATTCGCGTTTGCCGGCACATTGGTGCTCGCGGTGGTTCCATTTTTCGCACCTGATACTGCACCCGAATCTGCAATGGTCAGGGGCTTTGCGCTCGAGTTCTTCTTCGGAATGCTGGCTATCGCGTTTACGTCGCTCTCTGGCCCAGGTGTCTTCGAACGACTTGGATTGGGACCGAGTCGGATCCCGTGGGGAACCAGTTTGGTGTTAGTGGGGGGGACCCTGCTATTGAGCTTCGCGCTCAACGGCGTCTATGAGCTCGCTGGCTTCGGCGACGATGGGGCTTTCGCCCAGTTCGAATCGGACCTTGCTGGGGTTGGCGGCTGGACGGTCGTCGGGGCGATCGTCTGCTTCGGGCTTGCACCAGGGTTCGCCGAGGAAATGTTGTGCCGGGGGCTGATCCAGCGGGGGTTGCACAATCGCGTCGGCCCGGCGGCAGCGGTGGGGTTGGCCGCGCTGGTGTTCGGAGCGCTTCACGTGGAGCCGACATACGCGGTACTCACGACCGTTCTGGGTGCATATCTCGGCGTAATCACACTCATCGGTGGCAGCATTCGACCTGCCATCTTGTGTCACGGCGCAAACAACCTCGTCGCGATCCTGACTGCAGCATGGGGACTCGATATCGGCAGCAGCGCACCCGGGGCTGTGACGTCTCTGGCGTTCGCCTTTGTGTTGGCCGCGGCGGCACTCGGTTGGGCATGGCGCAACCTCGGTGGGGTGCCGAACGCAGCGGCGAGGCCGGAAATTCCCCCCGGCGGGCTACAGCCCGGGTCCGGATCGGACGACGTGTAGGACGTGTAGAGGGTCACTCCTGTCTGAATCGTGCCTGATCGGTCCGAATCTGATCGGATTGAGCCCCGCCCGGGGTTGGTTCCCGGGTAGTTGGAACGGTGAGACGTGAGGACCCTGTGACGAACTCTCGTGCAGTCCTGCTGATCGACGACGGCGAACTCGATGACGTTCAACAAATCCTCGAATCGCTCGGGATCGACTTCGACCGGTTCAAGGGGAGCTCAGTCCCACACGGCGCAACTCCGCCAACCGACCTGCTGGTCTCGACTCCGCGACGCATCGGCGACGTCGAGATCTGCACCGACGACCTGGACGCAGACCCGCCGACTCGGATCGTCGTCGTCAACGAAGATTCGAACTCACTTCGCGCGCAGCTACGCCAGATCGGGTTCGACTACATTGTCCGGCGCCCCGTTCACCACGAGGCCTTGAGGCTGTTGATCGCGCACTGCGTATATCGCGGCGATGAGCGTCGGGCGGAACCGCGAATTCCAGTTGGTTTCGAAATTTCGTTTCGCACCGGTGTGTTGTCACGGCGCGCGACGTTGGCCGACTTGTCGACGCGCGGCTGTCGGCTGCTATCGCCGTACCCGATCGCTGCGGGGGCACGAATCTGTGTGACGCTCCCCGTTACTTTGGGCGCGACTGAGGCGTTGGCGGTAGAAGGTACGATCTTGCGCAACCACTTTGACGAACAGCTCGGATTCGAAGGCCTGTACGCGGCTGCCGTCGAGTTCGAAGAGATGAGTCCAGAGATTCGCAACGAACTGGAGTGGATCCTGGAGGACAAGATCGCGGGCCCGCCGACGCTTTCGTCCAAAAGGCGTGTTGGAGATGTGAATGGCGGCGACGGACACCCCCCGACGCGACCCGACGCACCGGAACGAAGGGCACCGGATCCCAGGCGGCGTCGGCGGCGCGCGTTGCTCGAAAAGGTTCGTCCGGGCTGTCCGCCAGACCCACGCTCGGAGAATTCTTCCACACTGGCTCGCGGTTCGCTCGACCGGGCGACCGCGGATTTCTCCCGCCCGCAGCTGACTCTCGACGTGGATATCAAGATGGCGCCACAGCCGGTCGACACGACCGCAGACCAGGCGACCCCGGCCGAACGACGATCGACCGATCGGCGAAGCTACAGTGCGATGGTACCCGCTTTTGGGACGCGTGCGTTGCGGGTCCTGGTCGGCCGGGATCCGGAGGTTCTGGTCGTCGGTGCTGAGCGCCTTGAAGGCTATTCTCAGCGGCTCGCGGTCGAGCGCGAGTGACAAGATGGTAAAGACGTGTTCGAGGCTGAGCGTGGTGCGCTGACGCATGTAGT
>JAQBGU010000146.1:0-21329 GCA_032128375.1 Deltaproteobacteria bacterium | reverse complement strand
TGCTGGCCGCCGAGCGAGCGCGCAAGCGAGAGGATCTCCTCCAGGCGACGGAGCGCGAACTCGAGAAGATCGCCGCGGCTATGCGGCGCGACAAGCGCGCCTTGCGAGGCGAGGCGCAGATCGGCCTGCGGGTCGGCAAGGTGCTGGGCCGCTTCAAGATGGCGAAACACTTCGAGATTGCGATTACCGAGGCCTCGTTCCGCTACGCGCGCAAGACGCAGGCGATCGCCGCTGAAGCCGCACTCGATGGCATCTACGTACTGCGCACCTCGGTGGCGAGCGACGTGCTCGACACCGAAAGCACCGTGCGGGCCTACAAGGATCTGGCGAAGGTGGAGCGCGCCTTCCGCTGCATGAAGACCGTCGATCTCCATGTGCGGCCCATCCATCATCGGTTGGAATCCCGTGTACGCGCACACGTATTTCTGTGTATGCTCGCCTACTACGTCGAGTGGCACATGCGTCGGGCCTGGGCGCCGCTTCTGTTCGCCGAAGACGACCCGCAAGACGCGAAACAGCGCCGCGGCTCCCCGGTCGCTCCGGCCACACGATCCACGAGCGCGGCGCACAAAGCCTCGACTCGGCGAACGCAAGACCGATACCCCGTCCATCGCTTCCGGGGCCTGCTCGAACAACTCGCAACGCTCTCCCGCAGCACCATCGCGCCCGCCGGAGATCTACCGACGTTCGACCGACTCACGGTTCCCACCGATCTCCAGCGACGCGCCCTCGAACTGCTCGAACTCAAAGTCCCGCTGTAGCCAGTCGCGTCACATCGCTTCAGCGAACTTCCTCAATGACAACGGGCTTCTGCGCTCAAACGCCATCAGAACTTCGGACTAGCGGGTCCATCCCAGCCATGATCGGCCGCAGGACTCAGCAGCTTGAATATTTTCCGGGCATCGGATGCGCTGTGCAATCGACCGAATCAATGGATCGGCAGGGCAGCGGCAATAGGCCGGCAGAGCCTCGACGATTGCGCTGGTTCGGCGCCTACCTTCGTGTACTGCGGAGATGCCAGGGGCCCGGCAGCGCGCGCCTATTTTCCGGTGAGCCAGCTCGCAGGTTGCTGATCGGGAGGGAACATCCTTCCCTGCCAGCGCTGCATCCCACCGATCCAGCGGTCGACGTCCGCGCCTTTGCGCTTGACGTATTCGCCGACTTCCGGATGGGGAAGAATGTGGAAGCGCTCTTCGCGCAGTGCTTCGATGACGGCCTGCGCGACGTCTTCGGCCGAAAGCACGCCGTCTCCGCTGGCGACGTTGCTGCCGGTTTGCATCTTGTCGAAGTCTGGGCTGTTGGGGCCGATGTTGGTTGCGACCGCCTGGGGACACAGAACTGACACTTTGATTCCCTGGTGCCCGTGGGTGATTGCGACCCATTCTGCGAACGCCACGGCAGCGTGCTTGGTCACGGCGTAGTGGAGCGAGCCGAATTGTGACAACAGGCCGGCGGCAGAAGCGGTATTGAGCAGGTAACCCCCGCCGCGCTGGGCCATCTTCGGGATCACGGCACGCGCAGCATAAAGATGCGCGACTACATGTACTTCCCACATCCGCTGAAGATCTGCGACAGGAGCCTCGAGACCGCCGATTGTCACGTATCCAGCGTTCGACACGAACAAGTCGATGCCGCCGTGATCGCGCTCGACACGATCGACGAGTTCTTTGACGGCCTGCTCATCGGCGACGTCGATGCAGATCCCCGTGCCTCCGACCTGCTCGGCGACAGCCTGGGCGCCGGCTTTGTCGCGATCGACAACGACCACATGCTTGGCGCCATCGGATGAAAAACGCTCGACGAGGGCGCGACCGATTCCGCTGGCGCCACCGGTGACGACTGCGATGCGATTTTGGAGTTCCATTTGCGCGTGTTCTCCAAGCGGGGAAACGCCGCTTCAGGCGATCGTCTGGCCCCCGTCAATAATGAAGTTCTGACCGGTCGCGAAAGTGCCGGCCTTGGAAGCCAGAAAGACCGCAACCCCCGCGAGTTCTTCGGGTTCACCGATCCGACGCAGCGGCGTGGTGGCGGTAGCGCCTTTCAGGATCTGAGGATTTTCCCAGAGCGCACGCGCAAAATCGGTGCGGATCAGTCCGGGCGCGATCGCGTTGACCCGAATGTTGTGCGGCCCGTACTCCGCAGACAAGTTGCGCACGAGTGCGAAGTCGGCTGCCTTCGAAATGTTGTAGGCGCCGATCACGGTACTCGCCTTCAGGCCCCCGACACTCGACACCACCATGACCACGCCGTCTTTTCGCTCGACCATCTCGGGCAGGACCATGTGGCAGAGCCAGTGATTCGATTTCACATTCGAAGACAGGATCTTGTCGAAGGCCGAATCTGAAATGTCCTTCGACGGCCCGTAATAGGGGTTCACGGCCGCATTGCACACGAGGATGTCGATCTTTCCCCACTTTTCGCGCGTTTGGTCGACGAGGCTCTGCAGCTCTTCCTTCTTTCCGATATTCGCCGGGATCGATATCGCCTCACCAGCGCCGTTGGCGACTTTCGCGTTGATTTCCGATACGACGGCTTCGCAAGCTTCGGCCTTCCGGCTCGAAACCACGACCTTGGCGCCGTGCAGGGCCATCTGCTCGGCGATGGCTTTCCCGATTCCTTTGGATGAGCCGGTGATTACGGCGACCTTACCGGTCAGGTCGAAAAGATCTGTTTGGATGGGCATTCGCTGGATCCTCAAAATGAGCGACATCTCGCGGCCCGCGATCGTAGCAGCTGATGCCGATTGAACGGAAGAACTACCCCCTCGCTGTCCAGCTTCGTAGAATGGCTTTTGCGTCGGGATCAGATCGAGAGGAAAATGAGAGGAGAATGAGAAGCAGATCGAGAGGAGAATGAGAAGGGGGTCGAGAGGAGAATGAGCCGATGATCCAGATTTCGTGCGATGTTGTTCGCGCTACACTGAATGGAGATTTCGAGTTTCGGCACGCGGCCCGTTATTGGGACGCTTCCGTTCGGCTCGGCATTGGCGATCGGCCACTTTGCGTCCGGATCGTGCAGGGCGAAGTCGAGGCGATCCGTCCCTGGGCCTCCTCCGATTCGTTGGATGTGGGGATTGACGCGTCGACACAGGAGTGGGAGAAGTTGCTTGCACCCGTTCCACGCCCCTTCTACCAGAGCCTGTTTGCCGCCGCCACCCATCACGAAGTGGTCTTGTCGGGCGACCCGATGCACAGCTACGCGTACATGGGCGCGCTCACGCGCATGCTCGACTTGATACGCGAGCACGTAGCGTTCCACTGAGAAACACCAATGACAAGGACCGACAGAACGCGAACACACAAGAGTGCAACCAAGCAATAGCCGCGGATGATCGTGTCGCGGCAAGTGGGAGATTACGATGGCGCGATTCGAGACGGCGGTCGGAAGATATGTGTTCGTCGAGGTCGAGGGTGTCGAGTATCGCGTCTATTTCGAAGAGGCCGGCCGTGGAATCCCACTGCTATTGCAACACACCGCTGGCTCAGACGGCCGCCAGTGGCGGTACCTGCTCGAGAGCGCCGCTGTCACGGATCAGTTCCGCGTGATCGCGCTCGACCTTCCGTACCACGGAAAATCTCTGCCTCCCTCAGGGGTCGAGTGGTGGAAGCAGAAGTACCAGCTCCAGCGCGATTGGTTCATCGATTTCCTGCTGACGTTCTGCCGGACGCTCGAACTCGACGCGCCGGTATTCATGGGTTGTTCGATGGGCGGCCAGATCGCGATCGACCTCGCATTGGAACATCCCGACGCTTTCCGCGCGATCATCGGCTTGGAGTCCGCTCTCGAGAGTCAAGGCGCAGAGATGCCTCTGCTCGACCACCCGCGCATCAGCAACGAAAGCAAGGCCGCACTCATGTACGGCCTGATGGCCCCGACGAGCCCCGAGGCGTTCCGGCGCGAGACGACCTGGTGCTACAGCCAGGGTGCACCACCGGTCTTCAAGGGAGACCTCGACTACTACGCGCTCGAATACGACCTGCGCGGTAAGGCCCGCGCGATCGATCCGAGCCGTGTGCCGCTTTACCTGTTCACCGGCGAATACGATTGGTCGGTCTGGCCGGAGAAAACCGAGGAACTCGTCAAGGAGGTACCCGGCGCGCGTTTTGCGCGGATGGAGGGGATGGGCCATTTCCCCATGTCGGAGAATCCCGAACTGTTCGAGCAGTATCTGTTACCCGTACTCAACGAGATCGCGAGCGAGTAGGAAACGTTCACCGCTATTCACTGCTGACTGCGTTGCTCTCGTTCGCCCGGCTCAGCCAGGACTCAATCGAGCGCCGTGTCGGCAGCGCACATCGACGCCTGGACCCTACCGCGACAGTCTGGAGGTCAGGCCAATCAGCACTCAGCATCGGGCCTGACTTCCCCCCAACGTGTTCACGGAAGACTGAAACCGCACCAGATCGAGCTCATTCCGCAAATCTGCGGTCATCAGAGCAACCGGCTCATCGAGCGGAATTCCGGTCGAGTCTGCGATCCGATCAACGACATTGAACGCTGCGATCAGCGCGCACGCATCCACGAACGCCTCGGGCGACACGACCGCCCGAAGTACCGCGCGAGCCTTCACCAATGCGTCGTCGTCGTCGCCCATCACAGCCTCGACAAATGCGACCAACTCGGCGGCGTGCGCGATACCGCTTTGGTCGTGAACTTCTCCGTTCACGGTGTTCATGTCGATCTGCGTTCCGGTTACCTGGCCGCTCACACGGAGCAGCATCGCGTGTGCCGATGTTCAGTAGAAACACTCGTTCATCGCTGAAACACGCGCGGCGACCAGTTCCATCTGCAGCCGGTCGAGATCGCGTTGAACCGTCGGATTCTGAATGTCAGCCATCGAGACGTAGTGCGATGCGCTTTCGACCTGGAGTACACGCACGTGATCGGGCACGAGAGAGAGCGCGCGCGCAATGTTGGGTACGAATTCAGAATCGAACAGATCGGACTCGGCACCCGTGGCGTCCTCGGGCGCGAGCATCGAGACCCAAGCGGTGCCGCCGCGAACGTTTTCGGGGCGATGCTGGGAGGGCTCCCCGGGAAGTGGCTCGGGAAGCCGAAACGGCGGGATGCCGATGGATCGACAGAAGTAGTCGATGCCCGCCGTGAACGTCACGATCCCCACCAGCTCGACGTAGTGTTCCTCGTCCAGATCCTTCGCAACGACTCGGTCGAACCAACTCCGCGACAAGCGTTGCGGGTCCAAACGAATTCGGTGCGCGATTTCGACGAGCGCCTCGGGCAGATCGCTCACGCGCGCGTGTTCGCCCGTTGGTAGTTCGGGCGAGAGCGACTTCTTGCGCTCCAGGCACAGCGGGCACCCCAAGGCGTTGCGGCTCTCGGCAGCGATGGCCAGCCGCTCTGCACCGGTATACCACGAACCCGCGCGCCTCAGATGATCGAGCATGGCCGCGTGCGTCTCGCGTAAGTCTTCCCGTACCGGCACGCCGGCACCCGTGTAGTCGTTCGTAGCCATTTCCGAAATCTCCGTGTCGTCGCCAGGTGGATGACGATATTCGCATGCCGACGGTCGTGTCAAATTGGAGATCGAAGATGGCTCATTGAATCCCCAGGGCCGCAATCGGGGCAGAAATCCCGCATCGCTGCGCCCGATCTGGAGCACGCTGAGAAAGCCCGATCGCGAGCGACGCACCGCCAGAGTCCGAACCCGGAGCGCCCGCTCAAGTACCACTCCCGGCGGTTCGAAGCGTCGCTGAGGGGGTCCTGATGCTTCGCTTCACCCGATATCCGGTTCGGTGCTTTGCTGCGAGGCTTGGTCTCGTGCTTGTATCGACCGCGCTGACGTTCGCCCACGATGCGCGGGCTGAGCGCCGCGCTGCCAGCAGCGCGGAAAAGCCGGCGTTGGACTGGGTCGACGACCTGAGTTCCGAAACCCAGGGAACCCGCACTCGCGCAACCATCGCCATCGCCAAGTTGAAGCCGGTGCCGCAGGAAGTCGTCACAGGGGTCGCCGCGCTACTTGCGCACGAGGACTGGTCGGTTCGCGCCCAGGCGCTGATGGTGTTGGGAAACATGGGTCCGGATGCATCGAGTGCGCTGCCGGCCATTCTGGCAGCCTTGCACGACGAAAACCCACATGTGCGTCGATCGGCGGCAGGTGCGTTGCCCAAGGTGCCCGCTCGTACGAAAGACGCGCGGCTAGTCCTGGTCGAGGCGCTCGGGGCGGAGGACCACTACCTGCGCACGCAAGCGGGTTATGCGCTGGCCGCCGTGTCGAAGGAGGCGGGCGACACGGCGCACGAGTTGTCTCGCCTGGCGGCGAGCGACGATCGTCTGGTGCGCGAAGCGGCCAACCAAGCGATCGCGAACCTGCCCGCCGATGCGGCCGTACCCGTGCTCATCCCGCTTTTGACTCACGGCGACGACGCCGTTCGGGGGGCCGCAGCGAGAACCTTGGGTTCGTTCGGGCCAGCAGCGCGAGCCGCAGTTCCGACGCTGATCGACTTGCTCGACGAATATCCGCACTACCAGATGGCCGTGCACACGTTAGGTCGCATCGGTCCCGGCGCGAAGCAGGCGATTCCGGCCCTGATGGCGCTATTCGACAGACCGGATCCAAGCCGTGAGCTGCGGGTCGCCGCCGCATTGGCGCTCGGGGCGATCGGCCCCGAAGCGAACGAGATACTGCCCCGCTTTCGCGACGAGCTGGCCGCTCAGGATTTCTCCGAAGCCTCCGGGCGCTACCGCGCGACACTCGCAGCGGCCATCGTCGAGATGAGCGGCCCCGACGATCCGGCCGTCGAGGCTTACGTAGAGCGACTGGCGCGCGCTCAGAGCAGCTGGATGCCGATGACCCGGGTGGAGGCAGTCAAGGCACTCGCCGCTCTCGGCCCCGCAGCGGGCCCGGCGTTGGACTCGCTGCGCGCGTCGCTGCGCAAGGACCCGGAGCCGAAGATCCGCGGACTCGCCGCGGACGCGCTGGCTGGGATCGGCGGAGCGGCTCGTCCCGCGCTGCCGGACCTGCGCAACGCGTTGGCCGACGACGAGCCATACGTCCGCAAAAGCGCGACCGCCGCGATCGCCAAGATCGAGGCCAGTGCAGTGACAGCGCTTCCGAGTTCGGGGTCGGCAAAGCTTGCACCTGCCTCAGACCAAACCGAGCGGCAAGACGAGGTAGCCAGCGATATCGCCGCACTGGCAGGTTCCGGTTCGCGCCAGACGAGAGCCGCGTTGAGGCTGCTCGAGCGCGCTCCCGAAAGCCTCCCCGCCATACACCGGGCCGTGATCTCGCCGGACACCACGGCGCAGCATCGAGGCCAACTGATCGCATTGTTGCTCGATCTCGGCGATCCGCGTTCGGTCGATGTCCTCCTCCAGACAGTGCGTGCCCATCCAGCGGAGCCCGGGCTTCGCATCGATGCGCTCCGCGCGCTCGGAGAGCTGCCTCAGACCGGGGCCTCGTTCGAATTTGCGACGGGCACGCTCAATGATGCGAATGAAATTCCCCGTGTGAAGCGCCAGGCGCTGATGTACCTCGCGATGCAGCGCGACCAACGCGGGCGCGAATGGGCAGAGCGCTTCCGGAACGATCCGGATCTCGACATGCGAGCCGCCGCGCTCTACCTGGCCGCGTCGCTCGGCGACTCGACGGCAATCGAGCCGATCACGACATTGCTCCGCGAGCAATCCAGCGCTTCGAACCGCTATGGCCTGCTGCTGGCATTGGCGCAACTGGTCGATCCGACAGAGTTCGTTCAGCGAGTCGGCTCTGCGGATTCACACAGTGACGAGTACGCCAGCTCGCTGCGCATCGCGACACTGCGGTCCGCTCCGGCGAACGAACGCGAGGCGCTGGCGCGCGTGATGCTCGAATCGCAGTTCGCAAACGAGCGCCGCATCGCGATTCGGGCGCTTCTCGACGCAAACGCATTGAGTCAGCTTTCGGCTCTGCTCGAGCAATGGTGGACGGTTCCGGCCCACGTGCGGGCCAGCGTGGCCGCTGAGCTCTACCGCGGCGGCTATCGCCTCGTCGAGAAGGATCGGCGCCTGGAAATCGAAAAGCGCCAGTCGAGTTGAGCGGCGCAGTGTCACTCGCGACGTGCATCGCATTGCGCTGGTTGATTTGCGCGGCATCGAGATCGGTGAAGTCTTAGCTGTCCGGCGTCAGTCGACTCGCCGCGTGATCACGCGGGTCTGAGCGACCTTGCCGGAGGTTCCGGGCTCCTGCTGGCGATACCCGCGGAAGGTTGCACCCAGGGTTTCGTCCGAGGTGTCGTAGCCCGTCCATGCAACCTGTTCGACGCGTTCGAAGCCCGCATCGACGAGCATCACGAGAAGGTCCCGGACCGGGACCGCGCCGGCGATTCAGCGCGACCAGGCGTCTGGATCTCCCGGTTCGCGGGAAGGTTCTTTGGTGCGTACCACGTCGGCGAACTGCAGGCGCCCGCCCTTTCGCAGCACCCGGTGGATCTCGCGGAACACCGCCGGCTTGTCGGTCATGAGATTCAGCGCGCCGTTGGAGATGACAATGTCGAACGATTCATCTGGAAAGGGCAAGTGCTCGGCTGAGGCCACTTGCGCCGTTGCGTGCGCTGCGCCCGACTCTCGCAGATGGAAGCTCGCTCGCGACGCCATTTCGGGTGTAATGTCGATGCCCTCGACCCGTCCCGAATCTCCGACGAGCTGGCTGGCGACGAAGCAGTCGAGTCCAGCGCCACAGGCGACGTCGAGAACAGCGTCACCTCGGCTGGGTTCGCCGAGAGAGAAGGGATTGCCTACTCCGCAAAAAGCCTCGACCTGGCTCTCGGGCGCCGCATTCAGGACCTGCGGCGGGTACCCGAGGCCCGTCGCCCCATCGCGACCTGTGGGATACATCGGGCGGTAGTCTGGGGCGGCCGACTGGGAAAAGTGCTCCCCGTACCACTTGCGGACGGTATCGTGCTTCGAGTGGCCTGAGTCCGAAGACATGCTCGCGCCATTGTATCGAACCGGCAGGAGCTTTTCGCGCAGTCTGGGGTCGTCATTCTCGAGGCGATTTCGCAAGCTGCGCGAACCCCCCCTCGGTGCCGTTGCTGATGACCTCTATGCAACCAACCGCGACTTGCGTACCCCAAGCTCGCGGAAGTCCTGCGCGGTCAGGGGGCCTTGGCGCGCCTGGTCGCCGGTTCTCGGATCGGGGTATCGTAGGGGACGCCCGCGAACACGGAGAATCGATGTCGAATCGCGAAGGCAATACCGGCGAGCGTTTCCCCCAGATGAGGTGGATCGCTCTTGGCGCTGCGGGCTGCCTGATCGCTGCTTCAGTCTGGCTCAACGCGACTTCGCCCGATTCGATCGCCGGTGAGCAGCAAGAGGACGCGGAGCAAGATGCCGGTGACGCCCGACCTGTCGTGACCATCGATGCGTACGCGGTCAGTGCAAGCGATGCGCGCAATGTCGTCGAGGTTGCCGGGGTGCTCGCTGCTCGTCGGATGGTGGATATCGCCGCGGAGATCGAGGGGCGCGTCGAACGGGTCGACGTGGAGGACCACACCCATGTACAAGCGGGCCAACTGCTCGTCGAACTGGACAGCTCGCTCCACGAGGCCGCGGTCATGCGCGCAGGCGCCGCTGTGCTGCGCGCGCAAGCCGGCGACCGCCTCGCGCAGGTGGAGCTCAGTCGCCAGCGCGACCTGTCGGTTCGCGGTGCCAGCAGTGGGTCGGCGTTCGACCGCGCAGAGTCCGAGGCCAGCAGCAGCGCGGCCCAGGTGGCAGAAAGCCAGGCCGCGCTAGTCGAGGCTCGCACCCGGCTCGCGAAGACGCGCATCGAAGCGCCATTTGCGGGAATCGTCGGCGCAATCGGTGTGGACCCCGGCGCGTATCTGCGGCCGGGGGACCCGATCGCGCAGCTCGCCGATCTTTCGGAAATCGAAATCGAAGTCGGAGTGGGCGAACAGGAAATCTTATCGCTGCGCGATGCCGACCGGGTCCGCGTCGCGGTCGATGCCGTTCCCGGCCAATGGTTCGATGGCCGGGTCGACCGCACCGGCCGCCTGCCCGATCCCAAGACGCGGAAGTACCCGGTGCCTGTCCGCGTCCCCAACCCCGACGAGCGGCTGTTACCTGGGATGCTCGGAACCGTCCGATTCGAACTGGGCGACCAACGCACTGCGATCCGCGTCCCCACGCGCGCTGTGGTGCGCGAATTCGACCTGGAACATGTCTTTGTGGTCAACCGAAGCAAAGGGAAAAACGACGAGGCGACCGTCGAACGGCGTCGCATCGTCAGTCGGCGCATCGGTTTTCGACCTGATCTTCTGGAGGTGGAGTCGGGGCTCAAAGCCGGTGAGCGAATCGCGATCTCCGGGATTCGCGCGTTGACCGATGGCCTGCCCGTTCGAACCCTAGAAAGACGCCCAGCCGAGTTGGCCGGCAGCCCGCCTGCACCGGAGGGCTCGCTCGAGCCACGCGACACCCCCTCGGGCTCATGAGGAGCCTACCTCGCTTCAGCGCCGACCAGACGGTCTTCGTGAACGTACTGTTTTTCGTGTGCCTGCTTGCCGGCTACGGGGCGTACACGCGCCTTCCGGTGGAGTTCTTTCCGGATGTGAATCTCAATCAGGCGGTGATCTCGACTGTCTGGACCGGCGCATCCGCCGAAGAGGTCGAGCGCCTCGTCACCCAGAAACTCGAAGAAGAACTGCTGGGCGTTTCAGATATCGACAAGATGCACTCGGTCTCGAGGGCGAACCTGTCCAGCATCAGCTTGGATTTCGACGAATACCTCGATGAGGTTGGCTACGAAGCGGCCGTCAACGACGTGCGCGCCGCGATCGAGCGGGCTTCCGATCTACCCGCCGACGCAGAAGACCCGCACATCAGCGAACTGAAGATGAGTGAGTTCCAACCGGCCGTGTTGGTCGCGGTGGTGGACACCGGTAGCGTGGGCCACGCCTCGCTGCGCGAGGTCGCGCGCGACGCGGCATCGAGAATGCGCGATCTACCCGGCGCGCGGCGCATCGAGGTGCGCGGAGAGCGCGAGCGGGAGGTTCGCGTACTCGTCGATCGGGACGCTGCCGCGCGATACGCGCTTACCGTGGTCGATGTCGCCGGCCGCATCCAGCAACAGAATCTGAACCTGCCCGCTGGCACCTTCGAGACCGAGTCGGGCGAGTTCACGCTGCGCGCACAAGGCGACTACCAGAGTCTCGATGAAATCCGCCAGACCGTGGTCGCACAAACCGCGACCGGTGGTGTGGTACGGGTGGAGGAGATCGCGCGCGTCGAAGCGGGCCTCGAAAAGGCCGCGTACGCAACCCGCTACAACGGGCACCCCGCACTCATCGTCAGCGTGATGAAGCGCTCCGATGCCGATACCCGCGATCTCGTCGCGGCGGTCGACAGTTGGATCGAAGCGTATCGCTCGCGACTCCCGCACGGCGTCGAGATGGAAAAAACGGTCGACACATCCGAGTTCATCGCGTCACACCTGGACATCCTGGTCGGAAATCTGGTCGCCGGCGTGGCTTTCGTGGTGGGCATCCTGTGGTTTACGATCGGCTTCCGCAACGCCGCTTTGACGGTGATCGCGATTCCGTTCAGCTTCTTGACGGCCATGATCTTCTTTCCGGTCCTCGGGATTACGATCAACTCGAATACGATCATCGGGCTGGTGCTCGTATCGGGCATGCTCGTAGATGACGCAATCATCGTGTTGGAGAACGTCTATCGACGCATCGAAGAAGGCGAGGAACTGCGGGACGCAGTCATCAACGGGGCCGAAGAGGTGCTGTGGCCGGTCGTCGCCGCCGTGGCGACGACATGCGCCGCATTCGCGCCGCTCTTGCTGGTCGGTGGCACGGTCGGCAAGTTCATGGAAATCCTTCCGAAGGCGGTCATCGTTTGTCTGCTGGCTTCGCTGTTCGAGTGTCTGATCATCTTGCCGGCCCACTACCTCGATTTCGGTAGCCGCCAGGCAGCCGGGGCGAAGCGTGGAGACAAGCAGCCGGCGCCTACCAGAGGATCGTTCGGCTCGCTCGCGGCTCGCTTGTTCGCCGGAATCGTTTTGCTGGCAGCGCGCATTCGCGAACACGTCGACGCGGGAATGATCGGGTTGCGCAGCGGGTACGTGCGGCTTCTCGATGTCGTACTGGAGTACGGCGGATCCTTCTCTGTGCTGTTCGTTGCGATGCTGGTGTTCGCAAACGCGGTCGCGGGACAGCTGCGCGTCGAATTGTTCCCGGGGGAGTTCAACACATTCAATGTGCTGCTCGAAACGCCGTCGGATTCGGACCTCGATTTCACAGACAGCATCGTCGCGGGCTACGAGGGGGTGATCGCCGAATCGCTGGGCAGCGATATTCGCGATTACTCGACGACTGTCGGGATGAGCGAAGACACCAACTACGACCGGCTGCACGGTCCCTTTTATGCGCTGTCGACTTTGACGATCGTTCCCAGCGATCAGAACGTGAAAGCTCCAGAAAAGGTGCTGTTTCGCATCCAACAGAGAGTCGAGCGGTGGCGCGAAGAGAACCCCGATGGAGTTCTCGAACTTCGCGTGCAAGCGGCACAGGATGGCCCCCCAGTCGGGACGCCGGTGGACGTTCGGATTCAAGGGGACGACTACGAGCTGGGCAAGGCCGTCGCCGGCGAAGTCGTGGCCTTTCTCGAGACCGTCCCGGGTGTGTACAACGTGGAGGACAATCTGAAGCTCGGTGCGCCAGAGGTCCAGCTGCGCGTCAACACCGAGCGCGCGGCGCGCCACGGACTCACTTTCGAAGACATCGCGCGCGCACTGCGATCTGCCAACGATGGGATCGTCGCCTCCAGCTACCGCGAGCCATCGCGAAACGACGACGCCGACATCCGGGTGAAGCTCGCAGAGAAGTACCGGGGAGGGATCGGCGACCTGCTCGACGTCGAGTTGGCGACGAAAGACGGCTACCTCGTCAAGTTGCGCGACGTAGCCGATGTGGATGTGCAACGCGGTTACCGCGCCTTTCATCGCTACGATGCGAAGCGAACCGTCAGTGTGTTGGCACAAGTCGACGGCGAGCGGGCGACATCGCTATCTGTCAACCAGCTGCTTCAGGCACATTTTGCGGACCTGGCGGAGCGGTTTCCGCAGCTCGAAGTCCGCTACGGAGGGGAGTTCTCGGAATCGACAGAAGCGTTTGCGAGTCTCTTTGCGGTGTTTCCGGCCGCAATGGTTGCGATCTACATGATTCTGGCGGCGCTGTTTCGCAGTTACCTGCAACCGCTGGTCGTGATCACCGCGGTACCGTTCGCCTTCGCGGGCATCATCGCGGGCGTCGCGATCTTCGATTACAGCATTACGTTTTTCCTGATGTACGCCGCGGTGGGCCTGACCGGTGTCGTCGTGAACGACTCCCTGGTGATGGTGGACTTCATCAATCGAGCCCGCGCTACCGGGATGGGTTTGAACGAAGCCGTGCGCCTGTCCGGCATCAAGCGTTTCCGGCCCATCTTGCTCACGACGCTGACCACGGTGTGCGCGCTGCTCCCGATGGCGTTTGGAATGCAAGGCGAATCGAAATCGTATGGCCCGTTCGCGGCTGCGATTTCTTTCGGGCTCATCGTCGCGATGATCGGCACGCTATTCGTCGTCCCGCTGACCTACACGGCACTGGCCCGACTGGGAGCGCGCATCGGTGGGCTCCGGCAGTCGACGTCTCCGCAGGTTCTGTCTGAAGAAGCGGCGGATTGAGCTGATCGCGAGCAGATGCGGACTCGTTCGTGAGCGACCGACGCGAAGCCGCGGGGGTTGTCAGAAAACGTCGCCACTGGTGGTGCGCTTGACCCGAGGCAAGTCGACGAAATCGCCGGAACGCCTCTGTGCGTTGGCCGTCATGGCCTCGACCATTTCCTCTGGCTGCAGCATGCTGGCGTTCCAGATGCCGATGTAGTCGAGCCCGTCGGCGGTCGAGTGGTCGCGCGCGTAGTTGATCATTCGTTTGGACCCGTAGACGGCGAGTGGTGGTTTGGTCGCAATCTCACGGGCGATCTCGAGGACAGGGTCGGGGAAAACGCGGTTGATCAGGCCGACAGCCTGTGCTTCGCTGGCTGGCATTCGACGACCGGTGTAGGCGAGCTCGCGCACGACCCCTTCGGGAATCAATTTGACGAGCCGTGGGAACGTCCCGACATCCGCGGTCATGCCGATGTTGATCTCGAAGATCGTGACGAACGCGTCCTCGGTCGCATGGCGCATGTCGCACGCAGTGATGAAGTCGACGCCGCCACCGATACAACCGCCCTGAACCGCCGCGAGCACTGGCACACGGCATTGCTCGAGGCAGGAAAACGTCTGCTGCATCCGTCTCACGTTTTCGTAGAAACTCGCGCCCCGGGTGCGCCGAGCGCGCCGCTGGGCGTCGGGATCGGTGTCGGAACCCGAGCCGGACGGGTTGAAGGCTTTGATATCGAGTCCAGATGTGAAATGTGGGCCAGTCGACGAGATGACGATGGCGCGGGCCTTCGAGCCGTCGTCTATGTCGCGGACGATCAGCGGAAGTTCGTCCCAGAACACCGGGATCATGCTGTTTCGTTTTTCTGGCCGATTCAACACGATGTGCGCGACCCTTGCTTCGATGCTGACGTCGAAGCAGCGATATCCCATTTCTTGGGGTCTCCCATGGATGGTTGTGCCGGTTCAGCGCACAATATGGCGCGCTCTGGTCTATCCGTCCCGTGTAGTCCCTGTGTAGGGGGGCGGAGCGGACTTGCATATGATTAACGTTTGGGTTAATAAAATACCGGACGGATAGAACGGGTCGATAACCAAGAGGAAGTAGGAAGCAAGAAGCATAGGAAGCAAGGAGTAGGAAGTAGGAAGTAAGAAGTAGGAAGTAGGAAGTAGGATGTAGGATGTAGGAAGTCGGGAATAGAGCGAAGACCGAACGAGAAGAAATCAGCGAGGGATCGAGTGCCGGGAATGGTCGAGCGCTTGCGCGGGCGCGATGAGTGGAAGTTCTTTGGCGTGCTGCCGAAGGCCGACGCAACGCTCGCGGTCGCGTGGTGGTCCGTGCTGGTCGTTCGCGGCGTGCTACCCGCGCTGCTCGCGATCGCGATGGGGGTACTGGTAGCGGCGGTGCAAAACAAAGCCGGGCTGCTGGCGCCGTTGACGATGGTCGGAGTCGTGTTCGTACTGCTTCAGGTGTTGGCGCCCGCTCACGCGGCCATCGGTACGAACCTGGGCAGTCGCACCTCGTCCTGGCTCTACGACCGATTGGCCCGCACCTGTGTCGAACCGCCTGGCATGGGGCACCTGGAGAATCCCGAGCTCACCAACGATCTGGCGATGGCACGAGACTTCGACCTCGGCATCACTGGCCCACCGATCTCGGTGTCGATGGACTTCATCGCCTCAGGGCTCGTCGAAATGGTTGCGGGCCTCGCGTCCGCGATGGTGCTCGCCGCCTACGCGTGGTGGGCACCGCTGGTCCTGGGCGGTGCCTGGCTCGCGACACACTGGCTGTTGCGCGAAAGCGGCGTCTACCGCGATCGCAACACCGAGCAGGTGCGCGATGCCCAACGCCACGCCGATTACGCGTTTCGGCTGGCAGTCGACCCGCCGGCGGCGAAAGAACTCCGGCTGTTCGGTCTGGGGAAATGGACCGTCGATCGGTTCCGCGAGCAACGCAAACTGTTGTTCGAGTTGCGCTGGGAAGCGACGCGGCTTCGCGAGCAACCGGTATTTTGGAGCCTACTGATCGTGACCGCAGCGAACGGGCTGGTCTTCTATTCGATGGCTGCAGCGGCCGCCGACGGTGTACTCGAACTCGGTCGCATGGTCACCTTCGCGACCGCCGCTATCAGCACCAGCATGATCGCATTCGGTGGCCTCTCGTGGGCACTCGACGGCGCATCTGCGCCAGCTGGGGCGGTTTTGCGCCTGCAGGCTGCGATGGCACAGGGCGGAGCGCTCGTGCGCGGGACCCGCAGTGCGGATGCCATGCCCGCCCGCGAGATCCGGTTTCGGGGTGTGAGCTTCGCCTACCCGACCACCGCCGAGCCGGTGCTGAAGGACCTGGACCTGACGATTCCGGCTGGATCTTCGTTGGCGATCGTTGGCCAGAACGGCGCCGGCAAGACGACACTGGCGAAGCTCTTGTGCCGTCTCTACGACCCGCAGGCCGGTGCAATCGAGATCGACGGAACACCGCTCAACGATCTGGATCTCGATAGTTGGCGCGCGCGCGTCACCGCAGTGTTTCAGGATTTCGTGCGCTTCGAACTGCCGCTGCGCGACAACGTGGCGCCGGGTGGAGCACCCGACGACGTGATACGGGCCGCACTCGAAGAGGCGGGCGCCACTGGGCTGGCCGATCTCGATACCATTCTCGCGCGCGGATACGAGGGCGGAACCGATCTCTCGGGCGGGCAGTGGCAACGCGTCGCCCTGGCGCGCGCCATGTGTGCGGTGCGGCAAGGTGCTGGGCTCGTGCTGCTCGACGAACCCACCGCGCAGCTCGATGTCCGCGGCGAAGCCGAAATTTTCGAGCGCGTCCTCGCGGCGACGCGGCACGTGACGACGATCTTGATTTCGCACCGGTTCTCGACGGTTCGCCAGGCGGATCGAATCTGTGTGTTGGAGCACGGAAGGGTGATTGAGCTCGGGAGCCACGACGAACTCATGGCGGCAGGAGGTCGCTACCGGACCATGTTCGATCTGCAAGCGTCTCGGTTCGGCGACGAGGAAGAAGAGGCGGACCTCGATGTCCTCGAATAACCCGGCGCTCGAGTCCACCCGTGAGTCCGCTAGTGACGATCTTCCCGCGGCGCTTCCGGCGATGTGGCGGGCGCTGGCTCGCGGCTACCAGGCGGAGCCGCGGCTGTTGGTCGTTGCGGCCGGTCTATCCCTGGTGGCGGCCGTTCCCGATGCACTGTTGGCGTTGTGGCTGAAATTTCTGGCCGACGGTTTACTCGCTGGCAATCGCGGCCTGGTAGTGACCGCGTCCTTGGGCCTGGGTGGATCGGCCACGTTGACATGGGTACTGCGGGTGGTCAGCGACCGCACGCAGCGTCGCTTTCGCGACAAGGTGACGATCGCGCTCGAATCGCACGTAGCGCAGTTGCAGGCCACCGTCGCGACGATTGCACACCACGAGCGCCCCGAGCTGCTCGACCGTTTGGCGGTTCTGCGCGACCAGGTCTTCGTGCTGGATCACATGTATATGTCGCTGTTTTCGACGGCGGGTTGGATATTCCGGCTGGTCGTGACCATCGTGCTGCTCGCGTCCGTTCACCCAGCGCTGGTATTTCTGGCTGTGTTCGCGTTGCCGACGCTGCTGACGTCGACCTGGCGCCCAGGTGTCGAGCGGGCGGCCGAAGAGCGCGGAGCACCCGCGAACCGGCTCGCTCGCCATCTTTTCGATATCGCAACGACGCCGGTACCCGGCAAGGAGGTTCGCGTCGCCGGGATCGGCGAGCACCTCGTAAGCGAGAGGCGCGCGGCATGGGAGCGCTGGTACGCGGGGGTGTCGGCCGCGCGCTGGAGCAGCGCAGCGTGGCACACCGCAGGTTGGGCCCTGTACGGGGCCGCCTATGTGGGTGCCGTGGTTTTTGTCGCATACGGAATCCATGCGACACCGGGCGAGGTCCTGTTGGTGCTCGCGGCCGGCTCGCGCCTTTCCGCCTACCTGGGCGCGACCGTCGGCGAGATCGGTTACCTGCGTGGAATCTGGATGGACGGTTCGCAGCGGATGGCCTGGCTCGAGGATTATGCCGCGGCTCTGGTCGAGAATGCCAACGCGCCGGTACCCGAACGGCTCGATGCGGGCATCACATTCGAAAATGTGTCATTCGCGTATCCAGGCACCGACAAGCTCGTGCTCGACAACGTCAGCTTCGACTTGAAGGCGGGCTCGATCGTCGCGATCGTCGGCGAGAACGGCGCCGGCAAGAGCACGCTGGTGAAGCTGTTGAGCCGGATGTACCAGCCCACTGGTGGCCGCATCGCAATCGACGGTGCCGACCTCGCCGGGATGCGTGCAGATGCGTGGCGCGAGCGGTTGGCGGGAGCGTTTCAGGATTTCTTCCGTTTCGAGTTTTTCGCACGGCAGACCGTCGGCGTAGGCGACGTCCCGCGCATCGACGATCGCCCGGCAGTCGTTACGGCCGTCGATCGCGCGGGAGCGGGCGACCTGGTCGCCGGTTTACTGGCGGGTCTCGAAACGCAACTGGGTCCGACCTGGCCCTGTGGTGTCGATGTCAGTTTCGGGCAGTGGCAAAAACTCTCGCTGGCGCGGGGGTTCATGCGCGACCGCCCGCTGTTGCTGGTGTTGGACGAGCCGACAGCCGCATTGGATGCCGAAACGGAACACGCACTGTTCGAGCGGTATGCGGCGGCAGCGCGCCAGACCGGCGAGCCGAACGGGCGCATCACGCTACTCGTATCGCATCGGTTCAGTACCGTCCGGATGGCCGACCGGATCGTGGTGCTCGACGGTGCGCGCGTGGTGGAAGCGGGCAGCCACTCAGAGCTGATGGCGAATCGCAGCCAGTACGCAGAGCTGTACGAGATTCAAGCCGCCGCCTATCGTTGAGCGGTCGTGCGATTCAGCACGAAATCACTGAAAGCCAGATTCGTATCTGTTCGATCGGACTGCGTGTCTGATCCGATTCGGCTAGAAGACGATCAGGGCTCATTCGACAACGATCCCCAGCTTCGGCGTCGACCTGTACACTCTGCCTGCGGGCAATCACGATTCGCGACTCCCAGCGCGCAGCGGAGGGCTCACCCATGAGCCGCAAGCAACTCGTCGAAATGACACGCCGCCACATCGCTCACGCGAAGGCTGGCACACAAGACCAGGCGCCGGCGATCTACAGCGTGCCGGCGCTGAACTACTACGGTGCGGACCGCTGGCAGGCGGAAATGCAACACATTTTCAAGCGTCTGCCGCTAACGCTCGGGATCAGCTCCGAGCTTCGCGAACCCGGCGCCTACCAGGCCCTGGAAGTCGCCGGCGTACCGGTCCTGCTCACGCGCGCGAGCGACGGAGTGATCCGTGCTTTCGTGAATACCTGCAGCCATCGCGGTGCGATCATCGTACCCGAAGGAGTAGGCCGTGCTCGCCGCTTCGCATGCCCGTACCACGCGTGGACGTACAACCAGAAGGGCGCCCTGGTCGGGGTTCTCGACAACGAAGATTTCGGTGACCTCGACAAGTCGTGCCACGGATTGGTCCCGCTGCCGGTCGCGGAGCGGGCCGGCCTGATCTTTGTCGTGCTTCGGCCCGAAGCACCCGGTCACGAGGCCGTCGACATCGACACTTTCCTGCAGGGCTACGACAAGTTGCTCGAGCACCTGGGTTTGGATGAGTGTTTCGTCGTCGGACGCCAATCGGTCGAAGGCCCCAACTGGAAGGTCGCCTACGACGGCTACCTCGATTTCTATCACTTGCCGATCCTCCACAAGGATTCTTTCGGCTCGAAGATTCCCAACAAGGCCGTGTATGACGCCTGGGGGCCCCACCAGCGCGTCGGGATGCCCATCCCCGGAATGGAAGCGCTCGAGGCGCTGGACGAGGATGACTGGCCGCTCGACGGGATGACGGCTGGGGTGTGGACGATCTTCCCGCACATTTCGGTTGCGTCGTTCGATGCGGGCGGCAAGCTCTACATGCTGTCGCAGTTGTTTCCGGGGAGCACGCCGGATGAATCTGTGACCCATCAGATTTTTCTGTCTCCTGTCGCGCCCGACGCGGAGCACCAGGCCAAGATCGACGAGCAGATGGCTTTCTTGAAAAACGTCGTTCGGGATGAGGATTACTACACTGGGAAGCGGATTCAGCGCTCGATCAAGACGGGAGCCAAGAAGGAAGTGCTATTCGGGCGCAACGAGGGCGGCGGCCAGAGGTTCCACACCTGGGTCGAAGCGCTCATCCATACCGATGACGCGAACCTGGCGGCTGTACTGGGATCGAAGCTGGGGCCGGAAGTCAAATAGAAGTCAAACAAAATGGCGAATAAGAAGTCAAATAAGAGGCCAAATAGGAAGCCAAATAGGAAGCCAACGGGACGTTCCCGATGAGAAACAAGATCACCTGGGCAGCGCTTCTCGCGCTCTACCTGCTCTTCTTCAGTTGGTATACCTCATTCGGCGGCCCTCTCAGCGACGAAGAAGTCGAGCACTACTTCGCGCTACTGACACAGCGGAACCCCGACATGTCGGCCGAGCGGCGAGCCATGTTCCGCGATTTCCTCGCGTCGGATACCGGCGATGACTTCGTCATGCTGAATGTCATCGACCTGCACGACACACCGATCCAGGTAGACGGCGTCGAGTCAGGCGACACCAGCTCCGAAGTGCTGGGAAAGTACATGGAATTCATGTTCCCGGAGCTGCTGCGGCGCGCCTGCCACCCGGTGCTCTTCGGGCAGTCGGCCGCGCCTGCACTCGAAATGTTCGGAATCGATGGCGTGAGCATCTGGGACCAGGGCGCGGGTATGCGCTACCGAAGCCGGCGTGACATGCTGGAGATCACGAGCAACCCGGCCTTTCAGGGGTCACACGAATTCAAGATCGCCGCGATCAACAAGACCTTCGCATTTCCGATCGATCCCTGGTTCCAGCTCGGCGATCCACGCCTGATCCTCGCGCTGCTCTTGTCGACCATCGGGTTCGCGCTGAGTTCCATCTCCGCGCGACGCTGAAGGCCTCGGAGCGAGGGCGCGTCGGCTCGATCGATGCATCTAATGGCAGTATTCCTGCCAGTAGATTATCCTGCGTCTTCACGGACGATCTGGCGTTGGATGTGATCGACGTTCCAGCGCTCTCCATCCACCAGGGCCACGGTCAACGGGAAGCCGAATTCGACGTCTCACCGCACTTGCGTCGTTTGATGCTTCGCAAGGTTCGAAAAATCCGCTGCGCCTGCTGCGCTTCATCGCCAAGACTCTCAAACTCGAATTCGCGGCCAGAAGACGCCGGCGCGGGGTGTCATGACAGCCGCCTTATGCGCCCCAAGATCTGAGAATCACGGGTCAGGGCTCGCCAGCAGAGCCCGCGGGATCGAGGCCCCACAGAGTGCTACCTAGACTGTATGGAGCAGGAGGTTGACCCGAGAGAGGTCAACCGACTACGCGGAAGATCGAGCGAAGCGGGATCGCAACTAGCAGCTGCAACTAGCAGTCAACACGGAGCAATCATGAGCCATTACGACATGGTGATCGTCGGCGCTGGCCTTTCCGGCATCGGCGCGGCGGTTCATCTGCAGACGCATTCTCCAAACAAGACCTATGCGATCCTCGAAAGCCGAGCCACGCTGGGCGGCACCTGGGATTTGTACCGCTACCCAGGCATCCGCTCCGACAGCGACATGCACACGCTCGGCTACAACTTCAAGCCCTGGAAGGCCGCGAAG
>JAQBGU010000145.1:0-2827 GCA_032128375.1 Deltaproteobacteria bacterium | reverse complement strand
GTTTGCCCTTGATTCATGACGCCAGCGCCTGATTCTTGACGCGGCTGCACGATCTGTCTTGGACCATGGATCGGGCCGGCAGGAGGTCCCCGGAGACTCAGACTTCTCAGACGTCCTACACGAGGAGGCATTGTGATGCGGGTTGGTGGAGGCCTACAACAGAATACGGGTAATCGACGCATCCGGATCTACTACCCATTTCACCCCCTCGCCGGCCAATCTCTGTGGATCCGGGAGCGCCGCAAAGGACCACCCCCGACCTACATCCTGGAAGCCTCAAACGGCGAGTGTTTCAACGTTCCCGTCTGGATGACCGAGGAGTCGACCGCCAAGCTCCATCTCGAAGACAGCCCAAGGCTCCACGTCCGCAAGCTGCTGGAGCTCGTGGCGCGCATCGAAAAACAACTGGAGCCGATCGGCTGCCAGCAAGGCATTCTCCAAAGCGACCAAGCAAAGGAGGATGCCCGTGAGAACCGACCGACTCCAGCTACTACTACTACTCGACAGGCAGCAACTCAGCCAGCCTCTTCCTCCCGACGCCCGCAAGAAGAGCATCGAGATCATCGCTCGGATGTTGCTCCACGCTCTCGGAAGACGGGCCCGGCAGGGATCGGAGGTGCGCCGTGAATCCTGCTGACCAACATCGTATTGCCCCACGACATCTCGAGCGCAGTGCCAACGTCTATGTCCGCCAGTCGGATCCCCAGCAGGTCCGCGAGCACACCGAGAGCACACGGCTCCAACGTGGCCTTCGCGAGAAAGCGATCTCCCTCGGATGGTCCAATCCAACTCTCGTCGAAGACGACCAGGGGATCACGGCGAGTGGCTTCGCAGACCGACCTGGATTTCAATGGCTGCTCACGCAGGTAACGCTGCGCAAGAAACGTTGGCGACGCGCGACTTTCGTAATCAAATCGAAGAGGGGCAACGGGTTGCGATCTAACTCGTTGTCCCCGTGAGTCCCCAGGAGTCCCCTACAGTCCTCCCCAGTCGTGGAGAGATAGTGGAAAGCGGCGGGACAGGTGTCCCGACGCCTCTTGTGACAGATCACTTCATTCGATTCGGTCGAGGCCAGGGGAGCTGGGGCGCTGTTGATTTCCGCCCGAGGACTTCAAGTTCCCGAGCGACCCGTTGTTTGCGAATTTCGGGAGGTTAGAATGGGCCAATTCCGGTCGTCCGGCTAAGGTAGTCGACGTTGACACATCACCCGATATCGGAAGCCCGTTCTTCAAAAACGTGGATTGATTCGACTACCCGCAACCGACGTCTGACCGGGCCAGGCCTCGGCCTCCGGCCAAGGTGTGCGTTAGACTCTCGTTCATACTTGAGGGACTGAGCGGATGGGCCTCAAACCCGCCGACATGTTGCTGCACTACCAACTCGTCGAGCAGATCGGCGAAGGCGGAATGGGGATCGTCTGGAAGGCAACGGACACCAAACTCGACCGTAGTGTGGCGATCAAGGTGCTTCCCGCACAGCTCTCGACCAATGACGAGCGTCTGGCGCGCTTCGAACGCGAGGCGAAATCGCTCGCCGCGCTGAATCACCCGAACGTCGCGCAGGTCCATGGGCTGGAACGCGACTCCTCGACGACTTTCCTCGTGATGGAGTTGATTGAGGGCGAGGATCTCGCCGTCCATCTTGCGCGAGGCCGTTCGTCCCAGGCGGAAGCCTTGGAGATCTGCCAACAGATCGCCGAAGCGCTCGAGGCGGCGCACGAGCGCGGCATCGTCCATCGGGACCTCAAACCCGCCAACGTCATGCTCGCGCCGGACGGTCGCGTGAAGGTGCTCGACTTCGGGCTGGCCAAGACGATCGAGGAGGCAAGCCCCGCGGTCAACCCGTCCATCTCCCCGACGGTCACCTCGAACGGCACGCTCGCCGGCGTGATCCTCGGCACCGCCGCCTACATGAGCCCCGAGCAGGCACGCGGCGGGCCGGTGGATAAGAGAACGGACATCTGGGCTTTCGGCTGCGTGATGCTCGAATTGCTCAGCGGCACTTCACCTTTTCGCGGGGCGACGATCCCCGACACGTTGGCAGCCGTGCTGCAGAGCGAGCCCGATCTGAGTACGCTTCCCGTCGACACGTCGCCGAGCATCGTGCATCTGATCCAACGCTGCCTGCGGAAAGATCCACGCAAACGCCTTCGCCACATCGGCGACGCCGCTCTCGAAATAGACGACTGCTTGCAGTCCCGAGCCGAGGCATCTCCCGCCCCGACACGGCCCGACGTCGGCAGCTTGCCGCGCTGGGCCGGCCTATTGGCACTCGTTACAGTCGTTGCCTTCGTCGCCTGGTTCCTCGGCACCGCGTCCAGGCCGGAATCGCCCTCTTCCGACACACGGTTGGTGCAACTGTTCGCCCCGACACCGCCGGGCGTGACGGTCAACCAAGGCGAACTCCCTCCGTTGACCATCTCGCCGGACGGCCGTTGGGTCGTCTTCGTCGGTCGTGACGATCAGATGGCGCGACTCTATCTGCGACCGCTGGACTCCGCCGAAGCACAACCGATCCCGGACACCGGCGGCGCGACAGCGCCGTTCTTCTCCCCGGACAATCGGTGGGTCGGGTTTCTGCGAGGGAACGACGTCATGAAGGTCGCGCTCTCGGGCGGCGCTCCGGTACGCATCGGCTCGCTTCCGCCGGTCGTCCGCGGCTTCGAGTGGCGCACGCCTGAAGAGATCTTCTTCACGCAGTCGAAGCGCTCCGGCCTGCTGGCCCTGTCGGTCGAGACCGGCGAGAGTCGAACCATCACCGAGGTCGACGACGAGGCCGGCGAGATGGTCCACAACTGGGTGCAGGGGTTGCCGGGCGGCAAGAAGGT
>JAQBGU010000144.1:0-22173 GCA_032128375.1 Deltaproteobacteria bacterium | reverse complement strand
AGATGGTCGAGTCGTCGTTGGTGGTCATCTCCCGTGCCTGGTCGAAGTCACCGTTCATGAGCGCGGGCTGTACCTTGCTCCACGCGCTCTGGTTCTTCGCAGTCACCATCGTCAATGTGACGTAGCGCTCGATCGCGATCGCAGTTCCGACTGCGAACACGAGCAGGATCGGGTACATGAACGGCCCCCCCGTTACGAAGAACCCTACGATCGAATACATGAAGTCCATCACCGATTTCTCCTTGACATGGTGTACTGCGTGGTCGCGAATCTATTGAGTGTCGGGGCCGTACGTTGTGCGCGACTCCGCTCCGATCTGGTAGTAATTCAGCTCCCTGATGAAAACGTCCCGGTCGACCGGTTGGCGACCATCATCGAGAAGCCGCGAAACATCGAGCCTGCCGCCCAGGTCCGAACTTTTCCAAGGCACGATCACGAGCGACTTCGGCGACTCGTGGTCGCCGACGATCGACATACCCGAGATCAACGTGTCATCGTCGGACTCCTGGCTCAGCGCGGCGCTCGCAATCAAGAACACCAGCGTGAGATATGCTGAAATGCGTAATATGGGCATACCTACTCCCGGATCCGCTTGCGCAGATCCGTGATCCACATCGCTACGGCCGCGTCGTCCGTCACGACCTCGCTGTACCGCTCGTAGTTCTCGAGTGCGCAGCTCACGTCCGAGAGATAAACGTCGCATAGGATCGCCAGGTTGCGTCGCGCGAAGTGAAAGTCTGGATACAGCGCCAGCGCACTCTCGTAGCTGGCGCGCGCTTTTTCGAATTGTCCGGTCCTTCGGTAAACGATCCCGAGCTCATTGTGCGCGACCGGGTGACCCGGGTTGAGCTCCACGGCCCGCTGAATGCTCAGCCTCGCGCGTTCGAGATCGTCCACCTGTCGATAGGCGATGCCCAGGTCGATGTGGGCCGTCGTCGACCCGGGTGCCGCCTCCGTCACCTCGACGAGCAACGGAATGGCGCGCTCGAATTGCTTCTGTTCGAGCAGACGCAGGGCCTCCTCGAACGTGTCGCGAATCTTCGCACTGGCGCGGACACCATCGCTGATCGTGAAGCCGTTCTGGGTCGCGACCGCTGCAGGACGCCTCGCCGAGATGGCGCAAGCGGAAGCCAGCAGCGCGACCGCGATGATCGCCACGCAACGCCAGGCCGCAGTCGGAATCCGGTCTCTATCGAGTGCTCGCATCGCTCATCCCGCTGGTGTCTTTGAATCTGTCGATTCGTCGGTTTTGGTCTCGTCGGCATCGCTGTCCATTGCACGCGGTGATCGATACGCGTAGCTGTCGATCGAAGCGATGAAGCCGCTGCTCTGTTCGAACTTCGCGTATCGCCCGGGCATCAGGGTTCCGAGCTTGGCGAGGCTCTTCTCGATCCATGCGTTGAAGATGCCCGCGGCCATCAGATCCAGATTTTTCTCGTGCACTTCGATGGCACGTTGTTCAAAGGGGAACGCCTCTTCGTCGAGAGCCATCTCGTATGCCTGTTTCGCGGCGGGATCGAGACCGGTCGGGCGCTCGGATTCGATCAGCGCCTGGCTGAAGTCGAAGTAGACCTCGGCCATGTAGAACGTCGCAGCCGCAATGACTTCTCCGATCTCGTAGTCGACGAGTCTGCCGAACGCTTCGAGCGCCGCATCCATGCGTTGCTGCTTCTGCTGCAGGTTCTGCTCGAACGGCTGGACCAACGCGACCTCGTCGAAGCGCTGGTAGAGGATCTCGGCCAACGCCAAGGCCGACTGCGCAGCGAGATGGCGAATCCGTTCAGTGCGCCCGTCGCCGGCGGCAGAATCGATCGCCACGATCTGGCGCAACTGTTCGTGGTAGGCCTGTTCGTCGTGCGCCGCATGGTGGAGCTTCGCGATCTTGAATCGGGTCTCCACGGCGGTCTCGAGCGGCTTCGGGAACTGGGTGACGTAGCTGCGGTACACCGCGAGCGCCCGCTCCGGGACCCATGCTTGCTCGTACAGATCACCTGCGAGGAGCAGGGCCTCGCTGCGCAGCTCGGGATCGTTGGATTCGTCGGCGACTCGCTCGTACTCCCCGGCGGCGCGGGAGATGTCTCCCTTCTCGCGGTAGACGAGCGCGATCTGCTTGGTGGCCTCGCGGTTCAGTTCGTGGTCCGGATAGGATTGTCGGAACGCCTCCAGCACCGCGGCCGCTCCCGTCCAATCCTCGAGCCGGATCAGCGCGGCACCGGCGTCGTACTCCGCCGCGGGGCGGATCTCGGAGCTGGGTGCGGCCTGCCGGATTCTCAGGAAGTGATCGGCAGCCAGCCGATGATCGTTCGTAAGGTTGGCCTGCTCGCCCTGCTTGTAGATGGCGGCGGCCAGATTGTCGACCAGGCCCTGGCGCGACTCGTCATCCGCCGACGTCACGTCGAGCACGGCCGCGTAGGCGTGCTCGGCGTTCGCGTACTGTCCGATGTCGAATGAGGAGTGGGCGATGACGAACCACGCGGAGCGACGAACCGAGACGTCCGCCTCGGGATAGCCATCGATTAGCGACTGCCCTCTGTCGATGGCCTGCGCGTACTCCTTCATGTCGTACAGGTCTGCGAGCGCGGCGCCCAGCACTGTGGGGGCTTGTTCGTGTTCGGGAAAGCGGTCCACGAACCGCAGCGTGCTGGTGACGGCATCGCGCCTGACCCCCGTGCGCTGTGTCTCGGGTGCAGCGTGTTGATTCTCGCGATGCGCGTATATCGCCGCGTATCCTGCCGCGGCGGCCTGCTCATGGTCGGGATATCCGTAGGCGATCTGCTCGTACTGCTGGGCCGCCGCGCGAAAATCCTCGTGCTCTAGAATCAGGTCGGCCAGCTGGTAGTGGATGCCAGGCGTCTGGAGGTCTTCCGGAAACGAGTCGAGGTACGCGCGATACCAGTGCAGCGCCTCCGCGAAATTGGCGGCCTGTTCGTCCACCAGCTCCGGCTCCTGGTAGTGCGCGTGGTAGTGATTCGCCAGATCCTTCAGATTGCTCTTCAGATAGCTGAGCACCTCCAGCGAATCGGCGACGTCGAAATGCCGCCAATACTCTGAGTGCAGCCCGTAGCGGGCCGCGAAGCTCTTCTTCGATTCCAGTACGAGGATCGGAAAACCGCCCGCTTCGTAGATCTCGACCACCCGCATGCCGAAGTGAGGCGAAGCCCGGCGCAGGGGATACAGCGCGACGAACGTCTGATAGGCGGCCGCCGCATCGTTGTACCGGAGCTTGCCGAGGTAGAACTCGCCCAGGTGGCTGTAGACGCGGTCCTCGTAACTGCGGTTGCCCTTCGCAGCGAAGTAGGCCAGCACGGCTTCCGGCCCACCGATATAGGAGAAGCTGAGACTGATGACCCGGTAGGTGTCGGCGATTCGGCGCTCGTCGGCCTCGTCGGCGGACTGATCAAAGTCGTACCCGGTAGCAACCTTGTAATCGAGTAGCGCAACGTAACTGTCCAGGGCCTGTTCGTGCAGATCCTGCTTGTAAAACGTCCATCCGAGCTTGTACAAGGCCAGCTCGTAGAACCCCGATTCGACACCCATCTCGGTGACGGCCCGATAGGCCTCTTCAGCTTCCAGATACCGCTTCCGGGTGAAGAAATACTCGGCCCGCCGGAACTGGACTTCGTCGATGTACTTGGAGTGCGGGTACGCGGAAATCAGGTTCGCGATCACCGCGATGGCGTCGTCGGTGCGTCCCAACTCGTCGAGCGCTCGCGCCTTCTGGTACAGGACCTGATCGTTGTGCGGGTACGCGGGATAGGCGGCGAGAATCCGGTCATAGAGTTCGATCGCCTCCAGCGGTCCCGCCCACTCGAGTTCCTCGCCGCTGGGGTGCCGGAGCCCAGAGTCCGGGTTTGGCGCAATCGCCCCGCGTTCGCGGACCGCACGCCGCTCGAAATCCGCTTCGGACTCCGAGTGGTCCCCGATACCCGTAGCGCTCGCCCGATCCGATATCCCGACTTCCGCCAGCCCGTTTGGAATAGGGGGCTCGACCGGGTGCTCGGCGAGCTGCGCGTCACCGCGAATTCCGAAGTCCTTCTCCAGCTTCAGGTCCGCCAGCCGCCGCATGGCTTCGGGGGTCAAGGTCGACTCCGGAGTCTGTTCGAGGAAGCTGCGGTAGCTGTGCATGGCCTGGTCGAGGCCATCTTCGATTCTCACTTCCGTCACGTCGGGCTCCAGGTCGCGCAAGCTGGCGAGCGTGTGCCGATCGGGATTCCCCGCGCAGGCGGCGCAGAGAATCGGAGCGAGAAGTGTGAGGGTACGGACGCAGCGCATCTTTTTCCGATCGTCACTGAACCTGCGCCTGGGCGGCGCGGTCGTAGCTGTCTGCAAGCGCGAAACGGGCCTGATTCTGGTAGTTCTCCAATCGCTCCCGGCGCACCAGCAGTTCCTGGACGGCGACGGTCTCGAGCACGTGACCCTGCCGCGCCATCAGAACGTTCAAGCGCACCAGGGCACCAGCGACGCGCATGCGCAGGACGCCGATCGGAGCCTCGTACCCGTCGTAGCTGTGTGTTGCGGCTTGTCGCGTACGCACGAACGCGTCGTACTGCGCAGTCATCGCATCCACGTGTTCGTTCAGCTCCTGCAGGTGTTCGTGGGCGTCGGTCAGGCGCTGCTGGTATTCGGTGTCGAGGATCCAGGCCAGAACACCCTTCAAGCGTCGGATGCGAAACTGCAGCGCGTCCGGTTCGGGATCGGCAGCATGCGACAGCGCCGCCTCCAATGCGTCGATCCGCGCACCCGACAGTCTCTCGTCCGCGGTCGCCAGCAGCTCCGGTCTCGGGGAGATCAGCAACTGCTCGAGGCGCGCCTCTAGATGCTTGCGCTGTTCGACACGCAGGCGAATCTGCGCATCCAACGTCCTGAACTGAGCGTCGATCTCGGGCAGCAGGGGTTCGTAGTACCGGCGGCGCAACGAGATGATGTCGTCGAAGGCGTCTAGGCTTCGATGCCACGCAATCAGTTTTCTGCGCATGTCTTCCAGGTCGAGGTAGTTCTGCAGCGACGTCTGGAAATCGTGGGTGGCCATCAAGGCCATCAGGTAGAAGGTCTCTGGTGCATCGGGCAGGCTTCGCAGCCGAATGACCCAGTCCTTGTCCTGTCGGATCTCCTCTCGTACCAGCGACTCGAGGAACACACCGTCCCGAATGCTACGGATGGAGGCGTCCAGCTTGCCGAGTTCGCTACCGAAAACCTCGACGGCCCTGCCATACAACAATGCGGCACGCCCGTGCACGTTCAGCACGCCGTACGCGTAAGGCAGCGCCAAGATCGCCTCCTGGACCGCGGCGTCGGTCGAATCGCGCGCCGTCAGAATGCTCCAGGGAACGACCGCCCGATCGAATTTTTCCGCCAGCACGTCGGCCCAACCCGCGCGAAGCAGCGCCTGGTTGGAGAACGGTCCCTCCAGGCGCACACGGTCCAGCGCCTGTTGTGCCGGCCCGAACTCTGATGACTCGAACAACAACGTTCCGAGCAGCAGATTCGACTTGTCCCGAATTGCGCGGGCTGCGCGGTCGCCGCCCTTGCGCTGTCCCGAGCGGTCCAGCTGCTGGATGGCTTCCTGCTGTCGGCCATCGCGCAACAGCGCGATGCCGAGGTTATGGGCCGCAAAGCCCTTCAGGGCTCCCGATGGCTGCAGGCGTCTGAGTACGTCGACGGCGTCCGGCGCTCGGCCGGTCGCCATGTAGATATTCGCGCGAAGGAACTCGACGTCGTCTTGAATTTCTTCGGGGATTCGGCCGCTGATCCGTTCGAGCGCGTGCAGAGCCGCGTCGGGCTGGTCCTTCTGGAAGTGAATGCGCGCCAGACGGAACGCAGCGTCGTTGCGCACCGGCTCCTCGACGTCGCCGTCCAAGACCGCCTGGATGGCTCGACCCGCTCGGTGGTGCATCCGATAGCGGAGCTCAAAGTCGCCGACCGAGAATTCCGCTTGATCGATGTGATGCTGAAGCGCGTCCCGTTCGGGCTCGTCGACGCCGTAGTGTTGAGCGATCTCGGTATCGAGACGCTCGAGCGCGTCGAAGTAGTGCTCCTGGTAAGCGTGGTAGAGGGTTTCGCCGAAATAGAGATCTTTCAGCTCCACGCCTTCTGCTGCCCCGGCCGCACACAGAGCCGCCACGGCAAATCCGATCTGTCTTTTGGCAAAGCCCGACATACCTACCAGCCGTCCAACTGGATGCGGCCATCGCCATCCTGACCACTGAGCGTGATCCCGACGAGCTTCGGCTCGACTTCCTTGCGGAAGCCGAAGGCCTGGCTCTCGCTGAAGTCCGCACCGCCTGCCAGCTTGCCGGCAACCGATACCTCGAGCCGATGCTCGCCGGTGACCACGTTACCGGTGTAGATCCGCTGCACGCCTCCCTTCCTGAGCGCCTCCAGCTCCTTGAAGCTGTAGATGTGGTGCGCAACGGCCTCGCCGTCGATCCGGATCTGTACGGAGTCGAGCCGGAAGTTGTCGCCTTCAGCGAGCGAGACGAACACGCCGACCTGTGTATCGGACGGATAGAGCAATCGCTCCTCGAGCAGGCTGAGCTCGGCCGCAATCCCGAGCACGTCCGATTTGACCTCCTGGACCTGCTCATCCAGGCCCTGCATCTGCTCCCTGGAAACCTCGTCGGCGAAGCTCGCAGAACCAGCCATCCCGCTCAGCAGGGAGAACGCGAGCGTCCACGCCATCAGGCGATCGAATAACATCGCAGACGCGCGTCGCCGCGCGCGTCGCGCGCAGCCGGCCCACGCCAGCGGGCAGCCAGCCTGATCTGTCTCATCGCCATTCACAGGTGCAGACCTCCTGGATTGCATCACCAGCAATTCATTCGACCCGCCGACTCATCGCATGTGTGACCCCGGACACGGCAGGCATCCGGCAGCTCAAAAAATCGCCTGTCGAACGATCGTTCACGATCGTCAAGCCGAAGCTCCGTTCGGCCGACGACACTCGAAAGAGTCTGCTCCAAGCGCAGCCTTTGCGCATGCTAGTCAAGCCGGGAGGGTCAGTCCTTTGAACGACGAGAACAGCGAGAGCCGATCCGGACAAAGCGGGTTCCGCGAACGATCTCGAGGCGTGCTGCGCAGCGCGGGGTCGGCGACGCTCCGACGCCTGCGCCAAACGCGCGAGCGGGCGGGCCGCGCACTCGGCTCGGCCGCCCAGCGGGTGAAGGAGAGCGAGGCCGGCGAGCGCTTGAGCGCGGCACTGAAAACCCGGCGTGTGCTCAAGAAAGCCGAGGCTGCGCATGCCCGCGGCAATCCGGCCATGGCCCACCGGTTGCTCGACAAGGAGCTGCGGGCGAAGCCGTCGGATGAGCAGCTGGCGGTCGCTTTCTGGCGCACCTGCGTGGTATTGGAACGGGGACCCGAAGCCTCCGCGCCGCTGATGCGTGTGATCCGGCGACTGGCCGCCGCGGGAAATTTCGACGAGGCAGCCAATCTCTGGTGTGACCTGATGGACGTCGTAGTCGACGCTCGCGCCGATGCGGGGACACTGATTCGGATCGCCAGTGCATTGCGGGAGCGCCGATCGGATCGTGCCGTTCACGCGTTGCGCGCCGCACTCGAACCCCAGACGCCGGGACTCACGACCGGACTCGCGACGCGCATCGTGGAACAGGCCCGCGAACTCGATCCGCCCACCGCACTGCTCGCCGCGCAGTGGGTGCTGCAGTCTCCCGACCTCGCAGCTGCAAAACGCGCCCGACTCGAAGGCTGGGTTACCGAACTCGAGCAAAATATGGCGAGCGATTCAGTGCGGCCGTCTCCCGCTTCGAGCCCGACTGCACCCGATCCCGTTCGTGCAGTGTCCGCGACGATCCAGGCCCAGCGCCCCCGCGCGGAGCCAGACGCAACAACATTCGACGCGAACCTGGCGGAGCGGGCGGAAGAGCAGACGGTCGAATCGTTCGTGCCGTCGATTCGATTCTCGCGCTTGAAAGCGACGGAAGCCGTGTCCCAGTCGCTGACCGAGGACGCCGTGCGTCTGCAGATGCACGATGGCCGCAATGCCCGGCTCGACTACGCGAAGGTCCAGGCCGTTGGCGTCGCCATGATCGCCGGCCTCGCAAAGGATCCAGTGGTGCTGATCGATCTCGCCCTGAACTGGCACTCCTGCGACGGCGACGCGCTGCGGGTGGTGCGGCTACGCGGCGATCGTTTCTCCGCGTCACTTCGCAGCGGCGATGAATCGGAGAACTTGCGTTCGATCCTAGCCGAGTTGTTCTCGCGGACCGCGGCCGAACCACTCCCGAATCGGGAAGCGGCCCGTGGCGAGCCATTGCGATACTACGACGACGTCGGCTCCTACGAGCGCGAGGTCCTGCTGGTCGGCTGACCCATCGACGTGCGAGAGAGATCCATCAGCTGCCCTGGCTTCCATCGCTTACATCCCGGATGTGTTCGGAGGCTCGAAGAATCGCACCGGCCAACGCCGCTTGACAGCCGTGCGGTAGAGCATGGGGTCTGGATTCGTGGCGACCGGGTGTCCGACGATATCGAGCAGCGGCAAGTCTGTGATCGAATCGGTGTAGAAGTAGCTCATCGCCAGATCGATGCGGTGCTCTTCGATGAACTGCTGAAGCCAGTAAATTTTCCCCTCTTCGAAACAGATGGGCTCGATCACGCGGCCAGTGAACGCCCCGTTTTCGACTTCGAGTTTCGTGTACAGGATGTGCTCGACGCCGACGTGGTTGGCAATGGGCTTGACGACGAAGCGCGTGGCTCCGGAGACGATGGCGACCACATGGCCCTGTGCTTTGTGTTCGCTGATGAGGGATGCCGCTTCGGGATAAATCGTATCGACGACCATATCCTCTACCCATGTGAGCGCATCCCGCTCGAGTTCCTGCTCCGATTGGCCGGAAAACTGCTCCATCATGCCGACCGTCCAACTGCGAATATCGAGAATCCCGAGCTTGTACTGCAGATAGGCGCCGAGCCCCTTGAGCAAGTCCATGTTCCCGATCTCGCCTTGCTGGTACCGATGTCGCATGAACAGACTCGCAGAGTTCTCGGCGATGATGGTCTTGTCCATGTCGAAGAACGCGCCGATCTGGGGTCGGTCTCTGTGGATTTCCGGGAGCGCCATGGCGTCAGCGTACCATCGTGCTGAAAAATTGCGGCTGAAATCCTCGAAGCCTCGCGACGACCACTCGTGCGGCCTACTCGAAAGAGACGCTATCCTCTTTCGAGCTAGTCGCGCATTCGCCGCTGCGCAGCGAAAGCATCCACGTCGTCGCCCGACCCAGCTTGGGTCGGCCTAGAACACATACCGCCTCATCGAGATATTCATCAGCAAGCCCAGCCCCAGAAGCGAAGAGACCAACGCGGAGCCCCCGTAAGAAAACAGCGGGAGTGGGACGCCGATGACGGGCGCGATCCCAAGCACCATCCCGATGTTCAGTACCACCGGCCAGAACAAGGTCCCGACGATCCCCAACGCCAGCATGGCTCCGAAGCCATCTTTTGAACTCCGGGCAATGCGCAGTCCCCACAGCATCAACGTCATGTACAAAGTCAAGACCGCGATACTGCCGACGAAGCCCCATTCTTCCGCAAGAACCGAGAACGCAAAATCGGTGTGCTGGGTCGGGAGGAAACGCAGTTGAGTCTGGGTGCCAGCGCGGTATCCGGCACCCAACAGCCCGCCCGAGCCGATCGCGATTCGGGATTGCATGGCCTGGTAGCCGGAGGCGAGTGGGTCGCGGCCCGGATCGACGACATCGAGGATGCGGCGCTGTTGATACGGTGCCAATACGAACATCCACAGCGTAATCAGAGCCGCGATCGCGACGGCCGCAACACCCAGCCAGGCGCGCCACGGGATGCGAACCATCGAGATATAGGTCGCCCCGATCAGCAGCGTCAACAGCGCTACCCCCATGTCGCGCTGGGCGACGATCAACCCCACCGGCACGGCCGCGATCATGCATGGACGCATCAGGTCTCTCAGGCGGCGGATCTCACCGGGAGGGTTGCGACAAAAGTACCGCGCGAGCGCGAGAATCAGGCCGAGTTTCGCGAGTTCTGACGGCTGCAGTCGTCCGCCAAAGAGCCAGCTCTGGCTCCCGCGGGTGACCGGTGCGAACACCAACGTGGCTGCCAGCAACGCCACACAGACTCCAAAGGCGGGAAGTGCGAGCCGTTCGAAATGTCGATAATCAACCGCCACAGCGACTAACAGCGCGACTCCGCCGAGGCTGAGCGAGACCAGCTGGCGGCGAAGCTCTCCCGTCAGTTCGTCGTCGACGTGGGTCGCGGATGCGAGGTTGAAGATCCCGATCGCGACAATCGACGCGACCAGTAGCAACAGCGCCCAGTCGAAGTTCTGTACCAGGCGGCGATCAATTCCGAACAAGGCTTTCTCCCTGCTCTCCGAGCTCTGGCGGTTCCGGCGGCTCCTCCACGCGCTGGGCTTCGAAATAGTGTGAGAGCACGGCCTTCACGATGGGGCCAGCCGCGCTGCCCCCGTGGCCCCCGTGTTCGGCGAGTGCGACGACCACCAGCTCGGGCGCGTCCGCGGGTGCAAAAGCGGCGAACCAACCGTGGTCTCGATACTTGATGGGAATCTCGTGATCTTCGAGGTTCTCGGTCTGCTTGAGACTCACGACCTGCGCAGTCCCGGTCTTTCCTGCAACCCGGATCCCGGGCAATCGAGCCGCACCGCCCGTTCCACCCGCTTCATTCACCACACCCACCAGTCCCCTGACTACGGTCGCGAGGTGTTCTTTCGAGACCGGCACTGTGGCGAACACTTCCGGTGCTGGCCCTTCGGTCGTAACACCATCGCGAGCGTCGATTCGCAACCAGATGCGTGGCCGAAGCAGCTTTCCGCCGTTGGCGATCGCGGCGTACGCAACGGCGAGTTGGATCGGAGTGGTCAAGTTGAAACCCTGCCCGATCGAAGCCGACACAGTCTCGCCCTGCATCCAGACTTCAGAGAAGCGCCGCTCCTTCCAGTCGCGGGTCGGGATCAGACCGGTTGCTTCGTTACCCACCTCGATCCCAGTCTTGCGGCCCAGGTTGAACCCGTTCGCAAAAAAAGCCATTCGGTCGATTCCGAGCTTCAGGCCGAGCTGGTAGAAATACACATCACACGATCTCACCAACGCAGCGTGCAGGTTGACCGCCCCATGGCCGCCCTGTTTCCAGCAGCGATAGGTTCGCCGGCCGAGCTTGAACGAACCCGGGCAATAGACCGTCGCGTCGGGATCTATGATGCCTTCTTCCAGCCCCGCTGCGGCGAGAAAGACCTTGTAGGTCGAACCGGGCGGATACTGGCCGGACAAAGCGCGGTCGTGCAGCGGTTGGTCCTCGGCTTCGGTCAGCTCCTTCCATGTTGCGGCGTCGATACCACCGGCGAAAGAATTGGGGTCGAAGGCGGGACGCGAGACCAGCGCGAGGACATCTCCATTGCGCACGTCCATCACGACTACGGCGCCGCGCTTGGGCGGCTCACCCAGCACATCGGGCATGAACGCATCCTCGGCCACTTGCTGCAGATCGCGATCGATCGTCAACATCACCGTCCCACCCGGAGTCGGTTCTACCTCGTCGAGGATCTCGTCGACACGACCCGACACATCGACGACCACATTGCGCCCCCCCGCCCTTCCCCGCAATGCGGATTGGAATCGACTTTCGATACCGGACTGGCCGATGACTTCCCCTGGCCGATACCCAGCAAAAGCTCGACGCTCGAGTTGCTTCAGTTGGATTTCTCCGATGTAGCCGAGCAGATGCGCGGCGAGGTCTCCGCCGACGTAGAAGCGGCGCGGGCTGACATCGGCAAACACGCCAGGGAGCGCGAACAGATGCGACTCCACCCGGGTACGTGAGTCGTAAGGCAGATCATTCGCAAGTCGTACCGGTTGGAAGAGCGCGCGACCGCGGGGCTTCCCGACGCGCTCTTCGAATTCCGCGGGTTCGATCTCCAAGAGGTCGCTCAACGCTGCGAAGGTCTGCTCGGGTCGCGTCAATCCGGCTGGCATCACGCCGACGCCGTATGCAGGCCGCGTCGTTGCGAGTTCGCGGCCCAACCGGTCGACGATGTTGCCCCGTGACACCTCGAGACGAACAGTCCGAACCGAGTTGCGACGAGCCCTGTTCCCGAGCGCTTCGCCCTCGACAACCTGAAGTTGAAACAGACGAACCAGAAAGATCGCGAACACCGCAATAATGAACGCCGCGACAATCGGGACTCGATCGGCAAATGATGCATCGACGCCCGCACCCAGTCGATCCCCGCCCGATTCGTTCGCCATCAGCCCGACCCGTTACGCGGTTGCAGGATCAAGAGCTGACGCGCCGAGTCGTCGAGCCAGCTCGAGATGCCTCCGACCAGCCGAATCACGGGCACTGCGAATATCGCATTGACGATCGTGTGGGGGATCAAGTGCATCACGATCGTCATATCGACCGCGTGACCCGACGCGAAAAATATGGTCAGAAGCGAGCTACCGATTGCATTGGCCACCGAGAACACCGCCACGAACGTCATGAGCGGGAGCGTCCCGCGCAGATTCAGCTGCCGGCTGGAGACACGCGCCGCGCCAAAGGCGGCCAGGCGAAGCAGCGCGTGTTGACCGAAAAGCGAGCCGGACAACAGATCGACGATGAAACCCAGGACGGTCGAAATTACCGCGCCGCCACCTGTGCTGCGCCAATACAGCCCGAGACCGACGACCCATAGCATGCTCAAGTCTGGACAGAATCGCGACGGAACAAAACTACCCGCAACGCCCTGGATCATCGGCGCAAGCATCCCCAGCGACATTATTACGACGACGCGTTTCACTGCTGCGAGCGATTCAAAGCTGGCACGCCAGCAACGGCGGCGTCTTCGGCCTGGTACAATAATTCCATCGTCGACCCGCGCCGCAACATGATGAACACGAGTTCGAGTCGACCGAAATCCACCGCCGGCGTCAGCGTGGCGGTCTGTAGCAAGTCGGAACCCGGGTCCGACACAGACGTCACCGTGCCGATGCGGATGCCCTTGGGGTGGATCCCACCGAGTCCGGATGTGATGACCACATCGCCGATCCGAACGTCGCTTTCTCGAACGACGAACTCAAAATTGAGCTGGTCCGTTCCGCTACCGCGAACGATCCCCCGCGAGCGACTGCGCTGCACGATGCCATCGACCGCGCTCAGTCGGTCCAGCACCAGCATCGCCTTGGATGCCGTATTCGACGTCGATGTCACCAACCCCACCAACCCTTGTTCAGAAATAACGGGCATGCCAGACTGCACGCCGTGGGCCCTTCCGCGGTTGACCAGCACGGAGCGAAACCACACAGACGCGTCGACACCAACCAGCTCTGATGCCAGCATCGGCACTTCGAACTCCTCGCGGATCGCTGCAATCCGCTCGAGTCGACCACTCGCCACCAACGCTTCGCGCAATTGCAGATTTTCGTCTTCCAACAGCGCGAGCTTCGAGCGAAGTACCTCGTTTTCCTCGCCGACGCCCACGACGGCGACGTAGCTTCGCCAGGCGCCTCGGGTCAGCTCGAAGGGAAGTGCGATCATCTGCTGGACCGGCACCGCCACATCGAGCACCGAGCCGATCCAACCGGACTGCTCGCTTCGGGGGCGCAACACGGCACGGCGGTCGACGACCATCGCGACCACGGCAAGCGCCACCAGCCCCGCCAAGAGTGCGGATAGGGGCGTTCGATTTCGAAATTCGGCCATGGCCCCCCGCTCAGGGAGCGATCAGGCTTACGCGCGCAGCGCAATATCCTTGAGCAGCGGTAGCTCTTCGAGCGTGCGCCCAGTACCGATCGCAACGGCGTTCAGGGGGTCTTCCGCCAACATTACCGGAAGTCCGGTGGACTCCCGCAGTAGAACATCCAGGTCGCGCAGCAGCGATCCGCCGCCCACCAATACGATTCCCTTGTCGACGATGTCGGCAGCCAACTCGGGCGGTGTGCGCTCGAGCGCGATCCGCACGCTCTCGACGACCGCATTGACGGTCTCCGCCAGCGCTTCGCAAACCTCATCGCTCTTGAGCTCGAGCGTCTTCGGCACGCCCGCAACCAGGTCTCGCCCCTTGATCTCCATCGTCCTGATCTCGCTACCGTGGTACGCTGTGCCGATCTTGATCTTGATCAGCTCCGCGGTGCGCTCTCCGATCAGCAAGTTGTACTTGCGCTTGACGTAACTGATGATTGCGTCGTCCATCTTGTCACCACCGACGCGGGTCGAGTTGGCGTACACAATGCCCGAAAGCGAGATTACGGCGACTTCCGTAGTACCGCCCCCGATGTCGATGATCATGTTTCCGGAAGGCTCCGTCACCGGAAGCCCTGCTCCGATCGCAGCCGCCATCGGCTCCTCAATCAGGTAGACCTCGCGCGCGCCGGCCGACATTGCAGATTCGCGTACCGCGCGTTTTTCGACCTCGGTAATCCCCGAAGGCACAGCGATCACGATACGGGGACGAATCAATCTCTTTCGGTCGTGAGCCTTGTTGATGAAGTAGCGCAACATGGCTTCAGTGATGTCGAAGTCGGCGATCACGCCGTCCTTCATCGGTCGAATCGCAACGATGTTTCCCGGTGTTCGACCGAGCATATCCTTGGCTTCCTGGCCGACCGCGCGAACTTTGTCGACGCCGCGAAAGTTCCGCGTCACAGCAACGACACTCGGTTCCGAAGATACGATCCCTTTCCCCTTGGCAAACACAACGGTGTTTGCCGTACCAAGATCAATGGCGAGGTCGTTCGAGAACCAACCGAGGATGGTGTCGAGAATCACTCAGCGCTCCTGTTCTACCGTGAGTTGTATCGTGAGTTGTACCGTGAGAGGAACCAATAAAGGGACCGTGAAAACTACCGAAGAGCATTCCGAACGACGAATCCGGAAAGCCGTTGCCTTGTGTCTGCACGGGATGTTCATGGCGATTCTGCTGACGTCAGAGACAGGCTGCAGCCCGTCATGTAAGTATTCGGATTAACTAGATGTTTCAGGTTTACCAAAGTCCCTTCAGAGTACCAGCGGCGCACACGGGGTTCAAGAGTCAGACTGTGTTTCGTCGATGGGACTTGCTGGCGGTAGCACGCGCGTTAATTTCGCCGACCCGTTCAACCGCTGGAAACCGAACCGCGACCACTCGATGGAGAGCCGATGCTCAAAATGCTCAGAAAGGGACAGCGGTGGGTCACCGGCCTGTTCATAGCCGCCATTGGCGGCGTGTTCGTGTTCTTCATCGGTCTCGGTGCGCCACTGCAGCGCTCGGCAACAGCGGTCGTCCAGGTCGGCGCAGATGAATTCGGCTATCGGGAGTTCTCTCGCGTCCGCGCAGATCGCGAGAGTGACTATCGGCAGCAGCTCGGTGGTGATTTCGACGCACGCAAGATGAAAGACACACTCGACCAGGTCGCGATCAACTCGTTGGTCGATCAGGCGATTATGGCACAGGTGGCCAGCGAGCTGGGATTGACCGTGGCCAAGGCCGAAATCGAGCGATTCATACTTTCGGCCAACTTTTTTCAAAACCAGGACGGCAAATTCGACCCCAAACAGTTCGACGATTGGGCGGAATTCGAATTTGGCAACCAGAGCAGCTTCGTCAAACAGCAACGCGCATACATGCTCTCGCGCAAGCTCGTCCAGATGCTGAACGGGCTCGCACGGGTATCGGAAGGTGAGGCGCGACAGGCCGTGATCGCGGCCCGCGAGGAAATCACGGTCGCCTATCTCGTGTTCGGCTCACCCACCCCGCTTGCAGGGTTCGTGCCTGATCCCGCGGAATTGCAAGCATTTCTGACGACAAGGGGTGAGGAGCTCCGCAGCCTGTACGATTCCAGATCGAGCACCTACGACGTGCCCGAGCAGGTGCAGGCAAGGCACATCTTGTTTCAGCTGCCTGCCGATGCGGACGACGCCAAGACCGAAGAGGTCCGGTTGGCCGCACAGGCAGCCGTCGACCGGATCGAAGCAGGCGAAGACATGGCGAAATTAGCGAGAGAGCTCAGTGACGACCCGGGCTCGAAATCTCAAGGCGGCGACCTCGGATTCGTGGGCCGCGGACAGATGGTTGCAGAGTTCGAGGAGGCGGCATTCAGCCAGGAAATCGGAAAGCTCGGCCTGACCAAGACCGGCTACGGATTTCACGCCATTCGCGTCGAAGATCGGCGCGACGCCGAGGTACGCAGCTTCGAGCAAGTTCAGGCTGAGCTGGCAACCGAGCTGCTCGCGATCGAAGCGTCACAGGCATCCGCCGTCGCGGCAGCTGAGGACATATCGGAAGCCATCCGCGGCGGTCAGTCGCTGGAGGAGGCTGCACGCGCTGCAAATTTGAGCTTGGAGCGCTCTGGTCGCCTGCGACGACGTCCGGATGGCTACGTACCCGAACTCGGTGCTGCGCAAGACCTGATGGCCGTGGCGTTCTCGCTGGAGCCGGGACAGAGCAGCCCTCGCGTGTTCGAAGTCGAGGACAAACTGGCGCTGGTTCAGCTGGTAGAACGATTCGAGCCCACAGAAGATGTCGTCGACGCCGCAGTCGAACAGGAACGCCAGCGACTGGTCAACGGCAAGCGCCAGGCCTACCTCTCGACCTGGATCAGCCAGCGCCGCAACGAGTTGGCCGAAAACGGCGAGCTGATCGTCAACCTGGAACTGATCAGCGGAACCTGAACCCGATCTGGCTGAGCCGGGAGACAAGCCATGGCCAGGCTCCAGGAGTCTGTGCGATAGAGCACCAGCGCTATCGAGCAGGCGACGACGCTGAAGAATCCGAGAAATTCGCCCTCTAGGCGAAAGACTCGCGGCGGCGCCTGAGCAGATCCATGAACTCGGCCCGGGTCTTCGGGTCGCGCTCGAACTCGCCCCGGATCGAACTCGTCGTAGCGGATGCGTTTTGCTGTTGGACGCCGCGCATCATCATGCACAAGTGGATCGCTTCGATCACGACCGCCACGCCTTTGGGCTCCAACAATTCTTCGAGCGTCCCCGCGATGTCGGTCGTGAGGCGTTCCTGAACCTGCAGCCGGCGGGCGAACATCTCTACCAGTCGAGGAATCTTCGATAGCCCCAGCACCTTGCCGTTTGGGATGTACGCCACATGCACACGACCAAAAAACGGAAGCATGTGATGTTCACAGAGGCTGTAGAACTCGACGTCTTTGACGAGAACCATCTCGTCGTAACTCACCTCGAACAGGGCACCATTGAGGACCCGCGCCGGGTCTTGCGCATACCCTGAAGTAAAGAACCGCATCGACTGTGCGACACGCAGTGGTGTGCGTTCGAGACCGTTGCGGCCTGGATCTTCACCGAGTTCTTTGAGCAATGTCGTAATCAACGGTTCGATCGGATCGTCAACATCCGTCATTCGGGGGCTCCAATACTCGATGAATTTCTTCGTGTCTCGACGACGCGCACGCGGACGAGATGTGCGGTTGTGCGCTTCGCGATCTCGGAAGCGAGATCTGCGTGAAAGACGATCGCGATGTTCTCAGCGGTCGGGACGAGCTCGCCGAAGGCTTGGTCATCGTTCAGTAGCCGGCTTGCGAAGCGCTGGCGGATGCGTTCATCGAAGATCTGATCGAGCAACCCTGCGGCCATCAGTTCCCCGGTGCGATCGTCGATGCGCCCCCCCACCGTGATCTCGATGCCGTAGTTGTGGCCGTGCCCCCCCGGGTTCGCGCATTTTCCGTACACTGCCAAATTGTCGGCGTCGGATAGCGATGGGTGGCTCAGCACATGAGCCGCCGAAATTTCGTAGCGTTGAGTGCGCTCGATCACTCTTCGATCACCAAGTTTGCGAAGGACCTGTTTGCGATGGACTCGCGGAAGGAGCCTCGAATACGTCGACCCAGACGTCGGAATCCTGCCGCAACCGCACCCGGTCGAGCAGACCACCCGGAACCGCAGATCGCAAGATCCCGTAGATCACTTGCGCGAAATTCTCGGGTGTCGGCGGGTCCTTCTCAAAATACGGCGTGTCGTTGTTCAAGTCGCGGTGATCGAAGCGATGCATGATTTCGTCATCGAGGATCTGCTGGAGATCTTTCAGGTCGAGCACCATTCCCGTCAGCGGATCTGGCTCGCCCAGCAACGTGACCTCGAGTCGGTAATTGTGGCCATGCTGCCGAGACAGTGGACCGAACAGTTCCGCGTTCTCGGCGTCCGAGAGGTCCCCTCGGCAATAGCGCAGCGACGTCGAGAAATCGATCGCGCGAGTGATTCGAAGCAATTCCGCAACCCATTGAAAATAAATAAGTATCCGCGATGGTAACTCCACGAATCGGGTAGTCAAATCAATCTCCGCGTGACAAGAGTGAGATCGGCCCGGTTTCATTCGTACTTTCTACACTCTATGGGGTTGAACGGAGGGGGTTGAACGGAGGGGGTTGAACGGAGAGGGTTGAAACGGAGAGGGTTGAAACGGAGCCCGCGTTCGAGCCCGTAGAGGACTTCACCCGAACTGCTGGTGGCTGTCCTCAGTAGCGGCGAACCAATCCCTTCACAACGCCCTGGATCTCGACGTCTTGCGTCGGGAGATCGATCGGTTCCATCGTGGAGTTCGCCGGCTTCAGGCACACCCTATCGCCGCGCAGATAGAACTTCTTCAGTGTCGCTTCCGTTCCGCGAATCAGCGCGACAACCGTCTCGCCATCTCGTGCTTGGGACCGGCTTTCGACGACTACGTAGTCGCCATCGCGAATCTGCTCATCGATCATCGATTCGCCGCGCACCCGCAGCACATAGCTTTCGCCGCGGTTGGTAACGAGGTCCTGCGGAACATCGAAGGTCTCGTCAACCTCGATGGCTTCGATCGGCGCGCCGGCAGCGACGATGCCGAGCAGCGGTAACGTGACGGTGCCACGGGTCGGCTCTTCCATCGGCTCGACCGAGCGCGAACGGTTCCAGGCTTTGCGCAGGTAGCGCTTGTCGACGAGGTGCTGGACATGTTTGTGCACGGTGGCCACCGACGACAAATTGAAGTGTGCACCAATTTCTTCGAGGCTCGGGGAGTAGCCTCTGTCGGCGACGAATGATCGGATGAAGTCGTATACCTCGCGTTGCCGCCGCGTGAGCGCCATTCGATTTCCCCCCTAGATGGATATGGATCAGGTTGTTTGTTCGTCTGCCGCGTCTGTCGCGTCCGCTCGTCCTGCGGCGCCGGTTCGATGGCAGCGGGCGGCACTTGACTTCGGTTTTTGTTCGCCTCGGAAAGTTGACGAACAAGAGACGAAAGTCAACACGTCGGGCCAAGAAACGATTACTTCCATTCGGGATTCGTGAGAACCATCCAGCCTGCGGGCGGTGCTGGGCGAATTTTTGATCGGCATCGCCTGCACGCTGGCGCTGGCGCTCTACCGCGCAGGCTCCTAGCCGGGCGCGTGGAGTTTTTGTTCGGGAGTTGCCCGGTAGTAGCGCCTCAACTCACAGAGCAGGCCAGGCGTGTCGGACCGATCGGGAAACCGACGCTCCAGCGCGTGGCAGTAGCCCCGTGCGCGGCGATGCGCTTCCCGATAGAGACGCTTGGTGCCGGCATCCATCCAGTCACACCATGCGAACTTCTCGAAGTGTTCCATCCCATCTCGGCCGGTGAGCTTGGCCACTGCATAGCGGTCGACTTCACCCTGAAGTTCCAGAACCAACCGAGACACCGACAACTCTCGGAGTGCCAGCCAACCGAGATAGACCAGGTGGCTGGTCTCCTCGATCACAGTGTTGGGATCGTCCGCATCGAGGGCGTCCACGTATAGTCCGACTTCCACGTGATCAGTATCGAATCCTTCCACGATCACGACCCCCGACCTGGGGCTATCCGGCGGCAGCATCGCACGGGCGATCTCCGCGGTGACAACGAAATTTTCCGCCCGGAAGGGAAGATCCAGCCGATAGATGCGGGTGATCGAGTCCTGCGCGATCGCCACGGCGCGCTGCAGCGGAGAACGGCTGTCCTGCGCCGCCGATGCCGACGCGTCTTCGCCGGGCGCTATTGCCACCACTTGAGATTCCGCCTGTCTGGCGGCGGGGCTCCACTCTGAATCAGCCGCAGCCGATCCCGCTCGCTGCCGGTGAGTCGATATCGCTCGTATATGCGCAGCAGGTTCTGGGAGTGCTGGGGCCGAGATCGGTCTCCCACTTCGGCGAGCACGTCGACGAAGTCGCCGAACCGGCCAGACAGCTCTCTGTAGAGACGCGTCCAGTTGGGTGCAGCCCGCAGACCCGACAGTCCGGTGGCGACGTCGCTATAGGCCCTTCTGCCGATCTGCATGTAATAGTCGATATCGACGATCTCTTGGGCCAGCGAGTCGCCAAAGAACCCCGAAACGAACAGCGCGCGATCGCCCAGGCTGCGCATTCGGCGGATCCTCACAGCACCGCAATCCTGCTGAGCGGTCAGCAGTGCCTCGGCGAGCGTCGTTGCCGAGTCGGGCTCGGGTTCAGGCTCTAGAACCCGCTCGTCGAGCAGCTCGATCAGGTAGGCGGTCGCCATCGGGCTGGGCTCGATACTGGCCTTCCCGAGCGCGCAGGCGACGAGTTGGGCGAAGACTGCCCTCGCGTTGGTTCGCTCGATCTGTCCAGGTTTTTCGGTCCCGGAATCGTCCATCCGGCCCCCTTTCGTCCTGCCGGTCTTGATCGGCAAACCGAGGACGCGGACTGAGGTCGAGAAAACTCCAGAAAAACTGCAGGGGCGGCTTGACCTGTGGTGAAGCGGTGCGTAGCTTGCCCGGCCATTGGCAGTCGACATGCTCGACTGCTAATTCGAGCGGCCGCTCTCCACCGGACCAATGAGGCTCTGTGGCGGCCGGGTGCTCGGCAATCTGCGACTGCTCAAAATCACCAACCATCGCAACTCAACAGCAAGCGCCCCCAGGCGCTGGAGGAATGAAGTCCATGAAGATTCGTCCGCTTCAGGATCGGATCATTGTCAAGCGGCAAGATGAGGAGACGACCACATCCGGTGGGATCATCATCCCCGATTCGGCAAAGGAAAAGCCCCAGGAGGGCAAAGTCATCGCTGTGGGCAAGGGCAAGCTCAACGAAGATGGCAAGGTCCAGCCGCTCGACGTCAAAAAGGGCGACAAGATTTTGTTCAGCAAATACGCCGGAACTGAGATCAATATCGAGGGTGTAGAACACCTCATCATCCGCGAGGACGACGTCCTCGGCGTGGTTGAGTAGGAGATCCAACAGATGGCCAAAGAAATTCGCTACGACCAGGATGCCCGGCAGAAGTTGCTCGCCGGCGTCAATGGTCTTGCCAATGCAGTTCGCGTGACGCTCGGCCCGAAGGGTCGCAACGTCATCATCGACAAGAGCTTCGGCTCGCCCACGGTCACCAAGGACGGCGTGACTGTCGCCAAGGAAATCGAGTTCGCGGACAAGTTCGAGAACATGGGCGCGCAGATGGTGAAGGAAGTCGCGAGTAAGACTTCTGACGTCGCCGGCGACGGTACAACCACCGCCACCGTGCTCGCCCAGGCGCTGTTCCGAGAGGGCAGCAAGCTCATCGCTGCCGGAATGAACCCGATGGAAGTCAAGCGTGGCATCGACGCCTCCGTGAAGGCAATCACTGAAGAACTTCAGAGAATGTCGAAGCCCACTCGGGACGCGGAAGAAATCGCTCAGGTCGGCACCATTTCGGCCAACAGCGACACCACGATCGGCGAGATCATCTCCAGGGCCATGACGAAAGTCGGCCGAGAGGGTGTGATCACCGTAGAAGAGGGCAAGTCGCTCGAGACCGAACTCGAAGTCGTCGAGGGCATGCAGTTCGATCGTGGCTACTTGTCGCCGTACTTCGTAACGGATCCGGAGCGCATGGAAGCCGTCATCGAACAGCCGCTGATCCTGTTGCACGAAAAGAAGATCAGCAATATGAAGGACCTGCTTCCCCTTCTCGAGCAAGTCGCTCGCCTGGGCAAGCCGCTGCTGATCGTCGCCGAAGACATCGAAGGTGAGGCGCTCGCCACCCTGGTGGTGAACAAGCTGCGAGGAACGCTGAACGTCGCTGCCGTCAAGGCGCCCGGCTTCGGTGATCGCCGCAAGGCGATGATGCAGGACATGGCCATCCTGACGGGCGGCCAGGTCATTGCTGAGGATCTCGTCCTTAAGCTCGAGATCGTCACAGTCAAGGATCTCGTCATCGACAAGCGAATCACGATCGACAAGGACTTCACATACATCATCGATGGTGCCGTCAGCAAGAAGTAC
>JAQBGU010000143.1:0-76709 GCA_032128375.1 Deltaproteobacteria bacterium | reverse complement strand
CCGGGGAACTCCCATCGAATCATGGGCAATGTAAACGCCGTCCATCGACAGCTCGCGTTCTCTGAAATCTCGGCGAACCGATTCGAGGCAATCGTATGGCAGCTTCTCGGCAACAGCAGCAAACAGCGGCTTTGTCTTTCCAGGCCGACCGCGGTGCCGGCGTAAACTGCCGCAATGTACCCGCCACGTTTCGTTCGTCCAGAGGGTCCCTTCGGATGTCTTGGTCGAGGCTGGTTTTCCACGAGCAGATTTGCGAGCTGCCATTTGTTCCTATCCCGGCTGGTTGCGGTGCCGGAGCCCATTATGTGGCCAGACCGGCACTGCGGTCAATTCGACCTCGCCTTTGCTCGCCCCCTTCGAAGGCTTGTCATTCGGCAGTCGTGCTATGTGTCCCGTGTGGCCTGGCTCGCCGGCGTGGACGGTTGCAAGAAAGGTTGGTTTCGGATCTGTCGGAATTCACGGACAGGCGCGCTTGCATTCGATGTGCTGGAGTCCGCGAGCGAGCTGATCAGTGTCACGCCATGCCCGGCTCTTGTTGGACTGGACATTCCAATCGGATTCCCCACATCGGGCGCTGGCGAATGCGACCGAGCCGCTCGTCGAGTCTTGGGGGGGCGACGAAATAGTGTGTTCCCCGCCTCGGTGCGCGCCGCGCTTGCTGCTCGGGACCGTCAAGAAGCGAGCAATATCACCCACTCCATCGATGATCGGAGAGTGAGCGCTCAGGCGTCGGCATTTTTTCGCAAGATTCGCGAAGTCGACGATGCGCTCAAGGCGAGCTCACTTGTCTGGGAGGTGCACCCGGAGGTAAGTTTCTGGGCTTGGAACGGTGAGCAGCCGATGGATGATCGTTGCGACAAAACCACCTTTGCGCAAGTCAACGCTGGCCGGCCTTTTTCGCTGCGAGAAACGAACGCTCTTGCAGCTCGGCCAGCGACCAAGTGCGCTGGGGCTTCACCATCGAGAGCCCGCCGAAGCATCACCCCGAACGCCGCAACGATATCACCCATAGATGGGGCGAGACGAGGGCGGGCATCTGATGAATCGAAGAATTCGTCGTCTCTGAGACCTTGAATCGCAAAGGCACGGTCACCGTGGCTGAGCTCTAGACGCACTCGGCGATCTTGCGCTGTCCGCACTTCGGTAACGACACCGCGAACGTCGACAACGGGAAATCCCGACCTTCCGTGTACCCGAATTCCCGCAGGCTACGCCACTATGCGGAGCCTGAGCTGTTGTGTGTCGACGAGGTCGGATACCTCTCCTACGACGCACGGGCCGCCGATCTGCTGTTCGAAGTCGTCTCGAGAAGGTATGAACAAAAATCGATCGTCATCACAACCAATCTCGCTTTTGGCGACTGGCACAACATCTTTCCCAACGCGAGCTGTGTTACCGCACTCATCGATCGGCTCACCCATCACGCCGTCGCGCTGATCGAAGGAGAGAGCTTTCGACCCCGCGAGGCGGAACAGAGCCGCAAGACCAGGCAAACCAAATGAACACGGGTCGGAAGAGCAACAGCGCGCCTAACGCACCGCAGCTCCCCACGCCCGACGAACTCGTCGACGCCCCCGAACTCGCCATCCTCCATGCACTCGACCAGATCTTGAGCCTCGCGCCTCGAGTCCTCGTCACCGCTCATCCTGAACTCGCCGATGGGGAGGCTCCCTTCTGGGCCGTCGAGGCATCCAAAGCCACGAAGACGGCCGCCGACATCGTGGCCGATGCTCATCGACTACAGCGGCGAATTCGAGCGTATCGAAGAGCGGTCTCGCGTAAGCGAGACCAGCGATACGAAGTCGATCCCGAGACGCCCTTCTGACGTACAGCAAAGAGAGACCGGCGAAACGCTCAGATTTCTTCACTTCTACATGATCGCCAACATCGGTGGCATGGCCGGAACATCAGGCCTTGGCGGGAGCTGGACGTCGCAGTAGCCTCCAATCACCCCCCGTGTGACCGGATTCGACACAGACAATCGCGATGGTCTCCCAGCCACCCCACCGGCCCGCAGGGAATCTGCACTCAGATGGCTACACGAACTCCGCGCAGAGCTGAACAGCTCCAACTCATCAGTCCTAGACGGGACAGAAAGCGCAACCCACTCGAAGGCTTACGCAGGTCGTCGAAGCTCACGCGAGGCCCACTCGAAACTGCGGGCCTGTTCGCTGGGATCGGGGGAATCGAGCTGGGGCTCGAACGCTCCCAGCACAAGCCGGTTCTACTCTGCGAAATCGACGAAGGCGCTCGGGCGGTTCTCGAAAAGAACTTCCATGGTGTCGATCTGCCCAGCGACGTCACTACGCTGGCCGCACTGCCTGCCGGAACAGAGCTCGTTACGGCCGGTTTCCCTTGTCAGGACTTGAGCCAAGCCGGACAGACCAAGGGGATCACGGGATCGAGGTCTGGACTGATTGGCGAGGTGTTCCGCTTGATCGAGGGGAGGGATATTCCCTGGCTCTTGCTCGAGAACGTTCCTTTCATGCTACAGCTAGGAAAGGGGCGAGCCCTCGATGTGATCATCACCAGGCTCGAGGAACTCGGATATGACTGGGCCTATCGGGTCGTCGATTCGCGCGCGTTCGGGCTGCCACAGCGACGTCAGCGGGTGTATCTGCTCGCGTCACGTGATGGAGATCCTCGAAACAGCCTGTTCGTGGACGACGTCGGAGAGCCCGAACCCCAGCGCCCGCTTCGAAAGCTCTCCTTCGGTTTCTATTGGACCGAGGGGACCCGCGGTTTGGGGGCCGCGGTAGATGCAGTCCCAACCCTGAAGGGCGGCTCGTCCTTGGGCATTCCGTCACCGCCCGCGATCGTTCTCCCGAACGGAAGGATCGTTACGCCGGATATCCGCGATGCCGAGCGAATGCAGGGATTCACACCCGATTGGACCATGCCCGCCCAAGAACGCATGGGGCGCGTGGGAGCGCGCTGGAAACTGGTTGGAAACGCGGTGACCGTCGATGCAGCGGAGTGGATTGGGTTCCGCTTGCGGGCGCCGCGCCAGTACGACTCTTCTCTGGATGCTCCGCTCGTTCGCAAGGGTTCCTGGCCACCCGCGGCTTGGGGAGTGAACGGGGAGCGTCACGAGTCTCGGGTTTCGGCGTGGCCACTAGCTACTGAAAGGCAGCTGCTCGACGAGTTTCTAGAACACGACCGAAAGCCGCTGTCCGCTCGCGCGACCGCTGGATTCCAGAAGAGATTGTTGAAAAGTCGGCTCAGCCGACCTGCCTGGTTCGACCGGGTGCTCGCCGAGCACCTGGAATTCATCAGCCGCGGAAGCTAGCGCTCGAATCTCTCTTCTATCTATCTATTATGATCCGTGGAGATGGCCCGCCCCCCGATCACGCGACGACGAAGCCGAAACGCATCGCCGCCCGCCTCCTCGGACGCGTCACGCCATCGAATGAAATCGGCGCGGCAGCGAGATACCGGCCCGGAATTGGCGATCCGGTCGCAGCTGCACAAGCAAGGGCTTCGATACCGGCTGCATCGACGCATCCTACCCGACGTGCGCAGGCAGGCAGACATCGTATTCGGGCCGGCGAAAGTGGCTGTCTTCGTGGACGGCTGTTTCTGGCACAGCTGTCCCATCCACGCGACACGGCCGAAGGCCAACGCCGAATGGTGGCGCGAGAAACTCGCCACCAATCAACGGCGCGACGCCGACACGAATGAACGGCTCAGTAAGGCCTGGTGGGCCGTGATTCGGGTCTGGGAACACGAAGATCCGGGGCTCGCTGCGAGGAAGATCGCACGGGTGGTTCGGCGACGCTCAGTTCGCAGACCGCGTACTCGAATCCGCTAGCGTATGCGAAACACCACCGGTCGTGATGAACCTCGATGCCCAAGATCTCCTACACGTTCGATCGCTACGAACAACTCTTGGAGCGAGTGTCGACAGAATCCATCCACGTCTGGTCCGCCATCGAGAGCGACTTCATAGACGCGACGAGTGCTTTTGATTCCGAATACATGCAAGGGGAGCAAGGCACGGGCTGGTACCAGATCAAAGCCCGATATTTCAACGACCTCATCGTGGCACTTCTTTCGAACGCTTCCGGCAAAGTGATGGCGACTCGAACCAAGAAGTCGAGCCGACTCTTCTCGAACTTAGATATCGACGTCTGCTACCCGAGCGACGGAGTTCCGGTGGTCGGTGCCGAAGTCAAGATGCTGGGTACACCGCCGCATCCTGGGAACAATATGGCCCCGCGCAATGCTCGATCCGATCTCCACAAGCGGGTTCGGGGAGGTCGCGTTCACCGCGATCGATTTCAAGGTCGCCTACGCACCACCGCGGCCAATCGGTAGCTTCCAAGATTGGATCGACTCTTCGAAGCCGGGTTACTTTACCTTCTGGGCGATGCGGGTGCAGGATGAACGGGACTTCGAGGCCGTGCGAACGATTCTTGTCAAGCTCAGGTCGTACTGCAATGGAGTTGGCGCGATCATCTACCGGGGCGAGTCCGAGGAACATCCCACGCGCTATCTGGTTCGGAAGGTCGCCGAACTCGATATCGATCAGAACATCCATGAGATGGCGCAGCGGATCGCTTGAGGACGAGACTGAATCGTTGGCAACAGAGCGTTTGCCGTGAAGACAACTAGCACTTCTGCGTTGGGCGATGGACCCTAGGAGCGCCTCCGCGAAGGGGAGACTCTAAAGTGTGATACGGGGCCAGCCGATCATCAGTCGGGGGCGCTTTGCCCACGCAGGAGGGCCGCCGTGCGTCATTTTTTCATCGTCTCAGCCGTGTTCTTGCTCGTGCCTAGTGCCTGTATCGCGGAAAAATTGGAGTCGTACTACGTCACCGCGCCAACCCTAAACGTGCGGCTTGCCCCTAGCAGCAACGCGAAGATCACGAACCGACTCTACCGGCAGAATCAGGTCAACGTCCTGGAGACAAGCAACGGCTGGGTGCGGATATCGAAGTACTACGACGGCCGTGTCGAAGGCCGCTCCGGCAGCGTGGCGCGTTGGGTCGCCGCAAATCACCTTTCCAAGCGACGGCCGGCTGACCTGCCCCAGCCAAGACTCGACCACAACTCCAAAATCAACGGCATCCCCAAGGTGGGACAGGGCGGCCTCACCGAGAAGGATGTTGTGATTCTTCACCGCGGGGCCAAGCATTTTCTCGATTCGGGTCGCTGCAAACGCATCGAATACGGGGACAAGAGTGGCAGCCGGAAGGACACCTACTACGTCAATTGCGGCGAACCGCGCAACCTCTTCTTCAAGCCGTCCGACCTACCGACGGGTTGACCGATGGAATTCGTCGTACTCTGGTTCCTGCTTGCGATCTTCAGTGGCGCTATTGCCTCGTCCAAGAGCCGAAGTGGCGGTCCATCGATTCTTCAACCCTTCGCCGGTGTGTCGTTGCTGGAGGTGGGGGCCGCCACGACCGCGGTAAACGCCCACACGAGCGCCACGATCCATCCGAGCACCGTCCATCCGAGGAGAATGTTGAGGACGATGATCGCATTTTCTTGATGGTGCTTGCGGCGACCTGCGATGATTGCGGGCGCGAAGTATGTGAAAAAAAAGGCGGCGATCAAGAAGTAGTGAATGAAGTCCATAAACTGAACCACCCGTGTTCTTCGGAGAACGAGGGGCACGGCCATACTACTGATCACCAGCGCTCGAGGAAATATCGTGGGCCGTGTTCCGGGAGCTGCTGGTTGTAGCGTCCGCGATAGATGAGGCGTGGATCTACATTTTCTACCCCCGTCTGACCACACGAGATCTTCAGAATCTTGCCATTCTCGGTGATTTCGACTCGTTTGACTTCTGGGCACGGGAGTGCATTCACTTGAAGCGCAAGCAGAAACATCTTGCGGGCGCCGGGCTCATCTATGAGATCTGCGGTCACAGCGGGCGAAGCGATTTCGGATTGCTCTGATCTGCCTCCAAGAGACTCTTGTTCCGCCTTCCACTTTTTCCAGCTTCATCTTGTACACCCGAGCTCCGTGTTCGGTTGGCGGGTACGATTACTCTGTCTGGACCTCGATCGCTTTCAACGGAGGACACCATGGTCCAGAAGGCGTACGCGGGAATCGATGTTGCCTTTGCGAAGAAAAAACGGTTACCCGTGTGTGTGTGCACGCTGGACCATGGGCGACTCGTCCCCCTGCCACTGGCCAGCACGGATTACCCCGATCCTCCGATCGGACGTGGCAATGCTGCGTGTATCCAGGACGAGTCCGTTGAATCTTTCGCGACCCAGACGCTCAGCTACCTCCGAGAGATCGAAGCGATTGCGGGTGTTGCGATCCAATCGGTCGCGATCGATGCACCACGCACCTACTCTCTCGGCCCGCGACGAGCCTGTGAAAAGGCCATGGATCAGCTGAAGATCAGTTGCTTCACAACTCCCAGCCACGACAAGTTCATTGAGATCAGAGCCAAAGTTTCTCGGCACCTCGCCGCCGGAGGCGCCCAGAACCGGATGCCACACGCGAACCAGCTCTGGATGCTCGTTGGCTTCAGCCTCTTCGAGGTGTTGGCCCCGTCATACCGATGCTTGGAGGTCTTTCCCCAAGCGACCGTGAGAATCCTGGGGGTCGGAAACGAGCACAAGTCGAAGTCGGCGGGGCTGATGCGTCAACTTCAAGAGATCGCGAAGCACACCGGCTGGAGTTACGCTTCGGAGTTGAAGGCGGCGCTCGACCAGTGCGCACGCTCGCCACTTCACGACCGCCTCGACGCCTACATGTGTGCGTGGATCTCCAGCCTGTACCCGGATCGGTTGAAACCGTGTGGAAGCCCACCGGAGGATGTGATCTGGGTGCCAGAACTCGGTCGCGGCGGGGGTTGAACCGAAATCCCACCACCTCACGCTATCCCAACCCCTCCCGCGTGATTTCCTGGATTCGGATCATCTGATACGAGAACCCTCCCAAGAAGTACGTCAACCACGCGGTGTAGTCCCCAGTGGCATCCGCCTCCCGAAGCGCGTTGTAGTAGTCATCGCGGTTTTCGTTGTAGTAGGTAGACAGTTCGAACAGATACTTGAAGTCGTAGCTGCGCTGGTAGAGAAGCAGCGTCGTCAACATCCGTGCGGTTCGTCCGTTGCCGTCGACGAACGGGTGGATCCAGACGAGCCGATGCTGCGCGATTCCCGCTTGAATGACTGGATGAATCCACGGGTCGTCGGGGCAGTCCCCGTGCACTTTGCTCGCTTCGATCCATTCGAGAAGTGAATTCACCTCGGATTCGACCTCCATGAAACTCGGAGGGTGGTGGTGGACCACGATCTGCTGGCCGTTCACGTCACCGACTTTGACGTCCTCGCGTCGAAACTCCCCCGCCCTAAAACGGCCACCGCGAACGCCTTCGACGAGTGCGCGATGCAAGTTGCAAAGGTCCCCTCGTGAGATGATTGCGTCCCGCTCGTTGCGAAGGCCGTCGATCGCATCGAACGCATTCAGATAGTTGAAGAATTCACGTTCGGAATCGCGCAGTTCGCGCGGCGGCCGGTTCTGGGCGAGATCGAAAGCTTCTTCGAGAGTGAGTGAGTTTCCCTCGATCTGAAGGCTTGCGAGTGCCTCCAGGACGTTCGTGCGTTGCCGAACTTCCGCATTCCAATCGGGGCGGAGTTCTACGGCTTTGAGAAAGCCCGCCGTCTGCTCGATGGCCTTGAGCTGGCGGAGCATCCGCGGAGTGAGAGTGAATCGGGGTTGAAACTGCACGGGGTTCGTATCGGTCGAGCGGAGCGCGGCCCGTAGCGAGGTAGATGTGTGCAGGTGAGACGCCGGGCCGCATCTGACAGGCGGCTGACTCGCGAAAGGGCCCGCTATTCGGCGGCAGACGGGTGGTTCGGCTTCCAGTTCTGCAGCCACGTGGGCTCCGCCCAGAGTTCGATGCGGTCGTTGACCGGGTAGACGACGGGGTAGACGCCGTCTCCTTGTAGCTCGCCAGCTCGAATCGCCTGAAGCGCCGAATGGAGATCGTGTAGGTCGCCAACAATCAACTCGGGAGCGCCGGGTGGTTGGGCACGATGCGCGGCGAAGATGCGGGCGTTGGTCGGCAGCGCCTTGATCACGGTAGCTGCCCCCTGCAGGTAGTCGCCCATGCCGCTGTTCGGCAAGAAGGCGAATAGCGGGCCCGAATAGATGAAGTCGCCCGCGAAGACGAAGCCGGAATCCAGATCGAGCAGCGAGATCGAATCTTCGGTGTGGCCGGGCGAATAGAGGACGCGAAGCCTCCGGTCGTCCAGGTCGATGGTCGTGCCAGGAGCCAGCCAATCATCGACCTCGAGCGTCGGCGCGTCGATGCCTTCGGCGACTCCAAGATGTTCGTCGAATCCGAGCTTCAACTTCCCGTCAAGCGCACGCTCCCTCAAGTAGGGAAGGTCCACCACGGCGACCCGCTCGAAGGTGATCGTGTTGCCGACGTGGTCGTAGTGGAAGTGCGAGGGGATAAACGTGATCGGCCGGTCGGTCAGCGACGCGACGACTGGCCTCATGTCGCGAATGCCCGGACCGGCATCGAATAGCACCGCGCGTTCGGAGCCCACCACGAGATAGCTGAAGTTCTGTTGGGCGTAGCGGGGCTCGCCGATCGCGAACGTGCGCTCGTCCAGCGCCTGCACGGTGAAGTAGTCGTCGTGCCAGCGAACCGCGGGGCCCTCGTCACTTGGCTCGAGGAGCGGCGGCGCGCCTTGACTCGCCATGGCATACACCATGATGCGGTGGCGTCCGACGATCACTCCTGCGCAAAGCACCGCGATGACGACCAGGGCGACCAGTGTTCTCTTCACGTCGACCGGCCGATGTCGTGGCCGGGCCGTAGACGCTGAAGCGTTCCGGTCACGTGGTGGCCGGGCTTCCCATGCGCCCGCGCTTTTCGAACCATTTGTCGAACCGGATCAGCAGCGGGGGAAGGAAGAGCAGGTCGAGGGCCAGCGCGACGAGGATGATCGGGGTCAGGAGCTTCGCCACGTTCTGGAAGTAGAAGGTGTTCGAAAAGACCAGGATGACCGTTCCCAGAGCGAGCGATAGCGTGGTGATCGTGATCGCTGGCCCGGCCTTCGCGAGTGAATGCTGAACAGCGGATTCAGGAGCCTCGCCCTCGCGTCTCGCGCTGATGTACTTGCTCAGAACATGAACGGTATCGTCGACCACCAGGCCGATGCTGATCGAGAACAACATCAGCACGTAGGGGCTCAGTTCACCGACGAACAGGCCCCAGAATCCGAACACGATCGTCGCCGGAAACAGATTGGGCATGATGCTCAACAGCCCGTAGCGCACGCTCTTGAGCCCGATCAGAAGCGTCACCGTAATGAGCACGAAACTGAGCGTGAAACCCTGCATGAGTTCGGTGGAGATGGCGCGGTTCGTCCGGGCGAAGACGATGCTGTTGTCCCCGTGCTTGATCTCGTAGGCCGGATTCACGTTCGCGGCGATCCAGTTCTCGATCGTGTCATTGAAATCAAGCAGTTCGCGGTTGCTCAGGTTCGACGTGCCAACAACGAGCCGAATCGCTGAGTAGTCAGGATCGAAGATCGGTTCCAGATGGGGCTCGATCTCTTGAATCAGCTGGTAGCCCACCAGGTAGTCGATGATCTGCAGCTTGTCTTCGGGCAGTACGTTCCAGCCCTCGTCGTTGTCGTGCTCCGCCTTGTTGAGGTTCTTGAGCAGGTCGGTGTAGCTAGTGACGAAGCTGGCTTCCGGTTGCTCTTCCAGCCAGACGGAGAACCCGTCGATTTGATTCAAGAACGCGGTCTCGGTGATGCCGTAGTACTCGCCGCTATCGATGCTGTAGACCAGGCTCTGGTCGTTTCCGATCTTCTCGGCCAGAGCATCGATCACATGATGGAAGTCGGAGTCCTCGTCGACGAAGCTGAAGGGGCTGAAGTCCAGCTTGTTGAGCGGCAGTAGGGCCAGTGTGCTCACGATCAGGACCAGGCTTCCCCAGTAGAGCGCGCCTCCTCGCTCTGCGACCAACCGGCTCACCAAAGAAATCGGCCCGCGAAGGCCGAGTGGCTTGGGGATCTCGCTGCCGGGCGCGAGCAAGGCCAGCGTCGGTAGCAGGGCCAGGGTCACCACGTAGGCCCAACCCACTCCGATCGCCACAACGTTTCCGAAGCCGTAGATCGCGGGCGAAGAACAGTAGTTCAAGCTCAAGAATCCCATTGCCGTGGTGACCGTTGCGAGGCTGATCGGTTGGAAGTTCACGGCCAGGCTCTGTCGCATGGCTTCGGTCTTGTCGAGTGAGTCGTGTCGTCCTTGCAGGTAGATCGAAACGATGTGAATGCCGTCCGCCATGGCAATCATGAACACGACCATCGGCCCCATGGTCGAAATCTGATTGAGCGGGATCTCCGCCCAGCCGACCGTGCCCAACGTCAGGCCGATCGTCAGCGCAGAGAGCGTGAAGAGACAGAGCGAAAGGAACAGGGATTTCAGGCAGAACCACAACAGCAGAATCGACAAGGCGATGACGACCGGAAACACGTATCGCGAGTCCTTGGCCTGGGCGTTGTAGCCATCCAGCTCGAAAAGCACGCCACCGATCACGTAGATCCCGACCTCGGGATACGCTTCGCGAAGCGAATTGCGAAGGGCCGTGACCGACCGGCCGATACCGAGACGCGTCTCCTGGTCGTCTTTTTTCGCTCGGTACTTGATGGCGGCCAGGGCCATGTCACCGGTCGGTGAAAGTACGGTCTTCGTGAGGATGTCGTCGCCGAGGGCGATGTCTCGAACGTCGTCCGCGTCAGCCTGGGTGAGTGTCGAGAGATCGGGGACCAGGTAGTCGCGATCGAGGCGATCGGCATCGACGGCGTTCAGGCGCTGGTTCAGCAGGGACCCGACGGAGACCGCGGAGGCGATCTCGCTGTACCGATTGGTCAGATCGTCCATCGCATGCAGCACGTCCAGGCTGAAGACGTTCCCGCTGGCGGGCAAGAACGCAAACAAGACCGCGGTGCTGCGCGGGAAGTCCTTCGCGACCTGGTCGATCTCCGCTCTGCTGGGATCGTCTTCGGCCAACAGGGCCACGTCGCTGTGGTCGGTGGTGACGTACGGGATTCCCGAGGCGACGGCGGCTCCCAGGAGCACGATCAGCAGCGCGAGCGACTTGCGTTGGGCGACGAGTTGATCGATCAGAAACTGCATGAAGTTGGCCGGGGCCCCGCTGGCGAAGTCGACGAAATGATCGTCTCCGAACGTCTCAAAGGTACGATAACTTCTTCTGGCGTGTCCGCCGTTGCACCCTGAGCGGAGGAGGGCTCCCATGAAGTTCTCGAGAATCACCATCCTTTGTATTGCCGCGATCTGCGCGTCGGCGGGATCCGCCGCGGAGCCGACCAAGGTCGGTGACTTCGCGCTCATCGATCAGCACGGCAAGTTTCACCAGCTCAGCTGGTATGGGGATCAGAAGGCAGTCGTCCTGTTCGTGCAGGGCAATGGCTGCCCCATCGTGCGCAACGGGGTGCACGCGCTGAAGGCGCTCCGCGACGAGTTCGAGAGTCGTGGCGTCGTGTTCTTCATGCTCAACCCCCAGATCCAGGACAATCGCGCCAGCATCGTCAAGGAAGCCAGCGACTTCGGCTACGACTTCCCCATCCTCGTAGACGAATCGCAGCTGGTGGCCGAGTCCCTCGGCGCCGACCGCACCGCCGAGGCATTCGTCATCGATCCGGAAACGCTGACGGTGCGGTTTCGAGGTCCGATCGATGATCGGCTGGACTACGAATCGCAGAAGCCGGAGGCCCAGAATCACTATCTGAGGGATGCGCTCGAGGCGACTCTCGCCGGCCGGGCGGTCGCAGCCGACAGCGCCGCATCACCGGGGTGCATCATCAATTTCGCGAGCCGAACGGAACATCAAAAAGCCGCCCCGTCCTATTCGAAGGACATCGCGCCGATCCTGGAGAACAACTGTCTGAAGTGTCACCACGACGGCGGCATCGCTTCCTGGCCGATGTCGAGCCATGAATTGGTGAAGGGTTGGTCACTGATGATGCGCGAAGTCGTCATGACCCATCGCATGCCGCCCGGCCAGATCGATCCGCATGTCGGCAAGCCGATGCGCGACGTAAACGGGCTCTCGGCAAAGGAGAAGCAGACGCTGATCCACTGGATCAACGCAGGCGCCACGCGCGACGAAGGGGAAGAAGACCCGCTGGCGGCGCTGACCTTCGACGATCCCAAGTACAGCCTCGGGGAACCGGACATGACGTTCAAGGTCGCTGCTCAGACGATCCCCGCCACGGGCATCGTCGATTACCGCTACGTCCCGGTCGAACTCGACGTCGACAAAGACATCTGGGTTCGGGCCGTGGAGTTCGTCCCCGGAGATCGACAGGTTCTTCACCACGTCATTGCGTATCTCTCGAGTCCGGCCGACAAGACCGTCCGAGGACGGGCAGACGGTTCGGCCAATGGATCGAGCGTTGGCGGCTTCGCGCCTGGACGCCAACCCGACTCCTTTAGAGACAACAGCGGTCGCCTGGTCCGGAAGGGATCAAACCTGCTTCTGCAGATGCACTACACGACGTCGGGCAGGGAAACGGTGGACGAAACCGAGATCGGTCTCTACCTCCACGACGAGCCTCCCGCGTACATCATGTCAGGAGGCGTCGCGGGCCAGAGACGTTTCCTGATTCCCGCGCATGCGAAGGAGCACAAGCTCGAAGGGGAAGAGCTGATCGAACGCGACGCCTACCTCTACAGCATGACGCCGCACATGCACTATCGCGGAAAATACATGAGCTACACGGCGGTGTACCCCGATGGCAGCTCTGAACTTCTGCTCTCCGTGCCCAAGTACGAGTTCAACTGGCAGTTCAGCTACGAGCTCGAAGAACCCTTGTTCTTGCCGGCCGGGACTCGCCTGGTGGCCAACGGAGCGATGGACAACTCAGCCCGAAACCGGTTCAACCCCGATCCCACCAAGCCGGTGCATTTCGGCTTGCAGACCAAGCACGAGATGTTCTTCGGCTTCACCACGTTGCGATACGTGGGCGACACACCGGAATCTCTGACCAAGCAGGAGCCCGCGAGCGAGGATCAGCTAGCGGGCTTTTAGGACCCGCTCGAGTCACGCGCCCGACGTCGAGAACCGCAGGTGCAACGCGGAGGGTCGCAGGATCAGGAAAGAGCGTTGGGGTTCGACCGGCGCAGCGATCTCGTAGCTCTCGTGCTATGCGCCCCTCGAGCCGGGCCAGTCCTTTTGCCCCGATGAAGAGGAAGCACTTGTGCGGCCAGTCGGGATGTTCGTGCGCGAGCACGTCCCCTTTCTCGCCCGCTGATCCCGATCGCCAGCATCGCGCGGCTGCTCGATTTGGAGCCAACGGCATGTTGGCCGTGCCGCGACCCCGCCCCCAGGTTCGAGCCCTGCAGGGCCCACCAGTATGGTCTTGATTTTTGCTCAGGTTCGCCCTCGGAACCCTTGTCGCCACTTTGTCGCCAAGGTTGGGGACGCAGTAGTTCGAGTAGCGCGTTGTCGGCGAGGCGGGCGTATAGGCGGGACGGCTCGACATTCGCGTGGCCGAGAAATCATTGCATCGCGTTCGGGGCAATTCAAATGACATCAGCCACCACCGAGGGGTTGATCCACCAAGAACGCAGCCGCACCATCGCCTGCGAAAGCCAGACTTCTCGTGGGGTGCTACGTGGTCGGGCGTACTGCGTGGAGGCTCGATGAAGGATTCCACAATCGAGACGATCGCTCCGCTGCTGAGTGCCCTGCGAGGCTACGAAGTTCTGAATGAAATTCGGCCGATGGTTTTCCACCTGGATGGTCGGAACTTCATCCACTTCCACGAGGGACCTGAAGGCGTGTTCGCGGACGTTCTTCTTTCCACAGGGAGAGTCCACATGCCAGTATCAACCGAGTCGGAGCAAGCGGAACTAATGGATCGAATCGAGGAGAAACTCTCGACACTCGATTCGCATGGAGTCCGCAAGCCACAACGGAAAAAGACCAGGCATGAACGCGACGCCTGACAAGCCAATCCAGCGGACACCGGTACGGATTCGCAGTCGGACCGGGCGAGAGCTGAGCGCCATGACTGGTGGTAGGTTCTGGTATCAGTCCTTTTCGCCAGCGCGAGTCGGTCAGCCTGTAGTTCTTGTAGTTCCTGTAGTTCTTGTAGCTCGGTCACCGAAATTCCATCCGTCAGGTCTCACACATGAACCGGTTTGTCATCGTGAGCGGTCTTCCAGCGAGCGGCAAGGCGATGGCAATTGCCCAGAATCTGGGTCTGCCAATGCTCGACAAAGACACGTTTCTGGAGACGCTGCTCCAGACCCTGGGCATCGGTGACATTGAATCGCGAAGAGCGCTGAGCAACCGAGCGGACCGACAGTTTCAAGAACAAGCGAACAAGGCGGGCCGCGCAGTCCTCGCATCCTGGTGGAAACATCCGCAGTCGCCGCTGGATTCGGGCACTCCCATCGAATGGCTTGCAAACCTACCTGGCGTACCTACTGAAGCTCACTGTCGTTGCAGTCCTCGCGTCGCCGCCAAGCGCTTCCTCTCCCATCCCGGCCACCTCGATGGCCGCTGGTCCTACGCTGATCTCCTCGCCAGCTTCACGCAGTAAACGGCTCGCGTTCGGTGAGGGCGCCGTACCATTTCGCGACCCGCGGCGGCAGATCGTCGGTCGCGTCCAGATTCACGTATCGGTACATCAACGCCCCGATGGGGGTATCGGCGAGAGACAGCCGATCGCCGCCGACGTAGCCGTGTTCCGACAGACAGCGATCGAGTAGCAACAGATAGGACCGACACCGTTTCACGTGGAGCCGGTTCATCTGGATGTTTCGTTCGGCCTCGGGCGTCCGGTAGTACCCCCAGAACAACGCCATGAATGATGCATCGAACTGGGACTGTGACCAATCCATCCAGCGATCCACTGCGCTTCGCGTCGCCGGATCCTGCGACCAGTAGATCTCGCCACCGTTGGTTGCTGCCAGGTAACGCAAGATCGTGTGGGACTCCCAAACGGAAAGATCGACATCGAGCAGTGTCGGGACCCGCCGTTCGGGTTGAGCGCCAGGTATTCGGGATCGTCCAGCCCGCCGGCGTCACCCCCCGTGTCGACGAACTCGTAGTCGATCTCGAGCTCGCCGAGAAACCACAAGACCTTCTGAGAATTGGATGAGGTTCGGCGCGTGTACTGCGCTCGCAGCGAACCACAGGCATACTGGCAGCCGACAGACACAGCAAAACCAGCGCCTCCACAACCTTCCGAAACTCCACAACCTCCCGAAAGGATGCAAGGTATGACCGATCTCCACAAGTTATCCGCTGGCGATGCCATCGAGGCGTTCCGCGCCAGGAAGCTGTCGCCCGTCGAACTGCTCACCGCGACTTATGCGCGCATGGACGAAGTCAACGGAGACGTCAACGCCATCACGCACCGTTTCGACGACGAGGCGATGGCGGCCGCGAAAGCGAGCGAGGCGCGATACCTGGGCAAGGGTGAAGCACCGCGGCCGCTCGAGGGCATCCCGATGGCCGTCAAGGACGAAGAGCCCATGGCCGGCAAGCCGTGCACCGAGGGGTCACTGCTCTACGCCGACCGAATTGCAGACCACGACTCGGTGTTCGTAGCACGAATGCGCGCTTCGGGTGCCATCCTTCACGCGCGTACGACCACGACGGAGTTCTGTGCGTCGTGGATGAGCCACACGAAGCTCTGGGGAATCACGCGCAACCCGTGGAACTTGAATTTCGGTGTCGGGGGCTCGTCGAGTGGAAGCGGGGCGGCTCTGGCGGCGGGTTTCGCGACGTTGGCCAGTGGCTCCGACATCGGCGGTTCGATCCGCATTCCCGCCAGTCTGAACGGTGTCGTGGGTTTCAAACCCCCCTACGGCCGGATTCCGCAGGGAACCCCGTGGAACCTCGATACCTACTGCCACGTCGGGCCGCTGGCCCGTACCGTGACCGACTGCGCGCGTTATCTCAATTCGGTGGCGGGGCAGCATCCGGCCGATCACGTGTCGCTGCCCAACTATCTCACGCTCCCGTACGCGTTCGAGCCGATCGAAGGCCGTCGGATCGGTGTGAGCACGGGTTTCGGCGATTTCGCCATCGATCCCGAGATCCGGCACAACACGCATCGCACCGCGGATGCGCTGAAGGCAGCCGGCGCAGTCGTGGAGGAGATCGAGATCGAGTTCGACACCGAAAAACTGACGCGCGCCGTCTCCATCCACTTCGAGCTGCTGATGTTCGCCGGTATCAATGTGGCCGACAAAGAAGTCCCAGATCGACTCACCGACTACATCGCAGCCTCGGCAAAGCTCGGCCACTCCAATGGCGGCACCCCGGCAGAGGGCTTCGGGTTGGAAACCGAGCTGCACGCAATCGTGTCGGGCCTACATCAGCGCTTCGATGCGATCGTGTGCCCGATGGTCTGTACGCGGGGCTTCGCAGCCGGTCACTCGTACCTCGACTCGCCTCTCGTCATCGATGGCGTGCAAGTCGACAACCTGGTTTGTCACACCGCTGCAATGCTGTTCAACGTAGCCAGTCGTTGCCCGGTGATGAGCGTTCCATCGGGCCGGGCCGACAACGGAGTCCCTACCGGCGTCCAGATCGTCGGTCGCCCCTACGACGATCTCACAGTCTTCGAGATAGCGGCGGCGCTCGAAAGGGACGGCCCCTGGCTCGACCTGAGCGACGGTCCGACCTTCCGACGCGACGGCTGACCGAACGCGATCTCCTCGACGATACGGCTACCGAGATCGCGTGGACTGAACGCCTGGCTGCCGAACGCGCGGGGCCGATCCGCGAATTGTCGCGTGCGGACAACCGGCGCAGAAGAGCCGCGCGCCTCCGAGGCCGATGGTCTGCTCCGCGCGCGCAGGTACAACTGCGGTACCCTGAAAAACCCAACATTGGCTGGAGGTGTCGTGGCTCGAGAAACCGAACTCTTGCGCTGGGAGTCGTTGACGAAAACGCAGTTCGACCGGATCGATCGCGAGAACGCGGTCGTGTTCGTGACTTGTTCGCCGCTCGAGGTGCATGGGCCGCACCTGCCGCTTGGCGCGGACGCACTCGAGGGAGAGGGCCTCGCAGAGCGCACCCTGAAGTTTCTTCCCGAGCGCCACCAGGACCGCACCTTCCTGAAACTCCCCTTCATCTATGTGGCGTGCGACCCGGTACCCCAGCCGGGGTCGATCGCGTTTCGCACCTCGACGATCGTCGCAGTGATCGAAGATCTCGGTCGCTCACTCGCTGCCCAGGGTTTCCGCAATGTGTTCGTATCGAACTTCCACGGTAGCCCGCGGCACTTTCTGGCGATCGAAACGGGCTGCGATCGCGCGGCAAAGGCGACCGGAATTCGCATGCTGTGTATCTTCTCCGCCATGCTGACGCGACTCGGTGTCGAAGGCTCGGAGCTCGGCGATGTATTGGGGCACATCGACGGCGTCGAGAAAGAGGACTTCGAGAGTGACACGCACGCTGGGCTCGTCGAGACGAGCCAACTTCTCGCGCTACACCCCAACTGGATCGACCCCGACTACAAGTCGCTGCCCAAACGTTCGACGAAAATCTGGGCCGAAGAGCGCGGGATCGAGCACAAGAAAAGCAGCGGTGCGTCGCTCGCCGCCTTGCCGTCGATGCTTGCGCAGTTCAGGAACTCGCTGAAATTTTTCATCGACGAGACGTACTCGGGAAGCCCAGCTCTCGCATCCGCCGAACTCGGCGAGCAGTTCCTCGACGTGCTCGGAGAAAAGGCGGGACAGGCCATCACCGAACTGCTCGACGGTCAGCTCCCGCCCGAACAGTGGCACTCACCGGTGTGGAAGCTGCGGCAGCTCTTTGTGAACCCCCTCGCCGTCCGCGTGTTCGACAAGCTGCTGGACGCGCCCAAAGGGGTCGGCTGACGTCATCGCATTGACGTGCTGCCAGCGCTCTGCGAAGGCGTTCATCGCATTCGCCTGGCTCCCGAGTGATGCTCTGCATCAAACCGGGGGCGCGTGTGATGAGCCGACAAAGAGCGCTGATCCGCGCATCCGGCGCGCTCTCCTTCAGAGAGACGGCTCCATAGGGTCTTCTCGATGACGACCCGACGACTGCAGTGCAAGCCGACCACGGCCCGAACGGATGAACAGCACAAGGCTTCCGATCACCGACGCGAGAGCAGCGAATGCGAGCCACGGGTTGTAGCGCTGTTGTAGGAAGACCTTGCCGGTGCCGACCGGCGGGCGCACCGCCGGGCCGATCGGCAGGCCGTATCGATAGGCCATGCGATTGATCTGGAGGAAGTGGATCACCGGGATGCGTTCGTCGAGAAAGCGCGCCATCACTGAGTCGATCAGAGCCGCCTTGGGAGGCGTGGCGCTGTTGATGCCGGGCTTGAAAGCGAACTTCGATCGGCGTGTGCCGACCGACGAGGTACCGCCGCCTACGTTGACATAGACGGCGATCGGAATGCCTTCGGCGTGCTCACGGTAGAGCGCCACCCGCTCGATGACGCTCTCGGCGTAGTTCTCGGGCTCGATGACCGGGAGCTTGCTGCGCTTCATGCCGCGGACCAGTTGAGCGCGGCCTTCGTCAGAGAGCCCCGCCGCTCGGTCTTCGGCTCCGCCCATCGACACCGCCAATGAGCGATAAGGGAAGATCTTCCGGTCGAAAAATACTTTCTCCATGTCCAGCCACAGGAAACGGGGATGGTTGGCTCCCCATTGCGACGCCGACGCGCTCGAGATGATCAATGCCTTCGCACGCAGCGTGGCGAGCGCCGCGTAGACGGCGACGTTCAAACCCGGGAAGGAACCGGAGACAGCCACGGCGACGGTATCTCCCTCGCGAACGCCCGCTTCGCGAAGGAGCTGCGTGGCGACCGCCGCCCAATTCGGGTTGATCGTCGTCTGTTTCGCAATCAGGTTGCCGGTGCTGGTCGTAATTTCGCTGATCGGAACGCCGATCAGACCGGAATCGGTCGGGTCGGCGATCGGGTCTACCGAAATCTTCAGACGCGCGCGTTCGCGCCGGATCTCTGTGACTGCATCACTGGCCAGCCGCGAAGCTTCCAGCATCTGCTGCAGGTAGAGTTCGCTCGTCGATTCCGGGAATCCTTCAGTGACACCGATCGCAACGAGCGATATGGCAGCGATCACGAGCAGCGCGTTGGTCGAAGCGCCCTTGGGACGCCAATAGACTCGCCTCATAAACCCGTCACTTCTCCGTGTGATGTCAGCGGCTCGGGGCCGGCCTCGAACCACTGCAGCTCGTCGGGAACCGCCAGGATCAGGACCAGGCGCACGAGGACTGCACTCGTCAGCAGCGCGGCGAGAGTAGGTACTACGCCTTGGCGATCGAGCCAGATCGCGATCAGGCCGGGGACGATGTATCCAATCACGCCCGCTTCCAGCGACACGCGGCTGGCGTCGAGAACCGTGTTGATGTTCACGTCCGCGTTCGCGACAGCGAGCAGGACCGGGTCCGTCGCCTCGATGACGGCTTCGAGACTCAGATTCATGATCAGTCCGGCGCCATAGCCGACCAGAATCATCAGAGCGGTTCGCCTACGCCCGTACACGATCACGAACGTCGAAACGATGCGGACCAAAAAGAAGGTGAGCAGCGCCGCCACGAGCGTGGCCACCACTTCGACGGGCTTCGTCAGGTAGAGCGCCAGGTAACCCGGCACGACGAGGCCTCCGGCGGCGAGGCCAAAGAACTCGGAAAACAAGAGGCTGACCACCAGGCCGACCCCAATCGAGAGCGCCAGCAGGTTCACGTCCATGGGCGCAAGTCCCTCAGCGTCCCGCGATTGCGAAAGAGCTGGGCCAGTTCCTCGCCACCACCGTGTACGTTTCCCATTCCCATGATCAACGCCGAATCGCCCGAACGCTCGACCAACGTCTCGAATACTGAGGCAGCCGGCCGGTTCTCGACAATCACGAGTTTCTTGACGTCGAGGCCGCGGCGCGTGGCGGCGCGGGCGAAGATGTAGGTACCGGTTCCCATCGCCACGTAGAGGTCTGCGTCCGGCCACTCGACGCAGGCCTCGCCCAGCTGGCGCGACCGGTCGGGACGATCGACGCGGCAGTTGAACAGCGCGATGCGTCGACCGACCTGCGGGAGCCATTCGAGCGTACGTCGCCAGATCTCGCCGGTCGACTCGGGGTCGTTTGCAGCGAGGCCGTTGGCGAAGAAGATATGCCGACCGAAGAAGTCGAGTTCGTGGATCGTCAGCACTCCGGGATCCGGTTTCGCCTCCCACATCCCGCGAAGCGCGGCTTCCCGCTCGACGCCGAATTCGGCGCAGACGCGCAATGCCAGCGCGACATTCGATGCGTGCTCGAGGTACGAGAAGCCCGACAATTCGCGCTCGCCGATCGCGTCGATGTCGGAAGCCCCGATGACGACGGTTTCGGACCCGCGGTCGGACGCAGCTCGATTCAGGATGTCGAGGTGACGCTCGGCTGAAGTGAACAACTTCCCTTTCACCGGAATCGAACCGGCGAGCGCGAGAGCGACGTCCTCTTCACCGGGACCCATCACATCGAGGTGGTCGGCGCGAACGTTCGTGATGACACCGTGGGTCGATCGGATCAGCCGAAGCTCGGTCAGGCTCTGCAATATCGGCTGGAGCGCCATGCACTCGACGACGAGGACCTCGGCGCCTACCTCGGCCGCGGTATCGACAATGCGGACCTGCTCCAGAATGTTCGCACGCGACGAGCGATAGATCCCGTACTCGGAGCCATCGGGCAGGATCATGGCTGCCGCGGTTCCGGTCGTCTTCGCGCACGCGACGATACCACCCGCGCGAAGGCCCGCTGCGATCAGTCGAGTCACACTGCTCTTTCCGCGCGTGCCGTTGACGTGGATCCTGGTTGGAATGCGCGCGAGGTTGCGGCGATGCCAGAGGCTCTCGATTGCCCCCATTGCGAGCAGAACTCCGAGCAGTCCGGCCAGTAGGGCCAACTTCGTCACCGCACCCCTCCTCGCCGAGCGCGGACAATACCGAGGCCAAAGCGTCGGGGCCACTGGCATCCCGCATCGAATACGCCGCTGCCAACCGAAGAGACGCCTGACCTGAGGCGATGCATGAGGCGGCGTTCCGGCTTCCCGGGAAAGATTGCTGGCAAACCTGGATGACCGACCGTGTCGGCTTGGAAATCCATTCCGGTTACAGTCGCGCATTGCGAACGGTTGACTGCACGAATCGGCTACTTCACTTTTCTGATCGTCGACTTTGCACCGCGCAGCATGGTTGGCACCACGGTTCTGGGACGGTTGTCTGCTGATACTCAACGCCGGGTTCACGGAATATCTCTACGGGCTATTCTGTTCGTACGCATTGCCTTGGAACCTCTGGCAAGCGATTCTCTGCCCTTGGATATGGGTTAAGGCTATGGATACGAGTCGAAATTCGAGCAGTTCTCCCCAAACCAGTGCAGTGGACGGACGGGGTCCGGGCGAGCTGACGGTCGGCCCACAGACCAACCGCGCTCGGCGCGGGTCCGTATGTTCGGATGGGCAGATGTTCACGAGGTGAGCGACCCCCACGCGCCTCTCGATCTGTTTGGCGTTGCCTGGCGGCTGGGCGCGACGCTCTTCTTCGTGCTGCTCAACGGATTCTTTGTGGCTGCCGAATTCGCGCTCGTCAAGGTTCGTGAGTCCCGGATCGCCGAACTCGCACGGGGCGGAAGCCGAGCGGCGCCCACGGTCCAACACATGCTCCGGCATCTGGACCAGTATCTGTCGGCCTGCCAGCTGGGGATTACGCTCGCGAGCCTGATCCTGGGCGCGCTCGGCGAACCCGCTGTGTCTGTCCTACTGATCGCCGGGGCCAGCGCCGCGGGGTTCCACGTTGCGCAGAGTGCGGGCTGGGTCCCGATCGTCTCGATCGTGCTCGCGTTTGCCGTGATTACCACGCTGCACATGACTGTGGGCGAGCAGGCGCCGAAGATGTGGGCCTTGCGCCGAGCGGAGAGGATGGCCCTCGCCACAGGACCGGTGCTGCGAGTCTTTACGTGGTTTTTTAGACCCTTCATCAGCCTGATCAACCGAATTTCAAATGGCCTGTTGCTGACGCTCGGCCTACCCGCCGAGCTGGGCAACGAAGGCGGACACAGTGCCGAGGAGATTCGCAGCATTCTGTCTCTTTCAGCCGCGTCGGGACATATCTCGGAACAACAACACGAAATCACCGAGAACGTCTTTCGCATGATCGAACTCGAGGTGCGCCACATCGTCGTCCCGCGGCTCGAAATCAGCTTCCTGACGATGGAACGCCCGATCGAGGACAACATCCAGCGGATCATGACGACCGGACATTCGCGCTTCGCACTTTGTGAAGTCGGACTCGACACGATCGTCGGCATCGTACACGCGAAAGACTTACTCGATGCTTCGCTCCGCGGTGAAATCCCCAACCTGCGTTCGCTGGCGCGAGAGCCCATGTTCGTTCCAGATACCATGCCGCTCGCAAATTTTCTGCGCGAGCTTCAGGCAACACAGGAGCACTGCGCTGTCGTGGTCGATGAACACGGGACCGCCATCGGATTGGCTTTCCGGGAAGACGCGCTCGAAGAGATCGTCGGCCCGTTGGGCGACGAATTCGACAACGAAGATCCCGACATCCGCAAGTTCGACGACGGCAGCTACGAGCTGCGAGGTCGCGTGTCCCTTCCCGAAGCCGAAGATCTGCTAGACTGGGACCTCCCCGAGGACGAACGCGAGGAGGAGGACACCATCGGTGGACACGTGACAGCTCGACTGGGCCGCTTGCCCCGAAAGGGCGACCGGGTCCGCGTTGGCCGTTTTGTCGCGATCGTCACCGACGCCTCACGTCGCCGGGTCGAACGCTTGCGGCTCGAGCTAGCGGACGCCGCCGACAACGGCGATCCGGAAGGATCCGAGCCGTCATGACCGAACGTGGGCGAAACAGCAGGGCGACGTTCAGCAGTTCCGACTCCCGACGCCGCTAACGCAGAAGGAGCGGAAGCATGCAACCCGAATTTCTGACGATCGTAGAGGGCCAAGAACCGCTCGCGGCCGCGGCTATCCACAACGGCCACGACCTCCGAGAGGAGGTCGCAGAGATCATGGCACTGGGGGACTCCGACCGTCTTCGCGAAGAAGATCCCTACACTGGCATCTGGACGACAGTGGTCACGACACAGCTGGTCGCGCACCGATCGCGCTTCGAAGTGGATTTGAACCGTCCCCGAGACAAAGCGGTTTATCGATCGCCAGAAGACGCCTGGGGTCTCGAGGTGTGGAAGCACGAGCCGTCTGCGGAAATCACCGAGCGATCGCGTCTCGAATACGATGCGTTCTACACGGAAGCTCGCCGCGTCTTCACCGAGATGGAACGACGCTTCGGGCATTTCGTCGTACTCGACTTTCACTCCTACAATCATCGTCGCCGGGGCCCGGACGAAGCATACGACGACGCTTCGACGAACCCCGAGATCAACGTCGGGACGGGAACTCTCGATCGAATCCGATGGGCGCCGGTCGTCGAACAATTCATCGGCGACCTGACCGCGTTCGAGTTTCTGGGACGACACCTGGACGTGCGAGAGAACGTGAAATTCAAGGGCGGAAATTTTTCCCGGTGGATTCACGAAAACTTCCGAGAATCCGCGTGCTGCCTCGCGGTCGAGGTCAAGAAGTTCTTCATGGACGAATGGACTGGGAAGCTCGATTCCGAAGAATTCGAAGCCGTATCGCGGGCCTTGGAGACAACGCTGCCGGGCCTGCTGGAATCTTTGGAAAAGGTCGGACGACCCAGCTAGCGGCGAGCGCGCTAGCACAGATGGCGGTGGTCGCAGCAACGCCGGAGACGACAGTGGTCAAGGCAGAGATCGGTCAGATTTCGGGTGCGTTCGTGGCGGCTGCTCGTCAGCGACTCATAGAAGGCAAGGCGCTGCGACGCAAGATTGACCCTTGGGGGCGTCTCCACATCGATAGACCGCTTCCGTTTCTCGTGGTTTATCGCCGCCCGAACGATCGAGCCGATGCAGACACCGACCGGATCGTGCTTGGCGAGGCGTCTTACCTGTTGGCTTCCGGAGACCGACAGACCCACAATGGCTTGAGCGGTCTGATCGATGGCGTCGCCAGCACACTCGCGGAGAGCTTCGGTGCGTTCCTGATCATCGAACTGTGGTCCGCTGAGGACGAGGCGGGCGCTCAGAAAGACACTCGGGACGAGGCTGCGCTACCCGGTTTCCGAATTTTTCGACCCAACAAAAAACGCGGCATCGCGTCGACGGTCGAAGTGCTCGATGGTGCGCTGAGCGAGGTGAGGGTCAAGGGTGAGTTCGCGAACGTCGAGGTCATTTCGGCGGTTGCGGTACGGCCACCGGGAATGGCTCCACTGATGGCTTCGGATCGGGCCGAGCAGCTCGGTGTGCACGTCCTCGGAATCGAGGTTCAGCCGGTCTACCGGGATCGAGCGACGGGCGAGAGTTTGCCTCTCGTGCGGCGCGCACTTCACAGGGGTTTGTCGCGCGCGCTCAAACGCGCTGTTTATGATTTCACGCGCCGTCGCACGTCTCATCGTCCAGCGCACTATTACGCGCTGGGGCGACACAGCATGGTCAAGGCGGTATGGGAGGTGGACCGCAAGCTGGCGGCGGTGAGCAATGAGTTCGATTTTCTGCTGCAGGTCACGCCGACCAATCCGAACGAAGCGTGGTCTGAGTTCCGAAAAAGACGTTTCGAGGTTGCACCTGAATTCTCCTCTCGCCCGATGAAGCTTGACCCCGCTCTCGCGAAGAGGCGGCTGTTCCAGATCCCGATCGAGCGGATCGAAGACCCCACCCTCGGTCAGCTCTTTCGCGACCAGCAGGTAGAGTTCGATCGCAAACTCACGATGCTAGGCGACCGCGGTACTCCGCAATTTCTCTATGGAAGCCTTCAGCTGTATGGGGGCATAGACGCGTCCCTGCTGAACCTCGCCTACGAGATTCTCAACCGGGTTCCATCCCGCAGCCGCGACGAGTCGACGCGGGGCGCGGCCGATGCCGTGGCCTTCGCGGCTCGAGCGTCAGAAGAGATCGAGTACTACCGCAACCTTCATCCCGAGGTTCGCTCCAAAGTCATGATTCGAACGGACGTCGCGGGGCTGATGGTGTCTCGTGGAAATCTCCTGATAGGAGCCGAGACCAAAGTCCCCCCTTCTCGCATGGAAGCACTCGTTGCCCACGAGATAGGAACGCACATCGTGACCTACGTGAATGGCAAAGCGCAGCCGTTCCGTCAGCTCTACGTGGGTCTTCCGGGGTACGATGAGCTGCAGGAGGGCATTGCGGTTCTTTCCGAGTATCTGGTCGGCGGGTTCAGCCGGCCGCGACTTCGCTTGTTGGCCGCTCGCGTTGTCGCGGTCGCGCGCATGGTAGACGGAGCCGACTTCGTCGAGGTCTTTCGCGAGCTCGATCGCGCCTACGATTTCGCACAACGCACGGCCTTCACGATCGCCATGCGCGTCTTTCGCGGCGGCGGCTTGACGAAGGACGCGGTGTATCTCCGCGGACTGGTGGGCCTCCTTGCGTACATGCGTGAGGGTGGCGCTTTGGAGCCGCTGTTGGTGGGCAAGCTGGGTGCGGCCCACGTGGCAATCATCGAGGAGCTGCAGTGGCGGAAGGTTCTCGTGCCGCCTCCGCTGCGTCCGCGCTATCTGGACGCGCCGGATGCCGTCAAGCGACTCGAAGCCATCCGCAATGGCCTTACCGTTCTGGATCTCGTCAAGGGGGGGCGAAAATGAAAATCGGATTCATCGTGAATGACCTGAGCACCGAGGAAACCGGCTACACGACGACGAGAATGGCGATGGCCGCGATCAACCGAGGCCACGAGGCCTGGGTGATCGGCTCTGGAGACCTGGCCTACGACGCCGATGAGTCCATCCGGGCCAGGGCTACATCTGCACCCAAGTCAACCTACAAGTCGTCCGACAACTACATGGCCGACTTGAAGGGTCGCAGAGCCAAGCGCGAGCGCATCAGCGTTGACGAGCTGGATATTTTGATGCTGCGAAGTGATCCGTCCGCCGATCTGGCGCAGCGTTCCTGGGCGCAGTCGGCGGGGGTCATTTTCGGCCGGGTCGCGATGCCGCGCGGCGTCGTCGTTTTGAACGACCCCAACGGCCTCGCCAAGGCGATGAACAAGATGTACTTCCAGGCGTACCCGGAGGAGGTCCGGCCCAGAACCATCATCACCAGAGACCGAGACGAGATCAAGAAATTTTGGAAGGAGGAAGGCGGCACGATCGTGCTGAAGCCCCTCCAGGGATCCGGCGGCCAGGGTGTCTTTCTCGTTCGAGAGCAGGATGGCTCGAACCTGAACCAGATGGTCGACGCCGTCAGTCGCGATGGATACGTAATCGCACAGGAGTACCTCAAGGCGGCCGAGGCAGGCGATACGCGACTATTCTTGATGAACGGGCAACCGCTGCGCCACCGCGGCAAGTATGCCGCCTTTCGTCGCATCCGTTCGGGCGAAGACATGCGCAGCAACGTTCACGCCGGAGGCAAGCTCGGTGCGGCAGTGATCACTGATCAGCATCTCAAAATCGCTGAGATCGTGCGTCCCAAGATCGTTCAGGACGGCATGTTCCTGGTTGGACTCGACATCGTCGGCGACAAGCTGATGGAGATCAACGTGTTCAGCCCCGGCGGGTTCGGCAGCGCGCAAAGATTCGAGAAAGTGAATTTCTCCCACGCGGTGATCGAAGCGCTGGAACGCAAAGTGGATTACATGTCCTACTACCGCCGCAATTTCGCCAACGTCGATCTGGCGATCCTGTAGCGGGAAACAAGCCTTTGAAAGCTCTATTTCGCCACCCGTCGAGAAATTCACCCTCACGTCGCACTACTGACGCGTTCCGTATCCATCGTCATCGTATCGAACGAACACACAGCCTTCCCATGGATCGCGTTTTCGGTCACGTCCCAGCCCTTGTTGATTTTGTATCGAAGGAAGTCGACCCGAGGCCGTGCGATGGCGGGAACAGCTCGGGCCATCGATTCCCCGTCGTGGAGTGAACTCGCCTCCGAAACGTCTGGCCACATCGAGGGGCTGGCTAGCTCCGAGCGGCACCGGACCCAAAACCGGCGGAGGTGGGTGATTTCGCACACCGGATCCTCCATTCGGGCCAAATCCCCACTTTGGAACAGCCCGAAATGCCCGCGCAGCTGTCCCGCTTTGGTATATCGCTTGCAATAGATTTGCCGGTCCTCGTCGGAAGAGCCGCGTCGACTCATGCCGGAGATGCCATGGCCGAGACGAACACCGATCGTTGCCGCGCGATCACGCCGCTTATGAGTCGTGCTTCGGAACCGTTCGCAGCCCAGATCCCCGGCTCCAAGTCGTACACGAATCGAGCCCTGATGATCGCTGCCCAGCGCGTGGGCGAGACCGAAATTACCGGCGGGCTCCACTGCGACGACACCGAGTATCTGGCCAGTTGCCTCGATGGCTTCCAGGGCCTGCAAGTAACCAAGACCAACACGGGGTTTCGCGTGAGTCGGAGTCCGGGCGACCTGGGGGCTCCCGATGCGGATCTCTACATCGGGGCAGCCGGGACTCCGGCCCGCCTTCTTTTGTCCTTCGCAGCCGGGGTTCGAGGCGGCGCGACCGTCACGGGCAATGCCCGGCTTTGCGAGCGACCCATGTCCGACCTGCTCGATGCCCAAAAAGCGATGGGGATCCAGACAGAGTGTCTGGAGACGCAGGGCTGTCTGCCCGTGCGCGTTTCGGAAGGCGTGCCTCAGACGCGGCAGTGGTCGATCCATGGCGGTGTTTCCTCTCAGTTCCTGAGTTCCCTGATCCTGTTCGCCGCCCAGCAGCCCGAGGGACCTATCGAGATCCGGGTGACGGGGCATCTGGTATCGAGGCCCTACGTGCGAATGACGCTGCGCATGCTCGCCGAGCAGGGAATCAACGTGGAGGAGCGCAGCGATGACCTCTTCGTCGTCTACCCGGGCCAACCGGAGAATGCGGAGATTCCCGTAGAGGTCGATGCTTCGGGCATGTCCTACTTCCTTGTTGCCGCCGCCATCACGGGATCCCAAGTGTTCATCCCGGGGATCGGAGTGGAGTCGGCGCAGGGCGATGTAGGTCTTGCCCACGCCCTCGAGCAGATGGGTTGCCGTGTGGAGATGCGCGCAGGCGGCCTACTGCTCGCGGGTGGTCCGCTGCGAGGCATCGCGGTCGACATGGAGACGATGCCAGACACGGTGCTCAGCCTCGCGATCGCCGCGGCGGTGGCCGAGGGCGAGACTCGCATCACCAACATCGCCAATCTCCGCGTAAAAGAATGCGACCGCATCCACGCCGCCGCGACTGAGCTCGGCCGGCTCGGCATCGAGACCGTGGAGGGCGACGACCATCTGATCATCCGTCCCGGTGGCGGAATCCGGCCGGCCAGCATCCACACCTACGACGACCACCGCGTGGCCATGTCCTTCGGCCTGCTGCGCCTGCTCTACGACGGCATCGACATCGAGGATCCCGACTGCGTGGCCAAATCTTTTCCCGGTTTCTGGTCCGAGCTGGCCCGCTTCAAAGCGCACCACGAGAGAACGGCGTGAAGGCCCTATTGTTGATTTTGGACGGCGTTGGCCTGAGCGACCCTTCACCCGGAAACGCGGTCAGCGCCGAATCGATGCCCTATTTCTTCGAGTTGATGGATCGCTTCGGCGCTGCTTCGCTAGAGGCCTCGGGCGAAGCGGTCGGATTGCAGAAGGGACACACGGGCAACTCGGAAGTTGGGCACCTGACGATCGGGGCAGGGCGGCGGGTGTCCTCGGTTCTCGAGACCATGGAAGAGGCCTACGCCGACGGCAGCTGGCAGGCGGCATCCCCCTGGTCCGAGATCGCAAACCACGAACGGCTGCACATCGTCGGCCTGCTCTCCGATGCGGGAGTGCACGGCTACTGGCCGAACCTGCTGCGGTCAGCCCGGCTGGCTCTCGCGGCTGGTGTGCCGCAGGTCTACCTTCACCCGATCCTCGACGGTGTTGATGCACAGGCTGGCTCCGCGCCTCGCCTGCTAGGCGAACTGATCGGAGAGCTCGAAGACTCGCCCGGAACCCTCTGCGCCAGCGTCATGGGGCGCCGCTGGGCCTGCGATCGCAGTGGAAACCTGAAAATCACGCAGGTGCTGGTCGACCACCTGAAGGGACGTCATTCGCTTCCCGATTTCAGCCTGGAGGTGCTCGAAGCGCACCTCGCGACGGGTGCCGGCGAGAAGGATTTCCCTTGCCACCGCTTCCCCGGGCATTGCGCGATCGGCGACGGCGAGCCCGTGCTGATCGCCAACAACCGGGCCGATCGGACGCGACAGCTCGCGCAGGCCTTCTGCGATTCGAACCCCGTCTTCTCCTTGGTCGAGCTCGACGGAGCCGTGCCACCCGAGCGTGTCTTCTTCCCCAAGGAGCCGCTGCGCGAGGGCATCGAGTTCGAGCTCCAGAAGCGGCAGCTCTCTGCGGTTCGCATCGCCGAGCAATGCAAGTTCCCGCATGTCACCTACTTCTTCAACGGCTTCAATACCACGTTGGGCGAAGAGTCGATCTGCATCCCCTCGATACCCGAGGACCAGATCGCCAACCAGCCGGCCATGTCGACCAGCGAGGTAACCGCGGCCATCGTGGCGCAGCTCGGCGACCCGAACCGGCGCGCGATCGTCGCCAACATCGCGAACCCGGATCAGGTGGGTCACCTGGGAGACCCGAAGCTCGCAGTCCAAGCCACCAGTGGTGTCGACATCGAGCTGCGGCGCATTCATGCAGCCTGCAGCGAGCACGGCTGGACACTTCTCGTGACCTCGGACCACGGCAACGCCGACACCATGCTCGACGCCGAGGGACGGCCCTTCGGCTCGCACTCCACGAGCCCGGTGCCGCTGCTGGTAGCACCCGCTCCCGGCGTGCGGCTCGCCCAGAGCGCCCGCACAGGAAGCCTCGCCAATGTGGGAGCCACGTTCCTCACTGCGCTCGGTCTCGAGCCGCCCGACTGGATGGCAGCCTCTCTGATTCATATGTGTCACGACCCGGCGAACTAGCACGCACAAGCTGATCGGATATCGGATAGGGCAGGAAACCTTCGAATGATGTCGCGCAATCTTGTTCTTGATGCCGCCGCCCTGGTGGCCTTGCTCCTCACACTCTTCCTCGGCGCGGGTTGCCGCGAGCCTGGCGCCGACCAGAGTTCCCGGCTGGTCGTAACCGGCTCGAGCACGATCGCGCCGCTGTTGCTGGAAATCGGCCGACGCTTCGAATCCGATCCGACCCGCGAGGTTCGGGTGGATGTGCAGACGGGCGGATCGTCGCGCGGGATCGCCGATGTGCGCAAGGGTCTCGCCGACATCGGCATGGTGTCGCGGGCGCTCTTGCCGCCGGAGGCCGACCTCGCTGGATTCCTCATCGCAAGAGATGGCGTGGGGATGATCGTCCACGAGTCGAACACGGTCGCGGCCCTCACCGACGACCAGATCCGGGGAGCCTACACCGGTAGGATTGCGAACTGGAAAGAACTGGGAGGGGCCGACGCACCGATCAGCGTGGTTCACAAAGCAGCCGGGCGCTCGACCCACGAGATCTTCGTGTCTCACATGGCGCTCGAGGATCGCGAAATCCGGGCGTCTGTCGTAATCGGCGACAACGAACACGGAATCAAGTCCGTCTCCGGAAACCCCCACGCCATCGGTTACGTGTCGATCGGCAGTGCAGAGCGGGCTGTCGAGAACGGGAAACCGATCCGCCTGCTGCCGCTGGCGGGCGTCGCCGCAACGAGTGCGCACGTTGCAGACGGGAGTTTCCCATTGCTTCGCGAGCTCAACCTCGTCACATCGGGGCAGCCCACGGCTCTCGCTGCGACGTTCATCGAGTACGCGATGTCGGCCGACGTAAGCGATCTGGTCGAGGCACATTCCTTTGTGGCTGCACGCTAAAGGTCCGGCCGCTACGCCGGCCGACGCTCAGCGCAAGGCCGAGCAGAGTTCGGCAACCCGCGACCGTTGGCTGCACCGCGCACTGCTCACATGCGGGGCAATCTCGGGCGCGATCGTGGTCCTGATCGTGCTGTTCATGCTGAGCGAATCCTGGCCGGCCCTGCGAAACATCGGCCCCGCGCGGCTGCTTGGCGACCCGGGCTGGCACCCGGACGAGGACTTCAACCTCACGCCCATGTTGGTTGGCACGCTGCTCTCCAGCTTCGGAGCGATTGTTCTGTCAACGCCGTTGGGTGTCGCTTGCGCGGTCTTCACACACTTCTATGCGCCGCCCGCGATTGCGCGCGTGCAGCGGCGCGTGATCGAATTGCTCGCTGGTGTGCCGTCGGTCGTCTATGGATTCTGGGGACTCGTGTCTCTCGTACCGTTGTTGCTCGCGGTTGCGCCGCCCGGCCAGAGTCTATTGGCCGGCGTGCTGGTACTCACGATGATGATTCTACCCACGGTCGCGCTCCTGTCGGAAACGGCGATCGGCGCAGTGCCCGCCGGTGTCGTGCATGGTGCACACGCGCTGGGCCTGTCCCGTGCTACGCTGGTGGGCCGGGTCGTACTGCCCGCGGCCCGCGCCGGAATCGGCACCGGCGTGCTCCTCGCCGCCGCCCGGGCTCTGGGTGAGACGATGGCCGTGCTCATGGTATCGGGCAATGTCGTACAATTGCCGCACGGGATGCTGGACCCGGTCCGCACGCTGACAGCCAACATCGCTCTCGAGATGGGCTACGCGATGGCGGATCACCGCTCCGCGTTGTTCGCGAGCGGGCTGGTTCTGTTGCTGATCGTTGTCGCGCTCGTGGGTATTGCGGAGCGTTTCGATCGGAGCCCGCGCCATGCGTGATCGGCTCGGCACATTCGTGGTCTGGTCCGCCGCGCTCGGGGTCACCGCGGTCTTCGTCTGGATTGTCGGCGATCTGCTGGTGCGGGGAATTGGAGAGATCTCCTGGTCGTTCTTGACCGAGGCCCCGCTCGACGCGGGCCGGGGCGGTGGGATCGGGCCGATACTGGTTTCGACCTTTCTGATCCTGGCCGTGTGTCTGATTGTGACTGTGCCACTTGGCCTCTCGACGGCAGTGCTCCTCGCAGAGTACGCCCGCAGTGAGGCCCCGTTCACCCGAAGCGTGCGACGCAGCCTGGACGTACTGGCCGGGGTGCCGTCGATCGTCTTCGGGCTCTTCGGCAATGCACTCTTTTGCGTTGCGCTGGGCATGGGTTTTTCGATCCTCTCAGGCGGGCTGACTCTGGCCTGCATGGCGCTTCCGTTGGTGATTCGTGCCACCGAGGAGGGCTTGCACGCCGTTTCAGACGATCTGCGGCTCGGCGCTGCCGCCCTCGGCATGAGCCGCGCCACGACGCTGTTTCGGCTGCTCTTGCCAGCCGCCCGTCACGGGCTGGCCGTGGGCCTGGTGCTCGGCATTGGCCGAGCCCTCGCCGAAACCGCGGCCCTGCTCTTTACCAGCGGCTACGTCGACCGAATGCCAGGGTCGCTCCTCGACTCGGGCCGCGCCCTTTCGATACACGTCTACGACCTGGCCATGAACGTCGTGGGAGGCGAATCGCGCGCCTACGCGACTGCGCTCGTGCTGGTAGCGATCATACTCGGCGCGAATTTCGTCGCTACCGGCCTGACCCATCGCTGGTTGGGCGACAAGAGGATTGTCGCATGATCGGGGCGGCCGCAAAAAATGCGCCGATCTCTGCCATCGAGAACAGCGTACGCATCCGGATCCGGGGGCTCTCGGTCGACTACGGCACGAAGGCCGCGCTGCGCGACGTCGACCTCGACGTGGCCACCGGACGGATCACCGCACTGATCGGACCTTCGGGCTGCGGAAAGAGTTCACTGCTCGCGAGCCTCGACCGCATGACGGATCTGTTTCCAGGCAGGCTGCGCGATGGCGCGGGTTGTCTCATCGAATCGGGTTCGTGCCGGAAGGTCTTCGAGGATCCGAAGGATCCCGATGCGGCCGCCTATTTGAACACGCAGCGCGGATGACACGGAGTTCGACGATGGCACGCGACAAGCTTCTCTTCACCCCCGGCCCTCTCGGCACGAGCAAGAGCGTCAAGGAAGCGATGCTGCGCGATGTCGGTTCACGAGAACCCGAGTTCATCGAGATTGTGCGCGGCGTGCGACAGAGCCTGCTCGCGCTCGGCCGCGTCTCGCAGGAGCAGGGCTTCGAGGCCGTTCTCATGCAGGGCAGCGGCACATTCGCCCTCGAGTCTGTTCTGTGTACGATGTTCCCGCCAACAGCTCGTCTGCTCGTGGTCTCGAACGGAACCTACGGAGACCGCATCGCGAAGATCGCTGAGATCCTCGGCGTCGAATCGTCACTACTACGTGTTGACGAGCAAGAGCCGCCCGACCCGGCTCGCTTGTCGGATGCGCTCGAGCGAGACCCGACCATCACGCACGTCGCGGCCGTCCACTGCGAAACCTCGTCTGGGATGCTGAATCCGATCGAGGCGCTCGGCGCTGCAGTGCATGCGGCCGGGCGAAGCTTCGTGGTCGACGCCATGAGCAGCTTCGGCGGTGTGCCGCTGAGTATCGAGGATGCGGGGATCGACGTGCTGGTCTCGTCGTCGAACAAGTGCATCGAGGGCGTTCCCGGCTTCGCCTTCGCAGTGTGCCGCCGTGCCGCGCTGCTCGCCGCCGAGGGCAACGCACGCACGCTCTCGCTCGATCTGCTCGCGCAGTGGCGCGGGCTCGAAAGCGACGGGATGTTCCGCTTCACACCGCCCACTCACGCGATTCTGGCGTTCGCGCAGGCGCTACGCGAACTCGCCGCCGAGGGAGGCATAGCCGCTCGCGCCGAACGGTACAGCGCGAACCAGCGCGTCTTGCGCGAGGGGATGGGGTTGCTCGGATTTGAAACCTATCTGCCCGAGTCGCTGCAGAGCGGCATCATCACGAGCTTCCGCGAGCCGGCCGACGCGAACTTTCAGTTCGAGGAGTTCGCCGCACGCCTCAGTGATCGGGGCTTCGCCATCTATCCCGCAAAACTGCCGGGCGCCGAGTGCTTCCGGATTGGAACCATCGGACATCTGTTCGAGCGTGACATTCGCGCCCTGCTCGGCGAGATCCCCGCGGTGTTGAAGAAAATGAACGTCGTGCTGCTGGAGAACGATTCTTGATACACGCGCGGCAGTGCCGACGGTTGGGCCGGCAGCCGCGTGGTGAGCGTCGCGTCGCGCAGATTGCTCAACGCCGGATGAAGGAATACGCATGTTGATCTTCTTGTTGTGGCGAAACGCTGGCGCGATCCGCGATGATCTTGCTCCCCACCAGGTCGCTGCGAACCTGCAGAGTCGGTTCGCGCCGCTGTTTGCCGAGCCGCCGCCCGTGCGGGTGAAATTCGCAGGGGACACCCACCTGGCCTACCTCGACCTCCCGATCCGGGGCTGGGAGCCTGCGTGTTTCGAGGCGTCGGGCAACGGCTGGGCGCTGGCCCCCGAGTATCCCCTCGACGCAGTCGCCGTACTGCGCAAGCGGGCCACTCCTGCGAACGACGACGGCGTGCTGCGAGACTTGGGCCAGCAGCTCGAAGCCGATGCACCGTCACTGCTGGCCGATCTTGCCCCTCCGTTTTCGCTGATCTGGTCGAAGTCCGGCGACGATGTCCGGGTCCAGAACGACGCCATGGGCCAGGCGCAGCTCTTCGAGGTCGAAAGGGGTCCGCTCTGGGCGTTGACCAATCGCGTCAGCGCCCTGCCGGTTCTCGGCGTACCCCTCGAGCCAGACCCCGTGGAGTTTGCAACACGCTTCACGCTGGGCTGGTTTCCCATGGACACGACCGGCTTTCGCGGCGTCCGGTATCTGGAGCCCGGAACGGCCCTGCAGATCGACACCGCGGGCCGACTCTCGAGGACGCGACACGATGTGCTGGAGCGCTGGGTCGTGCCCGATCCGATGCCCCGCGATGCGTGCCTCGAACTCGGTCGCACTTCGATCCGCGAGCACCTGCGCGCGTGTGCGTCGCAGTGGAACAAGCCGAGTGTCGGACTCTCAGGCGGTTGGGACAGCCGAGTCGTCGTGTCCACACTGCGATCGCTTGGAGAGGATTTCGACGTTCGCGTGCGCGGCAGCCAGGATCGCTTCGACGTGATGATCTCGAACGAGCTGGCGCGCATCGCCGGCCTCCGCCTCCGCATCAAGGTCAAGGGCGGCTTCCCGCCCGACGACGCCGCTGGTTGCCGACGCAGCATCAGCAGTGCCCTGCTCTGGCAGGCCGGGGCCATGGACCTGCGGCGCCACACGACGTTCCTCGCACGCAAGCCGCACCTCGACGCGGGCGTGGTCAACGTGATGGGTCAGCACGGGGGTTTCGGCAAGGCCGACTTCGTCGTGAAGATCGGCGCGCGCGAGCTTCCCGACGATCTGCACGAGCCGCGGCTCGTCGACACATTAATGGATCACGCGCCGAGCTTCCTGCGCCCGGACATGCACGAGGCCGTGCGCGAGCGCATCATCACCGCCTATCGGCAGGCCGATCGCTACGGGCTCACTGGACTCGCAAGGCTCCACTTCTTCTTTCTCTACGAGTACACGCGACGCTGGGGCTCGGCGACGCTCGCATCACAGCCGGGGCTGGTGGTCGCTCCGTACATGTCCGCGGGCTTCATTCGCGCCTGCTACGCGTATCCCGAGCGCGAGATCGCCGATCGCCCGTTCCACCGTCACATCGTCGGGACCCTCGCGCCCGACTGGGCCGATATCCCTTACGAGGATCAGGCCACACAAAAGGACGTCGCCTCGGGAAGGATTCCGAAGCTCAAGTTGAAGCGCAGCAAGCGACACTTCCACGAGCAGGGCAACGACTGGCGGCGCGCGCGGCACCGCAGGACCTACAAGCCCAACCTGTATTGGAAGGAAGTGGCCGCCCCCATCATCGAGGAGGCCTTCGACCGCAACGGATTCTGGACCTCGGTGTTCGACGCGGGAAAAGCCCGAAACTCCTGGCAGGAGGACCCTGGGCGCGACTTTCCCGAAGCGCTCGCCATAGCCCATCTTCTCCCGAGCTTGCTCGACTGCTGACCCACGCAAGGTTCGCTGCTGCGTTGGTAGCGATGTGATGAGAGATGCCCTTGACTCGTCAGGCTTTTCCAGGGGCCTCAGCTGCGGGCGGGTCCGCCTCTGGATCGGGGGACGCGCTCGGGGGCGGAGCGACAGGCCTCGCTACTTCGAGATTTTTGTCCTCGTCCCCGCCGGCGTAGTGCTGATGTTCTTCGATGGTCATCTCCTCTTCCCCGTCGACGCCCATCCGGCGCTGCAGGTCCAGATCGCCTGGGCTCGAGGCCGCGGTGAGCGCGACCTCCCACGTGATGAGACCCGCATTGACTAGCGCGATCAGCGCCTGGTCGAAGGTCTGCATGCCGTAGTGCTTGCCCTTCTGGATGTAGTCCTGAATCTGGAAGGTTCGTTCCGGGTCCCGGATCGACTCCTGGATCACGCGGGTCGCGACCATGATTTCCACCGCCGGGATCAGGCCGATTCCATCCGCGCGCGGTAGCAGGCGCTGTGAGATCACCCCGCGCAGACACTCCGACAGGCGCACGCGCATCATGGGCTGGTCACTGGAGGGGAACACGGAGAGGATCCGCTGCACCGTTTTCGTGGCGTCGGTGGTGTGGGTCGTGCTGAGCACCAAGTGGCCCGTCTCGGCAGCCTTGAGTGCGATGTCGATTGTTTCCGTATCGCGCATCTCGCCGATCATCAGGATGTCGGGGTCCTGGCGAAGAGCGGCCCGCAGGGCCACAGAGAACGAGGAAGTGTCGATACCGATTTCGCGCTGCACGATCGAGGCACGCTTGTTGCGAAAGAAAAACTCGATGGGGTCCTCGATCGTGATCACGTGGGCGCGTCGCGTATTGTTGATGTGGTCGATCATCGCTGCGAGGGTGGTGGATTTGCCGCTTCCGGTCGTTCCCGTCACCAACACCAGCCCGCGCTTTTCGCTCGCCAGGTTCGGGAGCTGATCTGGAAGATTCAGATCCTTGAGCCTGGGGACCTCTAATGGGACGATCCGGATGACGAGCGCGATACTGCCCCGCTGCCGAAACGTGTTGACGCGGAAGCGCCCGAGGCCCGACACGGAGTGGGCGAAGTCGAGTTCCTGGACCTGGTCGGCTTCGACGTTGGCTGCATGGGTGGGCCGCAGAGACTCGAACACCTGCTGCGTGTCTTCGGGCGTCAGCTTCGGGATATTGAGGGGTTGCAGCTCGCCCCGAACCCGCAGCAATACCGGCTCTCCGGCCTTGAGGTGCACATCCGACGCGCCGACGGCGACGGCTGATTTGAGGATCTTGGTGACGAAAGCCGAATCAATCAAAAGCAGACTCCCAAGCACCTGAATTCGGCGCTCTGGTCTGTTGACTTGAGGACCAATCGATCGAGCGTTCCTGTGGCACTGGACAGCCCTTGCGCCGATCGGGCGATAGCCGCGTGCCAGACGGCGATGAGGGCTCACCGCGCTGCGCGGTGATTCAGCTCCGAAGGGCCTCGAGGTAGCCGACCAGGTCGTGGTGCGGGTGGAAGCCGGCGGATGCCAGTTTCCACGCGTAGACAGCCTGCCCGAAGAAGAGCATCAGGCCGAGCAGTCCATCGGGCACGTGGGAGATTCCGATGAGGCGAGCGAGAGGTCTCTGTGGACCCGCCTCGATCGGCAGTACCGGGAGCGCGGGGCGGCCCATCACGTGACGCGCTTTCGCTGTAGCGAATTAGACCGGCTGAAGCGAGGTTGTACACGCCCGCCAGCTCGTACTCGGCTGCGAACACCAATCCGGAAACGGCGTCTTCGATCGCCAGCACCTGCAGCGCTGGATCGAAACCGATCACGTTTGGCAGGTTCGGCTCGTCGATCCCACCGTATGGGCCGGCCGTGCGTTCGACAAGCAGGTCGAACGCGCGCTGCGCGAACGGACCGTCGGGCTGTTCGCGGAGCGAAGTTTCGAGATGGAGCTCGGACTTGGGCGACGAGAACGGCCCGAGTCCCGCGGGCGAAGGTACTCCCAAACGAGCCGGTTGGCCGCCGAGTGCAAGCTCAACCGAGCAGGCCTCTCGGGTTGGCGACCTCGAACCCGGCAATACTTGCAGCCGACTCGGCATTGGTGCATGAATCGCAGCTATTGCTTCCCTTTGTCAACAGATTTTCTTGTCAACAGATTTTCCAAACCCCTCGAGACCCGAGCAGGTCGGCTTGTTTCGGTTCCGCCGCATCAAGGAGAACTCCATGGCCAATTCAACCGTCCCGAGCGATATCGCGATCGCCCAGGCCGCACAGATCAAGCCGATCGGCGCGATCGCGACACAGCTCGGGCTCGGGGACGAGGATTTCGACTGCTATGGGCGGTATATCGCCAAGCTCAGTCTGGCCAGGTGCAGGTCGCTCGCCGCAGGGAAGAAGGGCCGGGGAAAGCTCATTCTCGTGACCGCCATGAGCCCAACACCTGCCGGAGAAGGCAAGACCACGACTTCTGTCGGGCTCGCGGATTCCCTTCGAGCCATCGGACAGGACACGATGCTGTGTCTGCGCGAACCCTCTTTGGGCCCGTGCTTTGGAATGAAGGGCGGCGCAGCGGGAGGAGGCTATTCCCAGGTTCTGCCGATGGAGGAGATCAACCTCCACTTCACCGGCGACTTTCATGCGATCGGTCTCGCGAACAACCTGCTGTCCGCCGTCATCGACAACCACATTCATTTCGGCAATCAGCTCGGGATCGACCCGCGGCGCGTGACGTGGTCGCGCGTTGTCGACATGAACGACCGCGCCTTACGCGGCATCGTCGTAGGCTTGGGTGGTGTCAACAATTCGATAACGCGCGAGGATTCGTTTCAGATCACAGTGGCATCGGAAGTCATGGCATGTTTTTGCTTGTGCGACGACCTTCCAGATCTCAGGCGCCGCATCGGCAACATCGTGATCGGCCATACCTACGATCGGCAGCCGGTCACGGCGCGAGACCTGAAGGTCGACGGTGCCATGACGGCGCTTCTCAAGGATGCGATCCGCCCGAACCTCGTTCAGACCATCGAACACACACCCACCTTTATTCACGGTGGTCCCTTCGCGAACATCGCCCACGGTGCGAACTCGATCATCGCCACGCGCGCGGCGCTGCAACTGGCCGACAACGTCGTGACCGAGGCCGGCTTCGGTTCGGATCTGGGTGCCGAGAAGTTCATGAACATTGTTTGTCGCCAGGCGGGATTCAGTCCCGACGTCGTCGTCATGGTCGCAACCGTGCGCGCCCTCAAGATGCACGGTGGAGTCGCAAAGGCCGACCTCGGCAGCGAGAATCTGACTGCGCTTTCGAAGGGGCTCGCGAATTTGAAGCGCCACATCGAGAATGTCCGGTCCTTTGGTCTGCCGGTTGTCGTCGCGCTGAACCGATTCGACAACGACAGCGCAGCCGAAGTGAATTCAACCGTGCAGAAATGCGCACATCTCGGTGTCGAGGTCATCGAGAGCACGGTATGGCAGCACGGCTCGAAGGGTGGCCGCCGGCTGGCCGAAGCCGTGGTTCACGTCATCGAAAACGTTCCCTCGGATTTCCACTACCTGTATCCCGACGATCTACCGCTATGGGGCAAGGTCGAGAGGATCGCGCGGAATGTCTACGGTGCGCGCGACCTGGAAGCCGACAAGCGCGTTCGGGATAAATTCCGGCAGCTGGACGCTGACGGCTACGGCCAGCTGCCGGTCTGCATGGCCAAGACTCAGTACTCCTTTTCATCCGATCCAATGCTGCTCGGTGCACCCAGTCAATTCGATCTGACCGTGCGCGATGTTCGTCTAGCGGCCGGGGCGGAATTTGTGGTCGTCTACTGCGGTGACATCACGACGATGCCGGGCCTGCCGCGGGTGCCCTCGGCCGAGAAGATCGACGTGGACGACGACGGTCGGATCACAGGACTCTTCTAGCCGGGTCAGTGTGTCGCCGATCGGAGCGGGGACTCCTCCCCACTAGGGAAATACTGGTAAATTATGTATTTTCAAATCGAAAACTTATAATACACTGTCTACCCGAGAAATTTTCGATTCGAGATCAGTGAATTCCGATCGAAGAGCCGCCGGCGGTCACGTAGCCAGCCGTAGCTGACAAAGCGCCAATGCGATGGGAACTACCGGAACTTGATCGGAATTCGGGTTCAACCGGAAGTGGCGAAATTGGAAGCAAAGTCTCTTCGAGCCGAACGGCGTGAACGCGAATCGGCAATGCGGCGTGCCGATGTCATCACTGCGGCCTCGGCGATTTTCGCGGCGAAGGGATTTCAAGGCGCGCAGGTAGCCGAGATTGCGGCGGACGCCGAACTCTCGACCCGGTCGCTGTATGTGCTGTTCGCGAGCAAGGAAGAGATCTATCAGGAAGTGATCCGCAGCGCGGCTGAAGCCGTGCGGGACAAAGTTCAAGTCCAGGTCGACGCAATCGCCGATCCGAGAGAGCAGCTTCTGGCTCTGATCGACGCGCTGTTTTCCTGCTTCGATGAGCACGCGGACTTACTCCGCCTGTTCGCCGACAGCACCCAGGGTCTTCCGTGGAAGGTGCGACAGACTTTGGGCGAGCCCTCTCTTCGGATTTTTGAGCAATTCACGTCCTGGGTCATCGACATCGCTTCGCGCGCCAAGCAGCAGGGCTACCTCGGAACTCTCGATCCCGAAGCCGTAGCCGTTTCGATCACCGGCACGATCAACATGGCGGCGGCCCGCTGGGTAGAAGCATCGGAAAGAGGCGCGGTCTCCGACGCGGCGCCCGCTGTCCGCGCAATCTTCGAGCGGATTCTCGAATCTCCCGGGCCGAAATGAATCGAATCGCAGCGACACTCACCTCTAAACGGAGGCGCCCGCCCGACGCGCAAAATCTCGGATTGCGCGGCCCAAACGCCAGTGGCGCGATCCGACCGCTCCGCTGGCTTGCGCTCTGTGCCGCAGGGCTGGCAGTGACTGCATGCTCCGAGGACGCCGCCTCGCCGCCTGCCGGTGCACCTCCGGTCATGGTCGGACGTGCGATCGCGCAAGATGTTGTCGACCGGATCGAGGCGACCGGGCAACTGCTCGCAAAGGCAGAGGCAACTGTCGCCGCACAGGTGTCGGGTGAGATTACCGGAATTGCGGTCGATGAGGGAGCTGCAGTGACACTCGGGCAGGTCGTCATCGAGATCGATCCCGGGCGTCGAAAGCTCGAACTCGCCGACGCGCGTGCCAGCCTGGCCCAGATGCAGGCGCAGCAGGTCGAAGCGAGCCGTGAGGTGAAGCGAGCCGAGCAGCTCGCGAGCAGTGGTGTAGGGTCCAAGGCGCGGCTCGACGAGAAGCTGACGCGGTTGGAGCTGGCAAGCGCGCAGCTGCTCGCAGTTGCTGCGCGGCTCGGGCTGGCCGAGCGCGCGGTCGCCGACGCCAGTGTGCGAGCGCCGTTTGACGCACTCGTCGCGCGCAGGCTGGTGAACGCGGGCGAGTTCGTCAATTCCGGGCAGAAGCTGTTCAGCCTGGTAGCGCTCGATCCGGTCGAGGTCGAGTTCTTCCTACCCGAAGTCGACTCATCGCGCGTTGCGATCGGCCAGACGGTCGAGGTGCGGGTCGCGACACATCCAGACCTGGTGTCGCACGGCGTGGTGAGCGTCGTCTCTCCGACGATCGACTCGGAATCGAGGACACGCCGGGCGAAGGCGTTGATCGAGAATCGCGACGGCAGGCTGTTGCCGGGCTCATTCGCTCAGGTCGACCTGGGAGTGGCCGAGCGCAGCGGCGTGATCATGGTCCCCAAGGAGGCGCTGCTGCTGCGATCCGACGGCAGCGTGCTTTTCAAGTTGGAGCCCGGTGGCGAACACGTAGCGCGCGTGACCATCAAAGCCGGGGCCCACCGAGGTGGCCTGGTCGAGATCAGCGGTGCGGTGGCCGCCGGAGACTGGGTGGTCGTGCGGGGCCAGTCCAATCTCGTCGATGGCTCGCCGGTGGCACTGCGCAACATGGACGGCAGCGATTTCGACTCCGCGGCTTTGGCTCCCGGCGCCCCCGGCACATGACACTTTCTGACGTCGCAATCCAACGTCCCATCCTGACTTGGATGGTGACGCTCGCGTTGATCGTGTTCGGCGTGCTCGGCTACAGCCGTCTGGGCCTCGATCAATACCCCAACATGGAATTCCCGGTGCTCACGGTGATTGCCGTGCTGCCCGGTGCGAGTCCGGAGACCGTCGAGTCGAGCGTGGTCGATGTCATCGAAGAGCAGGTGACCACGCTCTCCGGTGTGCGCAGCGTGCGCTCGACCAGCCAGCAGGGTGGCGCGCAGATTATCGTCGAATTCGGGCTCGGCGCGGACCTCGATGTGATGGCGCAGGAGCTGCGCGACGCGATTGCGATTGCTCGCCTCGAGCTTCCAACGGAGCTCGAGCCCCCAGTCGTGCGGTCTTTCAATCCCAACGACATCCCCGTGCTGTGGTTTCCGCTCGAGTCGCACGCGTCGGTTGCTGAGATCACCGATTTTGCCGAGCGGCAGCTGAGTCCGCTGCTCGAGACGATTCCCGGCGTGGCCGGTTTGCAGATGTTTGGCAATCGCGCGCGCAACATCCGGATCTGGCTCGACGGCGAGGCGTTGCGTGCCCACGGCCTGGCGGCCAGCGATGTGGTGGGTGCACTGGCTCGGCAACACGTCGATGCACCTGGGGGCGCGCTGGAAAGCGGCCGCATGGAGTACTCGGTCCGAACCGACGCGGAGTTTCACACGATCGAAGAGCTCGAATCGCTGGTCGTCGCACACAGCGGCGACGCCCCGATCCTGCTCGGCAATGTCGCGCGCATCGAAGACGGCGCCGAAGACGAGAAGATGATCGGCCGCTACAACGGTCGCCTGATGGTTGGCATCGGTGTGATGCGCAAGTCCGGCGAGAATACCGTGGCAATCGTCGACGAGGTGTTTCGAAGGTTTGGGAAGATCCGGGCAATCCTGCCCGAAGGCATGCACATCGTTGGGCCCGACGGTTGGATCGATTTTTCGCTCGGGGTCCGCGAAGCAGTCGAAGAGACCCAGTTCGCGTTGCTGTTCGGAGCGCTGCTTGCAGTCTTGGTCGTATTCGTGTTCCTGCGCCGGACGCGACCAACGCTGATCGTCGCGGCAGCGATACCGATCTCGCTGATCGCCACATTCGGACTGGTATGGGCGGCCGGCTACACGCTGAACACGATGACTCTGCTCGGCATGACGCTGGCGGTCGGCGTCGTGATCGACGACGCCATCGTCGTGCTCGAGAACATCGAACGACACCGCGAGGCCGGCGCAACGCCGGCGGAGGCAGCCTCGACAGGCACGCGCGAGATCACCTTTGCTGCGACCGCGGCGACCTTCGCAGTGGCCGCCGTGTTCCTCCCTGTCGTCTTCGTCGAGGGGATTGTCGGAAGCTTTCTGGGCGAGTTTGGTCTGACGGTTGCCGGCTCGGTGGTGATTTCGCTGTTCGTCGCGCTCACGTTGACTCCCATGCTAGCGGCGCGCATGCCCCCTCCGGTGGAGAGACCCCATGGAAGCGTGTACCAGCGACTCGAGTCGGCGTTCGTGCGGCTGGAAGACGCGTATCGCGGACTGCTGGATTGGACGCTTAGCCACCGTCTCGCGACGGTGGCGTTCGCACTGGGTAGCCTCGCGTTGGCGATCGGGATCGGCTCACAGCTCGAGGGTGAGTTCCTGCCTCCGACCGACGGTGGTCTTCTGATGGCGCAGCTCGAAGCCCAGCCCGGGACGTCGCTCGAGGCGACCGCCGAGTATCTGGCACGCGACGAAGCCTACCTGCTCGCGCAACCGGAGCTGTCGGCGATGTTCTCCGCCGCTGGTGGAGGAGGTGGTGGGCCGGATGCGATTCCGCAATCTCACACCGGAATGATCTTCGCGATGCTGAAATCCGCGCACATGCGCGAGCGCAGCATCTTCGAGCTGATCGAAGCCGCGCGCGAGCAGCTTGGCAAGATCCCCGGCCGCACGCTGCGCATCTTCAGCATGGGCGAGGTGATGAGCATGCAGCGCGGCGACTTCGAGTTCGAGGTTCGCGCCGACCTGCCGCTGGCGGAACTCGCCGAGCTAGCGGACCGGTTCATCGAACGTCTCGAGAAACTGCCGGGCTACGTCGACGTAGACAACAGTCTCAAACTCGGGCTGCCGGAGCTGCGCGTTGTGCCGGACCGCAAGAGGTCCGCGGCGCTGGGGGTCGACGCCCGTAGCGTGGCGTCCGCGATTCAGGCGATGGTGGGCGGCCTCGACGTGGGTGTCTTCAAAGAGGCCGGACGGCGCTACGACATCCGCGTGCGGCTCGAGGAAAAGGACCGCGCCGAACCGGCCGCGCTTGGCCGATTGTTCGTGCGCAACGATCGCCGCGAGCTGGTGGAGCTGCGCAACGTGATTCGCGTGGAAACGGGGGCCGCGCCATCCGCGATCACGCGCGCGAATCGCCAACGGAGCGTGACGATCACTGGAAACCTCGTCGGCAAAGCACTGGGTACTGCGATCGAAGAAATCCGTGAGATCGGCGTCGCGGTATTGCCCGATGGCGCCACGCTCGTACTCGGCGGCAACGCAGAGTCGATGCAGGAAGGCATGGCGGAACTCGGGCTCGCACTGGGGTTGGCAATCCTCGTGATCTACATGGTGCTGGCGGCGCAGTTCGAGAGCCTCGTGCACCCATTGACGGTGATGCTGGCTCTGCCGCTCGCGATGGTGGGGGCGCTCGCCGGTCTGTTGGTGAGCGCGAACACGCTCAACCTGTTCAGCATGATCGGAATCTTGCTGCTGTTAGGCCTGGTGACGAAGAACTCGATTCTCGTTGTCGACTATGCGAACCAGCTGCGCGCGCAGGGGATGGAAAAGCTGGAGGCGATGCGCACCGCGGCGCCAGTGCGGATGCGACCGGTCTTGATGACGGCGCTGTCGATGATCTTCGGGGTGCTTCCGGCTGCGCTCGGCCTCGGACCGGGCTCCGAGAGCCGCGCCCCGATGGCGATTGCAACCGCTGCCGGCATGCTCTCGTCGACGCTGCTGACGCTGATCGTGGTCCCCGTGTTCTACCTGCTGTTCGACGACGCCGCTGACGCCGTCAAGCGAACCGTGAGTTCGATGAGCAATCGCACCGGAGCGGCCTCCCGATAGGTCGAGAGTGACGCTGGGCTTCAGGGGTCGAAGATGGATAGCTTCTTGCCTAACGGAATCGCCTCTGGGTAGACGGCGGACTCGTCCATCGCGATCATGTTGTACGAGCGCCGAGCGTTATGCGCGCCAGCTCTCGGAAAGTTGGATGCAGCGCCAGTCATTTCGTGTGGTTGGCTGACTGACTCTGTGGCGACGGATTCTGGTCGCTGTTCGAGAGGATCCCGGCCGGAACCGCGCTGGGGGTGCCCGATGAGCCGAGCGACTCCACGGCTGGTAACGCAGCGATCATCTCCGCCAGGCGCGCCGCGGTTTCCTCAGATAGATCGACGAAATGCAACCCCATGCCGGCACGCTCGTCGTCTCGGGCAACAATCGCATGCAAGATCAGCGGCTCTCGCCGGGTTGTGTCGAAGATCGCGATCTGAAGTGGGTCCCCCGAGTCGAGGCCAGCCTGGGGATCGATGCGGACGCCACCCATCGAGAGATCGCGGCCGAGAAGCGCTTGAACGACGTGTTGTTCGGCGTCGACTTCGACAATTTCCTGATTCCATCGACCGCGCGGATTCTGGCGGCGATCGGTCGAAGCCGGAGCACTTTCGTCAGTGACGACGTCGACCCATTTTTCGTCGCGACCCTCTTCGTCGGCCGCTTGGGTAGCCGGAGCTACGTCAATCGCTTCGCTGGCGATCGCCTCTTGGTCAATTGCTTCTTCGACGATGGGCGGCTGTGAGCCCGGGAATTCCGATTCTTCGCGAGTCTTCACTGCCGCGATGTTCTGATCGGGTTCAGATCCGGCGGCTTCGGTCAGAGCCGTCTTCTTCAGTACGGGAGGGCCCGCGGACCAGAGGTCGTGGAAACGAGTCAGCTGGTCGCGCAACTTGGGCGTCAGATCATCAAAGACCACGCCCACATCGACGCATTCCAGACGATCGCGGGATCCGCGCGCAGAACAGCGGATCACCGTCCCATGCAGTCTGAGCGTCCGGCCTCCCGCAACCTCACTTGGAATCTTGATTCGAATGCGAGTGTCCAACGGCAGCGCGTCGGCAGCGAGCAGGCGGCAGCCATCGAGCGAGATCTCCAGGAGCGACCCCCGCTCTCGCCGCCAGCCCACCCGCCAGCTCACCGCGTAGCCGAAGGGAAGCCGCGTCTGCGTGCGTCGATCCGGCTGGTCGAAGAGCGCATAGCGAAACAACAATCGAAGCGCCTCGCCGTGCACCGGCTGGCGAAGCAGATATTGGAAGCCGCGTTTCTCCAGCATCGAGCGGATCGTCTTCGACGCATCGTCGCAGACCGCGATACTGACCGTTGTCGGGCGGCCGACCGGTATCGTGTGTTCGAGGGCGAGCCGCGCCGAGACGACGAGGAGCCGAGCGCCGCTCGGGACCGCGAACTCCGGATCCGTGGGCTCTCGGTGAATCACTTCGACTCCGAATTCCACCAGGACATCGGCGATCTCGTTCAACTCGTCGCCGCCCACGAGCACGGCGGTCGCCGAGGGCCGCGGCTTCCGGGATGAGCGATCCGCGTTGCATCCAATGGTCGGGCCCGAAGCTTTCCCGGGTCTACGCGAAGGGGTTGGACGACGAGGAACTCGCAGGTCGTGCGGTGTGCTCGGAATCGGTAACGATTCTTTTCGAGTGGCGGCCGGTGAATTCGGCTGGCTGGCAGCCGGATCGGCCGAATCGAAATTCGAGCGATGCATCGTCGTGTTGCTACTGAATTCATTCCGAATCGGAGAGTCGAGTTTTCCGAAACCGAGGAGCAGCCCGTATTCTGCAGGCGCCTCGAGAATCTGAACGCCGAGCCCGCGATTGATGATCGAGGTGAGGTTCGCAGGAACGCTTCGGCGGCGGGCTACCCGTGCCCGCACCGTCATGGCAGGGGCTGCCGCCGAGGCTGCCATATGAATGTCGATCTCCACACCTGGTGGAATCGTGGCATTGGTTCGGATGAACAGCCCTGTGAGATCCAGATCGAGGACGATCCCCTTGTAGTCGCGATCTTCCTGGAAGAACTCGCAAGTGATTCTGCGCTTGACGCGTCGAACGGTTCTTCGCTCCATACGCTCCAATCACTCGGACGGCTATTGATCCAGAATCGTTATCGACTGCCGGGGCCATCAGGTTTAAACTGGCTCCCGGGGTAGGGTTCAGGGCGTGGAGGGATCGACCAGCGCTCCCCAGCCCAGACCGCAGAAATGCGTCTGGTGCGTCGCCGTAGTTGCGCACCGGGCGCACCGGGATGGAGTCTGATCGGCGAGAAACCGATCGCGTGGCGGGTGCAAGCTACGTGCGCCGGCGCAGCGTCCTCACAGTTCCGATCGCGAGGAGTGCCATCGGGCCAAGAAGCGAAAGCTCCGGTTCGGGTACGGCGATGGGCTCGAGGTCGAGCAGTGCGCTGACCGAACCGAGGGTGATCGTCCGCTGGTGGGAATTTGCGAGGGGGCCACCGCTGAACGTCACGTCGTAGGTACCCGGGGCGACGATCGGGATCGTGTAGCCCCCCCCGTCCGAGGTAACCGCAAAGAAGATGCCCTATTCGTGTGTTAGGCAATGAGCACGCGACTCTCAGGCGATGCGGAGATGGCAAGCCGTCTTGGTGGTAGTTCGGGGTCCTGCGACTGGGAGATTTTGCACCCGTGGAATTCTCCATCGATACGGGGTCGATCGTTGGTTTGTCACCCCACTCTCGATGGTTTTTGACAATTGCAGCATCCACAAGCGGCTTCCATCGCCACCAACTCGCGATGACGGCCACTTCCACTCGAGACAGGTACCGGTTTGGAGGGGCCGCATGACGCTGGGGATTACAACTAAGAAATCAAGTAGACGGGCGAGGCGATGCCGCTCCCATCTGATCTCCATCCCGTCGGTTGCGATGCTCCTCGCCGGTTCAGCACTAGCGCAAGAAGGCAGACCGGCCAATCTGTTTCCGCTCGAGGGCCTGGTCAATTCGGAGATGGCCGTCTTCGAGCTCGGTGAGGCTGAGTTTTTCCGCGTCTGGACCCGCGAAGAGGGTGTCGGCCCGTTCTTCAACGCGCCGACCTGTGCCAATTGCCACTTCCCCCAAAACGGTCTTGCGGGTTATCCGGGTAGTGGTGTGACCATCTACGGACAGAGCGTCACCGGATCGGACGGAAAGGACCTGTTCTTGCCAGCCGCCGGGCGCGTACTCCGAAAGTTCTCCAACTCCGGATTCGCCGAGGAGATTCCCGAATGGGCCAACGCCCAGGAGAGCCGGAAGACGCCGCAACTGATGGGACTCGGGCTCGTAGAAGCCGTACCGGACGCTGTCTTCGATCAGCTGGCTGCCGGCAACGGAGGTCGCGTGGTGCGGTCCCCCGAGACTGGCCGGGTGATGCGTTGGGGCTCCCAAAATCAAGTGGCGACACTTCTGGAGTTCGTCCGGGGCGCCTATCACGTAGAGCTGGGGATGGCCCTCGACGAGACGGGCCCCCTCCCCCCGGTGCTGAATTGGCTGTATCTGCTGCTGCTCGATCACCCGGAGCCCGTGGTCAATGCAGCGCTGCGGCTTCTCGTCGCACAGGGCGAAGTGATCTTCACCGAGATAGGCTGCGCGTCGTGTCATACCCCGACGCTAAGAACGGCCGACGGTCCCTTCACCGTCAATGGCATGACGATCGACATCGAGGCACTGCAGGGCGTCGAGTTCCACCCCTACTCGGACTTCTTGTTGCACGACATGGGGCTCATGGACCGATCCGACGTGCACCTCGGACAGGCCGGTAAGCAGGAGTTCCGGACGAGCGCGCTGTGGGGACAGCGCTTCGACCAGAACAACAACTTCCACGACGGTAGCATCCCCCACTATCCGATGATCGAGACCATGCTCCGGCACGACGGGGAAGCCGCCGCCGCCAGGGAGGCCTGGCAGACCCTCACCTCCAAGGAGCAGGAGGCGCTGCGGCGATTCGTCAGCACCCGTTAGCCGCACCCCGCAGATCGGCCCGCTCAGCGCCCGGAACCGACGATGACGCCGGGTAGCCGCGATGAGCCAACGGGGCCCGGTTCGCCTCTGCTGGAACCCGGATGCCCTTTCCGTCTGTTACTCCGACCCGATTGGGCAAGTAGTGAGCTCCCTCCTCGGTTCCTCGTCGGCAAGGCAGGGAGCCACAGGCCTCACTTTCAGGGGGTAGGAGCTGGGTTCCCCAACCGAACGGCATTGCCGGCGGCCGACTCGAACGGCCTGGACCGCTCGAGCGAGGCGATGAGCCGATCGACCATATCCATCTTGTGCCAGATCTTGCGCGAGAGTCCGTCGAGCAGCGTGTGCAGGCCGTCGACGTTGGCGAGCACGACGGGATCGTCGAAGTCGTCGACATAGAGAGCCGCGATCTTGCTGGTGAGCGCGAGCATCTCGCCCGAGTAGTCGAGGTATCGGCCGAGTTCCCAGAGTGTCATGTCGCGCTTCGGGGACGACTTGGTGGCCGCTTGCGGCATGCGCGGGTCGATAGGATCCTTGGTGAGCTGGTACATGTCGACGATATGCGCCGCCACACGCAGCTCGTGCAGCGCTCGCAGCGCGCGTCCCCGCTTCACCCTGCGCTCCAATGTGGTGAGAGAGAAGAGCGCCGCGCCGAGCAACACGAGGCTACTCAGCCCAGCTTCTACGCCCTGGAGCATCTCGCCGAGGTTCAGGCCGCCGACCGTCACCGGTACGAACCGCAGCGCCCCAAATGGCGCAAACAAGACGGCGAGCATGAGTCCGGCGACCCCGACGCGCAGTGGCACCAGCGGACGCCGGATCCACTCTGTCCTCAGCACTGCCTTGCGCGCCAGTTCGAGCAGGATGCCGCAGAGGCGACCGAGGTTCGAGCCCGGGAAGCGTTCCTCGATGCGTCGCTCGAGAATGACCAGAGTCGAAATGACCTCGGTGGGTTCGAGCCGTAGGCCAGCCGCAGCAGCGAGTCCGCTGGTCGACCGCCCGGGTACCCTCAGGAATTTCGGAATCATGCTCACAGGGCTCAATTTAGACGCATCGCGTCAGGAGTCAATGTCTGCTTGCTGGAGTGAATTTTATGTAATAAAAACCATATGTTATGGCCATAATCCAACGCTTGGACCAGCCTGCGCCAGACGCACTGCGTCGTTGCGGCTGCCCATTGATTCCCCACATTTTCGACCACAGGATTGCTCCTTCGCGCGTCGGAATTCGGTCGGTTCGATCTGCCGGTCGACAACGCTGGCACGACGAGCCTCGTGCCGCACGCCGATCTCGAGGCGGTCGCTGACGAGTCGCGGGACCGCGCGCTCAGCGTGAACCTGAAGGGACCGTTCCAGTGCGCGTGCGGCGGCGGACTTGCTGCGCGCAGACGGCGGCGGCGAGATCGTCGACGTGTCGAGCTTGGCTGGTCAATACGGGATCGGTAGCGCGATTCCCGACTGCGCGTCGCAAGCCGGCGTGAACATTCTCACTGTGACACTCGCGCGCGTGCTGGGTCCGAAACTGCGAGTCAACGCAGTCGCGCCCGGGTTCATCGGCGGTTCAAGGCTAGAGGGTCCGCTGGGTTCCGGGTTCGAGGCCGCGAAGGCGTACATGGGCCAGCGATCGCTGCTCGGTCGCGTGTGTGAACCGGAAGACGTCCGCTGCGATCCTGGGCATCGTCGAAGGCTCCGATATGATGACCGGGCAGGTGCGCGTCGTCGATGGCGGACTGGGCATCGCCGGTCGCGCCTGACGTCTGCAAGAAAATTCTCGCCCCGAACCATCAAAGGGCCAACCTTCATCAAGCGCCAACCTTCATCAAGCGCCAACCCATGGAGTCTCCGATGCTTCTTCACGACGCACTCGACTATTTTTCCCGAGAACAACCCGATGCCGAGTTCGCGGTCTGCGCGGACAGAACGCTGACCTACGCGGGCGCGCAGGCAGAATCGATCCGCTTCGCAAACGCGCTGCGCCAGTCCGGCCTCGAACCAGGCGATCGCTTCGCATTTCTCGCGAAGAACTGCCTCGAATACTCCGTCGTGTTCATGGCTGCGTCCCGCGTCGGCGCCGTACCGGTCCCGTTGAACTACCGACTGGCTGCTCCGGAACTCGCCTACATCATCGAAGATTCAGGCTCGAAGCTGGTGATCGCAGCGAAACCGTTTTGCGACGCCATCGAGTCGCTGCGCGCGGACCTGGATTCGGTCGAATCCTGGATCGCGCTCGGCGACGGGCCGCGTACCGATTGGGAAGATTTCGGCGACTGGCTGGCCGCACAGGACACGACGCCCGCACAACTCGAGCTGTCGCCCGATGGCGATCTCTACCAGATGTATACCAGCGGCACGACCGGCCGCCCGAAGGGCGTGGTCATCACGCAGCGCGCAGTGCTGTCACAATTGATGCAGCAGATCCCGACCGTCGAAGTGAAGCGCACCGATCGGGTACTCGTGGTCGCACCGCTTTACCACGCGGCCGCCGCGGTGACAGCGCTCGGCACATTCGGTAGCGGTGGCTCGATCCTGATCCACGAGGATTTCGACCCGGCCGCGGTGGTCGCTGCGCTTTCGTCCGAGCGGATCACACGTACGACGCTGGTGCCCGCGATGATCCAGGCTTGCCTCGTACTCGTACCTGATGTCGCCGAACGCAGCTACGACGACCTGCGCCTGATCGTCTACGGCGCGTCCCCTATCGCGAGCGACACGTTGAGGCGCGCTGTCGAAGTGTTCGGTTGCGCATTCATGCAGGGTTACGGGATGACCGAGACCACCGCGCAGCTGACTCTGCTGACCGCAAAGGACCACGAACGCGCGCTCGCCGGTAAGCCCGAGCTGTTGTTGTCCGCTGGCCGTCCACTGCCCGGTACGCAGATTCGGATCGTCGATGAGGCAGACGTGCCGCTGCCCAACAACACGATTGGTGAAATCGTCGCTCGCGGGGCACAGCTGATGAGTGGTTACTGGAATCTCGCAGCCGCCACGAAAGAGGCGATGCGCGGCGGCTGGTTGCACACCGGCGACGCGGGCTACATCGATGACGAAGGCTACCTGTACATCCAGGACCGCACGAAAGACATGATCGTATCCGGTGCCGAAAACGTGTATCCGCGAGAGGTCGAAGACGCGTTGTTCGGACACCCGGCTATCGCCGACGTAGCGGTGATCGGCGTGCCGGACGAGAAGTTTGGCGAATCGGTCAAAGCGATCGTCGTATTGCGCGCTGGCGAGAACGCGACCGCCGACGAAATCATGGCCTACTGCGCGGGCAAGATCGCCGGCTACAAACGGCCGAGATCGGTCGACTTCATCGACGAACTGCCGCGCAACGCCAGCGGCAAGGTGCTCAAGAAAGACCTGCGCGCGCCGTATTGGGCGGGCCGGGATCGGCAGGTGTCATGACCGAGGCCGAAGTCTGCTTCGTCGGGAGATGGCGATTTTCCGATGGGTACATGCAGGCCCGGCGAAGCCCCGCGAATTTCCCATCCGGCGGCCGCCACCGGCAGCATGGCCTACAGTGATACGTTCCACGCCGAAGGAAACAGCGCGATCCAGCGGATCGAGAACAGTCTCTTTCCGAAATGGAACGGCACAGATCTCAACTGCACGTTCGAATTCGAAAACGATACACTGCGCCTGATCGGCGACGCGGGAGGGTTGGTTCAACACCTCTTGTGTCAACGTGTCTGAAGGAGAACCCCCCATGCAACAGCTCAGCGGTCTCGACACCAGCTTCTTGAACATGGAAACCCCGACCACCTACGGTCACGTCTGTGGCCTGGCGGTTTTCGACCCGTCGACCGCGTCTCGGCCGATGAGGCTCGATGACCTGAAGCAGTTGATCGAAGAGCGCATCCATCTGCTGCCACCTTATCGGCGTCGGCTCGTCGAAGTGCCGCTCGGGCTCGATCACCCGTATTGGATCGAAGATCCCGATTTCGACATCGACTTCCACGTGCGCCACATGGGTCTCCCCCCGCCGGGGGATCGACGCCAACTCGCCGAGCAGGTGTCTCGCATCGTCGCGCGCCCGCTCGACCGCAGTCGCCCGCTCTGGGAGCTGTATCTGATCGAGGGACTCGAGGGCGGTCTGATCGCGCAGCTGACGAAGATTCACCACTGCTGTATCGATGGTGTGTCGGGCGCGGAGATGCTTGCAACGCTGCTCGACGTGACACCAGAACCGCGCAAGGTGGATGCCCCGCGCCGAGCGTGGCGACCCGAGCCGCAACCGAGCGAGATCGAAATGATGGCGCGCGGTGTGTGGGCGGTGATGGGGACACCGCGCAAAGGCTTTCGCCTGGCGCGGCAGGCCGTTCGACATCTGCCAGGCCTCGCCAAGAGCATCGGCTTTGGTGAACTGCCCGGGACCTCCTTGATCAATCGCGCGCTCGGCCGCAAGCCCGATCCGATGCTGTCCGTGGCAGCCACTGCGGCACCGCGCACGTCGTTCAACGACTCGATCACGCCGCATCGCCGCTTCGCGTACGGGTCGTTGAGTCTCGAAGAGGTAAAGGAGATCAAGAACGAATTCGGCGTGACGGTCAACGACGTCGTGATGGGGCTGTGTGCTGGAGCGCTGCGACGCTATCTCGAAGAGCGCAACGAGCTGCCCGCGGACCCGCTGATCGCGATGGTGCCGGTTTCCGTTCGGACGGAAGAGCAGCAGGGAACGTTCGGCAACCAGGTGTCGGCGATGAGCGCTTCGCTGCACACGCACGTCGCCGACCCGGTCCAGCGACTCGCGCGCATCCACGAATCGATGCGCGTCGCGAAGGAGCAGCACAAGGCGCTGCCCGCGAACCTGTTGCAGGACTTCGCGCAATTTGCGCCGCCGGCTGTAGCGGCGCGTGCCGCCCGGGTGATTGCGCGTGCGACCGTCGCGAACTGGGTCGACGTTCCGTTCAACGTTGTCATCTCGAACGTGCCCGGACCGCAATTCCCGATCTACGGAATCGGCGCGCAGCTCGTTGCCAACTATCCCGTTTCCGCGATCAACGATGGGGTCGGGTTGAACATCACTGTTCAGAGTTACAACGGCAGTCTCGACTTCGGAATCATCGCGTGTCGCGAATTGATGCCGGATGTCTGGGACCTGATGGACTACCTGGGTGATGCGCTACAAGAATTGAAGGAGCTGGCAAAGAAGCACGAGGTGCCCGCCTGATGGCAGACGGGAGCGCACCGCCGCTCGGACTGCTGTTCGTCGAAGGGCAGCGCGCGCTGTTCGAGAGCGCGACTATGCTATCGGCGACCCCTTTACTGCGGCGTGCGCCGCGCGGTGATGGACAACCCGTGTTGCTGCTTCCCGGTTTCACAGCCGGTGACGCTTCGACGACCCCCTTGCGCCGATACCTGAAGCGACAGGGGTTCGGCGCGCACCCGTGGTTGCTCGGCCGCAACGTTGGACCCGGGTCTGGCGTGCGGGAGGGAATGAAAGAACGCGTCGAAGAACTCGCCAGTCGCTACGCGCAGAAGGTCTCGATCGTTGGTTGGAGCCTCGGCGGCGTGTATGCGCGCGAACTAGCCAAGCAGTTGCCCGACCATGTGCGTCAGGTCGTGACGCTTGGCAGCCCGTTCGCGGACGTCGGACGGGCGAGCAATGCGAGCCGTCTATTCAGGCGCATCGGGCGGAGCGATTCCGCGCCCCGCTCGGATTTCGCCAGGAGCCTGCGCGAGCCGCCGGATGTGCCGTCAACATCGATATTCACGAAGACCGACGGAGTCGTGCACTGGCGTGCATGTCTCGAACCCGAGACCGACCACACAGAAAACATCGAAGTTGTCGGCAGTCACTGTGGACTCGGTTTGAATCCGGTCGTGCTGTATGCGGTCGCGGAGCGGCTGAGCCAGGCCGAGGGGGGATGGAAGCCGTTCCACAAAAACGGCTGGCGCCGCGCGTTCTATCGCTAGCCGGAGGGGCGCACCTCGTTCAGTGTCACATGTCGAAGTAGTCTTCGATCACACCGACTCCGCAAACGGTTGGGGCAGACCTGGCAGCACGAAAACCAGGATGCCACCTGTATTGCGCGTGATCCTGACGACCGGGTGTTCCAACGGCGACACCGCGAGCCAATCGACAGTCTTGTGCTGATCCGCCGAACAGTGTCGAACGTTGTGGTGTCGATCGTCCACAAATCCCGTACGACCCGAACTGACAAGCGTTGCTAAAACATCACATCGAACGGCATGAATGCGGTTGGGCGATGGACGCTTGGGCGATGTAAGCGAAGTCTGGGACCGGCTTCTGGATTTGACTAAATTCGTTCAAAAATGTAGTAAAAGTGCTACGTATTTACGATCGCGCAGAGCGCGCTGCACCCGGAAACCAGCAACGAGCGGACTGTGGCCGATTTTTCGACCTGGGACGCAAATTCACGGCACAGGAAAATCATGTACGGGCGGACCACCAAGGTGAGGGCTGCAGTCGCAATCGGAGCCGCTGTATTGCTACGGGCAGCGACGCTTACAACCGCGCGTGTGGAGCGGGTCCACATCGACTTCCAAGGTTTCGTCGATAGCGTCATCCCTGCGCTCGCCGGCCTCCCGTTCTCGGCTGGTCTCGTGGTGGCCCCGTCGAGTTTCACCAGCGACGCCGACCAATGACGGCACCAATCAATGGGTGATTCTCGACGTCGTGGTCGCCACGATGGAGCCGCTCTAACGTCGAATTCGACGCCGAGCTAGCGACCCGATGAGTGCATCCAGCCCGGCCATTCCCGCTTCGACCGCCATCGCGGGGCAATCGCAGCGCGGAGCGCGATCGGTCGCGATCAACCTGGCGCTGGCAGCCGCTAGCGGGTTGGCGCTCGAGTGCGGGCTGGGTGCAAGCGTTCCGCTTGGCGTCGCTTCATCGATTGGCTGGCTGGCGCCCGTACCGCTGCTGCTGGCAATTCGCCGCGCGCGGACGCCGGTATCGGCGTACGGCATGGCGGTATTGGCGGGCCTGGTTTTCTGGGCATTTCACATCCGCTGGTTGCTCGCGCTCGGGGGCATGAACGCAGCGAACTACACGCTCGCCGTCGGTGTGTTGGGCGCGCTTTTTGGCCTGTTCGGACCGTTGGCCTGGTTGTCGAAGCTCGCGCCCAGCGGTGCACGTTGGCTGGTCACGGCGTCCGCCTGGGCGTGTGCCGAATTCGCACGGCTGCACCTCGGCTTTGTGTCGATCCCGTTCGGGATGCTCGCGAACGGCCAGGTCGATGCGCCGGTCGGCCAGCTGGCATCCGTCGGAGGCCTGTTCGCCGTTTCCTTCGTGATGCTTGGCTTCGCTGCCGCCGTCACCGAGGTGATCGATCGTCGATTGCACAGCATCGCCGCGTTCGAACGGATCAGCCGGGTCGAACTCATCATGCCGCTGCTGTTGGCCTCCGCCGCGGTGGTTTGGGGCGCTGCGCGCGTCGAGCCCGCCGCCGATGCTCCGGCCGCGCGCGTCGCATTCGTTCAGGCGGGCGCCTACCAACGGAGCGTGGACGCGCCCGAGAGGCGCCGAGAGGTCTTGGACGCCTATCGAGATTTGACGGCGGCCGCTGCCGCGGAGGGGGTCGCGCTGGTGGTCTGGCCGGCTTCGTCGGTGCCCGGCAGCATTCCATTCGACTCCGGGCTCGTGCGGAAACTCGGTGCAATCGCGTTGGACACCGACACCCCTTTACTGGTTGGTTCTTCGGGCCAGGACAAATCTGCCCCGAGCGGACGCGAGCGCTCAGCCACGAATTCCGCGTTTCTGTTCGATTCGCGCGGCGAAATCCTGGAACACTACGACAAGATCCAACTGCTGCCATTCAACCAATATCTACCCCTGCGCGAGCGGGTGAACTGGCCGCCATGGCTGGCAGGCGACGGTATCGACGTCCGCGCCGGTGACCACCGGACGCTGTTCCAGATCGCTGGCATGCGATTCGGGGTGCTGATCTGCTGGGAGAATCTGTTTTCCGACGGTTTTCGAAGCACAGTCGCACAGGGGCTAGACTTCGTGGTCAGCACCACGAACGAAATTTTCACCCGCACCGAGGCCGCACACCGCCAGATGTTCGCGATGACCCGACTGCGCGCCATCGAGACCGGAATTCCGATCGTGCGCACCGCGACGACAGGCATTTCTGCGGCGATCGACCGCTATGGACGCGCGACGAACCAGATCGTCGACCCGGCCGGAAAAACACAAGACGCCGTCGGCTATGCAATCGCCCGGGTTCCTATGGGTTCGCAGCTGAGCTTCTACGCGCGTCGCGGAGATTGGTTGGCGCCAGTGTGCGCGGGCTTGCTGGTTCTGTTGCCCGGATGGGGAGTCGCACGCGGGCGTTGGGCGCCAGCCCCGTGAAGACTGGGAATTCCCGGCAGTTGCAATACTGGGTACTGGGGGGCGTGGCGCTGTTCGCGCTGCTGCTCCAGGCCGCCTACCTCTACAACGCGATCCGCTGGATCGACGCACCCGACCGCGGTTGGTTCGCAATGGTTCAGCTCGGGCCCAACGTAGTTGCGACCGCGCGCCCGCTCGGCCGAGAGGCCGGCCTGCGCGACGGCGACAAGATCGTACGTCTGAACGGGTCGAGCTATCAGACGTTCGACGAGTTGTGGAAATTGCTCGATTACGAGATTGGACGGGTCAACGTCTACGAGGTCGAGCGAAGCGGCGAAACGTTCAGCGTTGGCCTCGAGAACCGGCCGCTCGGGTTCCGCCGGGTGTTCATGCAAAGCGGAATCATCTGGCTGCTGGGCATCTCGATTACCGCGCTCGGTTTTCTCGTGTTCGCGATGAAGCCGTTCCACAGCCCGAGTTGGGCTTTTTTGGCGATGGCGGTCGTGCTCGGTGTGATGATTCCGCATTTTGCACCGAGCCATCACGCGTTCGAACCGGAGTTCTTGAACAACGTCGTGATCTTCATCGTGCCGACGTTGCCGGCGACGCTGTTGACGCTCGCGATGCTGTTTCCTCAACGCAAGCCGGCGTTGCTCGAGCGCCGCTATTGGCTGCTCCTGCCGTATCTGGTCTCGTTCACACTGGCAGTGGTTTCCCGTTCCTACGGAACCTGGGTTGGCTTCTTGCCGCCGACGCTCCTGACGCTGATCTACCTCTACCTGCTTGGCTCGGTCGTCGCGTTCCTCGCGTCGGCGGTCTACGACTATATGACGACGCAGATGGTCGCCGTGCGCTTGCAGTCGCTGGTGATCCTGACCGGGATGACGCTCGCACTGCTGATCCCGGCGCTCGAACTGGTTTCCAACCTGCTGTTCGGCGTGTCGGTGTTTCCGAATCTCATCGCCGTGTACGCGGTCTGCCTGTTCTTTTTCCCGCTATCGATCGGCTACGCGATCGCGCGCCACGACCTGTTCGAAATCAGCACTGTGGTGCGTCGCACGTATGGCTACATCCTGTCGAGTTCGGCGGTCATTGGCGGCTACGGACTCGTGCTGTCGTTGTTGAACCTGACCGCGTTCGCGAATTTCTCCGAAACGACGCTGTTTCGGCTCTCGTTTCTGCTCGTGGTCGCCTTCACGTTCGAACCGATTCACCGCCGGTCGCAAGCCTTCGTCGATAGCGTCTTCTACCGCCGCCGCTACGACTACCGAAAGACCATTCGCCAGGCCACCGAAGCCATGACGAGTATTCTCGACCCGGAGACAGTTCGCTCGACGTTTCTCGGCACGCTCGTCGACGAGATGCTGCTCGAAAACGGCGTATTGTTGCTGCCCGACAGCGAGGCTGCGGAGTACCGTGCTTCGGACGTGCTGGGGCTTTCGGCCTCAGGGGCGCGGCCCAGCATCGACCACATTCGCTTCGATGACGGCCTGATCGCCCACCTGGAGCACGACCAGAACCCTATTTTCCGGCACGATGTAGACCTGAACCCGGCCTTCGCCGACTCGCGCGAAAATCTCCAGAGCCACTTCACACAACTCGGCGCAGAAGCGGTCATTGCGATGACCTATCAGTCGGAGACGATCGGGCTGGTTTCGTTGGGGCAGAAGAAGTCTGGACGCATGTTCAGCATGGAAGATCTCGACCTGCTGCAGACGATGACCAACCAGACGGCCATCGCATTGCAAAATGCGAAGTTGTTCGACGACCTTTCCGCGAGCCTGAAACAGATCCAGATTCTCGAGAGCATCAAGTCCAATCTCGCGAAGTTCGTTCCCCAGACCGTGCAGGACTTGATCGAGGAGTCACCAGAATCGACGGGGATGTTCGACAAGCGCGAAAGGGACCTATCCGTCATGTTCGCCGATATGGTTGGCTACACGCGATTGAGTTCCCAACTTCCGCTGGACGAAGTCAACCAGATCGTAGAACGTTACTTCGGAGCGTTTCTCGACGAAATCCTGCGCCACGGTGGCGACGTCAACGAGACCGCAGGCGACGGTTTGATGGTGCTGTTCCAGCATGACGACCCGGCCGAGCATGCGCGCAGTGCCGTGAGCGCGGCCCTTGGCATTCAGCGACTTACGCGAGAGATCAATCTCGAGCGCGAGGGCCAGATTCCGATCGGAATGCACATCGGGGTCAATTCTGGCACCGCGTCGGTCGGCGCGACGAAGATCTCGGGCGCTCGCGGCGGCAATCGCTGGACCTACACGGCTTCTGGCCCGATGACGAACATCTCGGCGCGCGTTGGCGCACTCGGTGCAGAAATTGCGATCACGGAACAGACGCGGGTGCGGCTCGGTTCCGGCTTCGAGTTGGAACCGCTCGGGCCGCAGACACTCAAGAATGTCGCGGAGCCGATTCACGCTTATCGGGTGGTGGGTGAGCTGAGTCCGGCTGGCTCGCGCCCAATCGTCAAGGTTTTCCACACCGCAGAGCCGCTCAAGACGCAAGTGCTTCCCGCGCTGCGCGAGGGCTGGTTTCGCATCTCCGGGATCCTGACTGAAGCGAACACAGGCCGTCCACTGCCCGGACTGTTGGTTCGCGCGTACGACAAGGATCTCGTGTTCGACGACTATCTCGGGCAGACCTCCAGCGATCGCGAGGGTTGCTTCGAGATCCGATTCACAGAGGACCTCTTTCGCGACCTGCTCGAGCGCAACCCCGACGTCTATCTACGGATCTACAATGCTTCTGGTACCGCTGAAATTTTCACCACACTCGAGCGCGTGCGATCGAGTGCCGCGGCGGACGAGCGGTTCGCGATCGAACTGCCGGCGGAAAGATTGGCGCCCGCCTGGTCTCCACCCGCCTGACTGTCCCCTGGCGACCCCGGCCAGGATTGAGGCACGACGCTGGCAAGTTTGACACACTGCCGCCCATGTTCGTTTTGCGTGATTCGGAAATGCCCAGCGGTCCGGCGTGATCTCGCATCCGCGGCGGCGTGCTGCTGGCTGGCTTCTCACTTGGGTGGCTGCGATCTTTCTGGCTGGCTGCGTATCCTGGCAAGAAACCCGCACCGAGATCATCGACCCGATTCACGAGCTGCTTCACCACAGTTATCCCGAAGCGCTCGAGTCGAACGATCGCGCCCAGCTCATTGCGTTGTTCATCGATGGTTCGGGCGCCATGGCGTCCAGTCTCGAGTTGATGGCGCGCTTTCGGCAGATCGGCGAAGCCCGCGTCGCAATCGGAACGATCGATCTCGAACGACGGCCGGTTCCTGTTGTCTCGAGCCTTCGCGTCGAGGGAATCGGCCTCGATGGTGAGCGGTTGAGCCTCGTCCAGCCGAAACAAATGCGTCTGGTTCGCGACCCGGCCGGATGGCGGATTTCGCAGGACGATCGCAGCGAGGTGCGTATCGATCCGATACCGGCTGCTCGCTTCGTCGACGACACGCGGCTGTGCGGGTTGTGGTTCCAACACGAGAGCCGGCTCATCGAGGATCCCAACGGAGTGCCGCAGCGCTTCATCTACGGTTCCGGTGTCGCTGCATCCGACGTCGATGGCGACGGCTGGGTCGACGTGCTGCTGTTGTCGGGCGATCGGATCGAGCTGTTCGTCAACCAGCGCGGAAACTTCGTCCGCGCATCGGCGGCTTGGGGCCTGGGCGAACCGCTTCCCGGCGTGCTCACGGTGGTATTGCCGTTCGATTTCGATAACGATGGACGAAGGGACCTGTTCGTAGGTGTGGAACAATCGCAGCCCCTGATGCTGCACAACGTAGGCGGCGCCTTCGAACCAGTCGATAACTGGGGAATCCGAACCACCGAACGCACGATTGGCGCGGTCGCAGCCGATTTCGATAGCGACGGCTTTCTCGATCTCTTTCTCGCGAATCACGAGGATGTGTACTGGAACGCACCGGATCCGCCGGGAGGAGCGGACAACGCGCAACCGGACCAGCTGCTGCTGAACAATGGCGATGGCACGTTCCGCGACTTCACAGACGAGGCCGGAGTGGGCAATACCGGCTGGTCGCTGGCGCCAGCGGCCGCAGATTACGATGGCGATGGCGACGTCGATCTGTTCGTCGGAAACGATTTTGGAAAGGACACGCTGTACCGCAATGACGGCAGCGCACACTTCGTCGAGGTTTCTCGCGCAGCAGGGGTCGACAAGCCTATCGCGAGCATGAGCGCCGACTGGGGCGATTTCGATGGCGACGGTGACTTCGATCTCTTTGTGGGTGGAATGCACTCGGGTTCGGGCTGGGTTCTCGAAGCCCCCGGCTTTCAGGTGAAGCGCGTACCGTGGTTGATCGACGTGATGTTTCGTCCGTTCGTGCGCGAAGCGATTCGCGCGTGGTTCCGGGGCAATCGCTTCTACGAGAATCTCGGTGACGGTACTTTCCGCGAGATTTCAGCGGGCAGCGGTGCCGAAAACAGTGGATGGGCATGGGGCTCGGTGTGGCTCGATTTCGACAACGATGGTCGACTCGACCTCTACAGCGCCAACGGATTCATTTCCGGCCCCAATGAAGACGACATATGAATGGACCTCATCGTTGAGAACGTCGGTCGACGTTCCGAGACCTGGAGCGAGCCGGGTGCTCCGACGGACGTGGGCGACGCGTCGCTGAACGGATACGAGCGCAACGCGATGTTCTGGAACCGGGGCGATGGCCAATTCGTCGATGTCGGTTACTCGACCGGTTCGAATCGAATCGAGGACGGACGCGGTGTCGCCGTTGCGGATTTCAATCGCGATGGTCGACTCGATCTCGTCGTGCAGAATCTCGATCGACCAGCCGTCCTGTTGATGGGGGCCGGCGAAGTCGGAAACTGGTTGCAGATCGAGCTGGAAGGGACGCAGAGCAACCGCGACGCGGTCGGCGCGATCGCGACGCTGCGGATCGGCGATCAGCGCCAGGTGCGTCAGGTTGCGGCCGGCGCAGGCTACCTGGCGAGTTCTTCACAGGTACTCCACTTCGGTCTCGGTGCTGAACAGATCGTGGATGAACTGGAAATCCGCTGGCCATCCGGCGGTCGCCAACGGTTCGAGCGGCTGCGTGCCAACCAGCGCCTGTCGATTGCGGAAACGCCGACCGACGCCGGTCGCGAACCGGATCGGGAAACGACCCACCAGGCACGTCCCGCAGACGGCCGCCCGCTTTCGAATCACGATCAGCGCGCTGGACACGAGTGGGCAGGCGGCGTGAATCTGCGACACGCATTCAATCCTGGTGGAAGACCTCTTGCATGTCGGACCACCAGGTGCCGGGCTCACGCCGCGGATCGGGTACCTGCATGGGCTCCATGATGTCCCACCACTCCCGCATCCGCGGAGCCGCGGCGAGTGCTTGCATGCGCGCGGTGAATTCGTCATTGGGACCGGTGTATTCGTAGTAGGCCAATAGTCGGTCGCCCAGCAGGAAGATCGAATAGTTGCGGATGCCGGCCGTTCGGATCGCGTGCGCGATCTCGGGCCAGATCTTCGCGTGGTGGCGGCGGTACTCGTCGATGCATTCGGTCCGCACACCCAGGGTCTGTCCGAAGCGCTTCACACAAGGCCCTCCGTTTCCAAAAACGCGCGCAAATCCCGCAGCGTGCGTTCGTCGTTTGCGCGATCACTCGCCGAGCGCGGCGTCCTACCGGTCCCCACCGGGATGCCGCGCAGACCCACACCCATTCGAAAGCCCTCGGGAAAGTCCGCTGCGCCGAAGCACGCGTCGAACAATTGGCTGACCTTCGTCTGCACCACGCGAGCCTCTTCGAACCGACCTGTTACCGCGAGATCGAAAAGCTTGCGGGTCAGCTCGGGCGCCACACCACTAGTCGCATTGGTTCCACCGTCGCAGCCGAGCTGCAGCATCGGGAGCAGGCATGCGTCCCAGCCCGTCAGGAATGCGAAGTCATCCCGCGCCGGCCGGATGGCATCGATCATCGCCATCATGAAGGGCACGTCGCCCGACGAATCTTTGATCGCGACGATGCGCGCATGTGCATCGGCGAGCCTTCGCACCGTAACGAGGTCGATGGGCGAGGCGAACATCGGAATGTTGTAGAGCGTGACATCGATCGGTGTGTTGCGGCCAATCTCGTCGAAATAGGCGAAGACACCCTCGGGCGAGAGTCGGTAGTAGAAGGGCGAGACGATCGCAACCGCGTCGGCTCCGAGTTTCGCGTAGTATTCACACGCGGCCAGTGTTTCGCGGGTATTGGCCTCGGCGGCCCCGGCCAGCACGGGCACGCGGCCCGCCACCTGATCGACGACGATCTCGATGATGCGACGGCGCTCGTCAGCGGTGAATCGGGTGAACTCTCCCGTCGAGCCATTCGGGTAGAGGCCGTGGATGCCACGCTCGATCAGCCAGTCGACGTAACGCCGCAGTTCGCGCTCATCGATGTGACCAGTGTCGTTCAGGGCAACGACGTTCGGGCAGTAGATACCCTTGAATCGGGGTGTGTCAGTCATGTTGTACTCTCCAGTGACTTGCACGCTACGGCTCGCGGGGCCGACATCAGGCCGGATCCAGAGCATAGAAGCGTGCGGCATTGCCTCCGAAAATGGCCGCACATTCGAAGTCACTCAGATGCGCGAGCAGCTCGAGGCTCGCCTGCCTCCAGCGATCGAAACCCCCAGCGAGATCGACCACAGGCCAGTCGCTTCCCCACATGAGCCTCTGGCTGCCGAAGCACTCCAACAGATGCGCAACGTAGGGGTGCAGATCGGCCGGGGTCCAATTGCCTGCGGCTTCGGTGACGAGGCCCGAGAGCTTGCAGTACGCGTTCGTCTGACGGGCCATCCGGGCGATTTCGGATGCCCAGCTGTCGAAGTCGCCGGCTCGGATCGGGGGCTTGGCGGCGTGATCGACGACGACGGACAGGTCCGGATGGCGCTCCAATAGGCGAATCAGCCGCGGTAGATGGCGCGGAACCACCAGCGCATCAAAGCTGAGATTGCGCTGCGCCAGTGCCCTGAGCCCCAGCGTGAGAGAATCGCGTAGCATCCAGTCGTCGTCCGCGATGTCCTGGATCATCGGGCGTACGCCGCGAAAGGCCGCGTGCGAAACAAACGAGTCGAGGTTCTGTTCGACTTCAGCAGACGCGAGATCCACCCAACCCACGACACCCGCCACCCAGTCGGTCGTGGCCGCAAGGCCGAGCAGATAGCGCGTCTCTGCAAGAGTCGGCGCCGCCTGAACGACTACCGTGCGCAAGATGCCGGCCCGCGCCAGATGCGGACCGAGATCGTCGGGGCCGAAGTCGCGATACAGCACCCGATCATCGGGCGAGAGCCATCCGTAGTCGTCGCGCGCCAGGCTCCAGAAGTGCTGATGGGCGTCGATCATTCGCCGGGCCCGACGGGCGCGGCCGGGTCGATGAGCCCAGCGCTGCGCAGATCTGCGTACAAGCCCGACGGGATGTCGAGTTCGAGCCAGTGCGCATTCGCCGTGACTTCGGCCGACGTGCGCGCCCCGGGAATTACGCTGGCCACGGCGGGGTGGTGCAACGGGAATTGCAGCGCGGCGGCGCCCAGCGGTACGGCATGGGCGGCACAGATCGAACGCATGCGCTCGACGCGATCGAGGATTGTCTCGGAGGCCGCCGCGTAGTCGTAGTGTCTGTCCGCGCCCGCTTCCTCGACGAGAACGCCCGAATTGAATACGCCTCCTGCGATGATCGACACACGCTGTTCCACGCACAACGGCAACAGGCGATCGAGTGCGCGCTGCTCGAGGAGTGTGTAGCGGCCGGCGAGCAGAAAGCAATCGAAGTCGGCCCGTTCCAGCGCCTCTACACAGACCTCCGACTCGTTGACGCCGAGCCCGATCGCCCCCACCGCTCCAGTGTCTCGCAGACGGCTCATGGCGCGATAACCACTCTGCATGGCAAGCTCGAAAATCGCGCGATGCGCGCTGTCACCGTGCGTCATCGCGCCGATGTCGTGCATCAACAGGATGTCGATGCGATCTGTCTGCAATCGTTCGAGGCTCGACTCGACGGATCGCATGACTCCATCGTAAGAGTAGTCGAAGACCGGATCGAAGGCGTTCGCTCCAATGAACCCCTGATCGCTTCGCGCGTCGCCGTCCCGCGCAACGAGAAGCCGGCCAACCTTGGTCGAGATCGTCAGCGCGCTGCGGTCCGCGCGAGCCAGGGATCGCCCGAGTCTCTGTTCGGAAAGGCCGTAGCCGTAGAAGGGCGCCGTGTCGAAGTATCCGATTCCGCCGGCGATCGCGGCCGCGATGGTCGCCTCGGCGACCTCGTCATCCACCCGTTGGTAGAGATTGCCGAGGGCGGCGCAGCCGAGGCCCAGCGGGGTGACGAAGACGTCGCTCTCGCCGACGCGCCTGCGCGCTGCGTTTCTCATTTTTCGGCCTCGAGATGCGTGACGATCGCGTTCGATATCGGTCCGGGAACAGGGGACGAAATGGTACGCGAGTTCATTGACTAACACCGCAGGGTCGATGAAAGTTTCGACATGTCAGCGTCCACGAAATCCGCCACCTCGCACTCTGTCTCACCCCGCATCACCGCCCTGCGGGCGCACGACGTGCGCTTTCCCACTTCGGACGGCCTGCATGGCTCCGATGCCATGAACCCGGACCCCGACTATTCGGGCGCGGTAGCCATCGTCGAGACCGACGATCCCCAGCTCACCGGACACGGACTCACCTTCACGATCGGGCGAGGAACGGAAATTTGTGTCAGCGCCATTCGGGCGCTCGAGCCGCACTTGGTGGGGCGGGAGCTGGCCGACATCGAAGCCGATATGGGCGGCTTCTGGCGGTCGCTCGCCGGCGACAGCCAGCTTCGCTGGCTCGGACCCGAGAAGGGCGTGATCCACCTGGCGCTGGCTGCCGTGGTCAACTCGGTTTGGGACCTGCTCGGCAAGCGAGCGGGCAAACCCCTGTGGAAGTACCTGGCCGATCTCTCATCCGAAGCGATCGTGCGCGCAGTAGATTTCCGTCACATCTCGGATGTGCTGTCGCCGAAGATGGCGCTCGACATGCTGGAGGCCAAGCGGGCCGGCCGGTCCGAACGAGAGGCGACGCTGTTGCGTGTCGGATATCCCGCCTATGTGACTTCCGCCGGTTGGCTGGGTTACGACGAGGCTACCATCCGATCCCGTTGCCGAAGCGCCATCGCGGACGGCTGGACGCACTTCAAGATCAAGGTGGGCGGCGACCTCGAAGACGACATCCACCGCTGTCGCATCGTCCGCGAGGAGATCGGCCCGGATCGGAAGCTGATGGTCGACGCCAACCAGGTCTGGGACGTCGACGAAGCCATCCGTCACGTCGAGCCCCTGGCCGAATTCGATCTGTGGTGGGTGGAGGAGCCGACGAGTCCCGACGACATCCTCGGCCACGCGCGCATCGCGAAGGCGCTACATCCGATTCGCGTGGCCACCGGTGAGCACTGCCACAACCGCATCATGATCAAGCAGTTCCTGCAGGCGCACGCGGTCGACGTGCTTCAGATCGACGGCTGCCGGCTTGGCGGCATCAACGAGGTGATTGCCGCGATCCTGCTGGCCGCTCACTTCGATGTGCCGGTGTGTCCGCACGCAGGCGGGCTCGGACTCTGCGAACACGTGCAGCATTTTTCAGCGTTCGACTACATCTGCGTAAGCGCAACGTTGGAAGACCGCATCACCGAGTTCGCCGATCACCTCCACGAACACTTCGTCCACCCCGTGACGATGCGCGACGGTCGCTATCGCCTACCCAACGCGCCAGGGCTCGGCGCGGAGTTGAAAGCCGAGAGCCTGGCCGAGTACGCGTTCCCCGACGGACCGGTGTGGCGGTCGCGTCGAAGACAGGAATGACGCGAAGGCCGACGCTCAGGGCATCATCTTCCGGAGCGCCTCGCCCTGAATTTGCGATTCACCTCATCTTCACCATCACCTGTCCCCGTGGTTGCCACCAAGAATGCCAACCGCTTCGATCCGCGTCAGCATCTTGCGCCGTTTCGGGAAGAGTCATGCCTTCCATCGTCAACCGCGGCCACGCGCGATCGCTCGGACCGACCCGCCATTTCAGCATCTATCTGACAGCGGAGCATCAATCGGGAGGCTTGCCACTCGCGATCTGACTAGATTCATCGAAAATAGCGCGATCCAACGGGAGATCTCTCCATGACCAGAATCGAGTTTCAGCCCCTCCATCCGGGGCTCGACCCGGCAGCGACGGTCATGATCGACGGATATGACCCTCGATTCCGGATGATCAGCCACTGGCCGGGCCATCGGACACCCGATGCACTGCGACACGACCTGACGACCGGCTCAGCGCTTCTCTATGCCGAAATGTCCGATGTGCGTCGCAAGCAAGTGGTCGGGGATTTTTCGGTCGTGACCAACAACCACTTCGATGCGGACGGCGCGCTGTCGCTGTTCACGATGCTTCGGCCGGCAGTCGCGCTACCCAATCGCGATCTGATGCTGCGCGCTGCGCGGTCGGGGGATTTCGCGGTTTGGGGCGGAGCCGATGCGCTGGCGCTCGAACTCAGCCTGATGACCGACCTCGCGCAGTTCGTTCCGTTTTCGACCCCGCCGTTCGACGAAGAACGTTTGACCAACCTCTCTGGCGCGTACCTTCAGGTCTTCGATCGGCTCGAAGGCTTACTGGCAGATCCTTACAAACTTCGCCCGGCTTGGGAGCATCGCTACGACATCGTAACCGCCGACGTAGCACGACTCGAAGCCGGTGACGGTGTCGAGGTGACCGAGTTCCCGGATGACGACCTCGCGATGGTCGTCAGTGATCGTCCGATCACCATCTTCGGATTGCGACTCGCCGCCGGCGACCTGTTTCGCGTGCTTCTGGTGCGTCCAACCCCCGAAGGCAATCGATACCGCTTCTGCTTCTGAGGAGAATCCTGGTGGGATGTCGTTTCTGTTCGGCCGAAGCCGCGCATCGCACTCGCGGATCTGGCAGACAGACTCAACGAGTTGGAAGAGAATCGAGCCGCTCGCTGGTGGGCGTCGCCGTCGGATTGGGTTGTGCCCGAGCTGGGATTCGGGGATCCCGTGACGTTCGAACTTCAGGCTGCCCGCATCGACCCACAGACCGAGAAAGATCCCCCGAGTTCGCTGCCAGCCGACACGGTCGTCGCGGCGTTGAGAAAAGCCCTTCAAACCTGCGAACCGGTCTACCCGCGAGCCGCCTCCGCGGACGAGGCGTCGGAGTGATCGGTGGCGGCTCCCATCGCCGCCGCGCTCACGTTCGCGGCGGCGCAACGACGGCCGCCAGCTATGCGAACGAGTATTCGGCTGACATCGATCGGTCCTCTGCCACGAACAGACTCTGATCTCCGCGCATCGCTTGCCTCGTACAAGTCGGCGACGAGCCCGCGTGGTTTCGGAGTACGCGCGCCGACGACCATGTTCCGTTTCTCGCGAACACGTGTATCTCCACGGCGAGGGGCATGAACGGTCGGGTTGATGGTTGAAAAAATCCGGGCATGCGGCTTTTGGGCCTCGCACTCGGAGCTCACCGACGATCTGAAGGCGCGGCTGCGGGACGCGACTGACGACCGCCGCACGCCACAGCGCGCGGCGTCGACAGAACTCGCATACTAGAGTTTGGACGTGCACGCTCCCGCAACGCAAACCGCCTACCTCGCTCCCGAACGTTATGTCGACAACCTGGTCCGCGAACTGGGGCCGCTCGAATCGCGACATGGACGGCTGCTGATCGCGCCCGGACCGCCGAAGCCCGTTGCCTGGGCCGAAAATACCTGGCGCGAGCCCAGCACGTATGCGATCGAATCGATCGGAGACGCAGTGCGGCTGCTGCGCGGGATCCAACGCAACTGGTGCCTGTATCCGCATTCTAATCACCGGCGCGCGAGCCTGATCGCACAGCAGCTACCGCACGTCTCGGCCCGGCCGCTTTGTTTCCCGGAACCGGCTCCCAGCGCGAAGCTCGGATCGTTCACGCTTGTCGACGCCAACACGCTGCTGGTATCGGCAGACTGCAGCAGCGCTTTTCCGAACGGGGAGGTCGCGTTCACCGAAGATCGGATCTCCGCGCCTTCGCGCGCTTACTTGAAGCTCTGGGAGGCGTTGACACGATTGGGTGAGCGCCCGACCGCCGGCCAGACCTGCCTCGATCTGGGCAGCAGCCCGGGCGGGTGGACTTGGGTGGCCCAGCGCCTCGGGGCCCGGGTGATCAGCGTCGACAAGGCCTTACTGGCACCTGCTATCGCGGCGCTCCCGCGGATCGAGTTTCGTCGCGAAAGTGCCTTCGCGCTGGCGCCGGATGCACTGCCGCCGGTTGACTGGTTGCTATGCGATGTGGCCTGCTACCCCGCACGCCTTCACGCGCTGCTCGCGCGCTGGGTCGCCAGTGGACGCTGCCGCCGAATCATCGCGACGGTCAAGTTGCAGGGCCCGTGGGAACCCGAGCAGACCGAAGCATTCTGCGCGATGCCCGGCTCACAGCTCGTTCACCTGCATCACAACAAAAACGAGCTGACCTGGTTCTGGGGCCTCGAAGGGCCGCACGGCACGTGAGCCGCTGGTGCCAGCGAAGCCGGCTGGGTGCCGCTCAGCGCGTACGCGTCTGCGGCTCGAGAACGATTCCGAAAACTCGTCGTCGTCGTCGTCGGCTTCGCCCGTTTCGCCGATCAGCGACGCGTAGCGACAGTGGACGGCCAGCCCGGCCATCTCGATCGAGTGTGAAAGCTCCGAGTCGATGTAGGCCTGCGCGCACGGGACGAACACATCCAGGCCAGCGTCCGATTCCCAAATCCTACAACCAGTCGTGTAATTCCAACACGATGCGGCCTTTGGGCGCCTCAACCGCGCGGCGGGCGTGTCGCGGACGAGACGAAGCAAAGGGCGGGCGCAGGTCCGAGCGAGTTTCAGGCCTGGCTGCCATCATGCGTTTGTGACTATCGATTGGACTGCTCTTGGCTAGACGCCACACGCCGCTGCCGGCCTCGCTCCCGAATCCACCAGCGAAACGCCTCGACCGCGACTGCGATATCTTGGTCGTAGGTGCTGGAGCGGCAGGGTTGCTGGCAGCGCTGGCGGCCCGCGGAGTCCTCGACGCTGACGGCAACAGCCTTCCGCTTCGTGCAGACGCACCCGACGTTGTGCTGCTGAATAACGAGCCTCGGCTGGGTCTCAAGATCCTGGTCTCGGGCGGCAGTCGCTGCAATTTGACCAACGCGCACGTCGACGAACGCGACTACGACACGGATTCGCCCCATCTAGTGCGCCGCCTATTGAAGGGCTTCCCGCCCGCATCGATTCGCGGCTTTTTCGAGACCCACGGCTGCGCGCTCTATGAAGAGGCGCTTGGTAAGGTTTTCCCGTGTAGCGACGACGCCCGGGACATCCTCCGCGTGCTACTCGGGGCCATCGATCGAGGCAAGATCCCGTTGATCGCACCGGCAGAAGTGGTCGACATTGAGCAGACCGAAGGCGGCATGAACGTCGACCTCGCGGACGGTGGGAACTGGACGGCGCGGCGAGTCATCCTCGCAACAGGCGGAAAGAGCCTGCCCAAGACAGGCTCGCGCGGCTTCGGCCTCGAACTCCTCGCGCGCCGTGGTCACGTGCTGTCCCCGGCGCTTCCAGGCCTGACGCCGGTCCTGCTCGAGCGAGAGGGTCCTCTCCGCGGTCTGGCCGGGCTCACCGTTCCTGTCGTGTTGACGCTTGCCCCGTGTGGAATGGCGCCCGAACAGCGCTCGGGCAGGAAGTTCAGCCCACTTGCTCGTTCGGGTGGCAGCCTTCTCGTTACCCACAAGGGCGCAACTGGGCCCGCGCCTTTCGATGTGAGTGGCCCCTGCGGGCGCTCCCTCTCGAGCGGGGCTGTGGAGTTGCGTGCTGACTTCTGGAGCCTGACCGCGCCCGCTGGGCCATGGGGCCCGTATCTGGGCATGGCCAAGCTCCCAGGTGCCGCGTTGCGGCCATGCGACGTGCCACGAACACCGACGCGCGAAGAGTTCGAACGACAAGCAGCGCCACTGCTGGCAACGCGCGACCGCGGGCTGGGTACTGCGTTTGCTGAGCGAATCCCGCGCTCGCTGTTACAAGGACTCTTGCGGGCGGCCGACCTCGATCCATCTCAGCCGGTGAAGCAACTCGAGCAGAAAGCCCGAACGCGGCTGTGGCTCGCGTTGACCCAGGCGGACCTAAAACTCAGCGGATGTGAGGGTTACGCCAAGGCCGAAGTCACGAGCGGTGGTGTTCGTCTCGAAGACCTATCGCCGGCCACGCTCGAGAGCCGTCTGTGCAAACACCTGTTCTGCTGCGGCGAAGTCGTCAACGCAACTGGACGCCTCGGCGGCTTCAATTTCCAGTGGGCGTGGTCGAGTGGCTTCGCGGCCGGCCGCGGTGCGGCAAAGACTCTGGCTGCGGGAGACATTCGCATCGCGACTTCCAGGGTTGGAAACCTGGATCTGCTTGGTCGAAATCGCAGCTGAGCGCCCCCTGCGGGTCGCCGGTTTGAGGATCCCGCAGTTCTGGATCACGGAACATGACAAGCATTTGGTGGTGGGCAATCATGAAACCCATGGCCGGCGACGAGCAGGTCGAACTTCAGGAAGTCGTTGTCCGATTGCAAGAGTGATATAGAGCCCTAGGAGACGACATGCTTCGCGCGACGCTGCAATCCATCCTAATCGGCCGGCGCTTCCCCATTCTCCGCGCTCTGCTGATCACCGCGCTGTCGACGATCGCGCCGCTGGTCTCCTCTGCCGTTGATCTCGTCGTCATCAACCCGGGGTTCGAGGACATCAGCGGAGAATCACCCAGCAATGAGTTCACGTTCGGTCCGCTCAATGGCTGGGACCTCTACGAAGACCCGATCAATCTCACTGTCGGGGGCGCCGGTCCGACCTACTTCCTGGGAACTCTCACCCCGTTCGAGGCCGACCCGATCGGCAACCCCGGCGTCTTCGTGTACTTTCCCGCCGGTGCACCGGAAGGCCAGCGCGTCGGAATCGCGTTCAACTTCTTCGGAAGCGGAGGCCAGGGCGAGTGGGGATTCGTTCAGCTACTCGCCGACACCCTACAGCCCAACATGCACTACACGCTCGAGGTGCGCATCGGAAACATCGCCTCCGGCACGTCCATGGGGGGACAGTTCTTTCCGCTGGACGGCTTCCCGGGCTACCGGGTCGACCTGCTCGCCGGCGGCAGCGTCGTTGCACAGGATATCGGCTCCTTGACGGGCAGCATACCCGAGGGCGAATTCGCAACGAGCACCGTCAGCCTCATCACCGGAAGCTCACACCCCCAACTCGACGCAGCACTCGGCATTCGACTGGTCAATTTGAACGGGGTCGATCCCGCGTTCCCCAATTCTGACCTCGAGGTCGACTTCGATGACGTGCGACTGGACGCGACACCCGTCACGGACGTGCCGGCGCTTCAGTGGCCACTGTCCTCGCTGCTGTTGGTCGCTCTGACGATCATGGGAGCTTCGCGACTGGTGGTGGGAGCTTCCGACCCGACCCTGCCAGCCTGACGCGCAGGCAGCGCATGACCAGCACTGGAATCTCGGCACAATTGCACGGAGAGTTGAGTTGGTAGCGAATCACTTCGCGTCGACGGGAAGCGCCGCAGCCAGCGCGCGGGCCGGCGGTGGCCTCGCCACCGTTTCAATCTGCGTGGGGCGATCCCGGAGTCGAGGGCTTGACGGCAACGGAAGTCAAAGGCTACGAGTGCCGCAGAAGGATTGCGATGATCAGTGAGCAGCAACGGCAGGCGTTCGTTGACCGCGGTCTGGTTCGGCTCGAAAAGGTGATACCGCAGACGACCGTCGCGGCGCTGCGGGCCCGCGCTAACCGAACGATCGAGCGCGCGGGCCACTGGCAGGATGGCGGGTGGTTGGGAGACCCGCTTCAGCCGTTCGAGAGCCAGCTTTCGCGCCGGGTCAAGAACGCCTTGAAGGACAGCCCAGCTCTCGAGCAGCTGGTGACGTCGGACCTGCTGAATGCGGTGGACCTGCTCGTCGAGGGGCGGACCGTACGACCGATGACGACGCGGCCGCAGGTTCTGTTCACAGCGCCCAACACGACAGCCTGGGCGCTGCCGCACAAGATCTGGCACCTCGACGTACCACGACTGGGCGCACTCGGCCTTCCCGGTGTGCAGATGTTCGCGTTGCTCGACAGTGTCGCGCCAAGAGCGGGCGGCACACTGCTGGTGGCGGGCTCGCACCGGTTGCTCAACGACACTGGAATGATCCGCTCCAAAGATGTGAAGCGGCGGCTGAAGCGGGAGGACTACTTTCGCGCACTGTTTCAGCGGGGTGAAGCCGACCGGCAGCACTTCCTCGATGAGGTCAGCCTGCTGGGATGTGTCGAGCTTCAGGTCGTCGAACTCTGCGGTGAACCCGGCGACGTCTTCTTGACGGATTTGCGCCTGTTGCACACCGTGGCGCCGAACGCGTCCCGAATACCCCGGCTGATGGCAACACAGCGATTCGTTCTGGCCCAGTTTCTGGACCAGATCGCAAAGGTCGAACAAAAGGCAGACGCAGCGTGACGGCGTAGCAGAAATCCTCCGCCATGAGGCGCCTCCGACAGGTTGCCAGCGCCTTGATGCTGCTCTCGGGCTTGACCCACATCGCGCATTTTCTGTTCTGGGATCCTCCCTCAGCCATTCACCGGTTGCGGCCGCGACCAACGGGTCGCGGGGCGCAACTTTCGCTGAAGTCGTCCCCCTTACACAATAAGATGAAGGTCATCGGGTCAAGATGCCGGGTCGGCGTCGATATCGGACGCAGGGGAGCGCCGAGGATGGAACTGAACTTCGACGATTGGGAACGGGAGTGGCAAGTCGACGTTCGTCCGCCACGTCCTGGCGCACGTGAACGTGCCCGCCGACAAGCTCATCGCAATGCCGCAGGAAGTCGACGCGGCACTCGGCGCGCAGATCCACGCACAGGTGCGCGCGCTCCGCTCCGAACAGCTGGGCCATGCGATGAACGTGGTCAGCCGGCTCGGATCGCGGCCGGACCGCCTGCTCGAGAGTCGCGCGCCCAGCCCCGGCGAGATCCGCAAGCTCCTGCTCGCGCTCGGCATGGTGGGCGAGCCGCATCTGATCGCAATGGACGAGCCGACCAACCACCTGGATTTGCCGTCGATCGAATGTCTGGAACGCGCACTCGCCGACTGCCCGTGTGGCCTGCTCCTCGTGAGCCACGACGAGGGCTTCCTCGCGCGGCTCGAAACGCGGCGCTGGCACATCGAGGGCGATGGTGTCGGCGATTCGCGATTGGTAGAGGGAAGCACATGCCCCGAATAGTTCTTCGTTGTCGAGCATGCCACGATCGAACGGAACCGCTGCGCAACCGGTCGGAGTGTACTAGTCGACATGATCTGCGAGAATCGACGAGGAACGTGTAGTACCCATAGAACCCTATTCATCATGTAAAGTTCCCGGCGGGACCCGCGGCGGGGAAATGCCACCGGAAACCCACACCCGCGACGGACTAGTCGGCTCGGCCCTTGTCGAGGGCCGGGTCGTAGACCGCGACGTAGTCCACCCAGACCAGCTTCTTCAATCGATAGCCGTTCTCAGTCAACATCTTGCCGATGGTCGGACGGTCCTTCTTGCCCATCTCCAGAACGAGGGTGGGGTGCCAACGCCGGATGGTCTCCATCGCACCGTTCAGGACTTCGAGCTCGTGTCCCTCGACGTCGATCTTGATCAATGAGACGTCTGTGAAACCGAAACTGTCGAGTGTGCGGGCCTCCACCCGCTCTCCGCCTTTTCCGATCCGCCCGTACCCTTCGTCGACCCAGGTCGGGGCCATCTCGAGAAAGCCCGCTTCCGAACTCACCGCCATCATGTACGCCGTCGCATGGGCGTGTCCGTTGAGTTTCAAGTTGTGATGGAGTTCGCGGAATACGGATCGCTGGGGTTCGAAGGCGTATAGTCGGCCTTCCGGCCCAACGAGGCGCGCGAGCGGTACGGCCATGGAACCGATGTGGGCTCCCACGTCGATGACGGTCGTGCCCGGAACGACGTACTCCCGGAAAACATCCACCAGGATCGGAGACCACGGCTTTCCGGAGCGGAGAGCCGTTTGAACCGGACCGGGGCTGTCGTCGAGATAGAACCTCCCGATGTCCGGGACTTCCACGATTTCGTACCGGAAATGCGTCCAAGTGAGCGCGTAGTTCATCGCCGGAAAGGGGCGCCGGTGACGAACTCTGCTGCTCGTCGCCACAACCCAGGGCGACCACGATCGACAGCAGTATCACGCGCGCCAGGGCGGGCTTCATCGCCGAGAGCCTACCTCCGGCCAACGTTTCGCGTCGGTTGGATCGAGGACGTACAGCACGCGTTTGGGCAACAGCGTTCCCGAGGGATGACAGCGTGCGGCAAGGAGACGTCGCTGAGAACAAGCGCCTCTCGGCCGCGATGGAGTTCATCAAGGAGCAGCAGCGCCAGCGCGCCGATGCCAAGATCGCGAAGCCATCCACGACCCGACGGGACGCCCGGCTGCTACGCGCAGGTACGCCGCGGCGGACAACAACGAGTGCATCCCAAGCCCCTTCAGCATGACCCATTGAAGGGCAAGACCGGACATTTCTACTTTGGAGAAAAACGGATATCTGTACTTTGGGCCGACATCCCTGAAACCCAGCTTGAACGCCCTCTCTGCTCGAACACGCCGCACCAGGCGAGAATCTCGCGGATGGCATCCTCGGTGAGGCTTTCTCTCGAGCGAAGGACGGTGCGGACTGCGTTCTCCGGTTCACCCGTCATCTATACTCCTCCGACAGCTTCCCAGTCCATATCCGACCCCGGCTGACGAGCCGCGGACAAAGGCGCCGCCAAAGGTCGCTGAGGCGCCCAAGGTTGATGCCAGGATGGTATCAAAGCACAATTGGAACGCGCTGTTGGGCGTCAGCTTCAGCGCGCGTTGGGCGGCGCGCGAATCGGGCACGCTGGACTCATGACGAATGCCCACCGCAAGAGGTGCTCTCCCACCCGGTCCGTGCGTCGGGGCTCGCAGTCAGTCCCGTTCCCACACGATCGGGGTGTGCGGGTCGGGGGTGTAGGAGCAGAAGTAGCCGCGTCGAACGGTGGCGTTCAGGTGTTCGGCCAGATACGGGTGGAGCGCCGCGATGTGATCGAGTGCCCGCTTGATGTTCTTCGTTACCGCGACGCGCGCCCGCTCGGAGTGCGAGTGCGTGCGCCGATCGTGCGACGCCTCGTCGATCTGCTCCATCAGCAGGTCGGACTCCGCACGCAATCGCTCCAGCCATCCGAGGTCGTTGCGGTCCGCGGCCAGTTCCATCTCCTCGCGCAGCTCGACGAGTCGCGTCCGGTATGCGGAGCGGGCCTGTGCGTCGAGTACCGGTCCGGCGTCGCCCAGCCCGAGCCGAATATCATCCGCCTCCGCCGCTGCGA
>JAQBGU010000142.1:0-33416 GCA_032128375.1 Deltaproteobacteria bacterium | reverse complement strand
GGTCGCTTCAACGGCAACAAGTCGGCCGGCTTCCGCTGGCTGATCCCGGGCGTCGACCGGATGGTGAGGATCAGCCTGCGTGAGATCGTGATGGACGTGCCCGCGCAAGAGGTGATCACCCGCGACAATGTCTCGCTGAAGGTGAACGCGGTGCTGTACTTTCGGGTGCTGCACCCGGAGAAGGCCGTGATCCAGGTCGAGAACTACCTCTACGGAACATCGCAGCTCGCGCAAACGACCCTGAGAAGCGTATGCGGAACGGCCGAACTCGACGAACTGCTCGCGGAGCGCGAATCGATCAACATGAAATTGCAGGAGATCATCGATCTGCAGACCGAACCGTGGGGCGTGAAGGTGCGCGCTGTCGAAGTCAAGCAGATCGACCTGCCGCCGGACATGCAGCGCGCCATGGCGAAGCAGGCCGAGGCAGAGCGTGAGAAGCGCGCGAAGGTGATTCACGCCGACGGCGAGTTTCAGGCTGCCCAACGGCTCGCAGATGCGGCACGGGTGCTTTCGAGCGAGAGTGGCGCATTGCAGTTGCGGTATCTGCAGACGCTGGCCGAGGTCGCGACTGAGAACAGTTCAACCACGATATTCCCGATCCCGATCGACATCCTGGCTCCCTTCTACGAGAAGAAGAGCGGCACCGCGACCGCCACGCGCGGCTCCGATCAGAAGCGCGAGGAAACGAGCTGAGCGATGGCCGAAAACGATGGTTCTCCGTCGGTTGACTCCAAGGTTCGCCGATCGGTAGGCCGCTTGCTTCGAAACTCTGTGTTGCTGGTCGTCGCGCTAGGGGCGCTTGCCGGCTGGGGATACTTCGGCGTGTATGAGCTAGAGCCGGGGCAGTCCGCGATCGTGTTCAGGCTCGGGAAGTACCAGCGAACCGAGCCGATTGCGGGCTTGCGATTCCATCTCCCTGCGCCGTACGAGCAGGTCGAGATCGTCAACGTCTCCGAATTTTCGCGACAGGACTTTGGCGTCAAAGGAGAGGGCGATCAGGCCGCTCGCGAGCGGGCCGAGATGGAAGCGAGCATGCAGACCAGCGACAACAGCATCGTCAGCCTCGGGTTCGTCGTCCAGTATCGCATCAGCGATGCGTTCGATTCGCGCTACGGAGTTGCAGATCCGGAGCCGGCGTTTCGCGACGCTGCGCAGGCTGCAGTCCGCGAAGTTGTCGGACGCATGACAGTCGATGGCGTTCTGAGCGAGCGGCGGGGTGAGATCGAAAGCGAGAGTAAGCGAATCCTGCAGGAGATTCTCGACTCGTATTCGATGGGCATCGACGTCATGGAGATCCAACTCCAGGATGTCCAGCCGCCACAGCAGGTCCGCGAGGCGTTCGACGATGTCATCGCGGCCGCACAGGATGCGAGCCTCACCGTCAACAAAGCCGAGGGCTACAAAAACGAGCTGCTGCCAACGGCTCGCGCACAGGCGATCGAGTTGATCCAGGCGGCCCAAGGCTATCGGGACGCGAAGATCGCCGAAGCGATGGGTGAGGCCGAACGCTTCGCGGCTTTGGTCGTCGAATATCACAGGGCGCCCAAGGTGACCGAGACGCGTTTGTACCTCGAGGCGATGGAGGACGTCCTGCCCGGGGTGAACAAAGTCATCATCCAGCCTGGGACCGCCCAGGTGCTGCCCTACCTGCCTCTGTCCCAAGGGCTTTCTGTTCCACAACCGTCCGACTCAAAGGCCTCTGCACGGAAGCCGTCTGTACAGAAACCCGCTGCACCGAAACCGGCTGGCCAGAAACCTTCTGCTCCCGGACGAGGCGCTGCGAGCGAGCAGCCCGGGAGCCAACCGTGACCAAAACACTCTTGGCCATTATCGGGTTGGGGTTTCTGTTCACCGCGTTGATTGCGGCAGGCAATGTGGGCTGGGGGCCGATTGTGATCACCAAAGAGGGCCAGCAGCAGTTGATCTTGAGCCTGGGGCCGCCGCGCGCGGTGATCGAACCCGGCTGGTCGCTGCGCTTCCCATTCATCGAGGAGGTGGTGACCTTCGACAAGCGTCTTCTGTACCTCAATACCGAATCCGATGTGATTCAGACGATCGATCAAGAGAGGATTGTTGTCGACAATTATGTCATGTGGCGGATTCTGGATCCGATCGGGTTTCAGTCCTCGTTTCCGGGGGGCCGAATCCAAGCCGAAAAACAGATCGACCGGGTGGTGCGCGCAAGGGTACGGGAAGTCATCGGAACGAAGACGCTGACGCAGGTCCTGACGGATCAGCGCATCGAGATCATGCGGACGGTCGGCAAGGACTCGGCCGCGGCGCTGGCGAGCTCGGGGATCTCGATCGAAGACGTCCGTATCAACCGGACAGAACTCCCACCGAGCATCGAGAAAAACGTATTCGCGCGGATGCAGGGCGATCGCGATCGCTTGGCTCGGAAGCATCGCGCCGAGGGCGAAGAGCAGGCCCGATTGATTCGCGCGCGGGCGGACCGCGATGCGCTTGTATTGGTCGCCAGGGCGCGTGGAAAGGCCGCAATCACACGTGGCGAAGGAGACGCACAAGCAGCCCGGATCTACGCCGAGTCGTACGACGTCGATCCAGATTTCTACGCGTTCGTCCGCAGTCTCGAGGCCTATCGGAAAACCATCGGTGTTGGAACGACGGTCGTGTTGTCGCCCGAGTCGGAGTTCTTTCAGTACTTGGGGGGCTGGCAAGGACCGTCGCGCGAAGCTTCGAAGCCTCGCGTCAGCTCGCCCAACAGCGAGTTCGAGGCCGGTCAAACACCCGAGTAGGTAGCGCCGGATCGTCCGGTCCAGCGCTCGGCGCGATCGGCGAACGCTCTAGCGTGGCACACGCGCCAATTGCAAGGTGCCGTAGCCGAAAAACGCGACCAGGATCATCCACGGTCCGGCGATCGCGGATGCGACGCCGCTTGCCGCCAACACGTCTACCGTGGTCCGGAAGGTATAGAAGACGCCGATGGTGACGATCCCGGTGAGAGCCGACGTCGCAAGGCTTCGAGTCCTTTCGACTGCGAGTCCGAGTGGTATCGCGAGCAGCGAAAATAGCAGTACTGTGACCGGCTCCGCGAGTCTCGCTTGGAGCAGCGCCTGGTAGCGATGCGAATCGCGCCCGTCGCGAATCTGGTTCGAAATGTACTGCCGCAGATTCACCAGCGAGAGAGTCTTCGCGCTCTCGTCGACCAGCGCGAGGTCATGCTCGGATGCCACATCGCGGTCGAGCGTCTGCCGCCGCCGTGTCCGGGGCGGCGCTGCCGGTTGGGAGGGGTCAAAAGTCCGCTCGACGGCGCCGTGGAAACGCCAGCGATTACCCTCGCCTACCTCCACGCTTTCCGACAGCAGGCTCTTGACCAGGCGTCCGGTGCGACTCAATTCGAACACGCTGACTCCGTGAAGAACCCGAGTCTCCGGGTCGGCATGCTGGACGTTGTAGATCGAGTCACCGCGGTGGTACCAGAATGACCCCTGGCGGAAGGTGACTTCGCTACCGGGGGTCTGCAGTTGGTTCCAGCGTCGGGTGGCCTGCAGCACGACCGACTCGTTGACCCCCAGTGATACGACCGACAGGAGTGCGGCCGCGCCAAGCAGCGGGATGGCGGTTCGCTGCGGAGAGATGCCACCGCTCTTGATCGCGGTAATCTCGTGCGCTCGGGCTGGCAGCCCCAGCGCAAAGAAAACCGCCGCGAAGGAGGTGACGGGAACCAGATCGCGGAGATAGTAGGCCGGGACCCTCAAGAAGAGGTACGTTGCGACGCCTTTCAGGCCGTGGTGGTGTTCGAGTATATCGTCGAAATTCAGCATCATTTCGATGACCATGATGGCCACCGTGGCTGAGACGAGAATCGAAACGAACAGCGTCAGGTAGCTCGCGAGGAAGTAACGCGAGAGTATTCGCACGACCGGAGTCTAGCATTGGAGTATTTCGCGGGTAGCAGCAAGTTGAATCGAACACTGCCCAAACCGGTGGTGACGGTTGGCAACTTCGATGGTCTGCACCTGGGCCACCGGGCCATCACCGACACCGTGGTCGAGCGGGCACGATCGATCGGCGGGACTGCTGTCGTGTACACCTTCGAGCCCCATCCGCGACGCGTATTGAGCCCAAATGATGGTCCGAAACTCCTCACGACCCTGGAACAAAAGGCCGAGCTGATCGCTGCAGCGGGGATCGATGTGCTGATTGTCGAGACATTCGACACGGAGTTTTCCTGGACGACCGCCGAAGACTTCGTTCGAATCATCCTTCACGAACGGATCCGGCCAGCGGAGGTCTACGTTGGCTACGACTTTCGCTTCGGTCGCGACCGCGAAGGGTCGATGCGCATGCTCACGGAGTTGGGTCCGAGGCTCGGTTTTGCGGTCACCATCATTCCGGAAGTGACCGTGGATGAGGGAGACGTGAATTCGACGCGCATTCGCACGCTGCTTTCGGAGTCTCGCGTGGGGGAGGCCGCCAGAATGCTCGGTCGCCCGTACAGTATTCGCGGACATATCGTCGAAGGCGACCGTCGCGGCCGAACCATTGGCTTTCCGACTGCGAATCTCGCACCACAAAACGAAATTCTGCCACAGCCGGGTGTGTATGCTGGCCGGATGCGTTTTCTCGATGCCGGGCCAGGGCCAGCCGCCGGTGACGAGTTGCCCGCGGTGACCAATGTCGGGGTTCGGCCTACTTTCGACGGTAGCGGGCTCGTACAGGCCGAGGCGCACTTGATCGATTTCGAAGGCGATGTGTACGGACGGCACGTCGATCTCAGTTTTGTCGATCATCTGCGGCCCGAGCGGCGCTTCCCTGGAGTCGAGGAACTCAAGAAGCAGATCGCGTCTGATGTCGTCGCGGCGCGCCGTTTGCTGGAGCGACCCTGAGCACTGCAGACGACGCGCATTCGCCGGGCCGTCCAGCACGCCGCCGGCGGGTCCGCGATCCGCGTGTCTGGGCAGGCGTCGCGGTCACTGGCCTGTTCGTCTGGCTCGTCGTGCGGGGCGTGGATTTCGCAATGGTCGGCGAGGTGATTGCCCGGGCCGACTGGCTGATTCTACTGGGATTTTCCATTCCCGCTTACGTGCTGTGCGTATATCTGCGGGCACTGCGCTGGCGCCACCTGACCGATCCGATCCAGCCGATCTCGACGGCGCCTCTGTTTCGTGCGGTCTCGATTGGGTTCATGGCGAACAACATCTTTCCCCTGCGCATGGGTGAGGTGATTCGAGCTTGGTATCTCGCACGCGAGACGGGCGCTCCGGCGGCGGCGATCTTCGGCACGGTGATCCTGGAACGTGTCATTGATACGGTCACAGTCATCGGCTTGGCCGCTCTCGCGCTCGGTCTTTGGGGAGCGGGTTCTGGGGGGACGCTGGCGCAGGGTGTCATTCTGCTGATTCCAGTCGCGCTCGCGCCATTGGCCGCACTCGTCGCACTCAGGTTGGCACCCGACCGCATCATTGCGCTGGCCGCTTGGGTGTTGCGGCCGTTTCCGGAGCGGGTCTCGGAGTATGTACAAGGTGCGCTCGGTCGATTCGGACAGGGGCTCGGTGCACTCAGTGGAGGAATCCACCTATTCTGGATTGCTGCGTATTCGCTGGTCATCTGGCTAGTGGCCGGGACGATCCCGATTCTGGCGGCGTTTGCCGCTCTCCGAATCAATATGGGCGATGCCTATGAAACACTCGTCGCGGCTTGGGTCACCCAGTCGGCGGTCGGAATGGCCGTGACAATTCCCTCTGCGCCGGGATTCTTCGGTACCTACCATGCGGCCTGTAAGGTGGCTCTGGAGCCGTTCGGCGTGTCTCCGGAAACCGCCGTGGCGCTGGGTACGCTGCTTCACGGCGTATTCTGGCTCACGCTGACGCTGCTCGGGCTCGCGGTACTGCGCCTCGGTGGCACCTCCCTGAGCGATCTCGATCAGGCGCGTACGGCCTCTCCGCGCGAGTAAAGCTCCTTCCCCGGAGCGCCGATAACCCACCGGGTTCTCAACGGTTTCCAATGCGCTGAGGCGCAATCCGTAGCGAGCGCCCGGCCGGGGGGTGGTCTCGAGGTTGCCATCTCGAGGCGCCGAAATGGGGGGGAGACAGCGGTGAACGAGCAGATCGGGGAACTCCTCGTCAAGGAGAACCTGCTCACGGCGGAGCAGTTGCGCGAAGCGCGCGCCGAGGCTCGGAACCAGGGCGGGCGAGTCGGCGCGCAGATTACCCAACTCGGCTACCTGAACGAAAATGAGCTGACCGACTTTGTCGCCAAGCAATACGGTGTTCCCTCGATCGATCTTGCAGAGTTCGAAATCGACGAGGCCGTGATCCGGCTGATTCCCGAAGACGTCGCCACCAAGCATACGGTGATTCCTGTCAACCGCGCCGGTTCTACGCTGATCTTGGCCACCGCGGATCCGTCCAACATCTTCGCGCTCGACGACATCAAGTTCCTTACCGGATACAACATCCAACCGGTCGTTGCGGCCGAAGATGCGATCCGGCGTGCGATCGACAGATATTATGACCAGACGACGTCGCTCGAAGACGTCATGGGTGACTTTGACGATTCAGACATCGACCTCATACACGATGCTGAAGAGGCCGACGTCGGTGAACTCGCGAAGGCTTCCGAGGATGCTCCCGTCATCAAGCTCGTGAATCTCGTGTTGACCGACGCGGTGAAGAAGGGCGCGTCGGACATTCACGTCGAACCCTACGAGAAGAGCTTCCGCGTCCGCTATCGCATCGACGGCGTGCTCTACGAAGTGATGAAGCCGCCGACGAAACTCCGAAACGCCATCCTTTCGCGCATCAAGATCATGAGCGAACTCGACATCGCCGAGCGTCGGCTTCCCCAGGACGGACGCATCAAACTCAAACTCGGCCGCGGACGCGAGATGGACTTTCGCGTCTCGGTACTTCCGACGCTATTCGGGGAAAAAATCGTTCTGCGGCTTCTCGACAAATCGAATCTGCAGCTGGACATGACCAAGCTCGGGGTTCGAGCAGCACCAACTCGATCTATTCCTGCACTGCATTCACCAACCGTACGGCATGGTACTGGTCACTGGGCCGACCGGCTCTGGCAAGACGACTACGCTGTATTCGGCGCTCTCCGAGTTGAACAAGACCACTGAAAATCTCTCCACCGCGGAAGACCCGGTCGAGTTCAACCTGAATGGAATCAACCAGGTTCAGATGCACGACGACATTGGGCTGAACTTCGCTTCAGCGCTGCGCGCATTCTTGCGGCAAGACCCTGACATCATCATGGTCGGTGAAATTCGAGACTTCGAAACCGCAGAAATTTCGGTCAAGGCGGCGCTGACCGGTCACATGGTGCTTTCGACCCTTCACACCAATGATGCTCCCTCGACCATCAACCGCCTATTGAACATGGGAATCGAGCCATTCCTGGTCGCGTCGTCGGTGAACTGCATCGTCGCTCAACGTCTGGCGCGCTGCATCTGTGAGGATTGCAAGGAAAAGGACGACGAAGCCGGGCTGGAGGCGCTCCTCGAGGCAGGCATGGAGGAAGAGGCCGCGAGAAAGGTGGTCCCCGTCAAGGGGCGCGGCTGTAAGAACTGCTCCGACACAGGTTTCAAAGGCCGCCTTGCAGTTTACGAAGTCATGGCGATCCAGGACGAACTCAAGGAATTTATTTTGAATGGGGCATCTTCTCTCGAAATCAAACGAGAGGCTATGCGACTCGGAATGCAGACACTGCGGCAGAGCGCGTTCAAGAAGCTCGCGGAGGGAACTACCACCTTGAGTGAGGTTCTCCGCGTCTCGACGGCCGATCACTAGGAGCTCGATCATGGCAAATATGCACCAACTTCTGAAGGCGATGATCGAGAAGGGCGCCAGCGATCTTCACATCACCACCGGGACATCGCCGCAGCTCCGAATCGACGGCAAGCTCCATCCTCTCCGGATGCCGCCGCTGTCTCCGCCAGAGACCAAGCAGCTCTGCTACTCGGTGCTCACCGATGCCCAGAAGCATCGCTTCGAAGAGAACAACGAACTCGACCTTTCGTTCAGTGTTCAAAAGCTCAGCCGTTTTCGGGCCAATATCTTCATTCAACGCGGCAATGTCGCCGGTGCGTTTCGGGCGATTCCGTTCAAGATCTTGTCGTTCGAAGAACTGGGGCTGCCCAAGATCGTCGCCGACCTGGCCCAGAAGCCGCGCGGTCTGCTCTTGGTGACCGGTCCGACCGGTTCGGGGAAGTCAACGACACTCGCAACGATCATCGACAAGATCAACCAGGATCGGAACGAACACATCGTCACCATCGAAGACCCGATCGAGTATCTGCATCAGCACAAGGGGTGTGTTGTCAATCAACGCGAGGTGGGAGCCGACACAGACAGCTTCAAGAAGGCACTCAAGTACATCCTGCGCCAGGACCCGGACGTGGTGCTGATCGGTGAGATGCGCGACCTGGAGACGATCGAAGCGGCTCTGACCGTTGCTGAGACCGGCCATCTCTGCGTGGCAACGCTGCACACAAACTCTGCCGTCCAGACGATTAATCGCATCATCGACGTTTTCTCGCCCTATCAGCAGGCGCAAATCCGCGCACAGCTCTCATTCGTGCTCGAAGGCGTCTTGTGTCAGGCGCTCTTGCCGCGAGCGAACGGCCCCGGGCGGGCGATGGCGCTGGAGGTCATGATTCCGAACGCAGCGATCCGGAACCTGATTCGGGAAGACAAGATCCACCAGATGTACTCCTCGATGCAGGTTGGCCAGGAAAAATTCGGAATGCAGACCATGAATCAATCGCTGGCGAGCCTGTACCAGCGCCGGATGATAACGCTCGAGGACGCGCTGGGTCGGAGTCCAGACCATGACGAACTTCGAAACCTGATCGGGCCGAACGCAGCTGTCGCGAGCCAGGCGCGTCGGATCGGGAAGAACTAGTTGGGTATTCGCCGCGTCGCGCCGAAATCATTCACGTCGTCAACTGACCCATCTTGGGTCAGGTTCTAGAGACGACCCGCCAGCAGGGGGTGTAAGAGATGCCGATCTTCAACTGGAAGGGCAAGACCCGCCAGGGAACGATCAAGAAGGGCGAAATGGAGGCCGTCAGCCAGGACGCGGTCATGGCACAGCTTCGCTCTCAGATGCTCGTGCCCATCACCGTGAAACTGAAACCCAAGGATCTCGGCGAGTATTTTCCCTTCTTGAAAAAGAAGATCAGGACAAAGGATCTCGTGATCTACACACGGCAGTTCGCCACGATGATCGATGCTGGCCTTCCGCTGGTGCAGTGCTTGCAGATACTCGGGGATCAGCAGGAAAATCCGACATTCAGAAAGATCATCCGTGAAGTCAAGAAGGACGTCGAACAGGGATCGACGTTCGCCGATGCTCTGGGCAAGCACGATCCGCCCTTTGATTCGCTCTTTGTCAACCTGGTAGCAGCCGGTGAGATTGGCGGCATCCTCGATACGATCATGAATCGGCTGGCCGTCTACCTCGAGAAGGCGGATGCGTTGGCTCGCAAGGTTCGTGGCGCGATGGTCTATCCCTCGACGGTGATGGTGGTCGCCATCGGCGTCGTGATTCTATTGCTGGTCAAGGTGATCCCGACCTTTGAGAAAATGTTTGAGGACTTCGGTGGCGAATTACCGGGTCCGACACAAATGGTCGTGAACATCAGCCATTTCATGCAGGACTGGATCGGCCCTTTCATGGGTGGGATTTTTCTTGTGTTCTTTTCGTTCATGCAGGCTCGCAAGCGAAGTCGAAGTTTCAGACGTTCGACCGATGCGGCTTTCTTGAAGTTGCCATTGTTTGGCGCGCTACTGCGCAAGGTGGCCGTGGCGCGTTTCACACGCACGCTGGGCACGATGATCGCCAGCGGAGTTCCGATTCTCGACGGGCTCGATATCGTCGCGAAGACCGCCGGCAATGTGATTATCGAAGAGGCACTCTACGACGTTCGCCAGGCGATTTCCGAGGGCAAGACGATCGCTGAGCCACTCGCCGAATCCAAGGTTTTTCCCGGCATGGTGGTCCAGATGATCGCCGTCGGGGAAGAGACGGGTGCAATGGAAACGATGCTGTCGAAGATCGCTGATTTCTACGATGACGAAGTCGATTCAGCCGTTGACGCGTTGACTGCCATGCTCGAGCCGGTGATGATGGTCGGACTCGGTGGTACGGTGGGCGCCTTATTGATCGCGATGTATCTGCCGATCTTCAAGATCGCAGAGACGATCGGCTGATTCACACCCGGCCCAGGTCTAAGCCATTGTTCGAAGCACCGATGCCGGACGTCCCGAGCGCCCGTCGACCGCTAGAGAAGCGCTTGGTGTTGCTGATGGGCGCGCGTCTCGTCATCTCAGCCGTGGCACTCGGGACGGCTCTCGCAGTGGAAGCGGCTGGTTGGGCCAGTTCGCCTACCGATTGGCATGGCTTCTACGCGACAGTCGTCTTCGCGTTCCTCGCGACGATTGCATACGGGCTGATGCTCGATCACGTCAAGCACGTGAAGCGCTTCGCAGCGGTCAACCTTGCAACCGATATTGCAATCGTCAGTGCGCTCGTTCACGTCTCGGGCGGCTCGGGTTCGCCGTTCACGTTCCTGTATATTCTGGTGGCGGTGTATGGAGCCGTGTTGTTCGAACGCACCGGTGCGGTGATCGCTGCGGTGGGGAGCGCGACGATCTACGGGCTGGTCTTGTTGACCGAACACCGCGCGTTGACCAGCGACCTCGCTTCGGCACACGAATCGGGACCCGCGCTGACGGGCATCTGGGTGGTGCATGCCGGCGCAGTGCTGCTGGTAGCTGCCCTCGCGAGCCTGTTGGCCGGCGAGCTGCGTCGGACCGGCGAAGCGCTCGTGCAGCGGACCCAGGATCTCAGCCGTCTGCAGACGCTGCATCGCCGAACCGTGGAAAGCCTCATGAGTGGACTGTTGACGATCGACCTCGGGGGTGCCATCACGTCGTTCAATCCCGAGGCCGTGCGCATTACCGGAATTGCCGTTCAGGATGCGCTTGGGCGGGATATCGACCAGGTGCTTCCGCGCGTTCGCGGACTGGTGATTCAGGACGCTCATGAATACAAACAGAGCCGTTCACGAGCGCGAACCGAATTTCGGAATGCTCATGGCGACTTGCGGCACCTGGGTGTGGCGGCCTACGTACTCAAGGACGAAGAGGGAACACCGGGCGGCCACGTCGTGATCTTCCAGGACGTGAGCGAGGTCGTGGCGATGGAGGCTGACCTGCGCCGATCGGAGCGGCTCGCGGCGATCGGTGAGCTCTCAGCGAGCATCGCACACGAGATTCGAAACCCGCTGGCCGCGATTTCTGGATCGATCGAGATGCTCCAAGCGCAGCGAAATGAATCTGTCTCGCCTGGCGATCCAGAGCGCCTGATGAAGATCGTCATTCGGGAAGTCGATCGGCTGAACCATCTGATCACCGACTTTCTCGATTATGCGCGTCCGCTACCCCGTCGGGTCGAGCCGGTTTCTGTGGTCGAAGTGGTCGATGAGGTTCTCGAGATGTTCGGCACAACACGACCTCTGCAGCTGGAGATCGTCCCATCGATCGACCCCACGCTCGTTGCCCTCGTCGACCCAACACAGTTTCGTCAAGTCCTGTGGAACCTGGTATTGAACGCTTCACAGGCGATGCCCGATGGTGGCCGCCTAGAGATCCGCGCGTGGGGAACCGCCACAGACGTCGCTTCTCAAGAGGGGAGGGCCGAAAGCCGAAGAGCACCAGAGACAGGAGGGAAGGTGCGCTGGATTGACGTCGCCGTATCCGATGACGGTGTGGGAATCGCACACGACCAGCTGGATCGCATCTTTGATCCCTTCTTCACCACCAAGCAGAACGGCTCCGGGCTGGGCCTCGCGATGGTGCATCGCATGGTCGGAGATCATGGTGGTCTGGTTCGTATCGAAAGTAGCGTTGGCGTTGGTACCCGAGTTCAGCTCCGGCTACCAGCAGCGGAGGGGTCATTTTGAATACGAAGGCACGCATCCTCGTCGTTGATGACGAGCGAAGCATGCAGGAGTTCCTCGAGATCTTCTTCCGCAGCGAAGGCTACGAGGTGGTCACCGCCGGTAGTGTGGAAACAGCGAGGATCCAGCTCGAAAGTGACGACTTCGACGTCGTGATCACCGACATCCAGATGCCCGGCGGCTCCGGTCTCGATCTTCTGCACCTGTGTTACGACCTTGCCCCCGAAGCGGTTGTCATCATGATCACCGCGTTTGCCAGCACTGAAACCGCGATCCGTGCGATGAAAGAAGGTGCCTACGACTACGTCACCAAGCCGTTCAAAGTCGATGAGTTGCGGATCGTCGTAGAGAAAGCGCTCGAGAAGAAGCTGTTGACGTCAGAGAATCGACGGCTGCGGACGGAGCTACGCAGCCATGCGCGAGACCGCTCCATCATCGGTAGCAGCGCGGCGATTCGACGCGTCTTCGACATGGCGGCGCAAGTGGCCGATTCGAAGGCCAACGTCTTGATCACAGGTGAGAGCGGTACCGGCAAAGAGGTCGTCGCGAGATCGATTCACTCGGGTGGCGCGCGGCGTGACCGCCCCTTCGTGGCGGTGAACTGCGCAGCGATTCCTGAGGCCCTACTGGAATCGGAATTGTTTGGTCATGTGAAGGGTGCGTTTACGGGTGCGATCCAGAACAAGGCCGGTCTGTTCGAGACCGCCGATGCTGGGACAATCTTCCTCGATGAAGTCGGAGAGCTGACGCTCCCGGTGCAGGTCAAGTTACTGAGGGCGATTCAGGAGAAGACGATTCGCCGCGTGGGTGGTACGTCGGACATTCGGGCAGACGTGCGAATCGTCGCTGCCACGAACCGCAAGCTGGGGGAGGAGGTCGCGTGTGGCCGATTCCGCGACGATCTGTACTACCGGCTCAATGTCATCGAGATCGCGGTTCCCCCGCTACGCGAGCGAACCGACGACATTCCGCTTCTGGCGGCGCACTTTGTCGAAAAGTACGCCGTCGAACTGGACCGCGAGGTCACTCCCCTCACTTCTGAAGCGATCGAGCGATTGGTCGCCTATGGGTTTCCAGGCAATGTCCGCGAGCTCGAAAATGCGATCGAACGTGCGGTGGCTCTCGGGCGCGGGCCGGTGATCGATGTAGATGCATTGCCTCCCTCGATCACGCATCCGGTCCCGGGCAGTTCCATGACGCGCATCCCGAAGACCGGAATCAACCTCGAATCGATGGTGGACGACTACGAGCGAGGCTTGTTGTTGGAGGCCATGCGGGCTTCGGGTGGCGTCAAGAAACGGGCTGCGCAATTGGTTGGCGTATCGTTTCGATCGTTCCGCTACCGGCTCGAGAAGCTCGGCCTCGACAATCCAGACCCTGGAGACAACTGAGGGACGTTACTCCCGGATTCCGTACTCCTTGAGTTTGTACAGCAGCGCACGGTGGCTGATCTCCAATCGCTTCGCGGCATGCGTGCGATTTCCACCGGTCGACCGTAGCGCGCGACGAATGACATCTGCTTCGATGGCACGTCGCGCACGCTTCAGTCCGAAGTCATCCGGGGAGTCGACACTCGATTCGTCCGGGGTGACGATTCCGGCCGGGAGATCGGACAAGCTGATCCTGTCGCGCCGCGTCACGATCATCGCGCGCTCGATTGCGTTTTCGAGTTCGCGGATGTTGCCGGGCCAGTCATAGGTGACCAGCCGATCGAGCGCATCGTCGGCAATCCCGCGCACTGGGCTTCCCAGCATCTGACGGAAGTGTTCGATGAAATGGTCGACCAGCAGAGGGATATCCTTGCGCCTGTCGCGTAGCGGTGGCGCGACGAGCTGGATGCCACTGAGCCGAAGAAAGAGATCTTCTCGGAAGCGCCCCGCCTCGACTTCATCCTCGAGTTGCAGGGAGGTTGCCGCGAGGATCCGGATATCAACTGATCGTGGCTTGGTATCGCCGAGCGGCCGAGCCTCTTCCTCCTGGACGACGCGCAAAAGGTTGGCCTGGAGCGAAGGCGGCAAGGAGCCGACTTCGTCTAGAAACAGCGTTCCACCCTCCGCTTCGAAGATCAGGCCGAGCCGGTCCCGGTCCGCGCCTGCGAATGCGCCTTTGACGTGACCAAACAGCTCGATCTCCAGTTGCTGCTGACCACTCGCGCCGCAATGGACAGCGACGAAGTTATGTCTCCTTCGCGGAGACTGGCTGTGGAGGGCGCGCGCGAGAACCTCCTTTCCGGCTCCGCGTTCTCCCGTCAGCAGCACGATCGACTCGTGCTCGGATGCCCGTTCCAGCGTCTCCAATAATGCGATCATCGATGTCGAAGCCGCAACGATGGGGCGCTGACCCAACGACTGCGTAACAGCCCGTCGAAGCATACGGTTGTCCCGGCGCAGCCGCTCGCGCTCGCGCGCCTGGCGCAGGGTCAGCAGCAACTCGGCGTTTACCAACGGCTTCTTGACAACGGCGTACGCACCGAGCCTCGCCGCTTCATGCGCCAGCTCGTCGTCTGCAGACATCGCGACTACGGTGCTTCGGCGAGCCAGCTGGGCAACCAGTGGTTGCCCGTTTCTCCCGGCGATCTCGAGATCACACAAAACGAGCTCGAATGGGCGGACTTCGAGCATCCCCATCGCAGCAGGGCCACTTGCAACGGCGATGACTTCATATCTTTGGGCCGACAAAGTCAGCATCAAGCCATCGCGCAGCGACTCATCTTGGTCCACTACGAGGATCCGGCCGGTCATGGTCCTCCCGTATCGGACGTTTCGGTTCGGATCCTGAGGAGATCAGGTAGGCCGGCTTCCGTCGCTTATTCAAGTTGGACCCGGCCTTCTTGCCGATGAATTTCCGGTGCACGAGTGTGCCCCGAGACACCATCGACCGGGGTCCAGATCTCTCAAGTCCCCGTAACCGAAGGCCGATACTGAGGAACGTTCGATCTGCCAGAGCTCACTGCGTGGGGTCGGATTGAGGGTTTTTTGGGGGGGGATGCAGTGCCCAGCAACAACGTCCAGAGATTCCGCGAGTCGCTCATGATGAGCAAGGCTGAGCTTGCACGAAGGGCTGGTGTTTCGACTCTCACCATCGATCGCGTTGAGTCCGGCAGGCCCTGCCGCCTCGATACCAAGAGGAAGATCCTGCTGGCTTTGGGGATGGGGGTCACAGACAAGGATCGCGTCTTTGGTCTGCTACAGGCGCCCTCACCGCAACAAGCATCACAACAAGCATCACCGCACCAAGAAAAACAAGAACAGTGATTCCAACAACGACAGCAGCGGCCAGACCCATACGTCGTGACTCGAACGAATTCTCGTAACACCAAGGAGGCCAGTGGATCGTGAAATTCGCGCTTAGCCTAGGCTCTAAGAAATCCATGGTCGGTCTCGATATCGGCTCTTCCACTGTGAAGGCGGTGGAGCTGACAGCGAAGGGAAGGCACCGCGAATTCGAGTTGACGCACCTCGGAATCGCCAAGCTCCCAGCGGAAGCCATTGTTCAGGGTGCCTTTCTCAACTCGGCCGCGATTGCCGAGGCGATTCGCGAGGCCATCTCCAACGGGAAGATCAGGTCGAAGCACGTCGCCGCGGCGGTCTGCGGGCATTCTGTCATTGTGAAGAAGGTCAGCTTGCCCATGATGACCCGCGACGAACTCGATGAGCAGATTCGCTGGGAAGCCGAGCAGTACATCCCATTCGATGTCAACGAAGTCAATCTGGACTTTCAGATCATGGAGTCCTCCGGGGCCGAAGGCCAGATGGACGTGTTGTTGGTCGCAGCCAAGAAGGATCTGATCGACGACTACGTACAGGTCATCAGTGAGGCTGGGCTGATCCCTGCGACAATCGACGTGGCGGCTTTTGCAGTCGAAAACGCGTTCGAGGCGAACTACGACGTTCGATCGGACGAGGTCGTGGCGTTGGTCAACATCGGTGCTCAGGTCGTGAACATCAATATCGTGTCGGAAGGCGTGCCGGCGTTCACGCGCGACATCACGACTGCTGGAAATCAATACACCGAAGAAATCCAGAAGGCGCTCTCGATCAGTTTCGACGAAGCCGAGCGAATCAAGCTCGGAGAGTCAGACTCGGACAGGGGCCAGGCCGTGGTTCCGGCCGAGGTGGAAGAGGCGATGCAGAGTGTGACTGACACCGTGATTGGTGAAATCAGTCGCTCGCTGGATTTTTTTGCCGCTACGACGGCCGACAGTCGGATCGAACGAGTCATTCTATCTGGCGGTGGAGCCAAAGTTGTCGGGTTCGAGGCGGCCTTCAGGAAGCGGACGGGCCTGACAGTCGAGACGCTCAATCCGCTCGCTCGAATTCTGCCGAATTCGAAGCTTGACCCCGAAATGTTGGAAGACGTGGCTCCAATGCTGGGCGTGGGAATCGGCCTCGCCATGCGACGCGTGGAGATCTGATGCTGAATATCAATCTACTCCCGATCCGTGAGGCGCGTCGCAAAGAAGATGTGCGCCAACTGTTGATGCAGGGCCTGCTGATGCTGGTTCTGGTCGGCTCAGGCATTGCCTTCGTACACTCGCGGATCTCAGAAGAGATCGCGCTGTCGAACGCGCGCGTGGATCAGATGAAGCGCGACATCGACCAGTTCAAGCCGCAGCTCGAGAAGGTGGCAGCGTTCCGGAAACAGAAGGCCGAACTCGAGAAGAAGATCAAGATCATCGCTGACCTCGACCGTGCTCGCAGCGGCCCCGTCCAGGTACTGAACGACCTGGCGAATCGGATACCGGAACGGCTCTGGCTTACCAATCTGTCCACCAAAGACGGTCAGATCTTCATGGAGGGCCTGAGTCTCGACAACGACCTGGTGGCGCTGTTTCTGAGCAGTCTGGGTCAGTCGCCGTTCTTCAAGGACGTCGATCTGGACAACACCAAGCTCAAAGAGGGCGCGCTGAGGCTCGTCAGTTTCAAGATCAGGGCAGTGTTGGCGAACCCGGAAAGTCCCGAAACCCCCGAAACTGCCGAAGCTCCGAAAGCGGCCTAGGAAAGGACGCAATCATGGAAATGAACCCACAACTTCAAGCAAAGCTCGACCAACTCGGCAGGCTTCCGAAGGCAGCGCGGATTGGAATCGTGGTTTGCCTATCCATCCTGATGGGGGCTGGATACTACTTTGGCTTCTATCAAGAGAGAAGTGAAGAACTCGACCGTCTCCACGCCCAGGAGCTGGAATTGCAGCGAAAGCTGAGCGAAGTGCGCTCGGTCGCTGCGAACATCGCGGCGTTCGAAGAGGAGATCGAGGGGCTCGAGGCCAAATTGGAGGTCGCACTTCTGCAGCTGCCCAACGAGAAGCAACTCGAAGTCCTGCTGACCGACATCAGCAACCTCGGAAAGAAGGCGGGGGTCGAGATCCGATCATTCAAACGAAACGCTGAAGTGCCCTATGACTTCTACGCCGAGGTTCCGATCGATCTGGTACTCGAAGGCGAGTACCACGAGATTGGAAAGTTCTTTGAGCTGATGGCGAAGCTGCCTCGTATCGTGAATATGGGTGCCCTGCAGGTCAAGGTTGCCCGGGACAAGCTCGAAGGAACCCGGCTCAGCGTATCAGGCACCGCGACCACGTTTCGATTCGTGGGCTCTGGGGCGTAGCCCGTGTTCTCGAGCACTCGTACTGAAGTTGGACCGGGGGGCAACGTGAAGATAGCAGCGATCGCGGTATCGATGGTGTTTCTGCTGCTGGCAGGATGTCAGCAGGAGCAGAACGTTCCGACCGCAACTGACTTTGCGAACGAGCGAGAGAAGCTGGTAAAGCGGGTGGAGGCGCGTCAGGAGAAGAAGTCCGCACCGGCTCGGGCCACGACACCCGCTGTCGCCAGTGTGGGTGCAGACGGCTTTCTTCTTTCGAGCGGGAGTATCAAGTACGACCCGGTCACGATGCGCGATCCGTTTCGTTCGTTCGAGTGGAAGAGTGAGGAACTCCTGGGCCTCGAGGTGGGCGGCCCGCTCGAACAGTTCGACTTGAGTCAGTTGAATGTAGTGGCGGTCGTTTGGAAGACAGGAAGCGCGCGCGCCCTGGTTCATGATCCATCCGGTCAGAGTTACATCGTTGGTGTAGGTGCGCGTGTTGGAAAGAACGACGGCACGGTAGTCGGGATCGATGACAACTTGGTCATCGTGAAGGAAACCTATGTCGATTACTTGGGTCACGAGACGAAGCAGGACGTTGAGATGAGGATTCGTCGGAGTGAGGGGGGATGAGTTCGATGCTGGCAAATAGAAGCGGGCAATTTCGGATTGCTGCGACGCTGTTCTGTGCTGTTGGTTGGGCCGTGGGAGTCATGGCCTGTGCGGGCACTCAGATCAACGCGGACCAATCGTTGTCTCTCGTCGAGACGATTACAGAGATACGCGTCGATCGGGAAGGTGGGGACACAGTGGTGATGCTATCGGGCGTGTTTCAGCCCGTGTTCACGGCGTTCGCACAAACGGATCCGGACCGGGTGATCGTGGACGTCATGTCGGCTGATCTCGGTTCGGCGGTCGAGAGTATTTCGGTCAACGACGGTCTCGTGACCGAGATTCATGCTGTACCGCATGAAAGCAGCTCCGGTGATCCGACGGCTCGTGTCGAGATCCAACTCGACGCTCCGGCAGAGTACAAGATCCAACCGGTTGCAGGGGGTCTCGAGATTCGAATTCTGGCTGGCCTGCCCACGGATCTGAGCGGTCCCGCCAGTGAGCGATTCGCGGATCCAGCAGCTGATCCGGCTCCGGATCGGACGGCAGCCGATGACCGTTGGTCGCACAACCCGGAAGATCCGCCCGTTGGATTCGCAGTGGCACCGGCGATTCCGGCCACGAAGGTTACACAGATCGGGGCGGAGCAGACGGCCGATGGCACGCTGGTGCGGATCCTGGCCGATGGTTTGATCGGAAACGTCGTGACATTCACGCTCGATGATCCGGATCGTCTGGTCATCGATTTGGAAGCCCTGTTTCTCGCCGCCGATCTCGAATCGGTCGAGATCGGCTCGCCGGAAGCCGCGAAAGTTCGCATCGGACAGCACGCCGACAAACTGCGAGTCGTCATCGACGCTGGCTATGCAGATTCGCCGTTTGATGGAAGGCGGGTAGTGCCCACGCACGCTGGCTTGATGGTCGCGTTGGGTCGAGGCGATGGAATCGACGCTGCGCTGGCGCGTGCAACATCGGTGTCTGCAGTGGTGGCGCGGCTGGAAGATCCGGCCATGCACGCAGCCGCGGTCGAGCCCAGCGCTGAGCCGGTCGATGTTGGCGACACGACGATGCACGAAATCCCCGAAATTACGGTGATGACCGAGGTCACGGATGTGACGCCCGACGCGTTTGCGACCGAGACCATCGAGATGGACGCGGCGTTTGCGACGGTCTATGGCATCGAGTTCGATTCTCAGAAGACACGCGATCGAATCGTAGTGCTGGGAGACCGGGCGCTCGAGTACGTCGTGTTCGAACCCACGCCCGATACCGTGATCATCAGTATCGAGCGAAGCCGGATCGACCCGAAGGCTGCGATCAGGATTGCGCCCGAGGTGGGTGGGCCCGTGTCGCTGGTGACGGCGTTCGGGCAGCCGGAACTCGATCATCCGCAGGTCCGAGTGGTGGTGCAACGCGCGCCCAATCTCGTGCCGGAAATCAGCCGGAGTGGATCGTTGCTGGTCATCGATTTTCCGCGGACGGGTGAAGTGGCGGCAACGCCGCCGCTGATGACTGCTGAGGCCGAGGAACTCGCGGCTTTGAGTGGGTCGAATGTGTCGGAGGTGAGTGCTGCGGGCGTACCGGGTGAGAGCGTTGCGGCCGCGCCCGAATCGGGTGACCTGGAATACGATTCCAGGTATGCCAGTGCCAACATGCCCAATGCTGTGTTTGCCCCGACGCCGGCGTCCGAGGAGCCGGGCGCGTCGATCGATGTCCTTACAGAGGGGGGCTTGATCGACGGAAAGGTTTACACCGGACGTCGGATCTCGTTGGATTTCAAGGACGTCGATATTACGGATGTCTTGCGGCTCATCGCCGAGGTCTCTGAGCTGAACGTGATCGCTGGTGACGAGGTCAAAGGCAAGGTCACGATTCGACTGGTCGATGTTCCGTGGGACCAGGCTCTCGATGTGGTCCTGCTGACCAAGGGCCTGGGATTCATGCGAATCGGCAATGTGTTGCGGATTGCGCCCGCGACTGTGATTGCGCAGGAAGAGGAGATGCGTCTCCAGGAGCGCCGAGCGAAAGAGAAGCTCGAAGACCTGGTCGTGAAACTCCAGCCGGTCAACTACGCGGACGTCGGACAGGTCTCGGGCATGGTCGGGCAGCTGCTCTCTCCGCGCGGCTCGGTGAACGTCGACACGCGTACCAATACGCTGATCTTGAAGGACATTCCTTCGGTCATCGACGAGGCGACTGCGCTGATCAAAGCGATCGATACCCAGACACCGCAGGTGCTGATCGAGGCAAAGATCGTCGAGGCCAGCCTGGATTTCTCTCGTGAGTTCGGCGCGCAATGGGGCTTGGGTGCGCAGCCGTTGGTCGATGGGTTCGATAGTTCGAGTGCTGATCGCACGGATCTGGGCGGCAGCGATTTCAACTTTCACAACTCGTCCAATTCGAATTTCTTTGGGAACAACGCGGTGTTCAGTAATCCGATCACCGCAAATCCGACTGGGTTGTTCAACATGGCTGCATTCTTGCTGGACCAGAAGTTGAACCTCGAGCTGCAGTTGCAGGCGGCGGAGGTCAACGGTGATGGCAAGGTGATTTCGAGTCCACGCGTCGTGACGCTCGACAACAGCCAGGCTTCGATCGAACAAGGCGTGTCGATTCCGTTCCAGACATTCGAGAACGGTGACGCACAGCTCGAGTTCGTAGACGCCGTGTTGAAGTTGCAGGTCACGCCTCACATCACCGCGGACAAGAGCATCATCATGAAAATCTCGGTGAACCGGAATGCGCCAGATACCAGCGTATTTACACTGACGGGGTCTCCTGCGATCGCGAAGAACCAGGTGAAGACAGAGACGCTGGTCAAGGACGGCCAGACGCTGGTGCTCGGCGGAATCTATGTCATTGAGAAGTCCGATCGACAATCCCGGGTGCCGTACCTGCACAGTATTCCGATCATCGGGGCGGCCTTCCGGAGCGACGAGCACAGCGAGAGCCGCAAGGAGTTGCTGATCTTCGTGACTCCGAGGGTCATCCAGACCAGTGACGGGGATTTCTGATTCGAACCGGCTAACCGGTGCAGCTGGGCCGTCTTGGGACGGAACCAGGCTGAATTCCAGAACGGGGGGGCCTGTGGCCCCCTCGTTTTGTTGGTTCGATTCTGGTCAGGCGCTGTGGGGCCCCGGACCCCGATTCATCTATATTGTCTCCCGCGATGAGGGGAGGCCCGATCTGGCTGGTGGGAATGATGGGCGCAGGGAAGTCTGCGATCGGTCCTCTATTGGCTCAGCGGCTCGGGCGACGTTTCGTCGATACCGACGCGGAGATCGAACGCTCGATGCAAAGGACCGTCGCGGAGATCTTCGAGAGTGATGGGGAGGGGATTTTTCGCGCACGCGAGCGAGAAATCATTGAATCGCTGTGCGACGGCGATGACGTTGTCGCCCTGGGTGGGGGCGCAATCGCTCAACCCGGTGCGACCGATCTGCTGGGTCGATCGGGAACGGTCGTCTACCTGAGCGCCAGCGTTCCGACGTTGATCCGCAGGCTGGGCGATTGCGCGACTCGGCCACTGCTGCGTGACCTGGACGGTCGGGCCCGCGCTGCGCGGCTGACCGAATTGCTCGAGACTCGCCACGCCGCGTACCTGTCGGCCAGCCTCGTGGTGGTCACCGATGGCGTTCCGGTGCGACGCGTCGTCGACGAAATCGCTCGGGGACTCGTCGGAGCGACGGGATCAGCAGGAATCGCACCGTGAGACCGGCACACGGTACGGGTCACGGCACGGCTTCCGGCACGGCTAACGGCACGAGCAACGGCACGAGCAACGGCACTACTCACGGGACGACTCACCGCACGACTCACCGCACGACTCACCGCACGACTCACCGCACGACTCACCGCACGACTCAGCGCACTACAAGCCGCGCGCGGACCATTCGAGTCGAACTGGGCGATCGTAGTTATTCGATCCATATCGGGGTCGGCACACTCGAACGGGCAGGGCGCGCGATCTACCGAGCCGCTCCCTCGAGTCGGGCCGTAGTGGTCACGGTTCCGGGCGTCGGTCGCCGCTATGGCGCGAAGTTGCACCGCTCGCTCCAGGAGGCCGGATACCGCGTTCGCCGCATCACGGTACCTGATGGAGATACCAGCAAAAGCCTTCGCATACTGCAGGGTATCTGGAACCAGATGATCGACTTCGGGGCCGACCGGAACACTCCTGTCATCGCGCTCGGTGGCGGGATGGTCGGAGACCTGGCGGGCTTCGCTGCGGCTTCCTACTTGCGCGGAGTTCCGTTCGTACAGGTTCCGACGACCATTCTGGCGATGGCGGATGCCAGTATCGGCGGAAAAGTCGCCATCAACGTACCGCAAGGGAAGAACCTGATTGGCGCGTTCTATCAGCCGCGAATGGTCTGGATGGACATCGCGACGCTCCGCTCGTTGCCCCCACGTCAGCGCGCTGCGGGTCTGGCTGAAGTGGTCAAGCACGGAGCGATCTGGGACACGGCGTACTTCGAGAGCCTGGAGTGCAATCCGCAGGGGTTGCTCGATCTGGACCCCCGCGTACTGATCCCCGCATTGAGTCGATCTTGTGAGATCAAGGCCCAGGTGGTGTCCGCGGACGAAACAGAGCGGGGTGTTCGCAAACTGCTCAACTTCGGACACACCCTCGGCCATGCGGTCGAAAAACTCGCCAGATACCGTAGATGGGTCCACGGCGAGGCCGTATCGATGGGGATGCGGTTCGCGGCTGAACGCTCCGAGGCGCTAGAATTGGCCCCCGCGGGCACCGCCGACCGGGTCGCTTCGCTGTGTGAGAAGCTGGGTCTGCCGACCGAGATGCCCGACTACCCTCGAAGCGCTTATCTCGAAGCCCTGCGCGTCGATAAGAAGATGTCCAATTCCCGGATCGACTTCGTGGTTTTGCGGCGAATCGGCAACGCGCAAACTGTGTCGCTATCACCGAAGGAGATCCTTCGACCGATGGTACGCACTGCGAAAAAAGGCCGCAGCAAGGGGACGCAGGGGGTGGTTCGATGACTGGGAAAACGAAGTTTTTCGCTCTCGACAAACCCGCTATGCCGGCGGGCGCGTCGACACAGGACCCATCGCAACCGACGGTCACGGCGGATGAGGTTCTGCAGTTGGCGCGTCAACTGTTAGAGCGGGGCCGAAGCGAACAGGCGCTCGCCGTTATCGCACAGTACGCCGCGGCCAAGCCTGTCGAACGACCCGTACACATCGAACCCCAGCTGGTGTTCGACGCGGGTGTTACTGATCAAGAACTAGAGCTTGCATTCGAATCCGCGGAATCCGACCGTGGCCAGATGTTGGATGCCGACGAGATCGCCGAACGGGCGATCCGCCAGACTGACTCGGAGATCCACGATCGGGTCGAGAACCCAGACCGGCAGGACGACTTCGTAGAGTTCGGTGCGAGCTACGCGACCCGAACGGTCGCGAAACTGCTCGAACGGCAGGGCGACGCTCCGACTGCATCGAGAATTCGCGCGTTCGTCGATTCATCCATCGGTTCATCCATCGGTTCATCCGTCGGTTCATCCGTCGGTTCATCAGAGCAGAACACGGCCTTTCCAGCCGGCTCGCCCCCCGCCATCACAGGCCGTTCGAAACCGCCTGTTCGAGACCGCCGAACCGCCACGATCATGGAGCTGGAACGCTGGCTCACAAATCTGAGAGGAGTAGCGCGATGAGCCCCGGACGATGAACTTCTCTGCAGTGTTGCGAACGATCGTCGAGGAGTGTGGGGGCGGGATCGGTGCCGCACTGATGGGCAACGACGGGATCCCGATCGATCAATTCACGATTCAAAACCGTGCAGGCGCGGAGGACAATGACTTCGAAGTGGACGTCGCCGGTGTAGAGTTCGGACGGATTCTCGAGGATATTCGGAAGACTTTCGACTCGTTGGCGGGTGGTCTAGTGGAAGAGACCATCATCCGGGGCACTCGATTCAGCCTGGTGTTCAGGCCGGTGGACGACGAAAATTTCCTCATCGTTGCTGTCGAGCGGGATGGCAACCTCGGCAAGGCGCGCTATCTCATCCGACGACACATGCTCGCCATCCGCAGCGAACTGTAGAAGCTCGCGCGGGAGCGGCGGGCAAGACCCCAGGAGGTCGTCGCCCGTGCCTGAGTCACTGCGGATCCTCGTCGTTCACGGTCCCAATCTCAATTTGCTCGGCACGCGCGAGCCCGAGATCTACGGCACCACCACGCTCGAGGAGATCAATGCTGACCTCGAATCGGCCGCGAAAGAGTGGGGCGCCGATGTCGAGTTCTTTCAGTCGAATCACGAAGGCGCACTGATCGACCGGATCCAAGAAGCGCAGACGTGGGCCGATGGTTTCGTGATCAACCCGGGAGGGCTCAGCCACACCAGCGTGAGCTTGCGCGATGCATTGGTTGGCAGTCGCCTGCCGGTCGTCGAGGTGCACCTGTCGAATATCTTTGCGCGCGAGGAGTTCCGGCGGCATTCCTACATCTCGCCCATTGCGGTGGGCGTGATTAGCGGATTCGGGCCGACTGGCTATGGCTTGGGCCTGAACGCGCTGCTCGAGCACCTCGGTACCTAGCCCCCTGTGAAGCGGTGGCGTCTGATTCTCGACGCGCACGCCCTGGGCCCATGGAACATGGGGATGGACGAGGCGCTGCTGGCCAGCGTGGTGGCGGGTGGGCGACCGACGCTTCGCCTGTATCGCTGGCACGGAGCCTGGTTGTCGCTTGGCTACAACCAGCGGCTTTCCTCCGAACGCGTGGCTGTGTGCAGGCGCGCTGGGGTTGGCGTCGTCCGACGTGTGACCGGTGGTCGGGCGGTGCTGCATGGCGGCGACTTGACCTACGCGATATTCGCGGGCGCGTCGGAGCTGCCCGACGGGCTGTCCGCATCGTACGAGGTCGTTTGTCGCGCGTTGCTGGCAGCCCTGGATTGCATTGGAGTTCGGGCTGATTCGGCCTCTGGGGAAGCAACCGGTGCTCCCAGCAGAGAATTCGACTGTTTTGCGAGCGCAGCCGGACACGAGATCTGTGTGCGGGGAAGGAAGCTGGTGGGTAGCGCCCAGCGCCGCGTTGCAGGCGGAGTGTTGCAGCACGGCTCCATCCGGGTCGTCCCCGATCCCCCAAGAGTCTCTCTGGCGTCCGGGGTCGCGTTGAGCGGCGCGACGAGTTTGACCCAGCTAGGACGCGAACCCGAGGCGGGAGCGCTCGAACAGGCTTGTATCGCCGGGTTTTCCGAGGTTCTTTGCTGCGGGTTCGAACTCGACTTTGCAACGCCCGCTGAGCGATCGCGGGCTTCCGCCCGTGATGTCAGCCCCACTTCCGGCACGGCAGTCGTACACTTCTAATCAGCGGATCGATTTCAAGAGCGCTCAAGACGCCCCATCGCCAGCCGATACAGAGATTTGGAGGGGGAATCCCGACACCTCCCGATCAGCAGCAGTCACCGGCGGACAGGACGGGGTCCTTGGCGGTCAATAAGCGAAAAGTTCTCGAGGCAGCGCGCAAGTATGCCACCAAGGGCGCCAGGGACAAGGCGCTCAAGGAATACGACACGCTGCTGAAACTCGATCCTCGAGACGCAAAACTGCGTCTCGAGATCGGTGACGTGCACCGGCGTTGGGGACAGGTTGCCGAGGCGATAGAGACCTATTCCAAGGTTGCCGAGCAGTACATGAGAGAGGGCTTTGACGCGCGCGCGGTAGCCGTGTACAAGCAGATCCTCAATCTCGATTCCGGGTCCTTCGCGTGTTGTGAACAGCTCGCCGAGCTGTACCAGCGGATGGGACTGACCGGCGAGGCCACCGGAGCGCTTCAAGTCGCCGCGGACGGTTTCTACCGTTCCGGCGACAAGGTCGCCGCGTTGGGCTTGCTGCGCAAGATGGCGATGCTGGAGCCGTCCAACACGACGAGTCGCCTGAAAGTCGCAGACCTACTCCACAAGGAGGGGATGAACGACGAGGCGGTTGTCGAGTACGACGCCGTCGTCGAGGAGCTGCACGCCCAAGGTGACGCAGAAGGCGTGTCCAAAGTCTACGAGCGGCTTCTCGATGTCGACCCCGATCGCATCTCCTCACTCGCAGGCTATGCGCGCAACCTGATCGATCGCGGAGAAGTCAATCACGCCGAGCCATTCGCGAGACGAGCACTCGAGGCAGACCCCTCTCCGGCCCAATACGAACTACTGGGAGAGGTGCTTCGCGCCACAGGCCGGGATGCAGAACTCATCGAACTCTACCGTCAGCTCGCGGAGCTGTATCGCGAGCGAGGGGACGAAGATCGAACCCGAGAGATTCTGCAGCGCTACATATCGCCGACAGGCTTCTCCCCGACGACCGAGCCGAACGGTTACCTCGATGAGAGTGAGATGTCACCCGCGCCTGGCAAAGCCCAGTACGCGTCCGACGGCCCGAGCAGCCTGGACGAGCTCGACGAGCTAGGCCCGATTGACGATGGTCGTGCCGAGTTCGGCGACGAGAACTCCCTGATCGACGAAGACCTGATGGCCGACGACTCCCAACTGCTGGGCGACGGCGAATCGGGGTTCGGCCTCATGACGGGGCTCGATCAACGCGACGAGATTCCGATTTCGGCACGCAACAGCGAGTTCGATGTGAACGAGATGACCAGGCTCATTCCCGAGGATGCTGAGCCGCTAGCTCATGATGTTGACCAGCTCTTCGCGGAGGCCAGTGTCTATCTCCGATACGGCAAGCGGGATCAGGCAGTCGCGACCCTAGAAAGTGTTCTGGCGATCGATCCGAGCCACCGCGGCGCGCTGGAGAAGCTGGGCGAGGCATTCGTCGAAGCCGACGACAAGGTTCGCGCAGTAAAGTTGTGGTCCAAGGCGGTCAAACTGGCTCTCGAAGACGATGAAATCGATGCTGCCAAAGCCATTCGAGATCGAATTGCAGCGATCGACGCGGCTGCGGCGGGCAAGCTGGTTTTCGAAGCCCCGATGAGTTCGCAGGAGAGTGATCCCGATACTGATGAGTCGCCGATTCCCGCCGACCTGATGGGTGACATCGCTGTCGATTTCGGTGAGCCCTTGTCGGAGATCGATCCGCGCTCTTCCGAGTCTGACCTCGAAGAAATCGAGTTCGACGACATCGAGATTGACCTGGATGACACCCGCTTCGCAGTCGATCCGACCGGCCGACGGAGAATCGAACCACAGGCCGAAGTGACTGCACGCGACTCGATCGGCGAACAGGAGTCTGAAGCGCTCACATTCGATACCTCCATCGTTCGCGAAGCCAATCCCGGGCAGATCGGCGAGGATATCGAAGAGGCAGACTTCTATCTTCAGCAGGGGCTGTTGGATGAGGCTGAGGCGATCTATTCGCGCGTACTCGAAGTAGCGCCCCATCACCCCCACGCGCTGGTGCGAATGGGCGAGGTCGCAGCGCAGCGCGGTGAGGACCCGGGTTCGAGTGCAGCCGGGAGTGAACCCGCTGCGCCGCTAGCAGCGCGCGAGCGCGATGTGCCCGACGAGCCGAAGTCGACGGATATCGGCGATGAACTCACGGATTGGAACGACGATCTGTCGCTGACCGATGAACGAGAGATCGGTCCGATTTCCAAAGATCTGGCTCTTGCCCACAGTTTCAATGAACAGGTCGCCGAACAGGAGTTCGGCGTTGCGGCCTTCTCGATCGGTTCGTTCGATCCGATCGATGCGACGGGAGACACTACAGGCGATTCCGACGGCGATACGAGAGACCTCCGTGAAGACCTGTCCGGGGAGTTCCCAGATACGCCGGCAGAAGCCGATATCGCTCTCGGAGCGGACGTTGAAATCGAATTCGATGATGATTTCGAGGTCGACTTCGACCTGGACGATTCTGACCCGGACTCCGACGATGTCGCGGACGAAACGCATCCGCCCGAGTTCGTGCTCGGATTGCCGGTCGACGACGCAGACGCACCGGGTGAGTCGATGGCTGCGCCGGACGTGGCAGCGCCAGAGCCGGCAGCCCCCGAATTGGCCGTGACCAGCATCGACTTGGGTGAGAACACTCAAGAAGGCAGCGAAGAAGGCAGCGACGAAGGCGAAACAGAGCCGGAAGGCGATGACTTCGGGTTCGATCTGGCAGCGGAAATCGGCCAGTCTCTCGATGAAGATCCGAATGAGAACACATCGGGAAATTCCGCCGATACGTCTGACGACGGCTTCGCAGCAGTGTTCGCCGAATTCAAGAAGGGTGTCAGCGAAACGCTGAGCGAGGGCGACTTCGAGGCGCACTACGACCTCGGCATCGCTTATCGTGAGATGGGTCTGCTCGACGATGCCGTGACGGAGTTCAATGCGGCGATGGCCAGCCCGAGCAGACGATTGGGGTGTTTACATCTGCTTGGGCTTTGTGCACTCGATGCGCGGCAGCCCGAGGATGCGATTGCCCACCTACAGATGGCGCTCGACACCGATGACCTGGCTACGGAGCAGGTGTTGGGGCTTCGTTTCGACCTGGGTCGATGCTTCGAGCAGAGTGGAGACATCGAGTCGGCGACGACCGAATACTTGGCTGTACAAGCCGTGAATCCGAAATTCGCCGACGTCGGCTCGCGTTTGGAAGGGCTTGGCGATCCCGACAAGCCGGTGCGAGACGAGATCCACTACGAATCATTCGACGACTTCTTCAAAGAATCGGAAAACGAAGAGAGGGACTTCGACTCGGACCTCGAGTCCGAAAGCTACCAGAGATTCCACGATGTCAATGCTGAATCGGAGCAAGACCCGAGCGATCCGGAAGTGGTGCTCGGCGACGCCCCTGAACTGGCGTTCGAGGACCCGTCCGAACTGCCAATGGGTGACAGTCCGGAACAAACGGTCGAGCAGGATGGCGCACCCGAGATCCTCGAAATGGAAGCCCTCCTCGAACCGGAAGCTGAGTTCGAGCCGGAGCCGGCTCTTGAAATCGAGCCCGAAGCGGACGCAGAACCCGAGTTCGAACTCGCGCCCGAAACAGAATCTGAACCCGAGCTTCCGAAGGCTCGCAAGCAGAGAAAAATCTCATTTTTCTGAGGTGAGCTGTGGAACATCTTCGACATTTCCAACTCTCTGACGACCCGTTTCGCAACGAACCGCTGATGCGCTCCATCTTCGAGGCCGGCCCCCAAGAGGATGCGCTGCGTCGTCTCGAACGGTCTGTGCGTCAGGCGCGGGGGCTGACGGTGCTGATTGGGGCGACCGGATCCGGCAAGACGATGACCGTCCGGAGATTGCTCGACCGCCTGGAAGAGGAGATGTTCGAGGCGGGCATGATGGTCGTGCTACACGGCGCCTCTGACGCGTCATGGATGTTGCGGCGCTACGCGGTGCAGCTGGGTGTCGAGGAGCCAGCAACAGAGCGCGAAGGCCTGATCGCGCAAATCTACGAGAGTCTGGCGATCGTTCGCGAAGACGGGCGACACGCGATCCTGATCATCGACGATGCAGATGCGCTCGCAAAACCGAGTTCGCTGGCCGAGATTTGTGGATTGCTGAAGCTCGAGTACGAAGATAGGCGGCTGCTTTCGTTGGTGTTGACGGGACCGGAAAAGCTGGCTGACGCCTTTCGGAGCGATCCAATTCTTGCCCATCAAGTCGACGTTCGCGTACAGCTGGCCCAGTTCAGCCAGGACGAGACGGCCGCGTACCTCGAACATCGAATTCGTCAAGTCTCGGGCAAGCCGGCCATTCTGCAGCCTGACGCGATCGCCGCATTGCGTGAGTTGGGCGAGGGCTACCCCGGACGCATGAACAAACTCGCCGACAACGCACTGTTCGAGGCATTCCTTTGCGGTCGCAAAAGAGTCGCGAGCGTCGACGTCGAGCGCGCCCACAGAGATCTCGGCTGGTCGTCGCAGTCCCCGACAACCCAGGATGATGCGTCCGTCGATGCGGCGAGTTGCGACATGAATTTCGAAGACACGCTGAACGGGCTCGATGAAGAGCTGGCCGGAGTGCTGTCGAACCCCCGGCCGGTCTCGCGGGCACACAAAGACGGCCCGCCGAAGGACGCATTCGCTGATCCTGCGGATCTGCTGGTCGAACTCCTCGACGACTGACCCGAAACCGTGATTGCCCACTCGGTCCGTACGGCTATCTTCGTGCGGAACCCATCAATACAAACACAAACCGGGGAGGGTGGCGTGGTCACGATCGGCATGAACTACTTCGTACGCGACGGCAAGGATGAGATTTTCGAGGCCGCCTGCGCGAAGGTCATCGACTTGATGGCCGACATCGACGGCCACGACGAATCCGATATCTACCGCCGCGTCGACCGCAGTGTCGAAAAAGGCAGTCCGGTCTATCTCGTGGTATCCCGCTGGGCGAACGAGCGTGCATTCCGCGATTTCGTGGCGTCCGACGCATTCAAGAAAGTCACCGACTGGGGCAAGCTCAACATCCTCACCGGTCCGCCAAAGCACACCACCTACCACGAGTAAATCACCCGCACAGCACCGAAACCGCCGGGTTGCCGCGAGCCCGGAGCCGTGTCAGTCTAAGCCCCAAGCGGGAATAGCTCAGTGGTAGAGCATCAGCTTCCCAAGCTGAGGGTCGCGGGTTCGATCCCCGTTTCCCGCTCCAGGTTTTCTGGGTGCCCTCGGTCAGTTAGGCCGGGGGCGTTGTCTTTCGGGGCGTCGCCTTCAGAACCCGGAGCCGGCTAGAGCCGTTTCGCGCCGCCATCGTGGACCCGCTGGCAAGGGCACTCGAGCCGCTGCCCTAGACCTCGATCGCGACTTTCCGCTTCCCGTGCCTCAGATGAAGTCAAGATCGGACCTCATCAGCGCCGCTACTGGCGCAGGTCTCGCACGAAGACGTCCATCCTTCGGTTGTCATCATCCGATACGAGGTTCGTAGCGTAGGAGTCGAAGGCGATGCAGTTGCCGTCTCGGCTGAGGGCTACGCCGAAGGTGCCACTCTCATCGTTGGCCTCGCGATCGTCTGTGGAAAGAGTCACGCGCTCGGTTCGACCCGTGTCGCGATCGTGCACGAACACGTCGGGAACGCCATTCGTGTCCCCGGGGACGAGATTGGCGGCGCGTGAGACGAAGGCCACCAGGCGCGCATCGCCGCTTACGACGGGGTAGTCACTCGCTTCGTCTGCTTGCGCCCCTTTCGATGAGACGCTCACGCGACTCGTGCGATCGGTCATGCGGTCGCGTAGGAAAATATCCCGCGCTCGGTTGGTATCCCCGGGGACGAGGTCCGAGGCGTCCGACGCGAAGACGACGAAACGAGCATCGGAACTCAACCAAGAGAGATCGCTGTTGCCGTTCGCTTCACTGCCACCCGTGCCCAAGGAGACGCGTTCCGTCGTCCCCTGCAAGCGGTCGTGCAGAAAGACGTCCCAGGATTCGTTGCGATCGTCGCGGACCAGGTTATTCGCCTTTGAGGTGAAGGCCACAAAGCGTCCGATTGCGTCGAGCGCCGGTGTCTTGGCGGGGCCGTTGGCTTGTGTCCCGTTTCCAGAAGCACTTATCAGTGTAATCTCTCGGGTATCGAGGTCGTGCACGAAGACGTCGATGAATCCGTTCGCATCCTCAGCGACGAGGTCATCGGCCATCGACTGGAACGCGACCACGCGACCGTTTCCACTCAGGCGTTCCCCGCCGGAACTCAGCCGCGACCCGCCGTCAGTATGCGACCGGCTCACCTTGAGCGTCTCAGCCGACGCCAGATCGTGCACAAAGATGTCGTTCTCGAAGCCCCGCTCTGTGGGCACCAGATCACTAGCTAGCGAGGTGAAGGCGACGACTCGCCCGTCGTCGCTCAGTCGCCCTCCACCGGGGAGCAGTCCCGCTGAGTGAGAGTCGCCGGGCTCGCCGGACGATGACCGGCTCGCCAGTTCGAACTCGCCCGCGCGGCGATCGAAGACGTAGACGTTGTTGTTGACCGTCACCTGGACGAATTGGCAGTCTGCGTTCACCGCTGGCCCCGTCACTCCGTACGAGCTCACGGCAATGGTCTCATCGGGGACGATCCGCGTCAGGGGAGTGACGCCATCCGACGCTGGGCGGACGCCCCCGGTCTGGAAACACGCGAGCGTCGCCGCGCTTACGCTGAGACTGAGGCAGGACATCCAAGAACGACCGCGTCGGAGCAGTACACTTCCGGCCCTTGTCTCGGCAACACTCGTCTTCACCACTAGCTTCCTCCAACGCGCTCGCTCGCAGGCTGTTCCGGCTGCGCTTGGCACCTCCGACTACTCGCTTCAGGTTCCAGCCCAATATCCGGTTGAAGTGATGTCATCGTGTGGCACGGTTGTGGCATTAGTTGATGGGGTGACCTTGCGGATCTCGACTGTGTAGAACGACTTCTAGTGTGTAGATCCCTGTCGAGCGTGGAGGCCGACAGGTGCACCATCGGGTAGGCAAGTGCAGCGGTAGTGGGGAGCAGACCGTGGCGAGCCGCTGTGGGTGTGATCGGAGGTTGAGTACGTGGCTCGGTGAACGGGAGTGCTCGTTCATCATTCTTTCCAGAAAATCCGGGGGCAGTCTGAAGGCGCAAGTCCATCTCGGTGTCAGCCTATGGGTTTCGAAAACTAACAAGATTCGCTAGGACTGTCAGCCGTGTCCGCCGACGGACAATGGGAGGCCAGCATGTCCTTCGCCTGCACCTACCTGCGGATTCTCGGCGCCTTCACAATCCTAATGGGTGTCCTCTATCTATTCACCCCCGGCTTCCCTACGGACGCAGCCGGTTTCGGCGCCCTGACTCCGAGTGGCCTCACAGATGTTCGTGCAACCTACGGCGGATTCCAGCTCGGGTTGGGCGCCTTCCTTCTCTGGGCGGCTGGCGAAGCGAGCCGGGTCCGCTTGGCGCTGGTCCTGGTCGGGCTCTTGTTCGGTGCGTTGGCGCTCAGTCGAGCGTTCGGCCTGCTCTTCGACGGTGACGTGAACCCCTTCCACGCGAGCGCCGTCACAACCGAGGTCGCGCTCACGTGCCTCAGCCTGTATGCACTGCGCCGGGTTGGGACTACGGGGGCCGATACGAGCGCCTGACGCGCGGTGCCTAGGGGGCAGGGCTGCGAGTCACTGGCGCTCGGACACAAACAAGCCGGGTGCTCTTGCTCGATCGGACGCGAGCTTGACAACCCGGTGCGACCGAATTGGGCGGATTCAACAGCTGGAACTTGTCGCACCATGTCGCAATGAGTCGCAAGGGAGCGGGGGAAGTGGTGCATGATTTCATGATTTCAATCGTAGCGACCCGCACTTGGGCCAATTCTGTCACGAGCTTCCCAAGCTGAGGGTCGCGGGTTCGATCCCCGTTTCCCGCTCCAGGTTTCTTGAATGCCCTCGGTCAGTTGCACAGGG
>JAQBGU010000141.1:0-18876 GCA_032128375.1 Deltaproteobacteria bacterium | reverse complement strand
TCCCGAGGACCCAACCGAAGCCTGCGCGGCCGCTGCCGCCTCGTCGTCGGCCTCCGCCGCTCGTCGAGCCGTTGCCGCGGCCGAAGCGATAACCGTTCACATCCGGACACCTTGGCGAGTAGGGAGCTCGAAGATCGCTTTGCCTGCAGCCTTGGAATCGGACTCGCCGGTTCCGATCGGAGCAACACCTCCCAAAAAAAGCCTGAAAGATCGCCGCGGGTCGCATTCGCAGCGCTCCTGCGATTGGCACGCAAGTTGCTCTTACCAGGTATTAGGTCAGAACGCATTAGGTTGGAAGGTATTAGGTTGGAAGGTAATAGGTTGAAAGGTATTAGGTTGAAAGGTATTAGGTTGAAAGGTATTAGGTTGGAAGGTATTGGAGTTGGAAGGTATTAGGTTAGAAGGCATTAGGCGCCTGGTTCGCACCTCCGGTGACAACTTGATTCGAACGACCTGACGAGAACACAACAAATGAACCATGACTCAGACTTTCTGAAGGCGAAGGAAGACCCTTCGGACGAACTCCGAAACATGATCAAAAGCCCGGCCCAGGGCGTGCGCAAGGCCGGCAGGCGCCTGCGTCGCTGGGCTGGAGACCTCGCATCCGCAAGGTTCCGACTCGAGAATTTGCTGTGGGGGATCGAATCGTGAAGCGACGGCGTTCACGAACGGGTTGCAGCGACGCTTCGAGCCTGCTTGTCCCGCAGCCGGTCAAACCCGCGTTCACACAACAAAAACGTCGCGCCACGCACCGTGCCAATCAGCAGGGTTGGACGGCTCGTGGTCCCCTATTCTACATCTGGCAGGAAGACGAGATTTCCGCGAACGATTGGCTGGACGCCCTCACGCCCAGACGCCGGCGGCGACACAAAGGCGACACCCAACGGCCTTCAACCGATGCCGGGCCTCTGGGGTAAGCGAGTGGAGCCTTCCGCGGCGATTCGCAATTTCGACTCAGAAACTGAACTCGTCCTGCTTCCCGATCCCGTAGAACAATGGCTCGACTGGGAGCAGCAGGCGAACCTGATTGGTTTCCGCACCGATACGCGGCCGGTCGAAGTGGAGCTGAGCGAGGTTCCCCGTGACGAACTCGAAGTGTATGTCCTACCGGGCGCTCCAGCTGAGATCGTAGATCGCTTTATTTTCGATGACAAAGTGTTGTGTGCTCGCCATCCGCTCAATCGGGACGGCCTCGTCGCCTGGTCTGCGACACCTGCGAACCAGACTTGGTCGGCGCGTTTTACGTCCTCCCGCACACTCGCGATGCACGGTGCAGAAAGCGGTGACGCGCTGTTCTCTCTCAAGCTCGCGACCGACCATCCGCATCCGAATTTCTATCAGCCCGAGAAGACGAAACTCCGTGAGGAGGCGATCGGAACAGTCGACTGGGTAAAGCAACTGACGCGAATCGATGCGCTTCTTGGCCCACTTGTCGGCGTCCAACTGATTTTGGACGTGCTCGTCGTGCTGGCGCGCGGCGGCGAAAGCGGATTCCTGGTCAGGGATCTGCGGCTCTTTCAGGATGGCAACTATTCGTTGCCGGCGCTTTCACTCCCGTTCGTGGGACGCCAGATCGCGCGTCAATCCGGCACTTCCTTCGACACGTTCTGGGCTCAGCATTATGCCATGCCGGCGGGATTGGCGAAGGCGCGCCTGTTTGCGCGCTATGGGATGTGGTTCGAGACGCCCAACCCGCAGAACCTCTTGATCCGGTTGAACCCGTCTCTACATCCTCGCCCGGATATCGTGTTTCGCGATGTCGGTGACGGAGAATGCGCGACCGATGCCTTCACGAGCGCCGACCGGCCCTGGACGAAACTCGAAAGCGATTTGAGACTCGAGACCCGGAATTCTTTCTGGGCCTTTGGCGAAGCCGGCGAACATTCAGTCGAGCCGGAGACTCTTGAATATTGGTATGCGGCACATGATGATGCCTACTACGGGGAACTGGCTCGCTGTTTTCCCTCGATTTCTCCCGCAGAGTCCGTCCCGCCGGCCGCTCGGCTCGATCATTGGAACGGCGCGCTCAGAACGCCTGCCGGTGAGGAGGCCGTTGCGCGCTACTTCGATCGATTCCGATCTCGACCTCCAGTGGACGTCATGCATGAATCGGCGGTCGATGCGGCAGTGAGTCGAGACTCGGAAGCAGCCCCGCGGCCAATGACATGAGAACGTCGTCTCGACCCGGGGCAGCAATGAGCTGTACTCCGACGGGCAAGCCATCCCCTTTGTCCCAGCCGAGGGGGAGGGAGACCGCTGGTTGCCCCGTGGCATTCCAGATCTCGGTGAACGCCATGTGCGGCACCATCTTCTCCAGCAGTTCGAGTGGTGTGTGGACTGCGGGGTCGAGAAACTCGAGCAGCGGCGCGGGCTCACACACGGTCGGCGTAACGAGCAGGTCGAAGTTTTTGAACCAATCGAGCGTGCGCCGCTTCCATTCCGAAATCCAATTCATTGCGCTCTCGATGTCGGCGGGTGACCGCTCGTCGCCGCCGAGATGGGCGAGTTCCCAGAGAAAAGGTTCAACATCCTCTGGGCCGACGGATCGACCGAGACGAATCTCGAGATCGTCGAGGCAGCTGAGGTATTCGCGAAAGCCCAGGGCGGCGCCGTGCAGCGCTCGCTGCCCGTAGTCGAGGAAGGTTGAAGGCGCAGCCGGCTCGACGCGGTGACCCGCGGCCCGAAGCGCTTCGGCTGTTTCCTCGACGGACTGGATGCAAGCGGGATGGACTCGCCCGCCGGCGGGCGAACGGGTCCAGAACCCGACCCGCATGGGGGGCGGTGATTCCCCGAGTGATGCGACATTGCGGCCGGGGGATCTGCGACGGGCCGCTGGCGGACGTAGAAGATCCAGAAATCGCGCAGTGTCGCGCAGCGATCGCGCCACAACGAACTCGACATCGGATCGGTTGTGCCCCGAGTATCGCCAATGGACGCGGTCACGTGACGGTTTCAGTCCGATCAGCCCACACCACGACGCGGGAATTCGGATCGAGCCGGCACCGTCGCTTGCATGGGCTACCGGGACCAGGCCAGCCGCGACGGCCGCACATGCGCCCCCCGATGATCCGCCGGCTGAGCGAGAGAGGTCCCAGGGATTGTGAGTCGGACCATGGATGAGCGGCCAGGTGTTCGACTGAAGTCCGAACTCGGGGGAGTTCGAGTTGCCGATGGTGACCAGGCCCAGTTCTCGAAAACGTTTGCCGAGCAGCGTGTCGGCTTCTGCCCGATAATCCGCATCGCGAAGCGCGCGGTTGCCAGCGTAGTAGGGCCGGCCGATCTGGCGCGCACCGACATCCTTCATCAAAAAGGGAACCCCGTAGAACGGACTTGTCAGCTCCACCGTGCCCGTGATGGCACGGGCCTCCAAACCATTGAAGACCGCTACGGCACCGAGGTCATGATCGAGGTGTTCGATGCGCTCACAGGCCGCGCCGACGAGTTCAGCCGCGGTCGCATCGCCGCGCTGGACGACGTCGGCCTGGGCCGTAGCGTCCATGTGCGATAGCTGTTCGTTGCTGACGTTCACGTACGCTCCCCGTCTGCGAGGTCGGCTTTGAGCCTATCCGATCTGCGCAAACCGCAGCGGCCGCCGTCAAAATCCTGGACGATCGGGCCCGTGGGTTCAGGCGGTCGGCTGATCGGAAGTTGGGCGCGTTCCACGATCACCGACTCGGCCCGGCCCCCGTCCCTGCGTATCACCGCACACCCGTCGAGGTCGTTCGTACCCGTACATCCTCAACCAAGAGTCGGCATGAGCCAGGCCGCGAAGCCGAGAAACGATGCAAAGCCCACGACATCGGTCACGGTCGTGAGAAAAATCGACGAAGCCTGCGCGGGATCACGTCCCATCGCCCGAAGCGCGAGCGGGATCACCGCCCCGGCGAGACCCGCCGTTGTCATGTTTACCACCATGGCCAGCCCGATGATTACGACGAGCCCCCAGCGACCGTCCCAGAAAAAGACGGCGAGCCCCGTGCCCACGGCAACCGAGATGCCATTGATGAGCGCGCCGAAGCCCTCCTTGATCAACAGGCGGCGTGTCGATCCGGGCATCAGCTCGCGAAGCGCCATGCCCCGCATCACGACCGCAAGCGACTGCGCACCCGTGTTCCCACCTTGGCCCGCTACCACAGGCAGCAGAATCGCGAGCGCCGTCACTTTTGCGATCGTGTCCTCGAACAGCGCCACCACCCCGGCGGCGAGAAACGCGGTTGCGAGGTTCACGTATAACCACGGAAGCCGGTTGCGAACGACGACCGACACAGGGGACAAAGCTCGTTCGTCTTCGCCTGCACCGACCATTTTCTGGATATCACCGAAGGCTTCCTGCTCGATCGCGTCCATGATCTCGTCCGACTTCACGACGCCGAGCAAGTAACCCTCGGAATCGACGACGGGAATCGCAATGAGGTGTCGCTCGCGCACGAGGTCAGCGAGATCGTCGCGGGGCAGCGTGGCCTCAACCGTGATTATGTCGCGGCGGACCAGCGGCTCGATCGGATCACGGGGAGACGCGAGCAGGAGCTCTCGGACGTTGAGAACTCCGGCGAGCTTTCCTTCCCGGTCGGTGACGTATAGATAGAAGAGAGTCGTCCGGGGCGCACGGCGGAGCATTGCGATGGCCTGCGAGGCGGAGACATCGATTCGCAGAGACGTGATGCGGGTCTTCATCATTCCGCCGGCTGTGTCCGGCGGATATTGGAGCAAAGCGCGGAAGCGCTTCGCGACCTCTGGGCCGAGACCAGACAGCGTTGCTTCGCGCACCGCGTCTTCGAGATGATGAAGGATCGCTGCGGCATGCCGCGACTCCATCGGGGCGAGCAGCTCCTGGGTGACGGCCGGTCCGAGGTTCGCGAGTAGCGCCGCGGCGGCGTCCGGGTTCAGCCTTTCCAGGACCGGGCCGACGAGCCGCGGCGGCAGACCCTGCACGAGCGGCGCCGCGGCTTTCGGCGACAACGCCTCGAGCGCACGCGCAGCGTCGGCCGGGTGCTCGCTCGCGTAGGAGCGGAACACCGACTCGAGTGCGACCTGGGCCATTGTGTCCCCCCGCTCGCTTCAGTCCGGTTTGGTGTTACGGCACTTTGTTTCCAGTAGCTGGCGCGCGAAGCGAACCGCGCAATCACCTAACGGCAACAACCCATCAGCAACAACCTATCGGCAATAACCTATCGGCAATAACCCATCGGCAATAACCTATCGGCAATAACCTATCGCAATAACCTAACGCAAAGGGCGTGCCAAGTTAAAGGCCGCCAATGCGACCTCCGGGGGCCAGTTGCCAGACCGCAACCCCAACAAGCGCTGCCGTTCGGAAGCGCCGCACCCGATTCGTGTATCCCGCGGATGATCGAAGTGCGATCTGCTCCCGCGCGTCGCGCACCCCCACATCGGCTCGCGTCCCGGCAGCGCGCCCCCGCTCCGGTGGGATGATCCAGCCGGCGCGGGGTACCCCCCGCAACGGGTCAGCGGGGCTCGCATATGCGATGCTTCAGCGAAAGCTGGTCCAGACCCGATCGAGGTGATCCGATGGCACACATACACGACCCGTTCGAAGCCCGCGGCACGATCGACACACCCTTGGGGAGCCGGGTCGTCCACCGGCTGGATGCGCTCGGGCATCTGGCCGAGATCGACACGTTGCCATACACAATCAAGGTATTGTTGGAATCGGCGTTGCGCAACCACGACGGAACTGTCGTGACCGATGATGACGTATACGCCCTCGCGAACTACGACGCTACGAACGTCGCAGAAACGGAGATCGCGTTCAATCCGGGGCGAGTCGTGCTGCAGGATTTCACCGGCGTTCCCGCCGTCGTGGATCTGGCCGCGATGCGGTCGGCGATCGTACGCATGACCGGCAACGACGCGCTTGCGAACCGCGTCAATCCGCTCATCCCGATCGATCTGGTGATCGATCATTCGGTGCAGGTGGATGCCTTCGGCTCCGCCCAGGCGCTTGGGATCAACAGCAAGCGCGAGTTCGAACGCAACGCGGAACGCTACGCGTTCCTGAAATGGGGCCAGTCGGCATTCGACGATTTTCGGGTCGTGCCGCCGGCAACCGGCATCGTCCACCAGGTCAACCTCGAATACCTCGCCAAGGTAGTGTGGGACGACGGCACTACGCTCTACCCCGACAGCCTCGTCGGCACGGACTCGCACACGACGATGATCAACGGGCTCGGCGTGGTCGGTTGGGGGGTTGGTGGCATCGAAGCCGAAGCGGCCATGGTCGGCCAGCCGATCTACATGCTGCTCCCCGAAGTCGTGGGCTTCGAGCTCACCGGCCGGTTGACCGAAGGCGCCACTGCCACGGACCTGGTGCTGCGGGTAACGCAGCTGCTCCGCGAACACGGTGTGGTCGGAAAATTCGTCGAGTTCTACGGCGCGGGCTTCGCCGACATGCCGCTCGCCAACCGCGCGACGATCGCCAACATGGCACCGGAGTACGGTGCGACCGTCGGGTTCTTTCCGGTGGACGACCGAACGCTCGACTACCTGCGCCTCACGGGTCGACCCGAGGAACTCGTGGCGACCGTGGAGCAGTACTGCAAGCTCCAGGGATTGTGGCGAGCGGACGACCGACGGATCACCTACTCCGCCAACCTCGCACTCGACATGTCGACCGTGGAACCGTCGCTCGCCGGCCCCAAGCGTCCCCAGGACCGGATCGCGCTGAGCGGCATGAAGCAACAATGGCAAACCGACCTGGTGCAGACGTTCGGAAAGTCTGCGCCAGCGGCTGCGAGCACAGTCGAGAGGGGGGTCGACAAAGCGGGAGCCGAGCTCGGGGAAGCGGGCCGCGGCGCGATCGTCGAATCGGATGGAACGCGATTCACACTCCGACACGGCGCAGTGACGATTGCCGCGATCACCTCGTGCACGAACACCTCGAACCCCGATGTCATGGTCGGTGCCGGTCTGGTGGCCCGCAAAGCGCGTGCGCGTGGCCTGACCCGGCAGCCGTGGGTCAAGACCTCATTCGCGCCGGGTTCCAAGGTCGTGACCGACTACCTGACTGACAGCGGCCTGATGGACGACCTCGAAGCCAGCGGCTTCTATCTGGTCGGTTACGGCTGCACGACCTGCATCGGCAACTCGGGACCGCTGCCGGCCGAGATCAGCGCCGCCATCGGAGATCACGACCTGGTCGTGGCTTCGGTGCTGTCGGGCAACCGCAACTTCGAAGGTCGGATCTCGCCCGACGTCCGCGCCAACTACCTGGCGTCGCCGCCACTGGTGGTCGCGTATGCGCTCGCCGGAACGGTCGATATCGATCTGACCCGAGAACCGCTCGGCCGCGACCGCGACGGGAACGATGTCTACCTGCGCGATCTCTGGCCGACCCAGGCGGAAGTCGCTGAGATCGTCGGCCGTTCGGTGAAGACGGCGCAGTTCACCAGCGAGTATGGCGCGGTGTTCGAAGGTTCTGATGCGTGGCGGGCGATCCCGACGACGGGTGCGGCACTCTACGACTGGGATCCGAACAGCACGTACATCCAGCAACCGCCGTTTTTTCTCGACCTCGGACCCGAAGTGAAACCCATTGGTCCCATCGAGGGGGCGCGCGTGCTGCTTCGACTCGGCGACTCCGTTACGACCGATCACATCAGCCCGGCGGGATCGATTGCAGCGGATTCGCCGGCTGGCCGCTACCTGACCGAATGCGGCGTCGAGCCCAACATGTTCAACAGCTACGGTTCGCGCCGAGGCAACGACCGGGTGATGACACGAGGTACCTTCGCGAACATCCGGATCCGCAATCAGTTGGCGCCCGGTACCGAGGGCGGCTTCACGACGGACTTCACCGATGGCGCGGTCAAAACCGTGTATGACGCCAGCCTCGCGTACAGGAAAGCCGGCATCCCGCTCGTCGTGCTCGCCGGCATGGACTACGGCATGGGCTCGTCGCGCGACTGGGCGGCCAAGGGCACTTTCGAACTGGGTGTCCGAGTGGTCATCGCCGTGAGCTTCGAGCGGATTCACCGCTCCAACCTCGTGATGATGGGCGTGCTACCGCTGACCTTCCAAGAAGGGGAGGATACCGATTCGCTCAGAGTCGACGGAACCGAGACCTTCTCGTTCGCGATCGATGACGACCTGCAGCCCCGCCAGCCGGTGAAGGTAACCGCAACGAAAGCCGACGGCGCGACCCGCGAGTTCACGACCACGTGTAGGGTCGATACACCGGTCGAGGTAGACTACCTGCGCAACGGTGGCATTCTGCATATGGTGCTACGTCGGATGACCGCGTAGGCGCTGAAGACACGACTCGAGCAGCCGTCCCGCCCCCAAAACGGACGTCGGGCGTAGTGGCTCCGCATTGCTGAGCCGGAACTCCCTCGGCGCCTTCGTCAGCTCGGTCTGTTCGAATGCTGGCGATGTGACGCTGGCAGCCGCGGGCGGGTGCCAATGTGGACGCGGGCCAGGAGAGTTGGCAGAATGATCTCGCATGCAGCAGCGAGATGACCCAGCTTTTCGTTCACGTCCATGACCGCTCGCCCGCCCCGCTCTCTCGATGTCGATCTCGCGCATTCACTTTGCGAGCGTTTCGACGCTGGGCGTGCGATCCGCCGACAGTTCCAGTCGGCCGGCCGCATCGTGATCGAGCGCCCGCTGCCGTTCCTGTTCGTCTACCGCCCCCCCGCCAACGGCGCTGACCCGGGAACTTCTTCGCTGATCCAGGGAGAGGCTTCGTACCTGGTCGCGCCCGCCGACCGCGGTTCCTCCGCGGCGGTCGAGGCTCTCGTTACAGGCATCGCGGAGAGTGCGCGCGCGCGCTTCGGCGGTATTCTCGTCATCGAGGTCTGGTCGGGCCCGCCCGACCCGGCTGCGACGCCGGATGCACCGGGCTCGTCGGGTTTCCGGATCCTGACGCCGCCAGACCTCGCGAGCAGTTCGACGGTTGCGGCCTTCGCCCGCTCGCTTCGGCAGATCGTACTGTTCGGTCGCAAGGCGCAGGTGTCGGTCACCGGCGCAGACACAATCACAGCGCCGGGCCTCGACCCCCTGTTCGGCGCCTCCCGTTCGCCAGGCATCGGTGTGCGCACGCTCGGCCTGGAGGTGCGCCCGGCGTTCCGTGACGCTGACGGTGCCGTTTATCCGATGGCGCGGCGAAACCTGCGCCGCCAACTCGGCCGGGCATTGCGTCGCGCGGCATTCGAGTTCTCGCGTCGCGAGACTACGCTGCGTACCGGCCACCGAGACGCATTGGCGCGCCGAGCGTTCACGCGTCTCGTGTGGGACGTGGATCGGCGCATCACGGAGGTCTCGCGACGCTTCGACCTGCTGCTCGTCGTGACACCCACCCGCGCGGGCGACGCGTTCCAGGAGTTTTCGCGCGGGGGCTTTGCGCGGGCTCCCAACTTCCTCTACCGCGCTCGCACCATCGACCCACCCCTGCTCAAGCGCGAGCTGTACGCGATTCCAGTCGAGCGCGTCGCCGATCCGACCCTCGCGTTCCTGTTCGAGGAGAAGCGTCGCGAGCTCGATCTGAAGCTCACGCTCGTCGAGGAGCGTCTGACGCGTCGCTTTCTGCCGACCGGGATTGCGTTGTTCGGAACCGTTGACCCGGAACTCGTCGAGGAAGCGGAGAGCCTGCTCGAGCGCGTTCCGGCTGCGACCCCAACGCAGCGGCGCGACGAGGTCGATGCGGACGAGTTCCTGCGGCGCGCCGAAAAAATGCTCGAGACTCTGCGAAGTCGCGCACCGGACATCGCGAGCCGAATCCTGTTGAGCGACGACGTGTCCAGCCTCACCGTTTCGAGTGGCAACCTGCTCATCGGGAGTTCGATGACGTTTGCGGGGAACCGGGTCGATGCACTGCTCCACCATGAACTCGGCACGCACGTCGTCACCGACTGGAACGGCAGCGCACAGCCGCTCTCGATGTTGTCGGCCGGCCTTGCCGGCTACGACGAACTGCAAGAGGGCCTCGCGGTGTTCGCCGAGTATCTCGTGGGGGGCCTGACTGCCGGCCGGCTGCGGACCCTCGCCGGCCGCGTGGTCGCGGCGCGATCGGTCGTGGCCGGCGACGGCTTCGTCGAGACCTTCCACGAACTGCGCGAGCGGTGGGGCTTCAGCCCCCGCGCGGCGTTTACGAACACGATGCGCGTGCATCGCGGCGGTGGCTTCGTGAAGGACGCTGTGTACCTGCGCGGCCTGCGCGCGATCCTCGAATTCGTGCGGGAGGGCGGGAAGCTGGAGACGTTGTTCGTAGGCAAGGTGGCGACCAGCCACGCGCCGCTGATCGAGGAGCTGCAGCGGCGCGAGATCCTGAAGCCGCTCGCCCTGCTGCCGCTGTATATGGACGATCCCGCCGCAGCCGCCCGGCTCGCGCGCGCCCGAGCCGGGCTCGCGCTCCACGAGCTGATCGAGCCCCTTCCCTGACGTCGCCATCTGGCCCCGACTGACGACCCGCGGGCGAAAGAGATCTACACGCCAGACTCTGCGATTGCGATCACCTCACAGCCGGCCACGACACGCGCGTGATCCGCCCGGCCTGTCAGGTAACCCGAGCCCACGGCACGCAGCATTTCCGCCGCAGTGCCGCGAAGACATCGTGGACGATCACTGTGCGGCGCGGACCCTATCCGTGCGCGTCGTCTCGAGCTTTCCAACGTCGAGGCGCTCCATCGAGACACCGCCGATATTCAAGTGCTCGAGCGCGATGGCTCGTGCGAAAGAGGTCCTTCACCCAGAGGAACCGCTCGGCCTACCGGGCGCCGGACGTCACGTCCGGACATGGGGTTCGCGATCAGGCCGATCGGGCCAGCGGCGGCAACAGAAGAATCGGCCTGTCGACAGCTTCCCCGCTCGGGCGGGCGTCGGCAACTCGTATCGCTTCGCCATGCCGAGAGGCCTTTGAAGTCGCGCTGTGGCTTGCGCTCAGTGCCTTGCTATATGTCGTCCATGAGAACACCACGACGAGCGGTTCTGCGACATGCCTTTGCGTGCGGATGGGTCGCCCTGGCAATCGTGATCGCCGAAAGCGCGGGCGCTGGGCTTGCGGTAGGGGATCCGGCTCCCGAGTTCTCGTTGCCGGGTTCGGACGGAGCGACTCACAGCGTCAAAGCGCATCGGGGCAAGCGGCCGGTGGTGGTGGCGTGGTTCCCAAAGGCCTTCACACCCGGCTGAACGAAGGAACTCCAATCGCTGCGTGACAGCGAGCCGCAGATCCGCCAGCGCGATGCCGCGTTCTTCATGGTGAGCGTCGACGAGCCGGAACAGAACAAGGCGTTTGCGGAGTCTCTCGACGGCAACTTCCCGATTCTGAGCGACCCGGGCAAGCAGGTCGCGAAGGAGTACGGAGTGCTGGCTCTCGGAGGGCTCTACACCAAGCGCTGGACGTTCTACATCGACCGCGATGGGGTCATCCGGTACATCGACAAGTCGGTCGACAGCGAAACCGCTGGTCAGGACATCGCGGCACGCCTGGACGAGCTGGGGCTCTCCAGACCGGAGTGAAACTCGGGGCTAGGCCAGGCCAAGACAGCAACCGGCTTGTCGATGAATGGCCTCGGGAGTTGTTGGAATCGAGCCATGAGCGCAGCGGAATCAACCCGATGGATGCTCGAGGTATCGCTTGCGATCGCTTCGGTGGGGCTCGTCGTGGCGGCGGGTGAAGCGTTCATCCGAATCGCGGGGCCGAGCGTGCAGCCGCCGAGCTTCGCGGGATTGCCTGACTCTGCCGAGTGCCGGCCGCACTCGAGAATGATCAGCCAATGACGCAGCTCGCCCTCGACAGCGGTCCCAAAGCGCGCAAAACCCTCGTCTGCCGGTTGACACCCAGCGGTCGTATCGACGTCCAGGCGGGAGCGCCTGAGGACGGCCCGTTTCTGACGGCCAAGGCCGCGCAACAGATCATCGGGGCATTCAACGATGGCCGCGGCAAGGGAGTGTTGCATCTCGGCGCGGCGGAGCTGCTGACAGATCTGCCCCCGTCACTCTCGTACTGGCGCGATGTCGGGCGGGTATTCGTTGGCCGCGTGTGCGGCGCGCTCGACCCGACCGATCCAAAGTCGCTCGTCATCCCCGATCCGGACCCAGACGAGATCACGGCGTTGGCCCAGGCCGTGCCTCCAATGCAGGGCGCCGAGATCCTTTCGGCGACGCTCCTGCGTGACATCTGGTCCGATCTGGGCACGGCCCTAACAGCCGAAGCCAATGGCTACAAGGACGGTGTCCAGGGCTACTTGAAAGAGCACAGCTCTATCTGGAAAGTGGTGGGCCGCGTCTGCTTCCACCTGGCCGAAAACAAGCGCGATCCCGAGTTTCCGTTTGCCTTCATCGCGACGTATGTTCACAAGGTTTCCAAGCAGGCCAAGCCTCAATACCTGCCTCTGGGCCGGGCCCTCGAGGACTACGCCGGAACCAAGAACCGCCAGAAGCTGCTCGCTTTGCTCGCGCCCCTCTCCCGAGCGGCCGAACAGAGTTCCTTCATACGCGAGCTGGTCGAAGCCGGCGACATTTACCACCCGCTGTCGTGGTCGCCCAAAGAGGCCCATCGGTTCCTGTGCGAGATCGCATTGTACGAGCAGGCCGGGCTGGTCGTGCGCATGCCTGATTGGTGGAGCGCCAAGAACAAGCCCCGCCCCAAGGTCTCGGTCTCGGTCGGTGGTAAAGCGCCATCGAATCTGGGGATGCAAGCGCTGCTGGACTTCGATGTTGGTCTGACTCTGGACGGCAAGGATCTATCAAAACGAGAAATCGAGGAATTGCTTACTGCCAGCGATGGCCTCGTGCTGATCAAGGGCAAGTGGGTCGAGGTCGATCGCGAGAAGCTCTCGCAGGTACTCGACCAGTGGCGTGGCGTCCAGAGGCAGGCCCAGGCTGGCGGCGTCAGCTTTGGCGAGGCCATGCGCATGCTCTCCGGCGCCCGCCTGAATGGTGATGACGAAGGGTTCGAAGACGAGCGGCCCGACTGGTCGGAGGTCATTGCCGGCAAGTGGCTCTCGTCGAGGCTCGATGCGCTCCGCTCGCCCGAGCTGCGCTCAGACATCGAAGCCAACGCGGGCCTCAGCGCCGAGCTTCGTCCCTATCAGAAAGTGGGCGTACAGTGGCTCTCGACCCTGCGCAGCCTCGAACTGGGCGGTTGCCTGGCCGACGATATGGGTCTGGGCAAGACGATTCAGGTGCTCGGGCTGCTGTCCTTGAGTCAGCGCAACAAAGAGCAGGGCACCGACCTCTTGGTGGTTCCCGCATCGCTCGTGGACAACTGGCGGCTGGAGATCGAGCGGTTTGCACCCGGGCTGAAGGTCCTCATCGCTCACCCGTCGCGCATTTCTTCTCTCGAGCTGAGGAAGCTGCCTAAGAAGCAGGTGGATGCCTACGACGCGGTAATCACCACCTACGGAACCGCAATGCGCACCGAATGGATCAAGCAGCACTCCTGGCGTCACGTGATCCTCGACGAGGCCCAGGCCATCAAGAACCCCGGCGCAAAGCAAACCAAGGCCGTGAAGGCCTTGAAGGCGAGGTGGCGTTTGGCTCTGACGGGCACGCCGGTGGAGAACCGCATCGGTGATCTGTGGTCGCTCTTCGACTTCTTGAACCCCGGTCTCTTGGGATCGGCCAAGGCCTTCAACGCGCTTTGCAAGTCCATGGCTTCGAGCCAGCAGGGCTATGCGCCGCTGCGCAGGCTCGTGCAGCCCTACATTCTCCGGCGACTCAAGACCGACAAGAGTGTTGTCTCGGACCTGCCCGACAAAACTGAGGTCAACGCATACTGCCTTCTGACCAGGCGGCAGGCAGCGCTGTACCAACAATCGGTCGACGAGATGAGAAGAGCCATCGAGGAACTCGACGGCATCGAGCGGCGGGGCATGGTTCTGGCCTTCCTGATGCGTTTCAAGCAGATCTGCAACCATCCTTCCCAGTGGCTGGGTGACGGCGAATACGAAGCGGCGGACAGCGGCAAGCTCGCGCGGTTGCGCGAGTTGTGCGACTCCATCGCCGCCCGCCAGGACAAAGTTCTAGTGTTCACCCAGTTCCGCGAGATGACCCTACCGTTGGCGGGGTTCTTGACGGAAATCTTCGGCCAGAGTGGCCTCGTATTGCACGGCGGCACACCGGTGAGGAAACGCCAGGGTCTGGTGAAGCGCTTCCAGCAGGACGACCGCGTGCCTTTCATGGTACTCTCGCTCAAGGCAGGAGGGACTGGTCTCAATTTGACTGCAGCCTCGCACGTGATCCACTTCGACAGGTGGTGGAACCCCGCGGTCGAGAACCAGGCGACTGACCGTGCCTTTCGCATCGGCCAGAGGAAAAACGTGCTCGTCCACAAGTTCGTCTGTCGAGGTACGGTGGAGGAGCGCATCGACGAAATGATCGCCAGTAAGCAAGAGCTTTCCGACGAGGTCCTGTCCGGCGGTGGCGACTCCGCACTGACCGAGATGAGCAACGAGGAACTCCTATCGATGGTGTCCCTCGATTTGAGCAGCGCGCTGGAGCGATAGGAAGAAGCGCCGCGTGCAGGCGGGCGCATTGCGAATAGAGGTGAGCCCATGGGCGGGTACCCCTTCGACGACTGGCCGCGATACGTGCCGGTTGCGCAGCGGCGGCGGCGCGCGGCACAGAAGATCGCCAAGCTGAAGAAGGCCGGCCGGAACGTCTCGCCGGTCGAGATCGAGGGTCGCAAAGTCACCCGGACCTTCTGGGGCGACGCCTGGTGCAAGAACCTCGAAGCCTACAGCGACTACTCCAATCGTCTTCCTCGCGGGCGCACCTATGTTCGCAATGGCTCGGTCGTCGATCTGCAGATCGAGGCCGGACGTGTTCGCGCGCTCGTCAGCGGCACAGACTTGTACAGCGTGGGTATCAGCATCAAGCCGCTGCCAGAAAAGGCGTGGAAAGAGATCAAGGGGCGATGCGCGGGCCAGATCGATTCGCTGGTGGAGCTTCTCCGGGGATCGATTTCCAAGGGCGTGATGGAGATCGTCACCCGCAAGGGCGACGGGCTGTTTCCGTCACCCCGTGAGATCACACTGAATTGCTCATGCCCCGATTGGGCCAGCATGTGCAAGCACGTGGCCGCTACGCTCTACGGCGTCGGCGCTCGCCTCGACATCGAGCCCGAGCTGCTGTTCACGCTGCGCGACGTCGACCCGGCCGAAATGATCGAAGCCGCCATCGATCAGCCGACGGGCGCGGGCAAGACACGCAAAGGCCGGCTGCTCGAAACCGACGAGCTGTCGTCACTCTTCGGCGTGGATATCGGCACGGACATGGACAGGGTCGGCGTGTTCCCCGAAGGAACGTCGCGTAAGACCAAGGCCAAGCCGAGGACCAGCAGCCAATCGGCGACAGCCAAGCAGACCGCCGCCAAGAAAAAGAACACCCCGCAGAACGCTACCACCCAGAAGGCTTCAGCCAAGAAGTCGAACACGAAGAAGACAAGCGCAAAGAAGCCCGCTGCAAAAAAGACGCTGGCGAAGACCTCCTCCGCAAAGGAGTCGAGCAGCGAGAGGACGGCGCACACGGGAAAAACGGCCGCAAAAAGGGCACCTTGAGAAACGATGGCGTCATCACGGATGCCGAGTTCAAGGAGCTCGACAAGAGCTGGATGAGGCCCAAAAAGGCGAACAGTCTCGACGCCTATGGTCAGAAGCCTGAAACTCCTCTCGACGCAGGTACCGGCGAAACGATCCGTCTGCCATCCAACTCGGCATCATGGACGGGCTCCCGGGACTCGAGAAGGCGTTCCTCGAGGCGTTCCGTAAAGCCAAGGTGCAACGCTGCCAGGTACACAAGGCCGTGAACGTGCTGACGAAGGTGCGCCGGAAGGACCGCAATGTCATCGCACACGAGATGCGGAAGGTCTTCTACGCAGCGGATCGCCTGAAAGCGAAGTGCGCTCGAGTCGTTCTCCGGGAAGTGGATGAAGTGGAAGGCGATCTATCCGGATGCTGTGCGTTGCGTGGAGAAGGACTTCGACTCGATTGTTGTCTACCTGGAGTTCCCCGAAGAGGAGTAGATGCATCTTCGGACGACCAGCCTGATCGAGCGGCTGAACAAGGAATTCAAGCGAAGGACAAAGCCGATGGAGATCGTGGCCGGAGAAGCCTCGGTCTACACGCTGCTCCCCTTCGTGGCGATGAAGATAGAAGTGTCGTGGAGGAACGGCCCGTTTCGAAACTCAGGTTTTCGAAAGCTCAAGCCCTTCGCGCTATTTCACACACGAAAGTGGACACGACCCAAGAGGCTTACTTGATGCATTGTGACCTCGTGTTAGCCCGGGTGATCTTCTCGTTTCGAAGAACTACAGCAACAAGCACCAGGACCAAGCTGAGCGACAACAGTGAGAAGGGTGTCAATGATGGTGGTCTTCACAGGAGATCACCTTGCGTCCATCGTTGCACTTACCATATGCGTTGAGGAACGCGAAGAAGTCAACGAGCCCTACGATCCCATCGGCGTCTACATCAAAGTTCGGGCCGTTGTTGGGAGGGGGCTTACCCAATGCGTAGGAGAACGCCGTGAACTCCGACCAGCCCACGATCCCATCCTGATCGGCGTCGAAGTTCCACACAGCCTGGGCGGTGATGGAGTTACTAGGTACGCTACGGTCGCCCAAGTCATTGAGCCCCACTACATAGTATGTGACAGGGGTGTAGTAGTCCGGGAAGCACGCCTCGATCTGTGTATCTGTCGTGGCACCGATAAACGCATCATCACCAAAGAACTCGTAGCTGGTACTGTTAGCGCCTGGAATCCAAGTCCAGAATACACAGATCATAAGCAGCTCTGTCATTGTTCACCCCCCCTCAAGATCTCCTGTGTCTGCTGTACTGTGGCCGCTGAGTGGTGGAAGATGCAGCACTCAGGGCTCGCGAAAGAATAACTCCCGTTTTTCAGGCAAGTTCGATGGTGTAGTTCCACCTGGGTAGGGTGTGGCCCTTGCAAAGTGCAAGATCGCGCATCTCGTCGTCGGTGATCTTCACTCCCTTCTTGTAGCGTCTGCGAACGAGATGCGCTTTGACGTTGGTAGAGAGGGCGGTGGTGGTCGTGGTCGTACGCGCGTAGTTGAGGATCGTTTCCAGGCAGTCGAGGGGACGGCCAGCCCAGTTCTTGCTGAGTTCGCTAATTCTCGCCGGGCGACATCTTTGGCGAGATGGCGTTTCTTCTCGAACAGCCGCACTCGTTGGAGACGCGTATCAATTTCTCGCCAGTGAACCGAAACCCGTCCGCCTACCCGGCCGAAGCGAAGAACATTTACAACGGGAACTCGCCTCCGGGTCGGGTGTGAGCGTTCTCATCCAGTCGCCCCGCCCGTTGAATGCGGCGAGAAATCGCTGGATCTGTGTCACTTTTGGGAAGGAGCTTTCCGCGTCGTGGCCGTTGCGCGGGTGGCCTTTTTCTTGGAGACCTTCTTCTTCGAGGTTTTCTTGGCTCGGCTCGTTGGTCGGATCAAGGAAGGGTGCGTGTCGAGTGGATAGCGCGTCTGGATGACGACGCTGATTCCACCAGGGCTCTGTGATGTGCCGGGTCTTCGTAAATCTTCAAACCGAAGTCGTAGGCGGGCGCCCAAACGAATTGAATCGCCAGGGGCTTCTTCCAATTGAAATTGTCTCGCATGACTCCCATCAATGCAGCACGCAATCCCGTCGGAAATGAGCCAAAGAACTCCACCTGTTCATTCGTGAACGTTCCGCTCCTCCGAGCGAGTTCAAATAGATCCGTGTCCGGCGAAAAATTCCTGACAGTTCGATCCCCGATGTTCGCCGAATTGAACATCGTGTTCAGCACTTCGGTCATGACGCCGCGCTTGCGCTTGGCTCGTTCGAACCTGACGAAAAGCCTTCGACCGTCCCGTTCGGCCCGCATCTGCGCGAGTGGCACCGTCGCTACAGTGTCACGTTCAAGCCGCGCTACCAGGAAACGAGCCTAGGGCTTCTCGAAACCCACTTGATCCCGTATTTTGGCGACCAGGACCTGCGCTCGATTTCTGAGGCAGACTTGTTGGACTACATCGCGGTGAAGCTCGAAGCCGGATTAGCCCCTGCGACAATTCAAAACGGGCTTTCAATCGTTCGGCGCGTTCTGAATCTCGCCGTGCGGGACGATCTGATCGCGAAGAACCCTGCGTCCGGGATTGGAAAGCTCACGCAGCGTGTCGATCGCCGGGTCGCTTCGGAAGTTCGTTCGATCAATGCGTGGAGCCGCGACGAAGTCGAGACATTGTTATCGCTCGCGGCGGAATACGAGCCACAATTCGAGCCACTGCTGCGATTTCTGATGTCGACCGGCGCCCGCCGGGGCGAGGCGTTGGGATTGCGCTGGGACGACATCGATTTCGAGCGACGCCGAATCACGATTCGTCGGGCTTTGAAAAAGGTCATCACCGTCACACCCAAGAGCGGACGTGCTCGCGTACTCGCGATGCCCCCTACCCTCGCGCTCTCACTATTCAACTTGTTGACCCAGCGACAGCGCGAAGCGATACATCGGGGATGGGCTTCGGTTCCAGAACCCGTGTTTTGCTCGGAAGCGGGCACACCGCTCGATGGACGCAACGTCACGCGATCTTGGGATCGCCGACCACGCAGGGCACAGAAGCAGGGTGTTCGGCCACTACGGCTTCACGATGCGCCTCACACGTTCGCGACCCTCGCGGTATCTGCCGGGCGATCCATCCGCTGGGTTGCGGATCAACTCGGTCACGCCAACCCCGAATTGACTCTGCGTGTGTACGCCCATGCGATGCCAGTGGAAGAGAGCGACCTGGCGTTCGCGGACTTCGGAGCCGCGAATTCCGGCGCGAAACGGCTCGATCCGGCTCCGACGTCTGACGACGATTCCCAGAAAGACAACGCCCCCTGTGCAACTGACCGAGGGCATTCAAGAAACCTGGAGCGGGAAACGGGGATCGAA
>JAQBGU010000140.1:0-47340 GCA_032128375.1 Deltaproteobacteria bacterium | reverse complement strand
CCTGCCATCGCCAGGGGCCAGAACCTGGTGAACCTGGTGCTGTCCGACTTCCGGGGGCTCGACACCCTGGTGGAGACGCTGGTCGTCCTGGTGGCAGCCCTTGGCACGCTGGCGCTGCTGCGGGGTCGCGAGATTCCCGCGCGCCAGGCGGATGGCGAGGTGGAGCGTTGAAGAGCTTTCTGCTGCAACAGCTTGCGCGCGTGATCCTGCCCTTTGCGATCCTGGTGGGCCTGGCGTTCCTCCTGAAGGGGCACGACTCCCCCGGTGGCGGCTTCGTGGGCGGACTCGCGTTCGCCATCGCCGGAATCCTGGGGTTCACCAGCTACGGCGCGCGCCGCTTCCACGGCGCCATTCCCGCCGAGCCCGACCGGGTGGCGCTGCTGGGAGCAATCGTCGTCATGGCGAGCCTGGTGCTTCCGCTGCTGCTCGGCGATGCCGGGCTCGCCCACCGCCACGGAGTGTTTCAGCTGGGCCCCCTCGCATGGAAGTGGCAGACGACGCTGCTGTTCGAGGTGGGGGTCGTGATGATCGTCGGCGGGGGTCTCAGCGCCGCCGCCCTGTGGCTGTGGGAAACACCCGCACGGCCCGGGGAGGGCGGGTAACGTGCTGCCCGTGGTCGCGCTGGCGGTCTTCCTGCTGGCCACGGTGGGCGTCTTCCTGTTGCTGCACCGCAGTCTGCTGCGGGTGGCGCTGGGCCTGGCCTGCCTGAGCCACGCGGTGAACTTCCTGGTGCTGGCGGCGGGACGTTGGGGAGAGCACGCCCCCATTGTGACGTGGAACCTGGAGCCCCAGGAGGTCACCGACCCGGTGCCCCAGGCTTTCGTGCTCACAGCCATCGTGATCTCGATGGCGTTCAGCGTGTACCTGCTGGTCGCCATGGCCGTGCATACGCGAAAGGGGGGCGCGCCGGAGATCGCCCCCGCGCCGGAATCAGACGTCGGCCGCACCCCCGAAGAACTCCTCGCCGAATTCGAGGGACGGGAGCACACCCGGTGAACATGGTGTGGCTGTTCGCGCTGCCGGGTCTGGCGGCAGTAGCGCTGTGGCTCGCTCAACCTTCCGCGAGGGCATCGCGCGCAGCGGCGTTGGGCGTCGGTGGCGTGATCCTGGCACTCGCGCTCCAGCTCCTCCACGCCACGTCCGACGGCACCGTGATCGTTCACGCTTTCGGCGGCTGGCGCCCCCCTTACGGAATCGCCTTCGCCGCGGACCGGCTCTCCGCGCTCTTCATCGGCCTGCACGCTGTCCTGCTGTTGGTGACACTTTCGGCCCTGCGCCCCGCAGTCCACGGCGACCTGGTCGTACAGCGTTCCCACCCTTTGTTGCTCCTGCTGTCCACGGGACTCTTCGGGGGATTTCTCACAGCGGATCTGTTCAATCTCTTCGTGATGTTCGAGCTGGTGCTGGCAACCTCCTACCTGTTGCTCCAGGTCCCCGGCACCCGGCGCTCGCTTGCCGCCACGCTGCCCGCGGTCGTCGTGAATCTCGTGGCCTCGCTGCTCTTCCTGGCAGGGCTGGGCCTGCTCTACGGAGTGGCTGGGTCCGTCAACCTGGCGGACCTCTCGCGCAGTCTCGGCAACGCCCCCCAAGACCTGCGACGCGTGGCCCTCGCGTTGCTGATGGTGGCCTTCGCCACCAAGGCGGCCCTGGTGCCCCTGTGCTTCTGGATGCCGGCCACCTACCCCACGCTGTCGGCACCGCTGGCGGCCCTGTTCGCCGGGATCATGACGAAGCTCGGCGTCTACGCTCTGCTCCGGATCCTTCCGCTCGTGGTACTCGACCCGCTGCTGGCCCAGTCGCTCGTCTGGATCGGCGGAATCTCGGCGCTGCTGGCTGTGCTGGCTGCCCTCTCCCAGTACGAGATGCGCCGGCTGCTCTCGTTCCACAGCGTGTCCCAGGTCGGTTACATGGTGCTGGCACTGGGGCTCGCGAGCCCCGCGGGTGTGGCGGGTGCCACGTTTTTCGCCGTGCACCACTCGTTGGTGAAATCGACCCTGTACCTGGTTGCCGACGAACTCGAACGACGCAACGCGAGCCGCGATCTGCGCCGGATGGATTTCCAGCTCGCAGCAGACGCGGGACTCACCGCGTGCTTCGTCGTCGCGGCCTTCTCCCTGGCGGGCATGCCCCCGTTCTCCGGGTTCTTCGGCAAGCTTGGCGTTTTCCAGGCCGCCCTCGACAGTGGCGCCTGGCCGGGAGTGGTGCTGCTGGTGGTGGCGTCGCTCTTCACCCTGGCAAGCATGCTCAAGATCTGGCGCTTCGCGTTCCAACACACGCCCGTCGAGACACCCGTGGTGTCCCGACCGCGGTCGGGTTCGGGACCGCTGCTCTGCATGCTCGTCCTGATCCTGGCACTCGGCTTCGCGGCCGGCCCGGTCCAGCAGTACACGATGGCCACTGCCGAAGCGCTTCTCGACGGCAGCGACTACCGCGAAGCGGTGCTGTCCAGCGACCACTACGATCAGCGGCTGTACGAGGCTCCCTGAGGTTCTGGTGGCGGAGGTGTCCTGATGTCGATCCTGTTCATCCCGATCGTGACGGGCCTGGCGTGGATGGGACTCACCGCCGAGATCGGCTGGAGCGCCTTCGCTGTAGGCGCAGGCATCGGCCTGCTGATCTGGCGTTTGGGGGGCACCCCCAACCGGAAGCCGTTCCAGCTGGTGCGCGCGCTGCGCTTGGCACGGCCCGGTTCGAAGCTGTTTGCGTACTTCCTGTGGGAACTCGTGGTCGCGAATGTGGAACAGCTTCGCATCGTGTTGGCGCCCCGCATCGACATCCGCCCCGGGTGGATCCGCTACCGCAGCGAGCTGGAAACGCCGGGGATGCAGGCCCTGCTTGGCGTGATGATCACGCTCACCCCGGGGAGTCTCACCTACGAGGAATCGGCCGGAGAGGACGGCAGCTTCGGCATCAGCCTTCACGTCCTCGACCTGCGCGACGAGGAACAGGTGCTCGAGCGGATCCGCACCCGATTCGAGGTCCCCCTGCGCGCCATGGAGGCGAGTTGACCGACGCGATCCACAGCCTGAGCCTGGGCATCCTGGCATTCTCGGCCTTGCTGGTGATGATCCGGGCGTGGCGGGGTCCCAGCGTCTTCGACCGGGCACTGGCCATGGAGACGATCTCGCTTCTGGTCATGGCGACCCTGCTCCTGCACACGAGCATGCTCGTAGACGCGGCGTTGGGGTTGGCGTTGTTCACGTTCGTGACGACCGTCGTACTGGGGTACTTCCTGGGTCAGGGCGAGTTTCCCCATGAGTGAAGGCGTGATTCCGTTCGTGGGCGCTGTGCTGTCGCTGGTGGGCTCTTTCTTCTTCCTCAGCGCCGCCATCGGGCTGTTGCGTCTGCCCGACTTCTACACCCGCGCCCATGCGCCCACGAAGGCTGCCACCCTGGGGCTGCTGATTGCCGCTTGCGGATCGATCCTCATGTACGGGGGGCGCGACGCCGCCTTCTGGCTCGAGAAGGTGCTCCTCATCCTGTTCGTGCTGCTCACGGTTCCCATCAGCACCCAGATGCTGGTGCGGGGCGCAGCGGCCCGCGGCATTCCCCAGACTCGAACGACCGCCGGAGTGCCCACCGCTGGGCCCATCGAGCGATTGGAGGACCCTGCGAACCATGACAGCAAAGACTGATATCGAGATCGCCCGCGAAGCGACGATGCTGCCCATCGACGAGGTGGCCGCGAGGCTGGGAATCCCCGGTGACGCACTCTCACACTATGGGCGGACCAAGGCCAAGGTCAGTGCCGAGTTCCTCCAAACCCGGGCCGGGCTACCCGACGGAAAGCTGATCCTCGTCACCGCCATCTCACCTACGCCTGCCGGCGAGGGCAAGACCACCACGTCGGTAGGCCTGACGGATGGCCTGTGCCGGATCGGCAAGAAGGCGATGGTGTGTTTGCGCGAACCCAGCCTGGGACCCTGCTTCGGCATGAAAGGCGGCGCCGCTGGCGGCGGCTACGCCCAGGTGGTGCCCATGGAGGACATCAACCTCCACTTCACCGGCGACTTTCACGCCATCGGGGCCGCAAACAACCTGCTGGCCGCCCTGATCGACAATCACATCAACTGGGGCAACGAGCTCGGCATCGATCCCCGGCGTGTTTCGTGGCGGCGGGTCGTGGACATGAACGACCGGGCCTTGCGACAGATCACCGTCTCCCTGGGCGGCCTGGGCAACGGGTACCCCCGCGAGGACGGCTACGACATCACGCCGGCCTCCGAAGTGATGGCGATCTTCTGTCTGGCCGAGAATCTCAAGGACCTGCAGCGTCGCCTGAGCAACATCGTGATCGGGTACACGCGCGAGGGAAAGCCCATCACCGCGAAGGACCTGTCGGCGGATGGGGCGATGACAGTGCTGCTCAAGGATGCCCTGGAGCCGAATCTGGTGCAGACGCTCGAGAACAATCCGGCCATGGTGCACGGCGGCCCCTTCGGCAACATCGCCCACGGCTGCAACTCCGTGGTGGCCACCAAGGCCTCGCTCAAGCTGGCCGACTACGTAGTGACAGAGGCCGGGTTCGGCGCCGATCTGGGCGCCGAGAAGTTCTTCAACATCAAGTGCCGGAAGGCGGGGCTGCGGCCAGCCGCCGCCGTGCTGGTGGCGACGGTGCGCGCCCTCAAGATGCAGGGGGGCGTTCCCGCAAGGGAGCTGCAGCGCGAGAACGTGGCAGCGGTTCGCAAGGGCTGTTCCAACCTGGCGCGGCACCTTCGCAATGTGAAAACCTTCGGAGTGCCCACCGTGGTCGCCATCAACCGGTTCACCGAGGACACGGAGGCGGAGCTTGCAGCCGTGCGAACGACCGCCGGCGAGCATGGAACCGAGGCAATCGTGGCGTCCCACTGGGCCGACGGCGGTGCGGGAACGGAAACCCTGGCCAAGCACGTGGTGAACCTGGTGGCCAGCGAGAATACCCAGTTCGCGCCGCTCTACCACGACGACCTGCCACTCTGGGACAAGATCAAGTCAGTGGCCACCCACATCTATGAGGCCGGCGACGTCATCGCCGACCAGAAGATCCGCAACCAGATCAAGAAATTCCAGCAATCCGGGTACGGGCACTTCCCGGTCTGCATGGCCAAGACCCAATACAGCTTTTCCACGGACCCCACACTCAAGGGAGCGCCCTCGGGCCACACCGTGCCGATCCGCGAGGTGCGCCTTTCGGCGGGCGCGGAGTTCATCGTGGTGATCTGCGGTGAGATCATGACCATGCCCGGACTGCCCCGGGTGCCCGCGGCCAACCAGATCGGCATCAGCGAAGACGGCGAGATCGAAGGTCTCTTCTGAGCGGCCAACCCGAAGGTCTCTTCTGAGCCGCCAACCAGGTGGAAGGGCCACGACCGCCAGATGAGCCAAGGGCCCGACCGGACTCAGCTAGAAACACGCAGGGGGCGATCTGCCCCTTACACGGCTTTGCCGAGAGGGCCCGACTGTGCGAGAAAAGGGGGGGCGGAGCCATTTCCAAGGAGCCCTCGTGACCCCTACCGATCCCCAGCGGCCGTACGTGACCGTCACTGCCGACACCCATGCCGGCGCCTCCATCGAGATGTATCGCGAGTACCTGGATCCCGGGCTGCGCGGCCCCTTTGACGAATGGCGCACGGGCTACAAGAACCCGTCCAAGAAACACGTCGGCGGCAAGAAGACCAAGAACTGGGATTCGGCGGAGCGCCGGGTCGATCTGGAGAGCGACGGCGTGGTGGGAGAGGTGATCTTCCCCAACACCGTGCCGCCTTTCTACGACAAGGCCTTCCACGTGTCGCCGCCGCCGAGCCCCGAGAACTATCCACGCTGGCGCGCCGGGACCCAGGCCCACAACCGCTGGCTGGCCGAGTTCTGCGCAGAAGAGCCGGAACGCCGCGCGGGCATTGGCCTGATCCATCTGAACGACGTGGGCGACGCCATCGAGGACGTGAAGTGGATCGCCGAGAACGGCCTGCGGGGCGGCGTGCTGCTGCCCCTGCCCGCGCCGGACGACGTGCACCTGAAGCCGCTGAACTCGCCGGACTACGACCGGCTGTGGGCGGTGATCCAGGACCACGACCTGGTGGTGAACCAGCACTCGGGCCAGGGTTCCCCCGGCTACGGCAACGACCAGGGCGCAGACGCCCTGTGGGTGCTGGAAATGCCGTTCTTCATCCAGCGAGGCTACTGCCAGCTGATCCTGGGGGGCGTGTTCGAGCGCTTCCCGAAGCTACGTTTCATTCTCACCGAGTCGGGCTGCGCCTGGGCGCCGGGCCTGCTGCGGCGCATGGACGCACTGCACGTGGGCATGAAGATGGGCATGATGGGAGAGGTCGACTACTCGAAGTCCAAGACCCTGAAGGAAACGCCCAGCTTCTACGCCAGGCGCAACTGCTGGTACGGGGCCAGCTTCCCTTCGCCCCAGGACGTGAAGGGACGCGACGTGGTGGGCGTGGACCGCATCCTGTGGGGCAACGATTACCCGCACTATGAAGGCTGCTACCCCTACTCACGCGAGAACATGCGGCTCGCCTTCTCGGACGTGGACCCGGTCGAGGTGCGCATGATGCTCGGCGAAAACGCCGCCGCGCTCTATGGTTTCGACCTGGAGGTGCTGCGGCCTGCCGCCGAGAAGCTCGGCATCACCCCCGAGATGGTGTCGGTGCCGCTGGACGAGATTCCCGCCGACTCCGCCTGCCCCACCTTCCAGCGCGCTCGCTACGAGCGCCAGGGCCCGCCTCGAAAACCTAAGACGACTGGATGACGAAGAAGTAGCGACCGCGGAGCCGGTCGCTTTCGACCTCGGTGTAATCGATTACCCGCAGACCGATCAGCTCGAGAGTCTCCTCGCCCCGCTGAAGCTCGATCCGGGCACCGGGCACCGGGCGAAGCGTCGAGCCCTGGATCGCCGGCAGGTCGTCAGGCTCCACGAACAGGTAGACGCCCAGATCGCGGCGGCCCAGCACGGCAATGTGATCCGGCGGCAGCCCGCCAGCATGGGTCAGCTGGTTCACGTCGTCCGGAGCGAATCCGCCGTGTGCACGAGTGGGAATCCGGGCGTTGTCCACCACGATCGAGCCGTCCAGGCCGGGAGGCAGCTCCGAGAGCCTCCAGTCGCGATCCTCGGCCCAGACCGGGAAACCGGGAGCGAGCACCCCGATGTTGCGATGGGTGACGGTCTGGTTCCCGAACACGAAGCCGACGGTCCGGCGGATCTTCCGGTGATCGCGCGCCACCCGACCTGCCAGCTGGCGCTGGGGACTGCGAGGCGGATACGCCCGATGCATGAGCTTGCTGTATTGCTTCTGGTTGCCCGGGTACACGGCCGCGAACCAGAGATTCTCTCGCCAGCCGTAGTCGCTGCGCTCGGCGTCGAGTTCCCCCACGATCCGGCTCGCGTGCACGAGATTGGACGCCACCACCCCGATCAGGATCCCGCCGGCCACCCGGCGCAGGCTGGGGCTCCTGCGCACCGCGCGATCCGCGATCACCATGGCGAATAGGATCGTGAGGGTGTCGAAGAGCACCTCGACGAATATCTGGTCGCGCAACAGCGGTCGCGTGCCGAACACGACTTGCAGCACCGCGAACCCAGATGCCGCCAGGAGCAGCGCCAGCTGTCCCAGCGTGAGACGGATCCAACCGCGCTGGCGTCCCAGGAGCAGCAGCCCCAGCAGCGCGAAGTGCGCCAGGAATACCACCGGTTGGAAACGGACGATCGTCCAGGCGCTCTCGAGCAATTCGCCAAGGCCCGGCACCTCACGGTAAGTGCCCCGGAAGAACAACAGCACGACGTCGTAGAGCAGGTACCGGAGTGATTGGCCCGGGTCGGAGAAGATCAGGAAGTGGAGCAATAGCGAGAGGTGGAATCCCAGGGCGAGCCAGCTCAATAGACCCAGGAACCGGAACAACGAGGTGTCGCGGCTCGGTCGCCTCACCAGCAACAGCTGGATGGCGAAGATCGCCACCAGCACGACTCCGAGCAGCAGCGCGTACGGAGCCAGGCCCGTGTGGCCGGCGGCCCGATCGTAGTACTCGAAGACACCCATCTTCTCCGGGAGTGTCGTGCGGCCCGCAGCGATCAGGAGCAGCGGAAATGCGATGGCGTTCACGGCCCCGGCGCAAAGCGAGCGCCGCGCGCGGCGCCGCTCAGCGCCAGGTTCGAGGGCTTCCAGGCACGCGCCGGAGGCGAGAGTGATCCCCAGCAGCAACAACACCGGGAAGACGGCCACCAGGAAGACCGCCTGGATCTTGGTCTGGAAGCAGAGTCCCAGCAACACGCCTGCCGCCAGCAGGGCCAGCGTCGTCGCCGCGGGGCGGCTTGCGCGGAGCGCAATCGCCAACATCAGGACAGCTCCCGCCCAGAAGAAGATCGCGTAGAACTCGGAGCGGATCATGGTCGCGTGATGGAGGAGCGACGCCTGGCTGGCAAGCACCGCCAGGACCAACACGCCCGCGACACGCGACGGGCGGAACAGGATGCAAAGCGCAGCCCACAGCATCGCCACCATGGCGAGAGCGATCACCGGCGAGTGCAGTCGGATGAAGTCGGTCAGCTCCACCACGCCGCTGATCGGATTCAGCGACGCGGACAGGTCGCCCAGGGTGAGAGCCGAGATCACGTCGAAGGTCCGGGCGACGCTCTGCGTGATCCGCAGCAGCAGGTACATCCCGAAGCTCGTGTGGTTGATGTGATCGGGCATCAGGCCGCTGTGGATCAGCAGCGAGTCCAGGGTAACCGTGAGATCCATGTCCCACATGAAGTAGTGGGGATAGAGTCGAGCCACGGACAGGAGCGCCCAGGCCAGTCCGGTCATCACGAGAGACACGGAGAGCCCGAACGCCAGATCCCGCCGGGTAATTCCGATACTCACCGGTCAGCTCCTGGCCGCGAACCTCGTGCCGACGAAGATCTCGCGCAGCAGAAGTCGCAGAAAGCGGAGGCCGGTGGGCAGGCTCCTGGCATAGCTCTCGCCACCGATGCGCTGGCCCTCCACGGTGGGAAACTCCCGGGTGGGAAGCCCAAGCTTCATGCAACGGATGGTGGACTGGTATTCAATGGTGTAGCCCAGGCCGTCCAGGCAGATTCGGTCCCAGGCATCGCGTGTGATGGCCCGGAAGCCATTGATGGAATCGCTGACGAAGGCTCCGCGATTCCAGAACGCGTTGGCCAGGCCGTTGAAGGCGTTGTTCGCCCACTTCCGGGGCCGGAACCAGTCGGAATCCTCCTCGTTCACCGCGCCCTCCATCATTCGCGACGCGATCACCATCGCTGCCCCGGCCTCCAGGTGCTCGCGAAACCTGGGGATGTCCTCCGGATTCTCGTTGCCGTCGGGGCTGAAGAAGATGAGCGCGTCGGCCCGGGAGGACGCGAAGGCCATCCGGAACGCCTCGCCGCGGCCACCGGAGGTCTGGTCCAGCAGCGAGAAGCCCTGCTCCCGGAAGAACTCCCGGGTGCCGTCGGTCGAGCCGCCGTCCACGGCGAAGGCCTCGTCGATGGCATCCAGCGGAAGCCGAGGGAACAGTGTCCGGAGACCCTCGATCTCGTTCAGCGTCAGCAGGACCAGGCCGATCCTCACGAGCGGCGGGCCTGGCGACCGTGGCGCAGGAACCACTCGACGGTCTGCTGGAGGCCGTCGTCCAGCGAGACCGTCGCGCGGAAACCCACCTTCTCGGCCGCCTTGGTGGTGTCGCATGCGCGTCGGGGCTGACCCTCGGGCTTCGACTCGTCGAACTGCACGTCGATGTCGCCGCCGTGGATGGCCACGAGGCGATTCACCAGATCGCCGATGGTGGTCTCCTCGTCGGCACCCAGGTTGACCGGATCGGCCTCGGCGTAGCGCTCGGTCACCTCCATCAGCCCGCGGGCGAAGTCGGTGACATAGAGGAACGACCGGGTCTGTCTGCCGCTGCCCCAGACCACCAGCGGATTCTCGTTCTCCTGGAAGATGCGTCGGATCAGGGCCGGGACCACGTGGGACGTTTCCGGTTCGAAATCGTCACGCGGCCCGTATGCGTTGTAGGGCCTGGCGATGGCGACGCTCATCCCGAACTCCTCGGCGTACATGCCTCCCACCAGCTCCTCCACGCGCTTGGCCACCCCGTAGCCCAGGTTGGTGGGCTCCGGCAGGTCCACGAAGCCCTCGCTCTCGGGCGTGGGGATCGTGCAGAAGCGCGGATACACGCAGGCGCTGCTGGTTACCAGGAACCGCTCGGTCTCCACGTCCCGCGCCGCCTCGATCGTGTTCAGGAACGGGCGAACGTTGTCCTGGAAGATCGAAGCCGGGTGCTTCATGTTGTACGCGATTCCCGCCACCGAGGCCGCCAGATACATCACGATCTGCTGCCCCTCCACCAGGCGGCGGCAGTCGCCGATCTGCTCCAGGTCGCACTCGACGATCCGCACCCGGTCGCCCACGGCGTCGTAGAAGTCCTGCGCCCCGGGCCGCCGCTGGCCCAGAGTCACCCGGGCCCCGGCCTCCAGCAGCTGCTCCACGAGGAAGGAACCGATGAAGCCCGCGCCTCCTGCAACCGCCACGGTCTTGTCGCGCCAGTAGTCCGAGATCTCTGGTTCCTCCGGCCGCGAGCGCCCGTCGCCTAGGTGGGACGCGAGACGCCCTCCCGCACAAGATCCGCCTCCACCATCAGCTCCACCAGCTCCTGGAAGCTGACACTGGGCTGCCAGCCGAGCTTCTCGCGAGCCTTGCTGGCGTCGCCGATCAGGACGTCGATCTCGGCCGGGCGGTAGTACCGCGGGTCGATCTCCACGTGATCTTCCCAGTTCAGGTTCACGTAGGCAAAGGCCCGCTCGGCGAACTCGCGCACCGAATGCGCCTCGCCCGTGGCGATCACGTAATCGTCCGGCTCGTCCTGCTGCAGCATCAGCCACATGGCCCCGACATAGTCCTTCGCGTATCCCCAGTCGCGCTTGGCGGCCAGGTTGCCCAGGTAGACCTTGTTCTCGCGGCCCGCCAGGATGCGAGCCACGGCGCGCGTGATCTTGCGAGTTACGAAGGTCTCGCCGCGTCGCGGGGACTCGTGGTTGAAGAGAATCCCACTGACGGCGTAGAGGTCGTAGCTCTGGCGGTAGTTGATGGTCATCCAGTGGCCGTAAGCCTTGGCCGCACCGTAGGGGCTACGCGGACTCAGCGGCGAGCTCTCGTCGTGCCGCTGCATGCCGCCGACGGTCCCCAGCATCTCGCTGGTCGACGCCTGATAGAACCGGCACGCCGGGACGATGGTGTGGACCGCATCCAGCATGCGTGTGACGCCCAGGCCGCTCGCCTCTCCGGTGTAGTCGGGCATGTCGAAGCTCACGCGCACGTGGCTCTGGGCGCCCAGGTTGTAGACCTCGTCCGGCTGCACCTCCCGGACGATCCGGTTCAGGGTGGTGGCATCGGCCAGGTCACCATAGTGGAGATGCAGGTGGACGTTTGCCTCGTGAGGATCCTGGAAGATGTGCATGATGCGGTCGGTATTGAAGGAGCTGGACCGCCGGATGATACCGTGGACTTCGTATCCCTTTTCGAGGAGCAGCTCGGCCAGATAGGAACCGTCCTGGCCCGTGATGCCTGTGATCAACGCGCGCTTCAACGCTCGCACCTCTCGGACACGAACGAGCGCACGGTCGACACCACGTGCTCGAGATCTTGCCGCTCGAGCTGCTGGTGGCAGCCCACGTAGAAACCATTGCGGTTGACCCAGCGCGCCACCGGGAGCTTCGACTCCAGGTCCCCGAAGCGATCCACGTAGAAGGGCTGATTGATGAGCGGAAGGGTGTCACGGGTCTCGATCCCCTGCTCTTCCAGATACACCGTGAAATCCGATTTGGGCAGGAGATCCGTGTGTGGCTCCTTTACCGTGATCGCGTACATCATGTAGGCATGTTCGCATACGCGGGGTTTCCAGGGGAGCTGCAGGTACTCGCCCAGATCCGAGAGCCCCTTCGTGAGAAACTCGGCGTTCTGACGGCGAGCCCGGATCATTTCTCGCCAGCGTTCGATCTGTGCCAGGCCGAGCGCCGCCTGCATCTCGGTGGCGCGCGAGCTGTAGCCCGGTCGGACGAAGTGGAAGCGTCGCTGCACCACCTCGAGCAGTTCCGCGCCCGACTTGCCCGCGTCGTCGTCGATGCGGGTGTAGATGCCATCGCGCCCGTGGTTGAGAATGCTCTTCAGCACGACCGCCCGCTCCGGGTCGCTCGTCACCACGAAGCCGCCCACCCCGGTGGTGAGCAGGTGCGCCACGTACGTGGAGAAACACGAGATGTCCCCGAAGGAGCCCACCGGCCGCCCCTTGTACGTCACGAACATGGCCTCGCAGGCGTCCTCGATTACGCGCAGGCCATGGCGGCCCGCGATGTCGAGGATGGGATCCATGTCGCAGGGCAGCCCCATCAGGTGGACGGGCATGATGGCGCGTGTTCGCTCGGTAACGAGGGCCTCGATCTTCGCGGGGTCGATGTTGTAGGTGCGAGGGTCGACGTCGCAGAAGACCGGGACGAAGCCGTGGTCGATCACCACGTTGGCGGTCGCCACGAAGGTGAGGGACGGGATGATGATCTCGGACCCCTCGGGCCAGCCGTCCATCTCCTTCAGGCAGGCAACCGCGGCACGCAGCGCCTCGGTGCCGCTGGAACAGAAGATCGCGAAGCGCGACGAGTGCAGCGACCCGAACATCAGCTCCAGGCGCTTGGTAAAGGGGCCCGCCGACAGGCGTCCGGACTCCAGAACCTGCGACACGTACTGCTTGGCCAGGTCGTCGATGTCGGCGCAGCCGAGGCCGACCTTTCGGGTCACGCTCAAGCCCGATCTCCCGTGTTGCGACGCCCGCTCACCGGCCCCTGGAAATGGCGCAAAACCCCATTCTACGCGATCGGTCAGGGCCGTACACTTTCTTCGTCGGCGGGCCGGATCCGGTAGATGCTGACGCGCGAGCTTGCCCAGACCTTCTCGTAGGCATCGGGGTCCGACCCGATCAGCGCCGCCAGATGCGGCGCCGAGATGCCCACACCCGTCTTCACCACGTGGGTGGCGCCCACATCCCGGACGAAGTCCCGAAGCCGGGCGGGGTCTTCAGTAGCTGGCAACGCGTAGGCATCGCGCCGGGAGATCCACTGAACCCAGGCGGCGCGGTCAGCGATGATCACACTGTTGGCCGGCGTGAAGACGCCGAGCCAATCCATGGCATCCAGGCGCTGGCCTTCGACCCCCGAGTGGTAGGGCCGGCGGTGCTCCCGCTCGATGGCCCGGGTGACTCCGCGGCTGCTGGCGCCCAGATAGGCGACCGCGGCAACCGCCAGCGCCGCCACGTAGGCAGGCTGCCGCCAGGCGGGGCGATGCAGGCCCCGAAGGGCCGCGTCTACCACGGCGAGCACACCCGAGAGGCCGTAGAAGATCACGAAGGGCAGCGCGGGGACCAGGAAGCGCCCGCCCTGCACGAACGGCCACACCAGAAGGATGCCCGCGTAGGCGCCCGTGTAGATTTCGAGCAGCGAGCGTCGGGTGACGAGGCGAACCAGCCAGCCGAACACCAACAGCGGACCGATGATGTTGGGCGAGATCGGCCGCTTCTTCCCGGAAGCCAGGCGGCCCAGGCGCTCCTGGTACCAGGACGCGTTATCGGAGATGCGGGCGAAGAGATCTGCCGGCCCGATCCGCGGGGAGCCCGGATCCCCGGGATCGACGCGCAGGAACTGCTCGGCGTAGCTACTGGACGTCGGCATCGTTTCCGGTAGGGCCGCCCGCGCGTGGGCGCTGTACGTGAACCACAGGCCAGCCACCACCAGGATCGGAACCCCAAGCACCAGCAGCGGGCGACGGCTACGGCGGCCCTCGGGAGGCGTCCGGATCGCGTGGAACGCGAGCAGGGAAACCGGCAGCACCAGGCCCAGAGCCCGGAACAGGAACGCCCCACACGCCAGCGCGGCCGCACCGGCGAGCCACGGCATCGAAACCGCCCCGGGATCGCGGGTGGCCCGGGTGTACGCCCACAGGGCTGCCAACGAAAGGCACAGGAAGGGGACGTCGCTCTGGACGTAGGTGGACTCGATCAGGAACAGCGGCGTCACGGCCATCATCCCGGCAACGGCCCACGCGAGACCCGAGCCCGCCAGGTTCCGGATCAAGGCAAAGCACAGACCTACCGACGTGACGGCGAAGACGACCATCAGCAGGCGCAGGACAGCGGGGGCGCCGCCAAACACCAGGTCGAACGGCACCAGCAGAACGGGAAGTCCGGGTGGATACTTGGCGTGGGGGTGGCCCATGTAGACGTAGCCCTCCCCGTCGGACAGGGAGCGGGCCAGGCTCAGGTAGATGGCGCTGTCCCAGGAGGGCTTCCAGTACGGCGCGAACAGGGCGAGGCAGAGCGGCGCCGTCAGGACGCAGATCCAGAAGTTCGGCGAGCGCAGCAGGGTTCGGAGTGCACTCCGGGCAACGGCGTGCATCGGACTAGCTGCCGGCCCACCAGCGCGCGGCCACGAGCACGCCGGCCACGAGCATGGCGAAGCCGCTCCAGCGCGCCGTAGCGCGGCCCGCGGGAAGCAGCTTTTCGGCCAGCACGAAGGCGGTGATGGCGGCGATCCACAACAGGTTCATGACGCCGCCGAAGAACAGCAGTCCCATCAGCGCCCCGCAACAACCCAGGCAGAAGGCCCCGTGCACCACACCCATGCGAAAGGCGCCGACGGTTCCGGGCCGCCAGTGCTCGCTGATGAAGTGGGCCGGCGCGCGGCAATGACGCAGGCAGGTGTCCTTGGCGGGGGTGAACTGGTAGACGCCGGCGAAGCCCAGCAGCAACGCACCGAGCCACGGGCTACTGGCCACCATCATGGGCGACAGCAGTGCCGCCCTGTCCAGACCCCACTGGGCCAGCGTGGCGCCGAGGCTGAACACAGTCCAGACAGCCACGTAACCCGCCACGAAACAGGCCGTGGGCGCCACCGGGCTGCCCTGGCGCTCGGCCTTTCGGGACACGGCGGCGTACATCATCACCATGGGCGCCGCGCTCGGGACCATCATGCCCACCATCATGACGGCCCACATCAGGAACGTGAGCCCGAAATCCGCGGCGGACCAGACGTGGATCGCCATCGCGTCCAGCTCGGACATGGATTCCATCGGATCCATGCCTTGCATCTGGACGGCCAGCACCACCAGATACGCCCAGGCAATCAGGGTGGTGGCAGCCAGGGCGGCGAGGATCGCGATGCGATCGCGGCGCGGAAGCCGGGAGCCCCGGCGCTGCGGCGCAGTCTCGGGCATACCCGGCATGGGGCTCTAGCGAATCACCCCATCCTGGTTCATGTGCAGCACGTTGAACTGCCCATAGCTCTCGGAGAGCTCCAACCGGATACCGGCGCTGACCCGCGACGTCCCGATGCCCATCTCGGCGCGGGTGTACTCGAAGCCGTTGGGCAGCTCGATGACGGCGCGGTGCTCGTTGCCGCTGTGCGGATCGATGATGGGAGCGCCCGTCGAGTCCACCAGGCCCGGAACCGAGATCCGCCCACGGCGGGCTGCAATGTCGATCTCGATTTCGATGGGTGCATACAGGGTCTCGAGCACTTTGGACATGGTGCTGTTGTAGACGAAGAAGTGGGTGGCGCCAGGCGCGGTGGATTCGCCGTGGACGATCTTGCGCAGCGCCTCTCTCTGATCGGCATCGGCACGCTCGTCGATGATCACCTGTTGCACGCCATTGCCCTCGGCGATCTCTCCTGGCCATTGCAGCAGCAGCACCCAATTGAGGCCGTCGAGCCGGATGTCGTTGAAGTGGCCCTCCTCGACGTGCCCGCCCGTGACCGCTTCGCAGCGACCGTGAGTCGACGGCGCATTGAACTGGCAGGGGCAGCCCCAGGCACAGTTGCAGTTTCCGTACTCGCTGCCTCGGAGCATCCACTGGTCGGCCATGCGCGTCTCTCCACGAGTGGTTTCCCGGCGCTAGCGACCAGAATAGACGAAAGATTGGCCGATGGGGGGCCTCCCAGGGCTTCCCACCTGTTTCCACGTGGGAGTAGGTGAAGTGGATGCGATCCGGAGGCTGGCGCGCCGCATGGAGGAGGCCGAGGATGGCCCGGGACCGCTCGCAGCGCCAGAAGGGGGGGCTTGCACCGTGAAGGTCTATACCACCGCACCGCTCGAGGATCCTCGGGATGTGGCCGCCACATTCGAGCGCCTGGAAGCGATCGGCTACGACGGGGGCTTCACCTTCGAGGCGAAGCACGACCCGTTCCTGCCCCTGGTGCTGGCGGCCGATCGCACCCGACACCTGCGACTGGGAACTGCGATCGCCATCGCGTTCGCCCGCAGCCCCATGAACCTGGCGAATCTGGCCTATGGCCTGCAGTCGCTCAGCGGTGGGCGCTTCGTGCTGGGTCTCGGCTCCCAGGTGCGGCCGCACATCCTGCACCGCTTCAGCATGCCGTGGTCGAAGCCGGCGGCGCGCATGCGCGAGATCGTGCTGGCGATTCGCGCCATCTTCGACGCGTGGGAGGGCGTGGCCGACCTCGACTTCCGGGGCGAGTTCTACCGCCACACTCTCATGATTCCCGCCTTCGACCCGGGACCGAACCCCTTCGGCCCGCCGCCGATTCTCACCGCCGGGTTCGGGCCGCTCATGACCCAGGTGGCCGGTGAGGTGGCGGACGGCTTCATCGCGCACCCCTTCAATACGCGCAAGTCGCTGCTCGAAAACACGCTGCCGGCCCTGGAGATGGGCCTGGCGAAGTCGGGACGCCGTCGCGATCAGTTCGAAATCGTGTGCGCCACGCTGGTGGTAACCGCCGACCGGGAGGAGGACATGCAACGGGCGCTGCTCGCGGCACGCAAACAGCTCGCCTTCTACGGCTCGACACCCGCCTACCGCGGAACCCTCGATTGCCACGGCTGGGGCGACCTGCAGCCGGAGTTGAACCGTCTGTCGAAGGTCGGACGCTGGGATGACATGGCGGAGCTGATCGACGACGAGATCCTGGGCTCCATTGCGGTGGTGGGCGAGCGCCACGAGATCGCCCCCGCCCTCGCACAACGCCTGGGCGGCATCGCCGACGGCGTGAGCCTCACCCACAACCGGGCGCCCGACCCGGAACTCTGGGCGGACGTGGTGGCGGCGATCCGGCAGTCGCGATCAGGCTGATCCCGCCACCATCCGGTCGCGCGCGTAGTCCAGGGTCGAGGCCGGGCTCGCGAAGAAGTGCTGGCTACCCGCGTGGATGTCGCGGAAGCAACGCTGCAGGGGCCCGTCGCGAAGTGCCGTGGTGCCCGCCAGCAGGTAGGCCTCGCGCACGATGTCGGCCCCCTCCTGGGTCAGGTGCACGGTGGCCTGGCGCGCGGCATTGATCTGCGCCACGTCGAGTCGGCCCGTGTCCACCACGGTCTGTTCCATGCGCGCGAATGTCTCCCGGGTCCACGCACAGGCCGAGTGGTAACGCGACTCCAGCGTCCCCAACGAGTGGAGGAAGCGGGTGTCGTCCTTCAGGAAGGAGCCAGATCCCATGCGCACCTTGGTCTGGGCCAGAGTCGCGAGCTCGTCCAGGGCGCGCCGGATCACACCCATGGCGAAGCCCGAATGTCCAACCGCCGTCTGGGCGATCACGCCCAGATCGTACACGGGGCCCCCGCGGTGTCGCGTGGGCGCCGCGAACAAGAAGGTTCCCTCTTCGGGCACGAAGGCCTCGTCCAAGCCGTAGTCCCAGCTGGCGGTGGCATCGAGACCGAGGACATCCCAGTTGCCGCGCAGGTCCACCTCGGCCTTGGGTACCAGACCGAACAGATAGCGGATCGGCTCGTCAGAGCCCACGGGCGGAGCCACCAGGAAGCCGGCTCCCACCCACTCGGCATAGTGCATGCCGCTCCCGAACTGGTAGTTGCCCGTTACCCGGTAGCCCCCCTCCACGGGAACACCGGCGCCGTTGGGCGCGAACTGGCCCGCCACCAGCGGAACCCCGTTGGCGAAGAGCTCGTCGACGAAATCGCCCGTGCAATAGGCGCCGAAGTACGCCACCGCCGAGGCACCGGCCATCAGACACCAGCCGGCGGAACCGTCGGCGCGCGCCACCTCGGCAAAGACGTCGATGGCGTCGAGCAGCGGAAGCTCCGCACCGCCCAGATCGCGCGGCGTCATGGCGCCGAACAGGCCGGCGCTTCTCAGGGCATCGATGCTTTCCGGCGGAACCGGGTCGCCGTGGGCCTTGGCGGCATTCGCATCGATCGTGGAGTAGAGCTCTCGGGCGGCCAGCTGCAACTGGTTCGGTTGGGTCACGAACATCCTCAGTGTGCGAAGCCCTGGGCAGGGCCCGCAGGCTTCGCAGGTGGGTTGGCTTCGAAGTGCTTCACGGTGGCCTTCAGGTGCTCGAGCAGCATCTGCGCCAGGTCGCGGCTGAAGCCGTCGCGCACCACGATGCGCAGAACCGCCAGGTCATCGGCCCCTTCGGGCATCGTGTAGGCGGGCACCTGCCAGCCGTGCTCGCGCAGCTTGTCCGAGAGATCGTAGACGCTGTAGGACGCCCCCGACTTCATCGCGAACGCGAATACCGGAATCGCGCTTCCGTCCGAGAGAAGTTCGAACGGGCCCATTTTCGAGATTTCACCGGAGAGCCATGTCGCTGTGTCTCGCAACGACTCCATGATGCCCGTGTAACCCTCGCGACCCAGGCGTAGGAAGTTGTAGTACTGACCCACTACCTGGTTTCCGCCCCGCGAGAAGTTGAGCGTGAAGGTGGGCATGTCGCCACCCAGGTAGTTCACGTGGAAGACCAGGTCTTTGGGGAGATCCTCGTGGCTCCGCCACACCACCCAACCCACCCCGGGGTAGACCAGACCGTACTTGTGACCCGATGCATTGATCGACTTCACCAGCGGCAGGCGGAAATCCCACTCCAGCTGCGGATGCAGGAAGGGCGCCACGAAGGCCCCGCTGGCTCCATCCACGTGGAGCCCGAGTTCCCATTTCTTCTCGGTGTTGAGCTTCATCAGAGCGTCGTGGATCTCCCGAACTGGCTCGAACTCCCCGGTATAGGTGGTGCCCAGGATCGCCACCACGCCGATGGTGTTCTCGTCGACGGCGTTCACCACCTGCTCCGGGGTGATCACGTAGCGCCCATGAGCCATGGGCAGATAGCGAGGCTCCACGTCCCAGTAGCGGCAGAACTTCTCCCAGACCACCTGCACGTTGGAACCCAGGATCAGGTTGGGGCGATCGCTGGGCCGGTTTCGAGCCCTCATCCGATCGCGCCAGCGCCACTTGAGCGCCAGACCGGCCAACATCACCGCCTCGCTCGAACCGACCGTCGAGACACCCACCCCCTCGTCGGGCGCGTGGAAGAGGCGCGAGATGATGTTGATGCAGCGGTTCTCGATCTCAGCGGTCTGGGGATATTCATCCTTGTCGATCATGTTCTTGGCGAAGCACTCGGCCATCAGTTTCTCGGCCTGCGGCTCCATCCACGTGGTGACGAAGGTGGCGAGGTTGAGGCGTGCGCTGCCGTCGAGCAGCAGCTCATCGTGGATCAATTGGTACGCCGAATCCGGATCCATCCCGCCTTCCGGGAGTTCGTACTTCGCGATCGGCTCGGTCAGCGCCCGCTGGGCATAGCGCGGGGTGAGCGCTGCTTGCTCGGGACTCAGGTTGTCGACCTTCACCAACTTTCGCATTGTCTGGCCCTCCTCAGGTGCAGTGAATCATTTCGCCATTTGCGGTCGTGCCTGTCGTCGATTCGCGGACTTTTCCATCGAAGAGCTCCGGGATCAGAAGGTAGCTGCCCACCAGAAAGCACAGCGCTCCGACGAAGGTATAGAGGCCGGCCAGCCAGATTTCCTGCACGTCGGGCAGCCCGGGGCGGACGAAGCTGTAGAGCGCGGAGGCTGCGAAAGCCGCCGAGCCGATCGCGTTCATCGCGACGCCCCACCACGAGACGCTGCGCGGCGCGAAAGACCACGCGCCGTGTGACAGCTCCACCCAGGCGAGGGCGCTGGCGATCAGAAAGCACGCGCAGCCGATCGCGTTTGGCGTCCAGACCAGTAGATCTTCCTGCTCCCAACTCAGACCTGCGAGCAAGGCATCGGCCGTATCGACGTTGAAGGTAATGGTCCCAAACAGCTGGACCGCGGACGCGAGCCAGCCCAGGTTGCGAGTCTTCCAACCCAACCAGCGCCAGCGCGCACGCGGCGAGCCCGAAGCCTCGGCGACGTCTCCGTTCGCCGCCTCGAGGAGCTGGAGGTAGGCGGCGATCGTGAACAAGAGCGAACCAATGAAGAAGATGCGATTCGCCGTAGCCGCCACGCGCAGCGGCGCGAGCGTCGCGGCCGGCCAGGTAACGGCCCAGCCTCCGAGCGCGAAGAAAAACGAACCCACGATGAAGAAGACAGGGATCCACCAGGCCAGGCGCCCTGGGGCCCAGAAGTGCTTCCAGGCTTCGCGGCGTGTGACCGGGATGCGGTTGTCCTCGTGCGCGGCGGATCGATGGGGCGCGAGCCCTTTGCGGTGGCGGCGCGAGGTCGCAACGAGTTGGTTGCCGTCGGCCAGCTGTGCAACGACGCGCGTGACAAAAGGCCCGAGGTGGTGGCGGGTGGCAGCGTTAGGGGTTGAGCTCGTCGCCGAGTTGTCGGGGAGAAGGCTCATGCGAATGCCGGCAGCCTAACAGCAACGCAGCGCAATACACAGGCGCGCAACGTGGGGGCGCGCGCGAGCTTGATCGCGCACAATGGGTTGAGATGTCCGCGACCGTCCTTGCTCTGGTGCTTCTGTGTCTGGCATCGAGCGCGTCCGCGCAGACCGACGACCCCGCGGCGGCCCCTGCGCAGCAAGACGACGCCACCCGTCGTGCCGCGCCCCACACTCGTGTCTACTGGCACCTGCCGCGGAAGCGAGATTGGGGCTTCCACATCGATCCCCCCGACGAGAGCCAGCCCGACTGGAACGTGCTTTCGGGCGCGGGCCAGGCCCTGAAGGGAGCGCTTCGAGACATCGGGATCCGGCTCGGCCTCGACACGGCTTTCGACGACCAGCACGCCAGCCAGACGGCAACGGGCGACGAGAATTTCGCCACCTTCGGTTGGCAGACCGTCGCAGACTTGAGGCTCCACGAAAGCAAGCAGTTGGGAACCAGCTACCTGCAGTGGACCCTCCTCGGCAGCCCGGGTCTCAACTACAACACTGACGACCGGTCGATCTCCGGCAACGTGGGGTCGATCTCCGCCCTGAACGCCAACGTCTTTCCTGACCCCGCCGCGCTGGACGAGTTGGCCTTCAAGCACGTATCGCCAGCAGAAACGCTGGTCGTGGTGGCGGGCCGCGTCGATCAGTCGTCGTATTTCGACAACAACCGCGAGGCGAACAACGGCTTCCGACAATTCTTCGCATTCGCGCTCGAGAACAACCTCGCGCTTCCGTTCACCACCTATGGCGGTATCGGCGGGCTCGTGCGCTTCGCGCTGAGCAAAGACCTCTACGTCATGACGGGTGTCGGCACCGCCAAGAACGACGAGCCGTGGGCGTTCTGGAAGTCGGCCAATGACGGGAACTGGGACCAGATCTTCGAGGTCGGGCTCACGCAAAGCCTCGCGTACCTCGGCAAAGGCCACTACCGCCTCACGCCGTGGCACGGCCACGTGTCGGGTTCCGACGGCTGGGGGCTGGGGCTCAACATCGACCAGGAGTTGGGCATCGACCGGCTCGTGGCTTTCTTCCGTTTCGGAATCGGCGACGACGACATCACGCTCGTCGAGCGGTTCGTTTCCGGTGGGTTGGCACTCGAGCGCCCCTTCGGCCGCAAGCACGACCTGGTCGCGTTTGGCGTCGCCTGGTCGGATCCGAGCTCGGGTGCCGGCGTGCGGGACGAGACGCTGCTCGAACTCTATTACCGGCTCCAGCTCTCTCCGTCGATCGCGCTGACGCCCGACCTGCAGATCGCGGTGGATCCCGCAAGCGACCCCAAGCACGATACGATCGTGATCGGGGGCGTACGCTTCGAGATCGTTTTCTGAGCCGGCTCAGCGCGTCTGCAGTTTGCTTGAAGCGTCGGTGGCTGCTCGCGCACTCGCCTCTACACTCCGCACGCCGCACTCGGCACTCGGCGAAATTTCGATGCAGCTGGGCTATCCCGAACCGGCGCACTAGAATCGTTGGCTAGCCGATAGCCGCAGAAGGCGTGAAGGCGTTCGGCGACGGCTGATCAGTGAAGCCTGGGCTGAAGCATACTGACAATGGAATGGACAGGAGGTTCGATTGATGTTCGATACGGTACTCAACAGAGGATCAAGACCAGTCACCATCGGGACCTGGATTGTGTCCATTGTGACGGCGGGTGTGATCGGACTCGCGCTCGCAACAACCTCGACCGCCGAGGATGACTCCGAGCAGAGCTGCACATTCGCCTGCAACGCCGCCATGGACGCCTGTACGCAGAAATGCCAGGACCACGTCGACGACGAGACGTGCCCCGAGGAATGTCTCGACGCGCATGACCATTGCGCGAAGAAATGTGCTGAGTAGAGCAGGGCTACTGTGCGCGTTGCTGGTCGGCTCCCTCGGGTGCCAATCGGTGAGCGCCTGGTGGAACCCCGGCAGCGGATACCACGCGATCGGAAATCCCCAGCTCGACTTCGACGCGGCGAAAGCCCTCTGCGAGAAGGAATCCGAGTTCAGGGACTCCAGCGGCCTCGCGCAGGTCAACTGGAACAAATTTGAAAGCTGCATGAAACCGAAGGGGTGGGTTCGGTCGTAATCGAGTTTTCGGGTTAGCAGCCCGCTCGGGTGCAGTCCTCGAAGCTCGGGCATTCGCAGCCCATGACGGCTTGGAGCACAGTTCGCATGCGCTGAGCCTCGGCAATGCGTTCCTCGATTTCTGCCAGTTTTTTTTGGGCGAGTTCGCGCCAGCGCGGTCCCGGTGGCGTGCTTCGCGATACGCCGCGGACCAGCTGTCGCGTCTCGGCCACGGTAAATCCGGCGCTCTTCGCGAGCTCGATCAACGATAGACGTTGGAATATATCGACTCCGTACACACGCGCGTTCCCCCGGCGGTCGGCCTTGGGAATCAGGCCTTCTCGTTCGTAGTAGCGAATGGCCGATGCCGCAATTTGGGCGCGCTGCGCGACTTCCCCGATCCGAAACGCCATGGCGTCCTCCTTCAACTGAAGCGTACTTCAAACCGGAATCGTCGGCGGGGCCCCGGGCCCGACGACGCGTGATGCAACGCACTGTGGCTCTCCTCTGAGCGACAGCCCTTGACTTGAAGTGCACTTCAAGAGGTAGTCTTTGTGCAACCCACAGGAGGTGCACATGACCGAGATCAGCGAGGTCTGCAATTTGTCAGCTCGAGATCGAGAAATCAGGCGCCAGGAATTGCGTGGCGGACTCGTTTCGAAGGCGCGCCGGAAAGAAGCCATGCCGGACGGTCTGGCGTTGTTCTTTGATGCCACTGCAGAGATGCGCAGCGAACTCGACGCATTCGTTGCCTTTGAGAACCAGTGCTGTCCTGGGTTGGGGTTCTCCGTGCGGGACGCACCTGGAGGGCTGCGTCTCGAAATCACCGGGGTCGATCCGGCTGCGAGCTTCTTGACCAGCATCGGTATTGACGGTGTAGCGGAGGCGACCCGAACGGAGCAGCCCGAGTCACCCGGATGGCTGCGGCTGGTGCGTCCCGCAGGACTGGGTGCGATCGGTGCGGTCGTACTGTTCTGTGGGGTCCCGATCGGCGGGGTCGCAGTTCTGGGCGCGCAGTTCGCAGCACCACTCGGTGTCCTCGATAACCCATGGATCATCGGGGCCGGCGCGCTCGTGTTCGCGGGTTTTCGTTGGCGTTGGGAGAGACGGCGCGAGGCGGCACGCGCTTCGGCCGGGAACTACGGCTGCTAGCGATGAACGGAGTCGAGGTCTTCGGCGCCGAAGGACGGTGACGACGATGAGATTTCTCTATTCATTCGAGATTCATTCGAATCGCCGGGCAGCCTTCAAAAGCTCCTTTCCAACACCGCTTTTCGCACCGCAGCGCGGATGGCTTCTTCAGCGTCGACGACGAGCGTGCGGTTCACCGATACCCTGGGAAACCGGCTGATTCGGCGCTCCTTGGCGTGCTGCCGGTCCTTGGCGATCTGGTCCGCGACATCGACGCTGCCAAGGCATTGCTGTGTTGCATCGCGCGCCAGGCCCTGCTCTTCCGCCAACGAGAGCAGGGCTTCGCGGTCCCAGGGGCCGGTGTGTTCGACGAGCGCGTTGTGAACTGGCGAGAAGCGGTGAAACTGTCGGGCGCATTCGGCCAGCTCGAGTGCGCGTCGCGCTTCGACGGTTTCCCCATGTGTTCGCAGCACGACGCGATGCTGATCGAATTCGGATGCAATTCGCTCTGCCCGTTTCCAGGTAGCGCCGAGCTGCGGGTCGGTGTAGTCCGCGAAAATCTCGATCAGCGCCGGCTCGCCGAGAGCCATCACGATGTCGATCGTCGAACGGCCTTTGGCGATGCTTTCGCGGATGAAGCTGACCTCGGCCTTGGCGACGCTGCAACCGAAGCAGGCGGGTGCGCGATCCCCTCCCGGAAGAGCGCTTCCGCAACCGCAGGGGCAGGTGTGGTTGGAGATGATCTCGTGGAGCCGATCTTCACGAGAGATCGCCTCCGGTTCGGTGGCTTGTGCTGGAACGGCTGGGGCGCTGACTCTGATGGCGGTCGCCATCAGCGCCAGAGCCATGCGCGCGGCCAGAAAACTGAACGCCGCAGTCGCCGAAGATCTCACGACGTCGGCGCAAAGCAGACGACGGTGATCGCGACAGCTGGCCGTCTCGCGTCTGGATTGCGGTAGGTGTGACGCTGGTCTCCGCGAAACACGAGAGCGTCAGCGGGGCCGAGTTCCCAGCGCTCACCCGATGCGATCAGCTCGATGCGACCGGTCTCGCAGGTCAGGTACTCGCGCGTGCCTGGTGTGTGAGGAACACCCACCATCTGGCCCCCGGCTGACAGTTCCATCCGCGCGATGTCAATCCCACCGATCGCTTCCGGAATCAGCGCGCGCAAGCGCGCCCCGCCCCGCTTGCGCTCACGGATGTCGCCGGCCCGGAACAGCTGGGCTGCCGTCCGCGGAGGACCGATCAATTCCTCGATCGAGACCTGGAGCCCGGCGGCCACGCGGGACAACACCGAAAGCGTTGGATTGGCGCCGCCCGATTCCAGGCTGGCCCAGGTGGGGCGTGGAATGCCGGCTAGCAGCGCGATCCGCTGCTGGCTGAGCCCGCGCGCTTCTCTCAGCCGGCGTACGTTCGCTGCCAGATGCGCTCTTGTATCATCCATGTGGATGGTAAAGTATCAATTCGCCGACGTACTGGCAATGCGATCGCATTTGGGCAGGAGCTGATCGATATTGAGCTTGCGCCCAAGGAGGATCACATGTCACAAGATCGAGCCAGCTCAGTTCGACTGGAACACGCCAACCTCGTCGTCCGCGACATCGAAGCAGCGATGCGCTTCCTCCAGACAGCGTTTCCCGATTTCCGGGTGCGCCGAGAGGGGACGGGCTGGACGGGCACCCGCTGGGTGCACATCGGCACGAACGAGACCTATATCGCGCTCAACGAAGCGGCTGGCGACCCGGCGGAGCGGTGGGTGCCGTACAGCGGCAAGCCCGGATTGAATCATCTTGGATATGAAGTCGCCGACGTGGACGCTCTGCGCAGCCGCTTGAGTGCCGCGGGCTACCGAGACAGCACCGTTCCCAATACTCACCCCTACCGCAGGCGCGTCTATTTTTACGATGACGATGGCAACGACTGGGAATTTGTTCAGTATCTCAGTGAGGATCGGACGAAGCGACACGACTACGAGCTAACCGATTTCAGCTGAGCTCCGTTCGAGAGGACCGAAGGCGAAAAGGTCCGCGAGTTCGCGGTTGGCCTGCGATGAAGACGGGCCGCCGGCGGGCTGCAGCTCTGGCCTGAATCTGCCGATGGACCTGGGAGAATCAAGCGAAGCCTGGGAGAGCCAGCAGAGAACTCCGCAGTGCAGTAGGGAAGGAAGTGAAGCCGTGAAGAAAGTAGGAACTAGGAACTAGGAACTAGTGGCACATCCGGAAAGTTCTGGTACATGCTGACAAAGGGATCACCGTCGCGTTGTCCGACGGAGAAGAGCGTTCTGTCGGCTTCAATCATGGGTACCGAAACTTGGCGGGTGTTGCACTAGGAACTAGGAAGTAGGAAGTAGGCGGGTGGGGGAGAGGATTGGCCGGCAGGTTGCGTATCGTATCGGCGAATTTGTGGAACGGGCGCGCGCATCCGGAGGCTTTCGCCGAACTCGTTGCGGGCCTCGAGGCGGACATTGTCGCCGTGCAGGAAATGGCACCCGAGCAAGCTGACGCGCTCGCGGAGGTGATGCCCCACGGCCAGCTCATGCCCGCTCGCGATCACTCCGGCATGGGGTTCGCCACACGCCAGCCGGTCGCGATGTCGCTGATCCCGCTCTACATGCGATCGGCCCCTGTCGTTCGCCTCGATCCCAGCGATTGGTCTCAGCTCAACCGCCCCCTCGAAGTGGTCAATGTCCACATGTACGCGCCTCACCTGGTGGTTCCAAAGCTGGGGCTGCCGGTACGCCGGCGCCAGATTCGCGACTTCGAGCGCTTCCTGGCCGACGAAGGGAGCGACTCGCTGCGCGATTCCAGGGTGCTGGTCGGCGACTTCAACGCCACACCCGTGTGGCCCGTCTATCGCTGGTTCGCGCAGCGCTTCACGGACGCCGCCGGTGCGGCGGCCGGGGCGCTTGGGCGCCCCGTTCGATCGACCTGGGGTCCGTGGCACGGCGCCCCCAGACTCCTACGCATCGACCACGGCTTCGTCCGCGGATTCGAGGTGGAAGAGTTTCAGGTGATGTCTGTGCGTGGGTCTGATCACAGCGCAGTAGTGCTGGATCTGCGGACCGACTAACGCGCACGGGGGTTGGAAACGCGCGTGCACGCGGAAGAGCGGACTCTGCCGCGTGCACGCGTCTAGCTTGCTCGTCGCCCGGCTCGACTCATTGCGGGTTCGCCGCTGCACGGCGACAGCTCCCACGTCGTCGCCCGACCCATCTTGGAACGGGCTCCTAGAAGTCGAGCACGGTCCGGATGACTTCGCCCGCCTGCATCGCGCGGAAGGCTTCGTTGACATCATCGAGCTTTCCGCGGCGGCTGATCATGCTTTCGAGGTCGAGCTTGCCCGTCCTCCAAAGTCGCAGCAGCTTGGGCATGTCGACGCGCACGTTCGCGCTGCCGTACATCGATCCGCGCAACGTCTTGTCTGCGAAGAAGAACTCGAAGGCCGAGAATTGCACCATCTCGTCCATGCGCCCCACGCCGACGATGACGGCTGTGCCTCCGCGCCGCGTTGCGTCGTAAGTGGCGCGAATCGTATTCGGGTTGCCGATGCACTCCAATGCGAAGTCGAACCCCTCTCCGCCGGTAACCGCCATCTGAACACCCGGCAGGTCTTTGGGAAGGGCCGTGTGAGTGGCGCCAAAGTTCTTGGCCATCTCGAGTTTTGCCGGCAGGGTGTCGACTGCGACGATCTCTGCGGCACCCGCGATGCGCGCGCCCTGGATGGCGGAGATGCCAATGCCGCCGCAGCCGAATACGACCACGGAGCTACCGGGCGTGACCTTCGCCGTGTTGATGGCCGCGCCAACACCGGTAGTCACGCCACACCCGATCAGCGACACGACGTCGAGCGGGATGTCGTTGTCCACCTTCACTACGGCAGATTCGGGCACGATCAATTCGTCTGCGAACGTCCCGCAACCGGCAAAACCCATGACAGGTTTTCCGTCGATTTTGAAGTGCGGAACCATCATCGGCCCCATCGACTGGCACAGGTAGGACTGTCCGCGCAGGCACGCCTTGCAGTTTCGGCAGGCAGGCGTGAACGAAATGATTACGTGATCACCGGCTTTGACTTCCGTGACGCCGTCGCCGACTTCCTGGATGACACCGGCGCCTTCGTGCCCGAGTACGCACGGTAATCCGGACGGAATGGTGCCGTTCTGCGCGGAGACGTCCGAGTGGCACACGCCACTCGAGACGATCTTGACGTGAACTTCCCCTGCGCCGAGATCGACGAGTTCGATGTCGTCGCGAATAGTGAGTTCCTTGTTGAGTTCTGTGAGGATTGCCGCTCTCATGTGCCTTTGGCCTCTCCGGTTGTGGATTTCACAAGAATTGAACGGCTAGTCAAACGCGATCCGGGCCAAGAATCAATGGCCAATCGCTCAATGCTAGATCACCCGCTTCCGGAGGCCGCCGTCGGGTCTCGTGCCACATCCGGCTCGATGTAGATCACCCGTGCAATCGGGACGCGGCTTCGGATCGACGCCTCGATCGCGTCGATGGTGGCGGCGATACCTGGGAAATCCAGACTCTCGTCGAGCTCTACCTTCGCTGCGACCAGCAACTCATCGGGACCCAGGTGCAGCGTTCGAATGTGAATGAGACTGTTGACCGATGGGGAAGACGTGATCGCTTGGTGGATGTCGCGCTCTTGTGATCCAGTCGCCGCTTCTCCGATCAGCAGACTCTGCATTTCAATTGCAACGACGACTGCGATTGCCGCCAGCAGCAACCCGATCGCGATGCTTCCCATGGCATCAAAGCGCGAGTCTCCCGTCACGATACTCATCGACACACCCAGCAGTGCGAAGCACAGTCCCACCAGCGCGCCCAGGTCTTCGAGTAGAACCACCGGCAGCTCAGGGCTCTTGGTCTGGCGAATGAAATCCCACCAGCCGGTCGCTTCCCGGACCTTGTTCGCCTCGACAATCGCTGTGTAGAAGGACCAGCTCTCGAGAGCCAGTGCGACGAGCAGGATTCCGATCGCCCAATGTGGGGATTCGAGTTGATGGGGATGTCGAAGTTTGTCGATCCCCTCCGTGATTGCGAACAACGCCCCCATTGAAAACAGCACGAGCGCAACGACAAACGCCCAGAAGTAGCGCTCCCGGCCGTAGCCAAACGGGTGCTGGCGCGTGGCAGCGCGCTGGGAGCGTCTGGCGCCCATCAGCAACAGGCCTTGATTGCCCGTGTCGGCGAGCGAGTGGACCGCCTCGGCGAGCATCGAAGCGGCGCCTGTTGCCAGGAAGCCGATGAATTTCGCGACTGAAATGCCGAGGTTGGCCGAGAAGGCAGCCATGATCGCGCGTCGGTTACCGTCTTGCATTGGGTTCCGCGCCGGTGGCTACCATTTTCCGCTGTTGGGCATCGACAGCCACGGCTCGCGGGGAGCGAGCGGGCTGCCCGCCTGCAGAAGTTCGATCGAGATGTTGTCGGGTGATCGCACAAACGCCATGTGGCCGTCGCGCGGCGGCCGGTTGACGGTGACACCTCCGTCGCGCAGGCGTTGGCACACCGCATAGATGTCGTCTACCTGGTAGGCCAGATGGCCGAAGTTGCGCCCCTCGTCGTACTCCTCCGGGTCCCAGTTGTGCGTCAGTTCGACTTGTGCCTCGCGGTCGCCGGGTGCCGCCAAGAACACCAGCGTGAATCGCCCCGCTGCGACGTCCACGCGGTGGAGCTCCTCCAGACCCAGTTTCGCGCAATAGAAATCAAGCGATCTTTCGAGATCTCGAACTCGGACCATGCTGTGGAGATACTTCATTTCGGTGGGCTCCTGGGCGGATTTGATGCGCGTGCTGATCGGCGCCGCGATCATTCGACGAGGGCTATCAACCCCGGCGATTGTAGGGTAGCCGGTCTTCGAACCCAGCTGAAACGATCGGGCCGATCAAATCGGTCTGCACACGCTAGCCGCAGCGGATACAATCAACCGTCATGCAGATCCGGTTTTGGGGAACCCGCGGATCGATCGCGCAACCCGGGCCCGCCACGTTGCGATACGGTGGAAACACGTCGTGTATCGAAATATCGGCGGCCGATGGCACGTTGATCGTTGTCGATTGCGGTACCGGCGCCCACAAGTTGGGAAAGAAATTGGCCGCGTCGCCTGAGCCGGTTGATGGGCATTTGCTGATTGGCCACACGCATTGGGACCACATCCAAGGCTTCCCGTTCTTTGCGCCACTGTTTACTCCGGGATCGCGCTGGCGCATTTACGCACCCGGCGGAGGCGACCGGAAGCTTGAATCCGCGCTGGCCGGTCAGATGTCCTACGAGTATTCCCCGATCAATCTCGACGCGCTGAGCGCCGACGTCGAGTATCAAGACCTGACGGAGGGCGTATTCCAGATCGGGCCAGTTCGCATCACGACGCAATACCTGAATCATCCGGCTCTGACTCTCGGTTTCCGTTTCGAGACCGACGAGGCCATCGTCATCTATGCATGCGACCACGAGCCGCATTCGCTGCACCCTCTGGATGCGCCAGCTGGCGCGGAACCGATCCACCACGAGGATCGGCGACATGCCCGCTTCTTGGAGGGCGCGGACTTGGTGATTCACGACGCCCAGTACACCCTCGACGACTTCCCATTGAAGGCGGGTTGGGGTCACACTCCGCTCGAGCGCGCCGTCGATTACGCGATTCTCGCGCGGACCCCCCATCTGGTTTTCACCCACCACGACCCAGATCGCGACGACGAAGAGCTCGATGCGTTGCTCGAGATGGCGCGCGAACGAGCGGCCGGTTGTGAATTTGCCCCGAAAATCGACGCTGCCGCGGAGGGGATGTCGATTGATGTCACGCGCGATGTTCGCGCAGGCGCCAGCTTCGGAGAACACCCGATCCAATCCGAATTTTCGGCCCTGTTGAGTCTCTCGCCGCGGCGAGCGGCAACCGTGCTGATCGTTGACGATGATCCGGATATGGTATTGCTACTGGAAACGACGCTGCGCGCGGATGGGATCAGAGTGCTAGCGGCGACCGATGGAGACGTTGCGCTCGCGAGCGCGCGCGAGCATCGACCGACCTTGATTCTTCTCGACCTGGAATTGCCCAGTCGCCACGGCTTGGAAGTATGCAGAGCGATCCGCGCCGAGTCTGATCCGAGGATTCGCAACACACCGATACTGGTTTTGACTGGCCTGAAGCTAGAGGAAACCGATATTGTCGAGGCGTTCACTGCGGGCGCGACCGACTACCTGACCAAACCGATCAAGCCCACACTGGTCCGCTCCCGGGTACGCGGTTGGCTGTTGCGAACCACCGGGACGTAGGCGCCCTCATCGCGATCGAACGCGACGATTGGTTCGCTGTGACTGGGATCGTTGTCGGTAGGGTGTCGCCAGTGGCAAGCCAGCACATCGTCCGCGAGAGTAGGCTGTGGCGCAAGTAGGCGTGTCTGCTTCGCGACTCGAATGGGCAGGCGCCGCTCCCCGAACATGATCGACGCGGTTCTGGTCGCGGGCACTGACGCCCATGTCGTGTTTCGCGAGGCGTCGGCCCTCAACGCTCTGCGCTGGGCTCCCCTCACATCGGTGGGTGATTCGCTAGCCTTTGCTTGCGCCCCTGATCCGCAGAGGAACCCCACATGACCGACGCCACAGCCCAGCTTTCTCCAGCTGACGAGAAAGCTGACGAGAATTCTGTCTCGGCCCGCACCCCCGAGCCGGGTTGGTACGGTCTGGTATTCGACGAGCAGAACGTTCAGATCGAGGACCCCTACACGGAGTTCCGGGAGCTCCGCGAGAGACAGCCCGTCAATCTCACACCGGATGGTGGATGGCGCCTGTCTCGCTACGAGGACGTGCACAAGCTGCTCCGCAACGTGCCGTCCGGTATGCGGCGTCACAACGGCCTGCTCCCCGGGCAAGAGGTCGAGGACCCTGGCGCGGGGGTCTTCATGCTGCTTCAGGACCCGCCGAACCACACGAGGCTCCGCAAGCTCGTTTCGAAAGCTTTTACACCACGCGCGATCGAAGGTTGGCGTACGCGAGTTGAAGAGGTCACCGAGACACTGCTCGATCGAGTGGCGAGCGCAGGGACAATGGACCTCGTCGCCGATCTCGCACTGCCGGTCCCGGCGACCCTGATCTGCGAGATGCTTGGTGTCCCGTCCGAAGACCAGGGGAAGTTCACGAAGTGGACGACCGACGCGACCCATGGGCTCGCGGTCGTGCGGGGCGGCGGCGATGAGGAAATTCGGGCCAGAGTCGAGGTCGCCGGGGTCTCGCTGCTCAACTATTTCAATGAGCTGATCGCCGAGCGACGCGGCAAGGATTCCGACGATCTGCTTTCGACGCTCATTACTGCGGAGGAAGATGGAGAGAAGCTCTCCGAGATCGAATTGCTCTCGCAGTCGATCGGCTTGTTGATTGCGGGCTTCGAAACGACGATCGGCCTGATCGGCAACGGGCTGACCACCCTGATTCGCAATCCCGACGAAATCCAGAAGCTGCGTGCCCATCCCGAGCTGATCGAGAGTACGGTCGAAGAGTGTTTGCGCTTCTCCGGGCCGATTGTCGCCACGGTGCGCGTGCTTCACGCCGATGCGGAGTTCGGTGGGTATGTAATCCCGGACGACACGGAGGTCCTCGCGTTGATTGCCGCCGCGAATCGCGACCCTGAAGCTTTCGACGATCCGGAGCGCTTCGATGTCACGCGTTACGTAAAGGACCGATACGGGAAAGACAAGGGCGCAGCGCCCCATTTTTCGTTTGGGGGCGGCGCGCACTTCTGCCTCGGCGCTCACCTCGCTCGACTCGAGACCCAGATCGCGATCGGTGGAATCGTCCGGCGCTTCGATAATCTTCGGTTGCTCGATGAGAAGACCGAGTGGGGCCGCTCGCTGTTCCGGGTTCCCGGGCGAATTCCGGTGGCATTCACCGATTCGCCGGCGTAGCCCAACCGTTCGCAGGCGAGGAGGCTGCCCCGTCTCCGGTCGGGCGAGGACGTCGGAGCTTCCGCGGCAAACGCGCAACTAGTCGTTCTGGAGTTCCCGGACAACCCGCATGCACGCGTCGATTGTCTTCCAGAGTTCGTCCGGGCTTCCCTCTGCGCTGCCCTCTGATGGTTCGATCAAGCAGCGAAGCGCAGACTCGACGCGATCCAGCTCGGCACCGATCCGCGCCAGACCGTAAGAGCCCGACGTTCCCGCCAGGCGATGCGCCAGCGCGCGCGCGTCTTCTTTGGCTTTGGATGCATTGGGACCGCGGGCCAGCCGTATTGCCTCAGCGAGTTCGTCGAGCTTTTCGGGGAGCTTTCGCCCGTAGGAGGCTCGAAGTCCGAGCATCGCTTCGTCGAGTCGGCCGGTGGGTCCCGCGCTCGGCTCGCGGTCGAGAATCCGCTTGATTGCGTCCCCCAATGCATCCGCGTCGTAGGGTTTGCGCAAAAATCCGGCGAGTCCAGTGTCTGTGAATCGCTGCGCGGCCTCATCGGGTGCGTAGCCGGTCGACAGCAGGACTCTTACATCGCTCCGAATTTTGCGCAATTCGCGGAATGTCTCCTCTCCGTTCATACCCGGCATCGATAAGTCGAGCAGCACGAGGTCGATTTCGTCGCAATGTTGAGTGTAGATCTCGATGGCTTGACGGCCTGTTTTCGCCAGCCGCACCGAGTAGCCATAGCTTTCGAGCAGCGCGTAGACGGCCTGCAGGATGTAGTCGTCGTCGTCGACGACTAGCACGACGCCGTGACCCGAAAGGTCGCTGACCGGATTTTCCGGCAGGTGCTCAGCCACTCCGTCGGACGCGGGAAACAACACCCGGAACAATGTCCCCCTGCCGAGTTCAGAGTTCACGTGGATCCCGCCGCCGTGTCGATGCGCAATCCCCAATGTCGCGGCGAGCCCAAGGCCACGGCCGCCTGTTTTGGTAGTGAAAAATGGAATGAACACCTGATCGAGAGTCTCGCGATCCATCCCCCAGCCGAAATCTTCGACTTCCAGTGCGACGCAACGACAGGGCTCGAGCGGGCTTCCCGGTACGAGTTCACTCATGTCGGTCGAGCTCAAATCGAGGATGCGCGTTCTGATCGTCACGTCGACCTCACCCTCAATCGATTCCGAGGCGTTGAGGACCAGATTCATGATGGCCTGATGCAGCTGACTGGGATCGACCTGGATGGCGGGAAGCCGATCGAAGAGATCGTAGGTGAGCTTGGCTTTGTGCCGCACCGAAGTCTCGAGCAGGTCTTGAATTTCGTTGACAGCGGCGCTCAAATCGCGCGCCAGGACCTGGAACTGGCCTTTTCCCGCGTATGCCAGCAGCTGTGACGTCAGGTGGGCCGCGAGCTTCGAACCTTGGACGATCTCGCTCAGGTGTTGTTGCGCGGAGTCGTTGGCCGGAAGCTTACGGCGCGCAGTCCCCGCGTTGCTGAGAATTCCGGTCAACAGGTTGTTGAAATCGTGAGCGATCCCGCCAGCGAGGACGCTCAGGCTCTCGAGTCGCTGCGCGCTCTGGATCCGCCCTGCGAGCGTGCGGCTCTCGTGTTCGGCCATCGCGTGAGCGGCAAGGCTGCGGCGAATCGCGCTGGCGATTCCGAACCACAACAGCAGCAGTAGGCCGATGGCGACCCATGCAGCCAGGTGTGTGGTCGCGGTGCGTTCCTGAAGACGCTCAACTTCTCGACCCAGCTGCTGGTCGATCGCATGTGTCAGAAAGGCGAGACCGGCAGAGTCTCGTCGGCGCGCCGCTTCGTAGAGCTCTCCAAACAGCAACGTCGCGGCCATCTGGCCCTGCTCGTTTCGGACGAGTTCGAACGCAAAGGTCTCTATCGCCGTGACTTGTTTGCGGTCGGCATGCGCGCCGACTTTCCCCGCAGCCCCGGCGAATTCGCCGGGTGACAAGTCTGCCGCTTCCGCGATGGCCGCGCGCAGTTCGGGTAGTGCTTCGCGGTGACGGGCCTGCCACTTTGAGTCGCCGGTTGTGGCCGCGTTGCGAGCCGACCTGGCCAGCGCTTCATCGAGGCGCGTGATCTGCGTCGTCAAACGCTGCAGGTAGAGCTGGGCAGACGACGCCGATTCGAGCGATTGGTAGGCGTTCCAGGTGCCCCAAAGAATCCCGCCGACGACAAGGAACGTGGAAACGACCCCGAGCGTCAATCCAACGATCGGGCCGGTGTCGAGCCACGCATGATTCGGGTTGTTCTGTTCCGAATCCGGGGTAGCAGTCGGATCATCCAAAGCGGCACGAGTATACCCCCGACAAACGCTCCGCCGGTACGGCGCGTGGATGCCGCGATCGCTGTTATCTTGCCCGGATGCCGGATGGAGTCGTCTTGATCGAACTTGGCGCGCTACTCCATCGACTCGGCGAAGCGCTCGTGCCGCTTCGCATTCCGGCGGCGCTGTTGCTGTTGATCCCGGTCAGTTTGGGCGCGAGGCGTGCTGCCGCCCGGACCGGGGCTGGGTTCGGAGCCTGTGCATTCGGTCTGGGCTGGATTGGGCAGTCCTACCTGCTGGACGAACTCTTCGTTCCTGGCCTGTTGCTCTATGGCCTCGCAGTCGTCGCCTACTGGTTCTGGGTTCCGCGCCGCTCGGGCGTGGAACTCCCCAATTGGGTTCTGGTCGGATGCGCGGTTTTGATCGTTTTGGGCTCGCTCGCGGTGTGCCTGTATCGACTCGATGTCTATCCACAGCTTTATTTCGACGAGGTCGCGTATCTCCGCGCGACGCAGATGCAGCTCGGGCTTGTCGATCCGGGCGAAATCCTCACGCACGAAGGGAAGGCCGTTTACACGTTCGAGCAGTTCCAATCGCAGACGGTGCCGTTCGCGCTGCAATCGATCGCTGCCGCACTGGCCGGGGCCGAAGTGATCTCTCTGCGCTGGGTCTCGGTCCTGGCAGCTGTGTCGACACTCGCGATAGCGATGCGCGCCCTGTGGACACAGCTGGGCGCGCGCGTTGCACTGTGCATGGGGGCAATGTGCGCGGCGGCCCCTCTGTTCTTGTTGTACAGCCGGGTAGGCCTGTACATCTCGATTAGCGTTCTTCACGGCAGCGTGTGCGTAGCGGCGATGCTGTGGCTGGTGGATCGGTGGAAGCCAATGCCGGCAGCTGTACTCGGTTCCCTGCTCGGCGGGTCGCTGTACTTCTACCAGCTGAGCTGGTTTGCACCCGTGATGGCCGCAGTGACCATCGTACTATCGCCGGAGCTGCGCTCCCGCGAGGGTGCGAATCGGCTGGCAGCTATCGCGCTGGCTGGTGGCGTGGTGGTGGCAGCCCCGGGCTTGATTGCGTTTCGCGCGGGAATCGACGACGTGAGTGGGCAGACCTTCGATCGGGCGGTCTGGACCCGCATCGACGATTCCCGTATGCGTGCTGCACTCCTGATTCCGCCGGTGGAGTGCGAATCAACCGCAATAGCCGAGTATCGGAGCGAATTTCACTCGGACCGGTTGCAGGTCAAACTTGCCGAGACCGGTCGAGGAAGGCGCGTGGTATTGCTCGAGGGCGCGAATGCGCCCGCAGAAGCCGCTATCCAAGCGGCGCGTGCGGTCGGCTGGCAGGTACTCGACGACCCATGGCGGCTCGACAGTCTGGCGGATCGAATTCCGGCGACGCTGGCCCGCCTGGTCTTTGCGCCCAGCGCTGAATCCGCCGGCCGTTGGGTGTCAGGTCCGTTGCTGAGTCCAGTTGTTGCTCCGCTTGTCTTGTTCGGCTTGATTTCGGTTGCGCGTCGTTGGCGGGAATGGCCGCTGCGTTTTCTGTGGATCTGGGTGGTGGGGGGCGCGCTTCTACCGGCGGCGATTGGCGGGGTGGTCCCGCGACGAACTGTGCTCGCGTTGCCATTTATCTACGCAGTTGCGGCGTTTCCAGTCGTTGCTCTCGCGATGGCGCTCCCATCCGCGCGTCTGGTCAACCGGATTACCAGTGGAATCGGCGTGCTCACGCTGCTGGGTGTGCTGACACTCACCAACGCCTTCGTCTATTTTCGCACCTGGGATGAGAGGGTCGCAGATCACGCGGGCTCGCCGGAGATCCTACAGTTCGCGGAGTTGCTGGCGGAAATTCCCGAGGGCGAGACTGTCTTGATTTCGCGGATGTTCAAAACTCATCAGATGCAGCTGGTGCGCGGCTCGGTTCGACCGGATCGGGTGTTCGAAGTTCCCGAAGCGCGGCGTCGAGAGGGAATTCAAGCGGCTTCGTGCCGTCAACAGACTCCGTTTTCTTGGATCATCGTGGACACACCCGAAGAGGTCGAGAAATTTCGCGTTCTCGATACCGACTTTCTCTACAGAAGCGAAGCACGCCGCGGATTTCGCGTGCTGAAGGTGAGCACGCGCAAGGTCCGTGCGTGCCGCAACGAGAGAGGCGTGACGGGTTCTCGATGAGTACGGCGCAGACTTGCTCAGGCTCGCACGCGATCCCGTCTCGCTGGATCGTTGGTCCCTTCTACGATCTCGCGTTCTTTTCGACGTTGTGGTTGCCGCCACTGCTGGTAGTGGCGCTGCACGGATTCACGGGTGCGACCCGGATCGGATTCGGGGCTGGCTTCTTCGTGTTGTGGATCTATCACCTGTTCATACGGCTGCCGCACTTTGCTGCGATGTTTCGAGTCACGTATTTGCGCGCCAACCAGTTCCAGCACTATCGAGAGCACTGGGTGGCGTACTTTGCGATTCCCCTGTCGATCATCGGGATCTATGCGTGGCCGCTGGCGGCTCCGGATGGATACGACTCGACACTTGGATTCATTCTGACCACGACGGGATACCTGTGGGGATATCAGCATATCGGCATGCAGAACTACGGCATTCTGCAGATCTATCGAATGCGAACTGACGTCCGCGAGCCGGTCTACTGGGCGCGTCTCGAGAAGGGCATCTTCTACGCGATCATCGGGTCGGTCTGCGTCTCGAATCACTTGGCACCCGTTCTCCGCTTCACGGGTGCGGTCAGGGTTGGCTCGGCGAATGCGGAGCTGGCGAGTCATGTGTTCTTGGCGATCGCGGGGACGCTGATGTTGATTTATTTGGGCCAGTTGTTGCGCCTCGGCGGCCTGCGGACCCCAGCTGTTCTTTACCTGCTGGTTTCTGCGGTGGCGATGGTGAAGTGGTCTTTCTACGACGCATTGCCGGCGGGGAGCTGGTTTCTGGTCTTCAATGGGCACCACAGCGTCGCGTATCTCGGCCTGTTGTTCTTGATGACATGGAATGACAAGTATCCCGATCGTCCGCTCACTGCAGCGGAAGGCGTTCGTGAGTACGCGAAGTTCTTCGCCCCGCTTGTGGGTTTCGCGATGCTGCTGATCCTGGCGGCGGCCACCTATCACGGCTCTCGCGTGACCGCTGGATATGATGCGCCCGGCGCCGGAAATCTCGAAGCGTTGCTGGGGTTTTTCGTCGCTCACTACTACGTCGAATCGAAGGTCTGGAAGTTTTCTCACGACTTCAATCGCCGCAATACGCTGCCGCTGTTGAAGCGGCCGGGCTAGGCGACGAATGCGTCGTCAGGAAGCAAACTTGCGCATAGGCTGCAAGTGACCATAAGTCAGGGTCCGCCACAGCCATTCCATCGGACCGAAGCGATAACGCAACAGCCACCACTGACTCGTCGCGATCTGAAACGCGAACACCACCACCGTCAGCAACAGTCCCATGGGCGGATGGACCGGTCCGAAGCGGCCAAGCATAGGCTCACTCAATAGCATTTGGCAGATCAGCGTCTGCAGCAGGTAGTTGGTCAGCGCCATCTTGCCAACAGATGACAGCGGCGACAAAAAGGTTCTCCCGCGCGGATTGCGTGTCAGCCGGATCAGGGTCGCCACGTAGGCCGCGGCAAGCACCGGGCCACTCCACGCGAGCATCCACAGGGCAGCGATCCGCGACCACGAGAGCACATTGGGATCCACGCGATGGCACAACCACGCGTAGATGAGGTTGCCCGCGAGTCCGGTAATCCAACCCCATACGCAGACTCGATCCACCCGTGACGAATCTCTGATGCCCTCGGTCAGCAAGTGCCTTCGGCCGGCCAGCAGCCCGATCAGGAACATCGACATCACCCGAATGCCTTGCTGGTAGGCCAGCCGATCGCCTTCGCCGCTTGCATCGAACCGGCTGCGCAGCGCCTGGGTCCAATCGACGGGCAACCAACCGGTTTGAATCACCGAGAGCACTCCACTTGCGGCGAACAAGCACAGCAAGCTGGCGGCCAGCAGCGTCGCGTCGGTTCGTTGATGGAAGAACAGCAGAATGAAACCGAGCAGCGCGTACGTCGCGAGAATATCGCCCGACCAGAAGTAGATGCTGTGAATCGCCCCGATCAGCAGCAGGATCGTCAATCGCCAGATGTAGAGCGGCGCGAAGCGGGCGTGGCGGGCCTGCGCGTTCTGGATTTGAATAGCCATTCCATAACCGAACAGAAACGAGAACAAAGGGTAGAACTTGCTCTCGGCGAATATCCGCACAAACCAGAAGCCGAGCCAGTCACTCGGGGTCGCGGCGTCCGACTGCAAAATGGAAGCATAGGACGGCGAAACGAAATACTGCATGTTCATCAGAAGCACGCCGAACAGTGCGAAACCGCGCAGCACATCGAGAAATACGATGCGATCCTGCGGAGGTGTGGGTGCCGACGCGATGAGTGTCACGCCGTCTAGACTAACGCCGATAGGCTCCGGCGAGCCAGCGATGTCAGCGCAACCAGCCCGGGAAGCATCCCGACTTGCGGCATTCGTCGCGAAGGCCGTGATCGAGGTAGTCCTTTAGAGCGCTGCGCTGTCGTTCGAGCTTCGGAATTTCCTCGCGCAGCCATTCGCACGAAACGCCCGAGCGGAGGCCGTTTTCCAGCGTGCGGTACACACTGCCGCCGCGGTTGCAGGTCTTGACGAACGGGCTGATTTGATTGATGCGCGCAGTGATGGCGCTGAGTTCTTCTGCGGTCTGGTGCTTCTTCTCGCGCCAGCTCGCCTCGTTGTCGGCCGAGCGGCTGGCGGTCGTGGCTGGGCTGGCGGTGCGCGAGGCTGCAGCCCGCGCGGGCGCGGCCGGGCGATAACTCTGCACCTCGCCGGTCGGGTGGTGTTCTGGCACCCCTGGGCACGTCGCCTGGCTGTCGGTGAATACCGTGCTGCCATCTGCACGCACACATCGGTAGAGATCGGCCGTCGCCAGATCGGCGCTGACCCCCAACGCGAACGCGGCAATTGCCAGCGACAAACGCTGGCCGAGCTTGGACAGGTCGGGAACGTTCATCTTCGCCAATTCGCCGGTACATTGACACGGTTGGCTTCGAGCACGAGTTCTTTCAACTTCGATTCCAAGCTGGCCTGTCGCTGCATCAGCTCTTCGCGACGTCCCTTTCGGCTGATCGCGTGGTCCTCGAGATATCGCTTGAGCTGGTCGAGCGGTTGCTGAATATCGCTGAAGCGTCGGCGCCAATGTTCTTCGCCGAGTCCCGTCTGGACGGCGTGATTGCGCTCGAGCGTGATGACGCTCGAAGACGGATCGACGCCATACGTGAAGTTGTTGAAGAAGGCTCCTCCGAGCAGCCCAATACTCGTTGTCGGGTTGACTGTTGCCATCAGCCCATCCACGCGGGCGCCCCCGAGCTTCACGGAATCGAGTTGAACGAGAGGTGTTGCGATGACGCCGTTAGCGGTCTGGACCTGGACCCGAGGCGTGTCGGGCCCGATCTGGATCCCCAAGCGCTTCGCGTACTCGGCCGGAAGCGAGACGCCGCTGGCACCCGTATCGATGTAGAATGGGACGTCGAGGTGGCCGTTGATCACCACGTTGACTCGCATCAGACTGTTTTCGCGCCGAAATGGGATCTGGAAAACGCGCGATGAGCCGGCGGCCGTGGCGCTGGAGCTCGAATCGAAGGTTTGCAGGTTGCCGAGAGGTTTGGCCGCCTGCTGTTGTGCTTGCTTGCGGTAATCACCGGGGACCTGGTCGAGCGATTGGGCGAAATGGAGCCGGCCATTCGCATCGGTCCAGCGGTAGATCTCAGCCGCGCTGATCTCTGGGAAGCTCGCGATCAGCAAGATGATGAGGAGTAGCCATGTGCCCATCTCCACGCTCCCGTGTTCCTGCTGATTGGATCGGCCGATCGCGGGCGGGCTTTATGGCGAAAGCCCGGAGAATTCGGAGCTGCGCGCGGGATACGTGAGGCATGCGTGCAAGGTGCGTGCGTTTTGCCGTATGGAGAATGCGCGGTAGAGCGCTTGCTCTACCCCGCGTTTTCGCGAGCGGGTCGCGGCGCGGACCCGCTGGATTCGCCTCTCAGCCGGTCCTAGATCGCTGCTTCGCCGCGTTCGCCGGTCCGGATCCGCACGACATCGGATATTTCGCTAACGAAGATCTTGCCGTCGCCGATCTTCCCGGTGTTGGCGGCTTCCGCTATGGCGGTGATCACGCCTTCGACGTCGTCGTCGCGCACCAGGATTTCGAGCTTGAGCTTCGGAAGCAGGTCGACCACGTACTCCGCACCGCGGTACAGCTCGGTGTGGCCTTTTTGACGTCCGAATCCCTTGACTTCGGTGACCGTCAGACCTTCGACGCCCTTGGCGTTGAGTGCTTCGCGCACATCGTCGAGTTTGAAGGGCTTGATGATTGCTTCGATGAGTCGCATGAATTCTCCTTGTTCGCAGGGCTCTGTGGGCCCTGTGACAGGCCCGATTGTAGCCAGTCAGTAGGAATCGGCAGAAACGATGATGGCGCCGCGCCGATCTCGCTCTATTCGGTTGTGTAGGCGCTTTCGCTGTGTTCCGAGATATCGAGGCCATTGTGCTCGGCCTCCTCGTCCACCGTGAGACTTCCGAACACGAGTTTGAGCACAGTCAAGATCACGAAGGTCAGTGCCGGCGCCGCTATCGCGACGTAGCCTACGCTGGCCAACTGAATCCACAGCTGGCCCGCCCAGGTCACGCCGTCTGGAAGTTCGGCGATGAACAGCGCGGTGGCGATTGCGCCCCATGCGCCGCCGACTCCGTGGACGCCAAATACGTCGAGTGAATCGTCATAGCCGAGCGCCGGCTTCAGCAGCGTGACCGCGCAGTAGCAAATTACGGATGCGCCGAGGCCGACGGCAATCGAACCCATGGGTGTGACTGACGCACAGGCGGGTGTGATCGCGACGAGACCTGCCACGGCTGCGGTTGCGGCACCCAGCACGGTGGGTTTGCCATTCTGCAGCCATTCGATCGCAACCCAACCCAGCACCGCCGCGGCGGTGGCCGTATTGGTGTTCAGGAATGCGAGCCCCGCGGTGCCGTCGGCCGCCAGCGCGCTACCTGCATTGAAGCCAAACCAGCCGACCCACAACAGGGAGGCTCCGATAACCGTCAGCGGCAGGTTGTGGGGGGGCATGTGTTCGCGACCGAAGCCGCGGCGCTTGCCGAGCATGATCGCCGCGACCAGCGCGGAGAATCCACTCGACATGTGAACGACGAGTCCGCCCGCAAAGTCGATCGCGCCAAACTCCGAGAGCCAGCCACCGCCCCAGACCTGGTGGGCGAGCGGGCAGTAGACCACCAGCACCCAGGTTCCGATAAATGCGACGTAGGCGCCGAAGCGCATGCGCTCGGCGAATGCACCGAGCATCAGCGCCGGCGTAATGATTGCGAACATCCCTTGGAACATCACGAAAACGTATTCGGGAATCGGTCCACTGAGCGTGTCCTTTGTGATGCCCGCCAATCCGAATTTGCTGAGGTCGCCGACGAGCGAGCCACCCTCGGCAAATGCGAGGCTGTAACCGGCGACGATCCACAACACACCAACCAGGCCGGCTGAAATCACGCACTGCATCAAGATCGACAGCACGTTCTTGGTCCGGACCAACCCGCCGTAGAACAAGGCCAGCCCGGGAAGCGTCATCAGAAGGACCAAAGCCGTACTGGTCATGACCCACGCGGTGTCTCCCGCGCTCAGAGTGGCTTCGCCGTCTTGTCCAAACGCGGTTCCCGCGGTGAACAAGATGGCGAGTCCGGCGAAAATGCCGAACGGTGTGCGAGGTCGGGTGAACATGCGCGCTTCCTCCTGGTGGTTCGGGGCTCAGGGGCAAAGGACCCCCGATGCGACCCTGGGCTCCCACCGTGCATTAGCAATCGTTGTGCCAGGACTGACCCACTTGCGAATGGCCTGATACGGCAGATCAGGTGCATGGGCCTTGCCAACTGCTCGATTGCTGGGCACCGGTGGTGAAAAAGACGGCAGTGCTCCGTCCGAGGACGCCCAAGACCAACCCGTCGATCTCAGCGATCCACGTGAAGCATCCCGGGCTCTCCACTTGTCAGTTCGCCGATCACCGCCTGGACCAGCGTGTCGTTGCGTGCGAGGGCATCGCACAGCTGCGCTTCGCGCTCTGGAGGTACGGAAATCAACAGCCCGCCGGAGGTCTGGGCATCGGCCAGGATCAGCCGATCCGTCTGTGAGACGTCCGGGGCGAATCGGGTGTGCGGTTCGACGTATTGGAGGTTTCGCTTGGATCCGCCCGGGACTGCCCCCGCTTCCGCCAAGCGCCTCGCGAAGCCGAGCGCAGGGACGTCGCTGGCGGTGATTCGCGCGGAAAGCTGCGACGCCATTGCGACGTTCATGAGATGACCGAGCAGACCGAAGCCGGTGACATCGGTCGCAGCATTCGCCCCGGCTTCGATTGCGGCATCCTTGGCGCCCTTGTTGAGCGCGGACATGGCAGCGATCGCGGATTGCAACTCTGCTGCCGATAGCGCCTGGTTCTTGATGGCCTGCGCGGCAATCCCGAAGCCGAGCGGTTTTGTGAGCACGAGTCGATCGCCGGGCTGTCCGTGGTTTTGCGACAGTGCGCGTTCGGGATGCACCGTCCCGATCACACACAGCCCGTACTTCAATTCGGGGTCGAGCACCGTGTGGCCGCCGACGATCGCGCAGCCGGCTTCGGCTGCCTTCTCTCGGCCACCCCGCAGAATCCGGGCCAGCACTTCTATCGGCAGCAGATCCTCCGGGAAACCGCAGATCGCGAGCGCCACCTGAGGTTCGCCGCCCATCGCATAGACGTCGGACAGCGAATTGGCGGCTGCAATTGCACCGTAGGCTTCCGGGTCATCGACGATGGGCGTGATGAAGTCGACAGTGAATGCCAGCCGAGGGCCCGATTCCGGACGCAGCAGTGCCGCATCCTCCATCGGGCCGACATCGAGGTCTACCCAGGGGTGGTCGAACGGGCTGATGTTCTCCAGGGCCTGAACCAGGCCCTCCGCACCCAGCTTGCGGGCTCAACCGCCGGCGGGAACGAGCGACGTCAGTCGAATTTCGTCCATGGGGCCTCCCGAAGTTGATGTTTCAGTGATGTTTCAGTTGATGGTTCAGATTGATCATGGTGTTGATGTCCGAGCGGATGCGGGTTCGATGATGCCTGGCGCTAGTCGGCGTCCACAGCCTGGCTCACGATACCGGGTTCTCGTCTACTCGACGGTGATGACGCGGATCCCATTCGTGCTGCCAGGCTTCTCATGGATACCGGCCGTCGCGACGACCACATCGCCTGGCTGAACGCAGCCAATCTCCCGGCCGTAGCGTATCGCCCATTCGATCATGGCCTGGTCGGAACGTGTTCCTTCGAACAGGATCGCCGTCACACCCCAATTCATCGTGAGCTTGCGCACGATTTCAGGCCAAACGGTGACAGCCAGAATCGGACAGTCTGGTCGGTACTTGGACATCGAGCGGGCCGTGATACCGGACTCGGTCAATGTGATCAGTGCGGCGGCATCCAGATGGTTGGCCAATGTGATCGCGGCTTGCGTAACGGCGTCGGTCACCGCATTGGTCGGTTCCTTCAAGATGTGCTGTAGGTAACCGTACTCGGACAGCAGCCCCTCGGCTTCGATCGCCAGCGCCGCCATCGTGCGCACGGCCTCCACGGGGTAGGCGCCTGCGGCTGTCTCGCGGGACAACATGACTGCCGAAGTTCCGTCGAGAATCGCGTTTGCCACATCACTCACCTCGGCCCGCGTCGGAATCGGATTATTCGCCATCGAGTCGAGCATCTGGGTCGCGGTAATGACGGGTTTGCCATTCATCACCGTGGTCCGGATGATTTTCTTTTGCACCATGGGGACTTTTGCGAACGGAAGCTCTACACCGAGGTCGCCGCGCGCCACCATGGTACCATCGGCCGCCGCAACGATCTCGGTCAGGTTACTGACACCCTCGGCGTTTTCGATTTTCGCGATGATCGGAATCGATGCGCCGCGCTCCTCGAGCAAGCTACGAATCTCGAGTACGTCGGCCGCACTCCGCACGAACGATGCAGCGATGTATTCGACGTCGTGTTCGATCGCGAACAGAAGATCCATTCGGTCCTCCGGGCTGATGCCGGAGCGTGCGAGCGATTCGCCCGGAAGATTGACGCCCTTGCTGTCTCCGAGCCGACCGCCGCGAGCGATGCGACAGTGTATCTCACCGTCGGCAATCGATTCGACCCGCAACTCGATCACCCCGTCGTCGATCAGGATGGCCGAGCCGACCGACACCTCGTCACACAGGGTCGGGTAGGAAATCGAGACGCCGTGGGCGTTTCCGAGTCTCTTGTCAGTATACAGCGTGAAGGATTCGCCGACCGTCAGGTTTGCCGACCCGGCCTCGAGGCGGTGGGTACGGATTTCGACGCCCTTGGTATCGAGCATGATGCCGACATTCGCGTTCAGCTCGCTGGCGGCTTGTCGAACCAATTCGAGGCGCTTGCGGTGTTCGTCGTGGTTGCCGTGCGAGAAATTCAGCCGCGCTACGTTCATTCCCGCCCGAATCATCGCTTTGAGCGTTTCGAGCGAGTCACTGGCGGGACCGATCGTCGCGATCAATTTGGTTTTCCGCAGGACTCGGGTTCGAGCCATCGGGTTGGCCTCCGGGGCGTGCATGTTCGGTGATTGGCGGCGCGACCGCCAGCAGCTATTCGGGGCAAACCCCGTCTTCTTCGAAGTCCACGGGTTCGATTTGAATCGTCGCGTGATCGATTCCGAAACGTCGCTCCAAATGCACAGTGACCGCACGCAGCAAGGCCCCATCCGCAAATCCATCCTTGGCGACGACATGACCGGATAGTGAGACCATTCCGCTGCCGACCGTCCAGATGTGGAGGTCGTGGACCCCGACGACGCCGCGCAACCCCGCAATCGAATCGCGAACTTCTTCGGTATCGATGTGGGCCGGAACTCCTTCCATCAAGACTGCGACTGCCTCGCGCAGCAGTGCGAACGACGAGTAGATCACCATGAAACCAATCAACACCGAGGCGAGAGTGTCGGCCCACATCCAGCCGAACGCCCAGATGACGAGCCCGGCCAAAATGGCGCCGACGCTACCGAGCGCATCGGTTGCGACATGCAACCAGGCGCCGCGAACGTTCAAGTTGTCGTGCCGTCCGGCATGCAAGATTGCGAGGCTGATCCCGTTTACGAACAATCCACCCAGCGCGACCGCCAGCATCGGGGCCCCGGCGACTTGGACGGTTTGGCCCAAGCGCTGATAGGCTTCAATGAAGATGTAGATCGAGATGCAGACGAGCAGCACGCCATGGCCCAACGCAGCCAGAATTTCGGTGCGGTGGTAGCCGTAGGTACGTCGGGCGTTCGGCGGGCGCTGCGCGATGTGCACCGCCGCCGCACTCATCGCGAGTGCGAACACATCCGACAACATATGGCCCGCATCTGCGAGCAGTGCGAGCGATCCGGTCAGCAGCCCGCCGATGATTTCGGCAACCATGTAAGTCGCCGACAAGCCCAGTGCGATCAGTAGCCGCCGGCGGTTTTCGGCGGCTCGTCGAGCCGAATCGCCAGCGCTGTTGTGGTGGTTGCCAGAGCGGACCGAAGCCTGGTCGTGAGGGGCGCTGCGAGGCCCGCCGTCAGAGTGGCTGTGCATGAGAACAGCATCGGCGATCGAGAGCCGGTGTCTACTCGTGTCTCCGAATTTCCCCGAGCGCGACGTTGCTGAGGTCTAAGTGTTGGATATCGCATGGAATTTTCACAAGCGCAAGGCAGCGGACAGAACGCCTGGAACTGGCGAGGTTCAGTTTGTGTGTTGTTCGTGTTATTCGCCGGCCGACGGCGCTTGGCCGGCGGCGCGGCGCGACTTCGGCGCGCAACCCAAGCGTTGGACGTCAGCGTTTCACGACGACGAAGGTCAGGCTCTTGTGAAATTCGAGCGTCTTGCTGTCGAATTCGAGTTCGTAGGCGTATACGCCGGGCTCGGCCTGTTCTGGCAGGTGGACGATCGCATCGATCACCCAGCGGCCGGGCTTGATTTCGTACTGGCTTTCCTTCTGGTGGGCGATCGGACTCCCCTTGAACCGGATGCGCGTCGAGAGTTCGCCCTCGACGACCTGCGTGGGCTGCGCCGGGCACATGACATACACCATACGATGTCCAAAATCTTTGCCCGGGGAGACCCTTACCAAAGACAGCTCGTTGCGCTCGATGACCAGAAACGGGCGCTTCTGAGACGCGCAGTCGTACTCCGCCCAAACTTCATCCGGAAGAGCTTGCAGAAACTCACCCGGCTTTCGGAACTGCTTCAAGACGGTCCAACGAGTGGTCGCGCAGCCAGCGAGCAATGCCA
>JAQBGU010000139.1:0-2965 GCA_032128375.1 Deltaproteobacteria bacterium | reverse complement strand
GGAAGCGATCCTTGGTGAGTTCGCCCTCCCAACCGGGCGCTTTGCGGAGCAGCACGCAGATGACCGTGGTCATCGCGATTCCCGACAGAAAGCCGCTCCAGCCGAAGTACCAGCCGAACATCGTCGAGAACCAGGTCGGCGTGAGTGACATCACCTGGTCGTAGCCGACGATCGTGTAACCGAACGCGTAGATGAGCGCGATGATCGGCGCGAGCACCCGCAGCTTTCGGGCGGACTCGGCCAACTCGACTTCGTCGCCGCGCCAGTTCGCGCTCCAGCGCGCAAACATTGCCTTGGCGCGGGGCGCTCGCTCCGCGGCGCCATTGAGCGCGGGCCTCACCGAGAGCTTGAGAAAGCGAATCGACAGCACGGCGAGGACGAACAGGATCGCGAGGTCCGTGATGTAGACCCGCGGGATCGTGAGCCAGCCTTCCTTGCCCATCGGTGCACCGTGGATCCAGTTGGTCTGAATCGACTCGCGGCCGAAATAGCCGATCGCGAGCAGCACGAAGCTGATCGGAACCCAGGCGGCGAGCCCCTCAGCGACGTGGCGAATCGGCCCAGGCCATTTGGCGTCGATGATCACGATCGCGCAGGCCAGGCAGAGGCCACCCTGCGCGAGGGTCGCGAAGTAGATGAAATTGACGTGATAGGCGCGCCAGGCGGTGTCCGGATCCGTCGAGAGGCCATACGCGAACGATGCAATGCCGATCGCCACCAGTGTGCCGCAGATCCCGATCAAAGACGTCGGCAGATTGCGCGGATTCGCTCGCTCCAGCTCAAACGCGCTCACTTCATACTCCCATTCGGATTTTCGAGATATCGCAGGTAGTTCACGATGTCCCAGCGGTCGTCCGATTGAATGCGGCTGTAGTTCGGCATCCGCCGACGCCCGTAGCGGATCGTGGTGTAGATGTGCCCATCACTGCGAATCCGCGCAATGCTCATCGGACCTGCGATTGCGAGTACACCTGCGAGCGGCCCGTTGATTTCTCCTGTCACGCTCACAGATCCGTCGCCGAGACCCTGCGGGCCGTGGCAGGGCGAACAGAAGCGTTCGTACTGCACGCGGCCGTTTTCGATCGAATCGAGATTCGCGAGTCTCGGATTCACGAGAACGTCGGACGCCGCGTCGATGATGTTGGAGACGTGCGCTTCGCCGCCGTCGATCGGGACGGTTCCCTCGGGTGGCGTGAAGCCCTGCTCCTGGTCGTCGTAGGTCACTTCCTCGAAGGCCTGCACGGCCTTCTGCCACTTCATCTGCGGGAACCAATCGTTCGACCACTGCTCCCAGCAGCCCACCATCGAGGTCAGCGAGAGCGCGACCAGAACGAAGAGGGAGCGCGACAGCCGAAGCGTCGCTCTACGACTCGACAAGGTTCACCTCCGTCGCGTCGTGTTCCCGCAGCAGCGCGTCGATCTCGGCGACGTCCTGTTCGCGACAGCGAACGACGACACCGAAGTCTTCCGCAGAAAACCTCGCGCTGTAGGCGGGATCGATCTTGAACTTCGGAAGTCCACCAAAGATGAACAGGCCGAGAACCGTCAACACACCGCCGAAGAGAATCGTGAGTTCGAAGGCGATGATCGTATAGGGCGGAATCGAGGCAAACGGCTTGCCGCCGAGCATGATCTGCCAGTTGTTCGACATCCAGATGGTCATCGCGTAACCGGCGACCACACCCGTCAGGCCACCGATCAGGGTCAACAACCGAACCTTGCTCGGCTTGGGATGAACTGCGTCGTCCACCTCGGGAAACGGAGCCGGCGAGTAGGTCTCGATGTCCGTGTAGCCGCGGCCGCGCAGCTGCTTGACGGCTGCAGCCACCTGGGCGGGAAGTTCGAAGATGCCAACCAGTCTCGCCATCAGTGGGCCCCTCGCGCGCCGTGCGCCTTGTCGTGAATCGCGATTTCCTTCATTTCAGCGATTGCGACGACCGGGAAGAGCTTGAGGAAGATCAGGAAGAACGTGCAGAAGAAACCGAAACTTCCGGCGAGGATGCCCATCTCGGGCCAACTCGGAATGAATTCACCCCAGACCGCCGGAACGTACTCGCGCGACAACGCCGAGATGATGATGACGTAGCGCTCGAACCACATCCCGATGTTGATGCATACCGAAAGCACGAAGAGAAACGGCACGTTGACGCGCAACTTCTTGAACCACAGCAGCTGCGGCAAGACGGTATTGAAGATGATCATCACCCAGGTCGAGATCCAGTAGGGACCGAAGGCGCGCAGCCAAAAAGCCGTCTGTTCGGCTTCGACGCCGCTGTACCAGGCCATGAAGTACTCAGACGCGTACGCGTAACCGCAGATGGTCGAGGTGAGCAGGATGAAGCGCGACATGTTTTCGAAATGGTAATCGGTGATGTAGGCCTCGAGGCCGAAGATCCGGCGCACCGGGATCATCAGCGTGAGAACCATCGCGAAGCCCGAGAAGATCGCGCCCGCCACGAAGTACGGCGCAAAGATCGTGGTGTGCCAACCCGGCACGAGCGCCATCGCGAAGTCCCAGGAAACGACACTGTGGACTGAGAGGACGAGCGGTGTCGCGAGCCCGGACAGGTGCAGCACCGAGCGGTTGTGGGCCTTCCACTGCCTGGAACTCCCCACCCAGCCGAGCGCGAGGACCGTGTAGAGGACCTTCTTCCAGCCCGTCGCGCGGTCGCGCGCAATCGCGATGTCGGGGATCAATCCCACGAAGAGGAAGAGGATCGAAATCGTCGCGTAGGTGCTGATCGCGAAGGTGTCCCAGAGCAGCGGACTCTTGAAGTTCACCCAGAGCCCGCGCTGATTCGGGTACGGGACCATGAAGTAGAACTTCCAAAGTCGCCCGATGTGCAGCAGCGGGAAGAGTGCGGCGGTCAACACCGCGAACACCGTCATCGCTTCCGCGCCACGGTTGATCGCGTTTCGCCATTTCGCCCTGAAGAGGAAGAGAATGGCCGAGATCAACGTACCG
>JAQBGU010000138.1:0-5776 GCA_032128375.1 Deltaproteobacteria bacterium | reverse complement strand
CATCGACGAAAACGCGTACACCGTGGCGCTGAAGCTCATTACGAGAATTCGCGTCCAAACAACTTCGAGTGCGAAAGAACCCGTCCCGCACGCGAATACCGCGACCCATGCTGCCTTCGCGATCTGGCGGCGCCTGTGGACACCGAGTTCAGGGATCGTGTCGAGTTCACGCACAGCCGCTTCTGGTGGCGGCGGCGTCAGGCGTGAGCGAAACGAAATCCCGGTGCAAAGGGCACCGATCGTCAGGTTGACGGCAGCCGTGCACAACGTGGAACGGTTCATCCCCAGGTAGGGCAGGAGTGCAAATCCCGAAACCAAGGTACCTACCAGCGCTCCAAGCGTGTTGACCGCGTAGAAATACGCGGCCGTGCCACCCAGCGTTTCGCGCCGATGAATGAAATGACGCATGACCAACGGCAAAGTCGCGCCCATCATCGTCGTCGGAACCAGCAGCACCGCGCCGGAAACGGCGGTCCGAATCAGCTGGTAGGTGTAGGGGTAGGTTTCCGGTCCGAACGCTGCCGTTTGAAAGAACGGTGTCAGAAACGACAGGATCGGTTGAAACATCAATGCAAAGACGCCGATCCCGAGTTCCGCCAGGCCATACCAGAGCAGCGGCATCGAGGTGCGGTCGCCAATTCGCCCGCCGATCAAGCTGCCGAGCGCCAGACCGCCCATGAACGTACCGAGTGTGATCGGTACGCCGTACAGATCGCTACCCAGGAACAGACCCAAGCTGCGCATCCACAGAACCTGATAGACCAGGCCCGCTGACCCCGAGAGCATGAACAGCAGCGTGACCGCGACGAACACGGATCGGGAATCTGAATGACGGTTCAACGGGGTTTCCCTATGCTGAGGCGTCCCGATTGTCGCTGAAGCGACGGGCCGAGGTCCAGTTTGTCACGTCGTTTCGAACAGCGTTTCCAGGACACGGTTCCGTTCGCGTGCATCTTCGCCGTATCCATGGCGCTGCTGGTCGACGAAATCATGCTCACGTCGATCTTTCACGTTCTGCTTGGCGAGGGGAACACGGTAGCGGCAATCGCGATTGCGCTCGTCGGACTCTCGGCCAGCGGTGTAGCTGCCTATTTGTTGCCGGTGTTTCACGACGAACAGCGATTGCGCGGGTTGCAGTCGAAACTGCTCTTCGCGTTCGGGATCTCACTGATCGTCGTTGTCTTTGCGATCATGAACATCCCGGTCACGCATGGTGACTTCAATTTCTATCGCGATGAAGGCTCAGTCCGTCTGGCGCGGCTGGCAGTCTACAACACCTCGGTCATCCCTTTTTTCGTGGGGGGGCTCGCGATCAATGCCATCTTGCGCACGGGGTTCCGATCGATCGGTCGCTTGTATTTCGCGGACCTCATCGGCGCGGCGACCGGCTGCCTGCTCAGCCCTTTTGCCCTTACGCTTCTGGGCGCACCGCGGGCCATTGTCTTCGTCGCTCTGATACCACTGCTGATCTCCCGCGTTACCTCCACAACAGCGTGGAAGCCGCCGCTCGCGCTATTTGCGCTTCCATTGGCACTCGTCACGGCGGACCTGGTTCGTCCCCAAATGCTGAGTTTCGTCAAGATGAACACCATGGGGCGTGTCGAAGCGCCCGCATACCGCAGCTTCAAAATCGAAGCTGGCGATCTCGATTTCGAGCAATGGGCACTCGACGCGTGGACCGTGCTGCGCAGCGACAAGATCCCCCAGCAGTGGGAGGACTTTCGCGGATGGGGGCTTTCCGACAGCTACGACGGCCCGATTCCACAGTTCGTTCAGATCAACTTCAATGCGCGCTTCAGCACCTACGTCACCGGGTTCGATGGCGACTTCGGCAAGATCGGTGACTGGCTCGACGCCGATCTGACTTCGCTCCACTACCTGTTAGGCCGAGAGTTTCCCGCGGTGCTCAATATCGCCGGCGGGGGGGGCCGCGAAGTTCTCAACGCGCTGCATCACGACGCGAAGCGCGTGGTCGTTGTCGATGTCAACGAAGTGGCGATCGAGGTCTTGATGAAGGGGCGACTTCGCTCGTTCAGCGGGGATCTCTACTTCGACCCGCGAGTGACTGCGATCGCAGACGAGGGGCGCAGCTTCGCAGAACGAAGCAGCGAGACCTTCGACCTGGTCGACTTCAGCATCGCCGGCGGAATGAACCTCGAGAAAATGGAACTTCTTCGGGTCGACGATCTGTTCACCCGCGAGGCGCTGCAGACGTACTTTCGTCGGCTCGCTGACGACGGCGTGTTTTCGTATGTCATGTACTCGACCCGGGCCGATGCTCTGGAGCAGGCCTTGGATCGGGACTTTGTGACCGACCAACCCTATGTCCCGGCCATCAAAGTTCTGGCCGGTATCCGATTGATCGCAGAACAGAACGGCTGGGGAGGCGCTGAATTCGGGCGTCACGTGTTGGTTGCTGCTCTTCGCGGTCGGGTGAGCCCGAACTACGATCTCGTTCACATCGTTGCCAGCAAGACTCCGTTCAGCGACCAAGAGCGGCAGCGTTTCGTTGCGTTGTGCGACCGTCTCGACTTCATCGCCTTTCACCCGACCGATCCGCGCAGAGCGGAGCCGAACCTGTACCACCGGCTCGCCGCAGCCGGACAATTGTCAGAACTGTCAGACAGTCTGCCGTTCAGCATTCTCCCGGCCACGGACGATCGCCCTTTCCACTACGCGTTTGATCTCGAGCATCTGGGCGAGGCATTGAAACGCGGCAAGCTGATGCAGATGCTGTCGGGCAACCCGCTGATCTCGATGGCGATCAACATTGGGCTGCTCGCGATCGGCGTCACATTCGGCCCGTTGCTCTTCAGTCGCTTGCGACACGGCGGCCGCGAAGCGTCGGGCAAGATGAGCTATTCGCTGCTCGGTTTCTTTGCCTGCGTGGGCTTCGGCTACATGGCGATCGAAATCGCGGTATTGCTGAAGCTCGGCGTATTCCTGGGCAAGCCGATCTACGGTCTCGGAGTGGGGCTCTTCGCGTTCCTGTTCTCGAGCGGGTTGGGGAGTGCGTTCTCCAGTCGATTCGATCCGGCAAGACTGCATCGCACCCTGTATGGACTGGTCGCGCTGTTGGTCGTTTTGGGGACGCTGTTCGCAGGCCTTTCGACCGGGTTGTTCAATGCGACGATCGATCAGCCGATCGCGGGGCGCATCGCGATCGCGATCGCCTCGGTCTTCCCAGTCGCGTTCTTGATGGGCATGTTCTTTCCCAGCGGGATCGTCCTGGTATCGGGCGGCCGCGAGTCGTTGATTCCATTGGCGTGGGCGATCAACGGCTGCTTTTCGATTCTGGGCATCTTCGGAACTCGGATCATCGCGCTATTCGCCGGCTTCGACTCGGCAATGGCGATCGGATGGTGCGCCTACCTGTTGGCGGCGATTTGCGTGGCCTTCCACGCTCGATCGCGAGATCGCTTCGCAGCGGCTTGAGTTTGCCGCGCCAGGCAACCAGGTGCGCGACGATGTCAGTTGACCCTCACGGGCGCGCGACAAGCGTGCAACCCCCGTGCAGAATCATGCTCCCCGCGTTGCGAAGTTTGTCGCTATTCTGCGGCGTGGCGTCGAGGATCGCGGAGGAATCGAATTGTCCGGCCAGTCCGATCAGAAACGGGGAAAGTTTCGGTCCAATCAGCGCATCACCGATCGGCTGTTTGGCCTGTCGCTCGGTGCGGTGTTTGGCACCGTTGCGGCGTGGAGTTGGTTCGGATTCGCCCAATTCCTTCTGTGGGCGACGTTGCTCTCCGGAATACTGCTGACGACTGGGCTGCTGTTCCCTTCGCTCCTGATGCCACTCAACCGGCTCTGGGCGGCGTTGTTCCATCGAATCGGGCAAGGGACCAACACCATTCTGCTCGGCGCGTTCTTCTATTTCGTGATCGTGCCGTTCGGAATGACTGCGCGGATCTTCGGCAGGCAAAGCATGGCGAAAGCTCCTGACACGAAGGTCGAAAGCTACTGGACACCGGTGCAACGCCATGCGGCCCCCGACAACTATCCCGATCTTTTCTGAGCGACACGAACCGGGGGCGTGAGAAGAGAATTTGTTCGAACTGTTGTCGCAACTATTCAAATTCATGAGAGTCTACCGGAAATTCTGGATGGCTCCGGTGCTGCTGGGGCTGATCGCTCTCGGCGTGCTGTTGGTGGCGGTGCAGAGTTCGGTCTTTGCTCCGCTGATCTACGCGCTGTTCTGAGTGGGATGTTCTAGGTGTGAACGTCCTCGGAATCTCCGCGTTCTACCACGACAGCGCGGCTTGTCTCGTTCGCGATGGAGAGATCGTTTCCGCTGCCCAGGAAGAGCGTTTCTCGCGCCAGAAAAACGACGCAGGTTTTCCTTCGGAATCGGTGGCGTTCTGCCTGGGTCAGGCGGGGCTTACGCTCGACGAAATCGACTACGTCGGTTTCTACGACAAGCCGCTGCTGACTTTCAACCGCCTGCTCGAGACCTACCTCGATTTTGCACCCTCCGGGATCGGTTCCTTCGTAACGTCGATTCCGGTGTGGATCAGGCAGAAGGTGCAGCAGAAGGATCTGATTGCGCGTGGGCTGAACGAACTTGGTCTTGGGCAAATCGACCGAAGAAAGCTGATGTTCGGGTACCATCACCATTCGCACGCGGCCAGCGCGTTCTATCCATCACCGTTCGAATCCGCGGCCGTCATCGTAATGGACGGTGTCGGCGAGTGGGCCACCACGACGATCGGAATCGGTTCCGGTTCGAAGCTCGAGTTGCTCCGCGAAATCCGCTTTCCACATTCGATTGGCCTGTTGTATTCGGCGTTTACCTACTATCTGGGATTCAACGTGAACGACGGCGAATACAAGGTGATGGGGCTCGCTCCTTACGGCGAACCGCGATATGTCGAGACCATTCGCGACCATCTGGTCGATGTGAAGGCCGACGGTTCATTTGCATTGGACATGCAGTACTTCGACTATTGCACCGGCCTCACCATGACCAACCAGAAATTCGACACACTGTTCGAGGGGCCGCCGCGGAATGCATCCGACGCATTGACACAACGGCATATGGATCTGGCGCGTTCGATCCAGGTCGTGACCGAGGAGATCATCCTACGGATCTGCGAATCAGTTCACGCCGAAACACAGCAGACGAATCTGTGTCTGGCCGGAGGCGTCGCGCTGAACTGCGTCGCGAACGGGCGCATCGTGCGCGAGGGGCCGTTCGACAATCTCTGGGTCCAGCCCGCAGCGGGCGACGCCGGAGGGGCATTGGGTGTCGCACTTTCCATCGCTCATGACATGGCCGAGGCGCCCCGCCGGGTCGATTCGAATCGACACGACGCGATGAGCGGCGCCTATCTCGGACCCGCTTTCGAACCGGCAGAAATCCGCGAGCAGTTGGCACCCTTCAACGCCGTGACTCACGAACGATCTGACGAATCGTTGTTCAGGGAGGTGGCCGGAGCACTCGCCGACGGCATGATCGTTGGGTGGTTTCAGGGCAGAATGGAATTCGGGCCACGATCGCTCGGAAATCGGTCGATTCTGGCAGATCCCCGACGTCGCCACATCCAGACCGATCTCAATTTGAAGATCAAATACCGCGAGAGTTTTCGCCCGTTCGCACCCGCTGTGCTGCGAGAAGACGTCGCAGAATATTTCGAGTTCGAGGGCGATAGCCCGTACATGCTCGTTGTTGCCGACCTGCGTGCCGGGCGCCTTCACGACTTGTCCGACGAGGAGTCCCGCTTGCAGGGGCTCGACAAACTTCGCGCGATTCGAAGCGATCTACCGGCGATCACCCACG
>JAQBGU010000137.1:0-10225 GCA_032128375.1 Deltaproteobacteria bacterium | reverse complement strand
CACTGTTGCCATCGAACTCGGCCACGGGCATCCGCCACAGCGCCACGCCACTACCCATCTGCTCGATCACATTCTCCTGGTCGCAGCGCTGGTAGGTGGCGTCGATCACATCTGCCGCCGACCAGGATTTTGGCAAGTTCGTCACCACGTAGCGATAGCGATAGAACTCGAACATCGACTCCTAGCCCTTCGATTCCTCGATGAGCTGGCGCCGGATGACCATGCGGGAGGCCTTCGTTGCGCCCTCGGGTGTCCAGGGAATCTCGGCCACCCACTGTCGCTCGAGCTGGAGGTTCGTGTAGCCCCGCTCCCGCGCGCGGCGCTTCTTTCGATTGCGCTTCTTGCGACGAGGCTGAAAGCCACGGCTTCGGCGCTCGGCTTCCCGTTGTCGATGCGCTCGCGTCCGGAACGGCTTCCACGCCGACTCCTCGATTGAATCGGCCCACGAGAGTCGATTCGTGGCTTCCCGCGCCACGAAGGCAAAGAACGCGCCTTCTGCCTCGCAGGCCTTGCGCACATCCTGGCGATCGAAGTCGCTGTCCGCTCGCACCAGCACGTCAGTGAAGCGCTGCTGCACGCGAGGCAGCGTCTGTTCCAGCAGCTCTGCGGCTCCGTTGCTCGAGCGCAGGTTGCCGGGCCGATTGCGCACGGCCAGGCACTCCCCGGTTCCCGCCAGCGAGGCCAGCAATACGTTGTACGACCAGCGACCCTGGTAGTCGAAGTCCGCACCCTCCTTCTGCACCCCGTAGAGGGTCTTGGTGTGACCGTCCAAGTCCACTACCGCCACGTCCCGCTTCTGCTTCCGCTTCCCGGCCAGCTTCCCCCACACCGCGTCCTGTACCGCATCGGTCGCCGCGCGAAGACCTGACAGCGCTCCGGGGTTGCGCCGCTCATCAAACCGGCGCAGAAAGTCCCCCGCTGTCGTCGGGTCCGGGAGTCGGCACGCACCTAGCATCCGAAGCACACCCTCGTCGTGCTGCAGCGTCGCCTGGTCCTCCAGACACTCCCCGCCGACGTACAGGTTGAGCCCTTGGGCCAAAATGTGGTCCGACTCGTGGAATGGAAGATGAAGCTTCAACACGTGAACCCGGTCGTCGATCTCCTGCGCCACCCGAAAGCGCTTGAGAAACGCTGCAGCCAGTGCCAAGCCACCGAACGAGGTGACCGTGGAACGTTCATCCACTTCCAGATGCAACCGCGGCAACCGCGTTACACGACCCGACATCTCGGGCCAGGCGAGTTCTTCTTCTGGAATTCCCGTGCCTGTGTTCAGGTGACTTGCACGAACAGACGCAGTAGCTTTCTTCACTTGGGAGCGTCGCTTTCTGGAGGATCTTGGGTTCTCGTAAAACCAGATTACACCAGGAAGCGCGCTCCCATTCCGTTTCCTCGACCCTCAATCCACGCTCGATGAGCGATCTGCGCTTACTTCAGGGCTAGCCGGGCCAGCCTGACTTTCCCGTAACCACGTTGGGTTCGTCGCCTCCGTACGGGTTGCGAGACCTCGGCCGCCCCACGAAGGTCACCACACGTTGATGCACGGCAACGGTGTCGGGCTGCTCATCACCGATGTCCGGCGCCTTGAATCACAGAGATCACGCACTGAGAGCGCCGGGAATGATCGCTCCAGCATCTGGTTCAATCTCCGAATGGCGCGCGGATACTCATCGGCGCGATCGAACTCGTGAGTCTACCTCGAACTCGATCGGAGAAGAGATTCTCAGCCAAGAATCTGCATTGTCCGCGAACTCGAAGTGGATCCGACACGGGATGGAGTACCCAGATAGAAGCGGCAGTTCGGCCTTAGCGCGGCACGCCGGCCCGATACAGCGTACCGACACCCATCAACTGGTACGGGTCGACGCGGTCCGGAATGAACGCGGACTCTCCCTGCGAGATTGCGAGGGTCTGGCCGCTGGTAGGATCGTGAACCTCGACATCTCCTTCGGTGACGAGCCAGATTTCCGGACCGCGCGAAGAGCCGCTCGACCAGGTCGTACCGCGTTCGAGTCTCAGAACTGCCAGCTCGAACTCCGACGCATCCGTCTCGAACACGCATTCGCCCGTTGAGCGAGCGGTGGGTCGCAAAATCGCAGGATCGCCCGAATCGAATTTCAACGTTCTCGACAATTCCGACACATCAACGTGTTTTTTCGTCAATCCACCTCGCAGCACGTTGTCGGAGTTCGCCATGATCTCGATGCCGACACCTTCGAGATAGCTGTGGAGCTCGCCGGCGCCCAGGTACATGGCCTCTCCCGGTTCGAGCCGGACCACGTTCAGGAACAGCGGTGCGAGCGCGCCGACATCTTGCGGATAGGCAACCGCCAGTTTCGCAAACCAGCGCGAAGTCGGGGATTCGGCGGCCGGAAGCACCGCCTGCGAGACGGCGCGGGCTACGCGATCGGCGTCCGCGTTCATGATCGATTCAAAGAAATGACGATGACCCACGCCATCGCCCTCACGTCCCAACGCTTCGATCTCGGGCGCGAGTTCTTCGATTTTGAAATCGCGTAAAGCCTCGACGATCGCATCCGCGTTGCGAAAGCCACGCAGTGCCCAGAACGGTGTCAACGCACAAATCAGTTCAGGCTTTGGATGCGGATCGCGGTAATTGCGGTTGGGCGCGTCGAGCGGAACGCCTGCGGCATTCTCGCGTTCGAAACCATCGCGCGCCTGCGTGGCATCCGGGTGCGCCTGGATCGAAAGCGGCTCGCTGGCGGCGAGCACTTTGAACAGAAACGGCAGGTCGGAACCAAAGCGTGTAGCCACGCGCGACCCGAGCACTTCCTTCGACGCGTCGCGCAGCACATCGGTCAGCGGCAACCATGCATCGCCGTTGCGGATACGCGACGGTGCGGAGGGATGCGCGCCCATCCAGAGTTCCGCTTCTGGCTGAGCGGTCGGGTTCGGGCGGCGCTGGAGCCGTGCGATCGCGGTGTGCGATCCCCAAGCGTAGTGGCGAATCGGGTTCTCGAGGAGGCTGATGCCCAGCATGTCGAGGCCCTCCGCCGCGGTGCGGCGTTAGCGGATCGAGGGCACTCCCCGAATCCCGGAATCCTAAACCGGTTCCAGCCCGCAGCCGCGGATCTTCTGTAGCAGGGTCTTGTAGCTGATGCCGAGCAGTCGCGCCGCTTGTTTGCGATTCCAATCGGTGTGATGGAGCACCCGCCCGATCGTCTCGCGCTCTGCCTCTTGCGCAGCCATTCGACCGACTTCTCGTAGAGGAACTTCGCCCGCAGTCTGCTCAACGCGTTCGATCAGCTCGATCAGCGCAGCGTACGCGCCCTTCTTTCCGCTCGCTCCCTTTTCGGCGAGCTCGTTCAAGACCGACGACTCGCCCCCCAGCACGAGAACGCGCTTCACCATGTTCTCGAGTTCGCGGACATTTCCGGGGAATGCGTAGCGACCGAGGGCCTGCATCAGTGCGTCGCTGAATCGCACCATCGGCTTGTCGTAGAGAGGCGCGTAGCGCCGGATGAAGGTGTCGACTAATGCCGGAATCTCTTCTCGCCGTTCGCGCAGCGGAGGGATCATCACATTGACGACGTTCATGCGAAAGTAGAGATCCTCCCGGAACACACCCTCTCGAACCATTTGCGCGAGGTCCCGATTCGTCGCGCAAACCACGCGTACGTCCACGCAGACTTCGACATTTCCACCTAGTCGCGTGAACTCGTGATCCTGTAGTACCTGCAACAGCTTTGCTTGCAGTGCCGGACTCATCTCGCCAATCTCGTCCAGAAACATCGTGCCGCGGTGCGCTGTTTCGAACTTTCCGGCTTTGCGGCCGAATGCACCGGTGAAAGCGCCTTTTTCGTAGCCGAATAGTTCGCTCTCCAGCAGGTCCTCGGGAAGCGCTGCGCAGTTCACCTTGACGAACGGCTTGTCCGCGCGTGACGAAATTCCGTGGACTGTGCGCGCGACGATCTCTTTGCCCACACCGCTTTCGCCCTGGATGAGAACCGTTACATCTGTATCCGAAACCTGCTCGAGAATGCTCCGAATTCCCTGCATCGGTGGGCTCGCCCACACCACGCCATCGCGATATCGCTCCAGCTCGGTAGAGAGTTCTTCCCTCTCGCGCTCCAGCGCCTTTTTTTCCAGAACCTTCTCGAGGGTGAGCTCGAGTACCTCTTCCTCGAAGGGCTTGTTGAGGTAGTCGACGGCTCCCAACTGCATCGCCTCGACGATCGTGCTGGCCTTGCCCACAACCGAGAGCATGATCACAGGCACCGTCTCGTCCAATTCGCGGATGCGTCGCAGAGTCTCGATGCCGTCTAAACCAGGCATCATCACGTCGAGGATGATCACGTCCGGTGCTGCACCACCTTCGAGAAGCGCCAGCGCGCGCCGGCCATCCTCGGCCGTATCCACGTCGTAGCCCTTCAGCTCGAGCAGATTCGCCAGATAGGTGCGAATCCCTTCTGCGTCATCGACGACGAGCATCCGAAATCTGCCACGCGACTCGCCTCGGCCCGCCCTGCTCGCTTGATTCGTTATCGACTGCTTTCGCGCCATCCGCCTACACTCCTCCTGTACCGCTCAGATTCGACGGCTCGTCAGCCACGGGCAGCGTGAACACGAACGCGCTGCCTCGATCGCGACGCGCCCGGACTGCGATCGTGCCCCCGTGTGACTCGACGAGCCTCTTGCAGATCGCCAAACCGAGTCCCAAACCTCCTGCCCGGCTCTGTTCACCTACTTGCGTGTAGGGATCGAAGATCCGATCGCGGTCTGGAAGTGCCACGCCGGGGCCGTCGTCGTATACAGCCAACTCGACGCTCTCGCGGCTTTCTACTCCGTTTGGATCTCGGGGCAAACGGCGTGTCGCGATCCCGATGGTTCCGCCGGCCGGAGAAAACTTGATTGCATTGGCCACCAAATTGGTCAAGATCTGATCGAGTCGCATTCGATCGAATCGCGCCCGGTCGGCATTCGCCGCCACCTCGACCCTCATCTGGAGCCCAGCTTCATCGAGCAGAGGACCGAGCAGTTCTACGACTGTGTCGATCACCGGAGCCAGATCGCCGTTGGCGATCTCGAGCACTTCGCAATCGAACGCGAGTCGCCCTGCTTCGAGAAGATTGCCGATGAAAGCGTCCAGCCGATGGCAGGCCTTGGAACTTTCTGCCAGGAAGCGGCGCTGTTCCGCCGTGACGGGACCCACCTGTTCCGAGAGCAGCAAGCGGTTGTAGCCGCTGATGATCGTGACGGGTGTGCGCAATTCGTGACTGACTATGCTCAGCAGTTCTTCGCGCTCGAGACTCTCGCGGCGCACACGTTCGCGTAAACCGACCAGCTCCCGGTTCGCCCCATGCAGCGCCTTGCTCATTCGCAGCAGTTCGGCTTCGAGAGTTCGGACATGGCTCACGTCTTCGATCGACCAGACGCAGGATCCACTCGGCCCCGGTTCTGGCCACCCAGTCAGCCATCGCGCATCCACCGGTCGACAGCTGACGATCCGCTTCTCACCATCGGGTCGACTCAGCGAGCATTCGACCGCTCGAGGCGCGACCGGGTCCGGTAGTCCGCCGCCGGTATCGGAGAACTGATCCGCCAGTACCCGCCCATGCAACAGATCGACCGATGCGACACCAACCAGCTCGGCCATGCGATCGTTCGCCCAGACGATGTCGTTTCCCCGGGTCAGCACGACTGCGGTGGGAATCAGCGCCGTCACGCCTTCCCAATCCGGAAGCGGAAGGTCTAGCTCTCGCGGTTCGTCGGCCTGGCCCATCGGTTCTCCTGGCAAACCGCTAACCAGCGCGCCGTTCCACGGCAGCGAAGCACACGGATCCAAAGCACTGATCGCCTCGACCGAGCGCCAGCTTTAACGCGAAATTTCTTGTGGTTTCAGTGGCTTGCGCGGGATTGCCGGGGTTCGCGCCGCGACGCGCGAATCAGCGATCGCCGGGCTGGTGGATCCGCTCCGGAGGCCGTATGCGTGGCAGCTCTGCGCGATTGGCGCTGATGAGTTCGAGCATGTTCAGCAGGAAAGTCGCGCTCGCCAGCACCGCGGCCAGAACCAGCAACAGAGACGACAAGCTCGCCCGCGACCAATGCATGTGTACCGTTCCGCTGCTGACGTATTCCCAGATTCCGGGCGCTACCACGATCGTCGCGGTTCCTGCCAACATCACACAACCCACCAGCCGATTTCGCGGAGTGAACAGCCGCACCAACAAGCCAGTCAGCCCGCTGGATGTGGGAGGCCGGCCGCGGGCCGTGGACGCGATCTTGTCCGCAACGACCGCGACACAGACGAAAATCGATGATGTCGTGACCAGCAGAGATCCCAACAGCAGCCGGTAGACCATCCATTCTTCGAGCCGCGCTTCCCTAAGGTAGAAGATCACTGTGGGGGTGACGATCACCAACGCGGCAGCGAGCAGCAGGCCGGCGACCATCAGCACCGGACGTGCGGGTTGGAAGGTCGCAGCCGCCTGGATGATGGATCGGAAGAAGCGCAGGCCGTCCTTGACCACGCTGAGTTTCGAATCGCCGACACGCTCGGCGTATGGCATCGGGCGCTCGACGATTTTCAGTTTGCCTTCCAGCAGGACCCGGGCACTCATCGCCGGTGTGAAGTGCAGCCCGTCGGGCAGCGGGTACAAATCCCCGAGGCAGGCGCGCCGAATCACCCGCATGCCGCTGGCGGTATCTTCGATCGAGCGGTCGCTCAACACCCCCAGCAGGTGGGCAAAGATCGCGTTCCCGATCGTTCGGATCAGCGGCATCTGGCTGTCGGACCCCATCCGAGAGCCGAGCACGAGGTCGGCCTCCTCGTCGTCGATCGCCCGACAGAAGTCCGCAAACAGCCGGGGGTCGCAGGTTCCATCCCCGTCCAGAAACGACACCAGGTCACCACGGCCATAGGCGAAGCCGCACTTGATCGCTGCGCCGTAGCCGCGATTGACGTCGAACACCAACACCGTGACGTCGCCGAAGCTCTTCGCGATCTCCTCGGTGCGATCGGTCGATCCGTCACTGACGACGATGATTTCGACCTCTTCGACAGCGCTGTTGGCGATGATGGTCTCGCGCGCGGCCAGACAGCGTTCGATCGTGCTTCCGATGGCTCCCTCTTCATCGAGTGCGGGAATCACGATCGTCAAGACGTGGGAATGCTCGGCCATGGGCGGGAGTCTAGCCCGGCCAGGGATGAGCTGGCGGCTTGTGGCAGTACCGGTCGCGGGATTCACCGGCAGCTTTGATAGAATGGCTCGGCGCGTCGGATCGGCCATCTGATCGTTCGCGATGCAAAGCAGTCAATCATCCACGTTGGGAAATCCATGTCTTCGCCGAGAGCGAAAGAAGACGCCGCGGTTCGAATCGCAGCACTCGTGACCGACATCAATCGCCACCTTCGCCTCTACCATGTCGAGGATCGGCCACAGCTGAGCGACGCCGAGTACGACGCGCTGTTCCGGGAGCTGGTCGACCTCGAATCGGCTCATCCAGAGCTCAAACAACCCGATTCTCCGACCGAACGCGTGGGCGCACCGCCCGCAGACGGCTTCGAGCAGGTCGCGCACGTAGTGCCGATGCTGTCGCTCGACAACGCGATCGGCAGCGACGAGATGCGGGCATTCGATGAACGCGTTCGCCGACTGCTCGAAATCGAAGGGGACGTGTCCTACCTGGGCGAGCCGAAGCTCGACGGTGCGGGCATCGAACTGGTCTACCGAGGGCGGCGGCTCGAGGTCGGCGTCACCCGCGGAGACGGGCGCGTCGGCGAAGACGTAACTGCGAACCTGCGCCTGTGCCAGACGATTCCGCTGGCGTTGACCGAGGCCGCGCCGACCGGGCGCCTGTCGGTTCGCGGTGAGGTCACCCTACCGGTGGCTGGCTTCGAGAGGCTCAACAGGAACCGACTCGAAGCCGGGCTCGAGCCATTCGCCAACCCGCGAAACGCAGCGGCTGGCTCGTTGCGTCAACTCCGCGACATCGACACCGATCGACTGCGGGCATTGGATTTTCGCGCCTACCAAGTCGCCGAAGGGTTACCGGATGGGGTCTCCAGCCAAAGAGAGATTCTCGAACGGCTGACGGCATGGGGGTTCTCGGTCAGCCCGGATGTCGCGCTGTGCCCTAATGCGGACGCGGTGGTCGCTTACCACGAGAAGATCCTGGCCGGTCGCAACACACAGCCGATCGAAATCGACGGAACCGTGATCAAAGTCGACCAGCTCGCTCAACAGCGCGAGCTCGGTACGCTCACACGCGCCCCGCGCTGGGCGATCGCGTTCAAATTTCCTCCCCAGCAACAGACCACCGTCGTCGAGAAGATCGAAGTCCAGGTGGGCCGAACCGGCGCCCTGACGCCCGTCGCGAGGCTGGCGCCCGTCCACGTCGGTGGCGTCACCGTGTCGAGTGCATCGCTGCACAACCAGGATGAAATCGATCGCAAAGATGTACGGGTCAAAGACACGGTGGTCGTACAGCGAGCCGGCGACGTGATTCCGCAAATCGTCATGGTCGTGTTGGACAAGCGCCCCAAGGGAACGCGGCGCTATCGGTTGCCGAGCCATTGCCCGGTGTGCGGCGATGCGACCGTTCGGCTGGAAGACGAGGTCGTGACGCGTTGTCCGAACATCGATTGCCCCGCCCAGCTGGTCAACAACCTGCGACATTTCGCGAGCCGCGGAGCGCTCGATATCGAAGGGCTTGGCGAAAAAATGCTTGTGCAACTGGTCGACAGCGGACTGGTCGCGCGCGTATCGGATCTGTTTGCGCTGAATGCCAGGGCATTGCTGAAACTCGAGCGAATGGGCGAGAAATCCGCCAATAATCTGGTGGCCAGCCTCGAGCGCGCCGCGGAGACGACACTCAGCAGGTTCCTGATCGCACTTTCGATTCGCCATGTGGGTGAGGGAGTCGCCGAACTCCTAACAGGTCAATTCGGCGACCTTGCTCCGATGCTCACAGCCACGCGCGAGGAGTTCGAAGCGATCGAGGGCATCGGACCGACGATCGCCGAGAGTGTCGCCGCGTTCTTCGCTGACGAGCGCAACATCCAAGAGATCGCGCGCATGCGACAACTCGGCGTGCGCTGGGCGACCTCTGAACCCGCAGCGCCCGGCGGAGATGCCCTGGCCGGCAAGACCTTCGTTCTGACCGGCGGGCTCGCAACCATGACCCGCGACGAAGCCAAGCGTCGCATCCAACAGCAGGGCGGCAAGGTCACCGGCTCGGTTTCGAACAAGACGTCCTACGTGGTCGTCGGAACCGACCCGGGTAGCAAGGCCGAGAAGGCGGAAGAACTCGGAATCGAAATCCTCGACGAGGAAGGGCTCGTCGAGTTGCTTTCTGAGTGTCGGACGGAGGTCGTGCCGGTTGCTTGAATTCTGATCGAGAGCGCGGAGGCGCCGCGGGAGTTGGAGAGCGAGAAACCCTACCGGGGTCTGCTCGTCCGCGTGAAGCAGATCTGAACACACTACGACTCGGGTGTTTCTTTGGTTTCGATGATGCGCTGGTAGATCGTGCGTTTCTGGATGCCGGTTGCGGTGGCCAGCTGTTTTGAGATTTCTCGCGGTGTCATGCCCCTGGCCAACAGGTCTCGAATCTGCGGGTCGAGTTGCGAGGGGTCGCTGAGGGGTGCAGCGGGAGCAGCACCCTCGACGACCAGCGTAAATTCGCCGCGGGCGCCATCGGTGAACTTCTCGGACAGCTCTTCGAGACTGCCGCGCGCGATCTGTTCATGACGCTTGGTGAGCTCTCGGGCCGCACACGCCTTCCGGTTGCCGAGCACGTCGGACAGACGCGCAAGCGTTGCTGCGACACGGCGCGGCGACTCGAAGAACACCAGTGTGTCGGAGCGATCGCGAAGTGTGAGCAGCAACCTCTCGCACTCCCCTTTGCGACGCGGCAGGAAGCCCACGAACGAATAAGGTGCTGCCGCGAGGCCCGAGACCGAAAGCGCGCTCGAGACCGCCGAGGCACCGGGCACGGGAGAGACATCGAAACCCGCTCGGGCTACCGCAGCGACGAGACGCTCGCCCGGGTCCGAAATCAGCGGTGTACCGGCATCCGAAACCAACGCCACGTCGCCCCCCGCTTCGAGAGTCGAAAGGACTCGGTCGATTCGAGAGGCCTCGTTGTGCGCGTGCAGCGAGGCCGGTCGCGCATCGATGCCGTGCCGATCGAGCAGCACCCGCGTGCGCCGGGCGTCCTCTGCCAGCACCAATTCGGCTTCGCCGAGCACCCGAATCGCGCGCAAGGT
>JAQBGU010000136.1:0-38769 GCA_032128375.1 Deltaproteobacteria bacterium | reverse complement strand
CTCCGGTCTCGTTGTTGGCCCAGATGATCGATACGAGCGCCGTATCAGGCTCGATCGCGTCCGCCACTTCGTCGGGGTCGAGCAACCCGTCTGCATCCACCGCGACACGCGTCACACGCCAACCGCGATGCTTCAAAATTTCGAGTGGCGCGTCGACCGACGGGTGTTCGCCCGCCGAACTGACAATATGCCGCTTGTCCCCGGGCAGCGCCGGAATCAACCCGAGTAGCACCGTGTTATTCGATTCGGTCGCACCCCCGGTGAACAACACTTCGCCGGACGAAACACGCAAGAGCCCGGCCACGGCTTCGCGTACACGATCGACTTTACGGCGCGCAGCCTGCCCCTCTTCGTGCACACTGGAGGGATTCCCGAATGTCTCACGTAGCGCACGCGTCATCGCATCGACGACTTCGTCGCGAAGCGGAGTGGTGGCGTTGTGATCTAGATAGACACGCATCGACAACTCGTATCTGGGCCTGCGACGCTACTGGCGGGCCCAGAGTGGGTCAAGGAAGGGAGAAGATCGCGGCTCATGAAACCGGGTCAAGCGACGCGGTCCGGCGCGGGGCTGGTCATGTCTTCTGGGCTTGCGACCGGCTCGGCCACCTCGCTGAGCAGGTCTGCGATCGATCTGCCACCCGGGCCGCGATTGACCACACTATCCAGCTCTGCCAAAACACGCTCTACGATTTCATCGGTATCGCCATTCTGAGCGCGCTCGCCGCGAAGCGCGGCCAGGGTGTCGGCCACGCGGATCCGTTCTGCGGGCCGGGCCAGCGAATACGCTCCGCCTTCGGGCATCGATCGCGCTGCGAGGATCCCCGCCCGCTCGAGGTGATCGGCGATATCGCCCACGGTGTGGACTGGTAAGCAAAGCGACTCGGAGAGATCATCGGCTGTGGGCGGCACCGCCGAATCGCGAAACGCAGCGGCGACTGCGATCACGACCCGCAGCGCAGCGGCCTCTCGTTGCGCGGGCCCCGCCTGTGCGTCCATCATTGCGCTGCGATACGAGGCCAGGTTTTGGTGAGCGAATGCGACTTCGGCGCCGAATAGAACGATCGCCCAGAAGATGTAGATCCAGATAAACAGCAGAGGCAGCTGTGCGAAGGTCCCAAACAGCAAATCGGCCTTGGCGACGCCGACGCTGTACCCGACATAGGCACCTTGTGCCCACAGCACGAGAACTCCCGACACCATGCCTCCGAGTGCCGCGGACGCGAAGCGAACGGACGTGTTCGGGAGAAACCAGAACATCAAGGAAAAGGCCAGTGACAGCACCAGCCACGGAAGTTGCTGAAGACCGATGTGATAAAACCGGTCGAACAAGGGAAACTCGAGGAGCTGTTCCACCAACCACGGGCTCTTCAGTCCAGTCGCAATCGACAATCCCGCCCCCAGCAGCGGAACCACGATCAAAATCGCGAGGTAGTCGGGGAAGCGCCGTCCCCAACTCCGCGCCTTTTTCACACGCCAGATCGAGTTGAACGATCGTTCGACATTGCTGATTCCCATCACGGTAGTCAGCAGCAGCACCGCGGCTCCCACGCCGCCGAGTGCGCTGAATTTCGCGTTGCGAATCAAGTCGATGATGAGCGCCTGGGCAGCCGGGACGCCGGCTGCGATGCTTTCGACGATTTTTTCCTCGAACGCGCTGTCGATTCCGATCGCGCCGGCGATCGCCACGACGATCGCAATGATCGGTATCAACGACAGGACCGTGAAGTAGCTCATCGCGGTTGCGCGCAGAAGCAGCTGGTCGCGCACGAAACCCTCTGCGGTCATTACCGCGAACCGCAGCGGGCCGAGCGCGCGATCCAACAGGCCCATCGATCGGGCCCCTGAGTGGGGCTGGAATCGAAACGCTGGATCCCATAATTCCTCGCGCAAGAACCCCCGAGCGCGTTGCATCGCTTGTCGAAGCGTCATCAGCGATCCCTTCCGTCCCCATACACGGGGAGGCGAGCGGGGAGAATGGAGCGGGTCGGGCGGCTAGCCGTTGGTGCGGCAACCCGGTGATTCTACTGAAGCTTGTCCATTTTCCACCACCAACTCATCGCGCAGCCTGCTCAGCGTTTTTGGACCAATCCCGCGAACGCGCATCAGGTCATCGACACGCTGATACCTCCCGCGGTGTCGCTCCTCGACGATCGCCTGCGCACGCGCGGGACCGATCCCCGTCAGCGTCTCCAGCGTGAGCAGATCGCTGCAGTTGAGATCGACTGGGTGTCCGAACAATCTGCGTGCTGGACCGCGCAGCGCAGCTTCGGCGGTCCGGTCCCCATTGCACGTGACAACCGTGGTGTGGCCCCCCACTGCTTCGTGTTCGACGGGCGCCTCGCACACCAGAACCCGGGCTTGCGGCCCCATAACGGCCCATGCAAACACAACAACCATCAATGTGAAGCCCGCTCGTGCGGTCTGGCTTTGCCTGGCGTTTTCTCGTTTTCCCCAAGAGGGGATGTCCCAGGCGCGTACTCGCGACACTCAGCTCTCAGAGGTCGGTTGCGCTGCGCCATCGTCAACGAACGCGGCATGCAACGCACGGACCGCGAGTTCAGTGTACTTCTCTGCGATCACGACCGAGACCTTGATCTCGCTGGTCGAGATGAGCTGGATATTGATGCCCTCATCCGCGAGTACCTGGAACATCTTTGCCGCGACGCCGGCGTGGTCTTTCATGCCGAGCCCCACGATCGAGACCTTTGCGATATGGGTATCGCCTTCGACCTGGGCAGCACCAATCTCATCGGCGACCTGTTGCGCAATCACCATCGCGCGTTCGTAACCAGCGCTCTGCACGGAAAACGTCAGGTCGGTCGTGCCGTCATGCGACACATTTTGAATGATCATATCCACGACGATTCCCGCCTCTGACAACGGCGTGAAGAGGCGTGCGGCGACGCCGGGATGATCCTTCACGCCCGGCACCTGAATCTTGGCTTCGTCGCGGTTGTAGGTGACCCCCGAAACAACCAGTCGTTCCATGACCTCCTCCTCGCTCACGACCCATGTCCCCGGTTCCGAATGGAATGACGATCGCACGTGCAGGGGGACCTTGTAGCGCATCGCGAATCGCGCCGAGCGGGTCTGCAGGACCCTTGCACCGAGGCTGGCGAGTTCGATCATCTCGTCGTACGAAATCCGCTCGAGCTTGCGCGCATCGGGAACCGTGCGTGGGTCGGCCGTGAAGATCCCGTCGACGTCGGTGTAGATTTCGCACACATCGGCGCCGATCGCCGCCGCCACCGCCACCGCGGTGGTATCGGAACCTCCTCGCCCGAGTGTCGTGATATTGCCCTGATCGTCGTGGCCCTGAAACCCGGCAATGACGGCGACGACCCCGTCATTGAGCGCGCGCAGAATTCGGTCCGAGTCGATCTCGAGAATTCGCGCGCGGAGGTGATTGGTATCCGTTTGAATACCGGCCTGAATTCCGGTGAACGACTGTGCGCGGCAGCCCAGCAGGTCAATCGCCATCGCCAGCAGCGCGATGGTCTTTTGCTCGCCCGTCGCCAGCAAAACGTCATACTCGCGCGCGAGCGGCACCGGACCACCCAACTCGGTCGCCAGTGCCACCAAGCTGTCCGTCTCACTGCCCATCGCCGATACGACCACCGCGACGCGATTTCCCGCGCGCACCGTCTCGACCACACGAGCCGCGACGTGGCGGATGCGCTCCGCGTCAGCGACGCTGGTACCACCGTATTTTTGAACGAGTATCGCCAATGGAGGCTGCTCTTGATGCTGCTCTATGATGTAGGGGATCTTTGATCGAGGCGTGCTGTGGATGTTGACGAACAGCTACTCCCTGATGAATAGCTGCTCTCGAAGAAATGAACTCCTGAGCAAACGGATACCCGCGCGCTGTCATTCCATTGCTGGAGTGAAGTCCAGTTCGTAGTCCGCCAACAGCTGACTCTCCCAGTCTCGCAACACTGCGCGCGAAGTGCGCCCCAATGCTACCGCTTTTAGGCGCCGCTGGGTGGTTCGATCTGCATCCGCCAACCGGGAAAGCGCGACTTCGAGCCGATCCGCCGGCAGCGCGGCTGCGAACCGTTCCCCCCACTCGAGAGCCACCAGCGTTCCAGCCACCAACCAGTCCAGGAAGCCTGCGTCTTCGAGTTCGCGAACGTTCGACAGGCGGTAGCCGTCTGCGTGAGCGAGCCGGCGCCCGTCCGGCGCAGCGTACTCGTTGCAGATCGCGAACGTGGGGCTCGTGACCTGCTCGGGTGGGATCCCGAGCCCCGCGCCCAGGCCTTTTGCGAAGACGGTCTTGCCGGCGCCCAGAGGCCCGCTGAGCACCACCAACAAACCGGCCTCGGGCATCACGGTCGCCAATCGCATCGCCGCGCGCTGCGTGGATTCAGGGTTCTGGGAATGAAACTGCAAGGCCACCCATCAGCGGATCGGGCCCCGTCTTCGCGCGCGACGGGGTACTGGACGGGGTACGGGAAAAGCTGCGGGTCGCACTTTCTGTGCACTCGCGCAGCCACTTCATCGTAGCGGGAAGCTCCGAAGCCAGATCGCTGGCCAGCATTCCAGACGACCCCGTGTGCTCCGCCAGCCGATCGGCGGCAGCGCCGTGTACGAATACCGCCGCGACCATCGCCTCGAACGGCGCGAGGCCCTGGACGAGCAGAGCCGTGACCAGGCCGAGCAAGACATCCCCAGTGCCGCCCGCGGCGAGTGCCGGCCCGCCCGTCGGGTTGATCGCCAATCGTCCGTCCGGAGCGGCAATGGCTGTCGCGGCTCCCTTGATGGCGACGATGGCGCCGGTTCGTTCCGCCAGCCGGCGCGCCATGCCCGGCCGATCGCGGTTGATGTCGGCCACTGCGACGCCGAGCAGGTGGGCGGCTTCCCCGGGGTGCGGGGTGAGCAGGGTTGGCGCCGTCCGCGCCGCAAGCCATTCCAATTTCGCCGCAAACGGGAACAGCCCATCGGCATCGATCACCAGCGGCAGCTCGAGCCGCTTCGCAAGTTCCGTGACAAATTGCTGGGTCTCGACGCTGCGCCCCACGCCCGGACCGAGACCCACCGCGCCGCGGGTTGCCGCCAGCGCCACGACCGCTTCGGTCGCGCCAGCCGCGAACCCGCGCTGCTGCGTATCGGGAACGGGTACGGTCATTGCCTCGGTGCACTTGATCTCGAGGATATCGTTCAAGCCCGCTGGGCACGCGAGCGTTACCAACCCAGCACCCGCCCGGGCAGCGCCAATGGCCGCCAGTGCAGCCGCGCCGGTCTTCCCCTGCGAACCGGCAACGATCAACGCGTGTCCGAATGTGCCCTTGTGGCCGGCGCGCGCTCGCACCGGAAGGTTTTGACCAGCGGTCGACCTCGTCCACAACTCGGCGCGTGGCGTTACGTCCGGCGCGGCATCTGCAATCCCGATCCTGGCAATTACCACGCGGCCTGCGCGGCTGCGCGCGGGTTCCAGCGCAAGCCCGAGCTTCGGCAGACCCAGCACCACCGTGGTGTCGGCAACGACTGCTGTCCCCAGCACAGCTCCAGTATCCGAACACAACCCTGATGGCAGATCCACCGCAATGATCGCCGTACGCCCTGCCTGTCGACAAGCATTGATCCGCACCAGCGAGTTCGCGATCGGCTCTTCGACGTCGCGCGACAAGCCCGTGCCGAACACCGCGTCGACAATGACGCCCGCGCTCGGCGGCAACCAACTATGACCCTCGATTGAAACGCCGGCTGCGCGCGAACGTTCCCAGTTTCGCGCCGCGTCACCGGCGAGCTGGCTCGGCTCCGCGAGCAGCGCGACGCGCACGCGGACCCCCAATAAATGGAGGTGGCGGGAAGCGACCAGGCCGTCGCCTCCGTTATTGCCCGGGCCGCAGACGATGACGACCTCGGCGCCCGGATCCAGCCAGCGCAAGACCTCGTGCGCGATCGCTCGACCAGCCGATTCCATCAGCAGGTCACCGGGGACGCCGAGCGTCTCGATCGTGTACCGATCGAGTGCACGCATTTCGATTGCGGTGACCAGCGGCCATCCCTGTGCGACGCGGGTCTCGAGCACACTCACGCGCTGGACTCCAGGATCACCTGGCCGATACACCACCGGGCATCATGAGTCAGGGTCAGCGCGATCTGCTCGACACTGAGCGATCGCGCAAGCTGTTTTGCGGCCCCGCGCAGCAACAGTGTCGGGGGGCCCTGCCCGGCGCGGATCACTTCGATGTCCCGCCAATCAAGCGCCGGTGCATTCAGCGCCCGGCGCGTTGCCAGCTTCGCGGCGAACCGCACCGCGAGACTGTGCGAGCCTCGGGCTGTTCGACCTGAACTGGAACGGCCCGAATAGGCGCGTTCGTCGGCGGTGAACAAGCGCTCCCGCATGCGTTCTCCAAATCGATCGAGCGCGGCTTCGAAACGAGCGGTATCGACCACCTCGACTCCGAGGCCGACAATCACGCGAGCAGCTTCTTCCAGTCTCGCAGCGCCCGGTCCAGGCCAACCAGAATCGCCCGCGACACGATCTCGCGCCCGACGGCGACGCTACTGACCGCCGGTGCACCCTCGAGCATTTCGGACACAGTCCGATAGCCGAGACCTCCACCGAGCCCAATCGACATGCCCAACTTCGACGCCAGCCGAACCGCTTCGCGCAGTGCTTCGAGTTCCGTATCGCGTTCGGCGCGAGGCAGGTCTACGATGCCTCCGGTGAAAATTTCGACACCGGGCGCACCCTCGACGTGTGCGGCTTTCACCGCATCCATGCGAGGTGCGATCCGCAGCCATGTTTCGATCCCGGCCTCCGCGAGCGGACGCATGACAGTCGCCAGCCGGCTTCGGTTTCCACCCTTCGCGTCACCTCTTCCGCTTCCCAGGTCGAGCGCGCGTCCAGCCATTCCAACAGACGAAAATCCGTCCAGTCCTTCTCGGGCGCCAGCCGCCAACAGCACGCGATCGGGTCGCGCTTGGAGTGCGATCTTGACCAGGCCGGGATTGAGCGGCATGCGAAGCTCGAAGCCAGGCACTGAGCGTCGCACCTCGCTCACATCGTGTTCGGTGACGGGCTTCAGCGCATCATCGATTCCGAGACGAACTGCATCTACACCGGCGAGTTCTGCAAGTGTCGCAGCAGCGGCCAGATCCATGTCGGCTCCGGTCGCTTGGCGCAGCGCGGCCAGCGCGTCGAGTTCAAAGACCAGATGCAAGACTTCACCCCCCCAACGCGCGCTTCAAGCCATACGCGAGTTCGTTGGCGAACTCTTTCACCTGCGCCTCATCTTCCCCTTCCACCATGATGCGGGCTTTGGGTTCCGTTCCGCTGTAGCGGATCAATACCCGCCCACGTCCATTGAGCTCCTTTTCGATGCGGCGCACCTCTTCGGAAAACTCAGGGAGACTTTCGATCGGCTTCTTGTTTGCCACATTCACGTTCACGAGCGTCTGCGGGAACCGGACGAAATCGCTCGTCAACTCGGAGAGCGTTTGATCCTTCCGCCGCATGATCGCTAGCACTTGCAGTGCGGTGATCAGACCATCGCCCGTGGTATTGTGGTCCAGGAAGATGATGTGGCCCGACTGCTCGCCACCCAGATTGAAACCGTCTTTGCGCATCGCCTCTACGACATGGCGATCGCCCACCTGCGTACGAATCAGTTCGACCCCGATCCGTTCGAGAGACTTCTCCAGGCCCAAGTTGCTCATCACCGTTGCGACGACCTTGCCCCCTTTGAGCGCGCCGCGCTCGACCATGTCTCGTGCATTGATCGCCAGCAGCTGGTCGCCGTCGGTGATATCGCCCTTCTGATCGACCAGGACGACGCGGTCCGCATCGCCATCGAGCGCGATCCCGACATCCGCACGAAGCTCGCGGACCTTCGCAGCGACCCGCTCGGGATACAGCGAGCCGCAGCCATCGTTGATGTTTCGACCGTTGGGTTCGACACCCATCGTGAACACTTCGGCACCCAGTTCTTCGAGCACCGTTGGGCCGACCTTGTATGCGGCGCCATTTGCGCAGTCGAGAACGACGCGCATCCCATCGAGCGACAGCTCGATCGGAAAGGTCTTCTTCAAGAACACGACGTAGCGGCCGGTTTCGTCGCCTATTCTCTTCGCACGGCCAATCTCATCCGCATTTGCCACCTGTGAGGCGAGTTCTCCGGAGGCGATCAGAGATTCGATCCTGCACTCGATTTCGTCGGGCAATTTGTAGCCATCGCTCGAGAAAAACTTGATTCCGTTGTCGTAGTACGGGTTGTGGCTCGCACTGATCATGACACCCGCATGGCATCTCATATCGGCGGTCAGGAAGGCCATGCCAGGCGTCGGCATCGGCCCAACCTGGATCACATCCACACCCATCGAGCAAATTCCAGCTGCCAGCGCGTCTTCGAACAGGTATCCCGACAAGCGGGTGTCCTTTCCGATGATGATCCGCTGCCGCTGGGGGCCCGGCCGACGGAACACATGCGCAATGGCCTGCCCCAGTGACAGCGCCATCTCGGCGGTCATCGGGTAGGTGTTGGCCTTGCCGCGAATCCCATCGGTTCCAAACAGTCGATTCTCAGTCATTCGTTCTCCTCGACGGCGATGGGATCGGCAGCGACCGGATCGATCTGGACTCGGATGGTGATGGGCTCATCCTGGTCGACCCAGACGTGCCCAGCGCTCAACGAGAGTCGAACCTCCCGTTTTAGCGACTCGATCGCACCATTCACATCGACTGTTTCGGTTACCACCTGACGGAGCCTGAGGACATCACTGCGGGCGCCCGCGAGCCACACTCTCGGCGGTGAGATTTCGACAGCGGCCATCACGAAGCCCGGCGCCGGGAGTCCCGACACGTCGGCGCTGATCTGAACGGACTTTCGGGACCGAGCCTCGAACGCGACATCGATCCGATTGGGCGATCGACTGAGAATCCGAGCTCCCGAGGGCATCTCGAGTAGCGTCTCGTCGACCTCGAATACGGCCGGGCCGGGCTTGGCGCCCTCCAGATTCAGCCGATATTCCATCTTGGTGGGAGAGATATCGCGGTGTGCGGCACGCGGCCCGAGTACGCGGATATTCACCACCGTGGTGCTCTGGTCGACGATCACGAGGGATTCGGGGACGCCGTGAAACACCACAGGAATGTCGTAGCTGCGCTCGATCTTCGACGAACCGTGCGAGAACGCCCACATCATCGAGGAAATGGCCAAAGCCAGCAGCGCGTATCCGAAATGAAACTTTCCCATCGCTACGACAGCGACCCGATGCGCCGCGGTGGGGCATCCGCGCTGGCAGGGTGCACCACGTCGCCGCCGCGAAGCGGAATCGTCTCGCGTTGTTCCCCCGACCGAGACGGCGGTGATGCGCCTTCCGCAATCGATTCAGTGGTCTGATCCGTCTCGCTCGATTCGCTCTGATCGCCGCCCTTGCCGCTGAGAGCTTCGCGCAGTTGTCCGCGGAGTTTCGGTCCATCGAGATCGCCAGTCATCACGCCGCCGACGACCACCGAGATCGACGCCGTCTCTTCCGAGACGACGATCACGACAGCGTCGGTTTCTTCCGTGATTCCAACAGCGGCGCGGTGACGGGTGCCAACTCCCTCGGGCAGGTTGTCGTTGAGCGTCAACGGAAGGATGCAGCCGGCGTAAGCCAGGCGTCCGTTCTGAATCACCACAGCACCGTCGTGAAGCGGTGAAAGCGGGATGAACAATGAGATCAGCAGATCCTTCGATACGGTGGCATCGAGCGCAGTCCCGGATTCGATCTGCTCATTGAGGTGAATCTCCCGTTCGAGCACGATCAATGCGCCGATGCGCTTCTGTGCGAGCGCCTGGGCAGCACGAATCACCTCCTCGAGCATCTGCGTCTCTTCCTGAACGGAAACTGACGGGAAGAATCCGCGCCCCACGCGCGCCAACGCACGACGAATGTCGTGCTGGAACAGCACGACGATGATGATCAACCCCGGAGCGGTCAGCGCTTCGAGGATTCGCCCCAGCGTGACCAATTGAAAGATCTCAGACGCCAGGCCGGCCGACATCAGCACGACTACGCCGCCTAGAATCTGAAAGGCGCGAGTGCCGCGAATCAGCAGCAGCAGCCAGTAAACGCCTAGCGCCACCAAAAAGATATCGAGCGTATCGCGCAATGGATCGAAGTTGGTGGTGATGTAGCCCACCATCTCGACCCAAAGTTGATAGAGGAACTCAATCAACCAAAACCTTCCTTCCGGGCCGCGCGCAGCGCTGAGGCCACGGCCACGGCTCGAACGGCCCCCGCGACATCGTGGACACGGACGGCATCGGCCCCGGCAAACACCGCCACCGCGCAGGCTGCCGCGGTGGCCTGATCACGACCCGCTACTGGAGCGCCGGTCAGGCTGCCGAGAAACCCCTTGCGCGACGGCCCCACCAACACCGGCAAGCCGAGACGAGCGCGCAGATCGGCCGGGTTGGCGAGTAGCGCCAGATTGTCTGAAAGCCGCTTGCCAAACCCGATTCCGGGGTCGACCGCAAGCTGTTCGTCGGACATTCCCGCGGCGTGCGCGATGGCAACCGATTCCGCCAGCTCCTGGGCAACCTCGAAGCACACGTCATCGAAGTGCGGCTCGTCCTGCATCGTTTCCGGCGTACCGCGCAGGTGGCCCAGAATGAGCCCTGCCCCCGCGTCGCTGACCGTATCGGCCAGCGTTGGATCGAAACGCAGTCCCGATACATCGTTCACGATCGTCGCCCCAACCGACAGCGCGGCCCGTGCCACGTCGCGTTTTCGGGTATCGATCGAGACGGGCACATCGAAGCGCTTCGCGATGGCTTCGACAATCGTTGCAGTGCGATCGATCTCAGCGGCTACCGGCACCTCGACGGCTCCGGGGCGAGTCGACTCGCCGCCAATATCGAGAATGTGGACACCTTCGGCGATCAGGCGCGCAGCAACACCGATAGCCCGGTCGACGTCCACGCCCCCTCCTTCGCCCAACAGCAGCCCACCATCCGAGAATGAATCGGGCGTCGCATTCAATATGCCGACGATTGTCACGCGATTAGCCGGGAAGATCAATGCAACCACCCAACCCCGCGATGCGGCGAATAAACCCATTTCTCGGGCGACCCGAGTCTCGGGTCGCCCGCTAGCCCGGTACGGGCTCTGGATCGGGAAGCTTGTCTCCGGAAAACGGATTCGACTCTTCTGCATCGGCCTGTTCGGAGGGGGCGGTAGAGACTGATGGAGGCGCGATCGGAGCCAGCGGCTCGCCAGCGACCAGCAACGCGAGTTCCTTGCCATTGAGAGTCTCTCGCTCCAGCAGCGCCAGCGTGATGCGCTCGAGTACATCTCGGTTTTCCCGGAGCAGCTCGTACGCCTCGTCGTACAGCGTCGTGAGCACCTCGGCGATCTCTTCGTCGATTTCCTGCGCCTTCTTCTCGCTGTAGGACTTGTGGCTCATCAAGTCGCGGCCGAGGAACACGTCGTGGTCGTCGTCACTCAGCGAGACCGGTCCGAGCCGGTCGCTCATGCCGTAGTTGCAGATCATCCTTCGCGCCAGATCCGTCGCCTGCTTGAGGTCATTCGCCGCGCCGGTGGACAAGTAGTCGAGCACGAGCTTTTCCGCGGCCCGCCCTCCCATGGCGTGTCTGATCTGCGCGATGATCTGGTCCTTCGTCAGGTTGAAGCGGTCCTCGTCGGGCATCGTCATGGTGAGACCGAGTGCCATCCCGCGCGGGATGATCGTCACCTTGTGGACCGGATCCGAGTGCTCAGTCAACTGCGCGATGAGCGCGTGGCCCGCCTCGTGGTACGCCGTGGCGCGCTTGTCTTCTTCGGACATGACCAGGCTGCGGCGCTCGGAGCCCATCATGACTTTGTCGCGAGCTTGCTCGAAATCGAACTTCTCGACGGACTGGGCGTCTCTGCGCGCCGCCAGCAGCGCCCCCTCATTGACCAGGTTCTGCAGGTCTGCGCCCACGAAACCCGGGGTGCTTCGCGCGATCACGCGCAGATCGACGTCATCGCCGAGCGGAACGCGGCGGGTGTGCACCTTCAAGATTGCCAGCCGACCGCGCAGGTCGGGACGCGGCACGACTACGCGTCGGTCGAAACGGCCCGGGCGCAATAGCGCAGGGTCGAGCACATCCGGCCGGTTCGTGGCGGCGATCATGATCACGCCTTCATTGCTCTCGAATCCGTCGAGTTCGACCAATAGCTGGTTCAGCGTCTGTTCGCGCTCGTCATGTCCGCCGCCCATTCCTGCGCCGCGGTGTCGACCCACCGCATCGATTTCGTCGATGAAGATGATGCACGGCGCATTCTTCTTGCCTTGCGCGAACAGATCGCGCACCCGCGACGCACCGACACCGACGAACATCTCGACGAAGTCGGAGCCCGAAATCGAGAAGAACGGGACGCCCGCCTCGCCGGCCACAGCACGGGCCAACAGGGTCTTGCCAGTTCCAGGCGGTCCGATGAGCAGTACGCCCTTCGGAATTCGCCCTCCGAGCCGCGTGAACTTCTTCGGCTCCTTGAGAAAGTTGATGATCTCTTCCAGTTCGGTCTTGGATTCTTCGATTCCGGCGACATCATCGAATGTGACTCGCGTCTGATTCTCGGTGAGCAGCCGCGCTTTGCTCTTGCCGAAGCTCATCGCCTTGCCACCGCCGGCTTGCATCTGGCGAATGAAGAAAAACCACAAGCCGACGATCAGCAGAATCGGGAACCACATGATCAGGATCTGGCGCCAGAATCCCCCTTCGTCCTTGGGGTGCGCATCGATGCGGACGTTCTGTTCGTACAACCGGGTCAGCAGTTCATCGCTGACGACCGGCGCAAAGGTGGTGAAGCGGCTTCCCGTTGTCAGAACACCTTCGATCTGACCCTCTTCGATCTCGACCGACTCGATCTCGCCGCTTTCGATCTTGGCGAGGAATTCGCTGTACGGAAGCGGCGGCGTCTCGGTCTGGTTCTGTCGCAGCATCGTGACGAGCACGAGGATCATCATCAAGATGACGAGCCAAAGCACCATGTTCTTGTAGAACTGTTGGTTCAAACCGTTTCTCCTGGGCTGCGCGATCCTCTTTTGACTCTGTTGACTCTGTTGACTCTGTTCAACTCGGCTAACTCTGCTGTTTCGCGTCGGTTTTCCGGGCGCCGACCCAGCGTCCCGAATGCCTCGAAACCCCTGGCTTTATCAGACTAGCACGCGCTCAGAACACCCCCACCGGCCGGTGTCTGACGCGGGTCAAGCGGTCCGATTCGGACCCCGTGTCGATCGCACACCATTCGGACACCGCCCGGCAGCTCGATGTGCGTGCCCGCTTTCCCGAATCGAACAAATGCCAGCATTCGCGCGATGTGTACGCGGCTCGCGTCCCGCGCTCCGCCGCATTGTCTCAAGATCCGCAGCAACAACCGCCCAGCGAGCGCATCGTGCATCTCCTGCCAGTCGTCACCGCGAATTCTCATCCAACCCTTCTCCTCCGAAAATCGGGCCGCGGCCTGCCGCGCAACCAGCGTTTCAATCCACTCCGAGTCCTGTTTCTGCGCATCGGCCAGATTGCTGATCGCCCTGAGCAACTGCGGGTTGAAGTCCTCCGATAGCCCCGGAATCCATCGCGATCGCAGCCGATTTCGCGAATAGGACAGGCTGACATTCGATGAGTCTTCTCGCCAGGAAAGTTCCCTCTGGGACGCGTAGAGTTCGATCTGGGCGCGGCACACGCGCAGCAGCGGCCGAATCACGACGCCGTCCGGAGACCGATCGGGAATTCCCGCGAGACCATCAGGACCCGTCCCGCGAAACAGACGCAACAGCACCGTCTCCCCCTGGTCATCGAGTGTGTGGGCAGTCGCAATCTGCGCGCAATTCGCCTCACGGGCGATTTCGTACAGCGCGGCGTAGCGCTGAATCCTGGCCGCCTCCTGCAGCGTGGGACGCGATCGGCTGGATGAATTCTCGCGAAGCGCTCCCGGGTCCACACGCCGCCAATAGCCCGGCAGGCCAAGTTCGCGGGCGAGATTCGCCACGAATTCTGCATCCGCATCGGATTCGCCGCCTCGGAGTCCGTGATCGACGTGCCCGACCGAAATCTCGATGCCCACACGACTGGCGACTTCGACGCTCGCGTGCAGCAGGGCGACCGAGTCGATACCACCCGACACGGCCACGAGCAGTTTGCCACTGCGCAGCTGGAACCCGTGGAGGGCGCGCTCAACGACATCGACCAGCATGGCCGCGAGTATGCCCACCTATCCCGCGAGCATCACGACCCGGCGAGCGCGCTGGCTGAGCCCAACGCGATTCGCGTGCCGTCGTGCTTTTCGACCCACACATCGCAGTGGACGCGGTTACCGGTTCCTTCAACCTGCTCGTCGAGAACCCTGGCATACGTTGTGACGGCCTCGTCGACCCACAGTACGTTGACCAGCTTGAGCTGCATCTTGCCGCCTTGGATGAAGCCCATTCCGAAATGGTCAGTCATCACCTGCGCGACAAAGGATGTCGACATCATTCCCTGCACGACGATATTCGGGAAGCCGAGTTTGGCAGCCTGTTCGCGATCGGTGTGGTAGTTCTTGCCGGGCCCCGAGAACATCCAGCAACGACGTTCGTCGACCAGCTTGGCCACCGGTGAGAGATCCAGACCGGTCGCAATCGGAAACGGGGGACGCGCCACTTTTCGCTTGGCGCTCTTGTGGTCGACGACGAATCCCGCGGTGGCGTCCGATGCCGGATCCCGCGGCGGCAGAAACGATTGATGGGTACGCCCGCGAACCAGCAACCGGCCGTCGTCGGCCGCACACACATCGGTCTCATTCAGGACGTAGTCGCGACCGCGCTTCGACCAGCGGTCGATAATCGTCGAACGGGTGCGTACCTCGGCACCAATCGGGATCGGCGCAAAAAACTCCCAATCCTGTTGTGCGTGCAGGTTCCCGAACAGGTTCTTCAAGTACCACTCGCCGACGAACTTGTAACACTCGGAGTGATACAGCAGAGGTGGCGCGACGTCGCTGTACAGCGGGTTGTGGTCGTCGAGTGCGTCCGAATAGAACGCAACGGTTTCGGGCGTCACCACGTAGCTGCTCGAACCGCAGTGACGGCCCACATGTGCAGGTTGGCCCAATAGATTCACAAGTTGATCTCCGTTTGTGGGAATCGCTTATGGCGTCCGATCTCCAGCATACCCGTTCTCTCTGGCATCCTGCGGACGCCTCCGGTATCCACGGATGCGTGGAATCAGTGACCGATAACTCTGCTGGGAATTCTCCCGTCAGCTCCGCAGTCAACTCTTCAGTTGGTTCTCCAGTTAGCTCTCCAGCTAGCGCTCCAGTCAACTCTCCAGTCAACTCTCCAATCAACTCTCCAGTCAATAATGTCGGCGCCTGGATCGAACGTCACGCGGTGGGGGCCGGCGATCGAATCGCGTGCGTCGATGCCCAGCGAAGCCTGGACTACGCGGCATTGCACGAGCGCACGCTGCGTTGCGCTGCGTGGTTGTCGGCTGCAGGGGTCGCACGCGGCGACCGAGTGGCGCTCTTGCTCGACAACCGCAGCGCCTACCTCGAGACGGTATTCGCGGCAGCTCGACTGGGCGCAATCGCGGTTCCGATCAACACTCGCTTCACGGCGCCGGAATTGCTGCGGGTACTCGACGACTGCACGCCCGCAGCCCTTGTGTACGAAAGCGCGCTGTCGGCGGTCGCGGAGCGAGCCTGTTCAGAAGCGTCGCATCCGCCGTCACAGCGGCTCGCCTGTGGCGGCGAGACGGACGCGTATGAGGCCGCGCTGTCTGCGCTGGAGCCTCTCGCTCGCCTCGAGTCAGTATCCCCCGAAGATCCCATGCTGCTTTTGTACACGTCTGGGACGACCGGCGTTCCCAAGGGCGCCCTGCTCCCTCACCGCAAGACGCTGTTCAACAGCCTCAACGCGCAACTCTTCTTCGATTTGTCCCGACACGACCGTGTGCTCGTGCCGCTGCCGTTGTTTCACTCATTCGGGCTGTTGATCTTGTCGATCCCAACTCTGTATGCCGGCGGGACCGTCCATTTGATGCCACGATTCGATGCGGCACGCGTCTGGAAAACCGTCGAGAGCGAACAAATCACGTTTCTGGGCGGGGTCCCGACGCTGTTCCAAGCGCTGCTCGACGCCCTCGACAAGTCGCTTGCAGCGAACTCGCCGGCGCCCAATCACAAACCGCGATTCTTATTCAGCGCCGGGGCCGCGATCTCCGTCGAACTGATCCGCGCGTTCGAAGAACGCGGCTACTTGGTCAAGCAGGGTTTCGGACAGACGGAGACCTCGATCCTGTGCTGCCTCGAGGCGCGCGACGCGATCCGGAAGGCGGGCAGCGTCGGGCGTGCGGTCTTTCACGCGGAGCTTCGACTCGTGGATGTGGACACACTGCAACAACCCGTCGCGCAATGGCGTGATGTTGCCGTCGAACAGACGGGCGAGATCGTCGTGCGAGGCCCGATCGCATTTTTGGGATATTGGCAGCGACCGGACGCCACCGCGGAGACGCTGCGCGACGGCTGGGTTCGCACCGGCGACCTGGCGAAGATCGATTGCGAAGGCTTCGTGACACTGATCGGCCGCGCGGGTGACATGTACATCTCTGGCGGCGAGAACGTGTATCCGGCCGAGATCGAGGGCGTGTATGCCGAACATCCCGCGATCCGCGAGATCGCGATCATCGCAACCCCGCACCCGAAATGGGGAGAGACAGGTCTCGCGTACATCGTTGTGTCCGACGGATTCGTGTTCGATCCTACCGAACTCGAAGCCTGGGGTGCCGAACGCCTCGCGCGGTTCAAACTCCCGAGCCGATTCGTCGTCATCGAGAGCCTGCCCCACACACCGTCGGGGAAAGTCCAGAAGCACCGCCTGCCGAAGACCCACGACTAGAGTCGCGCGTTCGCCGTTACACACGCTGGAGCTGACGCTCTACCGCGCAGTCTCCTAACTCGCCGTAAGCAGGCGCAGGCGGTTGCCGACGCGCTCGGCGTAGTCGGCCATTTCACCGGTGAGATCGATGAGCTTGTACCAGAACATCGCCGAGATGCCGAGATCGTCTTCGATGGCGAACAGTTTTCGCTGCACCCGCTCTTCGAGATCATCGCTATCGGACTCGATGCGCGACAGTTCGTCGATCATCTCGTCGACCCGGGCGACACCACGACCGCGAAAGCCGGTCTCGACCAGATTCTCGAGTTCGTCGATCACACGCTGCGCTTGCTCGCAGGCGGCAATCGCGCGACGCGCCAGGTCCAGGAACGGCTCCACCAGATCCGGCGGTACGACCATTCCGCGCATGTCGGCCGTTTCGGCGATGTCTTGCGCGGTATCGGCGATCGAATCCTGGTAGTCGAGTATTTCCAACATGTCTCGACGTTCGACCGCCAGGAACATACGGGTGGGCAGGCGGCTGCGGATTTCGTTCTTGATCCGATCCGCCTCGTGCTCGAGCCGATCGATTTCCAGACGTCGCAGTGCGACCGCTGCGGTATCGCCCCGCGCCATCTCCTCGAACAGCGGCAAAACCTGCTTTGCACACGCCACCGCAGCGCGCATGTGCTCTTGCATCGGCCGAATCGGCGACCGCCCGAACAAGTTGCCAATCAGTGCCATGATCTGATCCTCCGACGGGTTCCGCGATAGCCGCCATGCGGCTGTTGCTTCCCGGCCGTCACGTATCTGGCGAATCCAGCAGATTCGCTATGTGGCATCACCTGACCCGAATCTCGGGCTGTGCCTCATGTGAGAAGTCCTTTGAAGAAGTAGAAGAAGAATATTGACAATGCAGCCGCAATCGGAAGAGTTGCAATCCATGAAATCAAGATCCGACCGACCACACGCAGATCCAGCGCGCCGATCCCGCGCGCCAATCCCACCCCGAACACCGACCCGACCAGGATATGGGTGGTCGAGACCGGTATTCCCATCCGCGAGGCGACCACGACAGTCACGGCTGCCGCCAGTGTCGCGGAAAACCCGCGGCTCGGAGTCAATTCGGTGATCTTCTCACCGATCGTGGCCATTACGCGATATCCCATCGTGGCGAGACCGAACACGATCCCGACCCCGCCGATCACCAACATCCAGAACTCGACGGGTACCGTTTTCGTGATGTCGACTCCGTCCACGACGGTCTTGATGGCGGCCAGTGGACCGATCGAGTTCGCCACATCGTTCGACCCGTGCGCGAACGCAACCGCACACGCGGTCATGATCTGCAGCACGGCGAACACGCGTTCCGCGCCCCCGTAGCGATCCTTCGCGTCGGACTCTCTCACTCTGACCCGCGTCAGGAACACGCGCCCGAGGATTGCACCCCCGATGCCAGCCGCGGTCGACCACAGCAGCGCGTCGGGCAGGTCGAGGTCCAGCTTCAGATTCTTCAAACCCTTGAACAGGGTCACCAGTGCGATGATGAAGGTGACGGCAAAGAAAAAGTATGGGCCGACCGATTTTGCGGACTCCATCGGGTCATCTCGATCGAGGATGGTCCGACGCACCAGATTGAACACGACAAATGCAATGACGCCGCCCATCAGCGGTGAGGTGACCCACGAGACCATGATCTCGACTACTTTCCCCCAATTGACCGCGTCGACCCCGAGGGCTACCGCGCCGAAGCCGATAATCGCGCCGACGATGGAATGCGTTGTCGAGACGGGCAACCCCCACGTGGTTGCGATCAACAGCAGCGAGCCCGCCGATGCCAGCGAACCCAGCATCCCGTAGAGCAACAACTCCTCGTGTCCCTGAAGCGCCGACATGTCCAGCATGCCCTTGCGAACCGTGTCGGTAACGTGGCCTCCGACGAACAGCGCACCACTGAATTCCAGCACAGCGGCAATCAAGACCGCTTGCCGGATCGTCAGTGCGCCCGATCCCACGCTGGTACCCATCGCGTTCGCGACGTCGTTCGCGCCGATTGCCCAAGCCATGTACATCGCGAGCGCGCCAGCCAGCCATAGGATCGCTGGAATCCCGAATACAACCTGGTCCAAACAGCTCCCCCCTACCGCGAACTATCGCGAACTACCGCGAACTCTTGGTGAACGCCGACCTCCAGGCAGACTGGCTCTCTCGACACTAACCGCGATCCCTCCGATACGCTTCGCGCGCAAGTAGCACAACGCAAAGCACGCTGCTGCTGGCCCGCTAATATTCGGCCTATGGCTCATGAACCCATCCACTCGAATCACGCTCCCAACCCAGTTGGCGCCTACTCTCAGGCAATCAAGGCCGGGCCGACGGTTTACCTGTCGGGCCAGATCCCGCTGGATCCTGCGACCGGGAAACTCGTCGAAGGGAGCTTCGAACAGCAGCTTTCTCGCGTATTCGACAACCTCGAGGCGGTCACTGAACAAGCCGGCGGGGCACTCGAACACATCGTGAAGCTGAACGTCTACCTGACCGACTTGGCAAACTACCCGAAGGTCAACTCGGTGATGGAGACGTATTTCGAAACGCCCTTTCCCGCGCGCGCCGTCGTACAGGTTGTGGCGCTCCCGATGGGTGTCCCGGTCGAGATCGATGGGATCATGGTCCTCGACCTCACGGATTACAGCTACTGACTGGCTGCCATGCGCCTGCAGGCTCGGCGACGCCCCAACACCGGTCGAGAGCGTAGGCCGACACAAAGCTGAACTCAGTCCAGGTAGCCGAGCGCATCGAGTGCCTCGAGATGCTCTCGCGCGGGTCCAGCGGCAGCGGGCAACCGGGGCCCTTCGAGGCCCACTGCGCCGAGTCGAGCTCGAGCCAGCGCCAACAGTTCGGCCGCGATCTCTGGACGCAGTGCAGCGAGATCGGACCGCTCCTCGGGGTCCCAGCTCAAGTCGTACAATTCGGGAGGATAATTTTGAAACCAGATCAGTTTGAATGGCCAGCGCGTCAGCGCTGCCATATTCCCGAACACCCGGTCGGACTCGCCGCAACCGGCGCGCTTGGCAGTGCTGGTCGCGTCCTCTACATCGAGGTCCGACTCCCAATCGTCGGGGGTGCGAAGCTTTTCATCGCTGTAGACCGCAAGAAACTCGGCGGGCGCTCGGGGGCCATCGACGATCGGAAGAGTCCGGCCGCTCAACTCGGCTAGCGGTCCGATGCCCGCCCAACTCAGAATCGATGAGGCGATATCCACCAACTCGACGGGACTGTCGATCCGCGCCGGCGCCACATCGACGAGACCGTGCACCGCAAGGGGTACCCGCAGCACCTGGGCGCGAACCGTGAACTCATGATCGAGCAGCCGGTGCTCACCGAACTGCTCGCCGTGGTCCGCGGTCGCGACGACGATCAGCTTGCCTCCGCTGGCCTGGCGCGCGGCCGCTTCGATCTTGCCGAGTTTCCGGTCCACCTCGGCCACGTCGCCCAGATAGAAACCGCGCAGGATGGCCAGGTCGTCCGATGCGGGCAATCGGTTACAGATGGCGTACGGAGAGCGACTCAGGCGCCTCGGCGTCCACGTCTTCAAGTGCTCGAGTTCGGGCGGAACGAATCGATCCAGCTCCCGGTCCTGGTACGGAGAATGTGGATCGAAAAGGTTCACGAAGACGAAAAATGGGCGACTCGTATCCCGCTCCGTCAAGAAACGACGGACCGCCGAAACGGCGTCGAAGCTCCGACTGCCGGGCTCGTTCGACCCTCCGGTGACGTCATCGATCGTGACCGCCGCAAACTGGCCAAAGCCCTGGTCCATCCCAAACCCGTGACTGATCAGCGGGTTCTCGGAAAATCCGGCTGTTTGATAACCGGCACCCCGAAGCCGCTCCGCGACCGTCTCGACAGCGTCGGGCAACCCCATTCGGCCGCCGATTCCGACCCCATGCCGGTCGATCGCCAGCCCGGTCAGAATCGATGCGTGAGATGGCAGCGTCCAGGGCGACGGCGAGAACGCCTGCGAATACAACAGCCCACCTGCCGCCAACGCATCGAAATGGGGCGTCGTGTCCTGGACGCGGCCGTACGCGGAGACCGCGTCGGCACGCAGCGTGTCGACGACGACCAGCAACACGGAGGGCCGCGGGTCCGCGGGCTCGGGCGCGCATCCCGGCGCGGACAGCGCCGCGACAGCGCAGCCGAGCCAACCCAGGATCTGACTCAGCGCGGCTATTCCCCCCATTTCACCAGAATACACGGGAATATCTGCGATCAGAAATTCGACCGCCCCAGAATCGCCTCGAATACCACAGGCCCCGCTGCGGATTGTTCTGGCCTGATCTTCAGCCTGGAAGGACGCGCCAGCGACAACGGCCCGTGCGCGACGATCACGAAGATGACGCGAAGGGATTCTTCGGCCACAATTGCGATTGGCTGGGAAATGGTTCGACCGCCCAGTACCCCGTCATTCGAAGGCAACCGAATTCCGACCCCATCGAATCGGGCCTCCCCAACTGGAGTCGTTCGAAACTTGGCCATTCTAAAGGTCGCCCGGATGGGACACCCTGTGTTGCGCGAGGTGTGCCGTGACTTGACCCCGGAAGAAATCCGGTCGGATCGATTTCGCCGTCTCGTATCGGACATGCGCGAGACCATGCGCGAATACGGCGGTGTGGGTATCGCCGCCCCGCAAGTTCACGAACCGATCCGAATCGCGCTGATCGAATTCGGAGCCGACAACCCGCGTTATGCGGTCGATGAACCACAATCCCTGGTGGTTTTGTTCAATGCACGGGTCAGCGTGCTGGATGCGACCCCTTCGGGATACTGGGAGGGATGTCTGTCCCTGCCGGGTCTTCGCGGCTACGTCGAAAGGCCCTCCAAGGTTCAAGTCGACTATCTGGACGAGAACGCCGAACCGCGCAGCGTGACCGCCGAGGGGTTTCTCGCCACTGTCTGTCAGCACGAACTCGACCACCTCGACGGTGTGCTGTACATCGACCGCATCCGGAATCACTCCAAATTGAGTTACTCCGAAGAATGCGAGCGCTTTCACCTGGAAGCCTCCACGCCAGACGCAGAGTGACCAGGCTCGGCTTCGCATGAGGGCAGCACTGAGCCAGCGCCTGTTCTGTAATGAAGGTCTGCTCTGCAATGAAGGAGGTCGGCTCTCGATGAAGGTCTGCTCTCGATGAAATTCTGCGCTGAATGAAGAGCCTGTTCCTGGTGCGACATGCGCACGCGGTCGAAGGGCGCGACGATCATGAACGCGCGCTGACGCGCCACGGCGTGGAAGCCGCCGTCCAAGCGGGTAAGTACCTGGCCGAGGCGCAATGCGAGCCGCAGGTCGCGTTGCTTTCGACTGCCGTGCGGGTGACACAGACATGGCAACACATTCAGTCCGGACTATCCACGACACCTCAGGTCGAGGCAGATCCTCTACTCTACCTCGCAGGCCTGAATTCGATGCGCGCTCAACTCACCTCGATTCCAGACTCGGTCGAATGCGTACTTCTTGTTGCACACAACCCGGGAATATCTGAGCTCGCGAAATGGCTGACGGCCGCAGGTCCCAGCGAACTGATAGACCGGCTCCAACTCGGCTTCGCGCCGGCCGCGGTCGCGTCGCTCGCGGTTCGCGTCGCGAAATGGTCAGACGTCGGTGAGCGCTGTGCGGAAATCCGCGGATTTTGGGATTGGCCCGCCCGGCTCATTCGTCATCGCGGTACACTCTCTTAGGATCGCGCGGTGGAGACCTACACGCTGCTGAGATTGGCAATGGCGCCGAGCCTACTGCTGAGCTTATTGATGTTGTCGCCAGATGTTCGTGCGCGATCATTCTACCCGAATGGCATTCGCAAGCACGCAACTGGCTGGCAAAAAGTCACTCAAGTGCGCATAGACGATGCTCGAGCATCCCAACCATTCCATGCGAACCAAAGGCGGGTGTAGAGGCGCCCTATTCCGAAGCTCGCGGGCAAGCCGGGTGCTACCCTCCGACGCCGCCGAATGATCTCAATCACACGGAGATTTCCCCCGAGGAGTGCTCTATGCGCCGAATTTCGACCCTTGCCATCATGCTCATGGCACTCCCAGTCTACGCACAGCCGACGTTTGGCTTCATGGAACTTCTCAACGCAACGGACGTTCCGGAGGAGTTCTCACAGCCGGTTGCCGTGGCCGTGGATGCCAATGGAAACGTCTACGTGGCGGCCTTCGCTTCGAATAATGCTTTCAAGATCACACCAGATGACACAGTCACCGAGATCATCAATGGCGTCGGCGCCGGAATGGGAAGCACGCTCAACGGTCCAATCGACATTGCGGTCGACTCTGTAGGCAATGTGTACATCGCGGGAAATCTGAGCAACAACGTGTTCATGATCACGCCTGACCTCGTGGTTACCGAGATCATGAACAAGGATTCGAACGGGCCAAACACATTGTTGGGAACGGTCTCAATCGCGGTGGATTCGAGCCTCAATGTCTACGTCGCAGGAGATGCGAGTAACAACGCGTTCAAGATCGAACCGGACGCGACAATCACCGAGATTATTGACAATACCGGTGACGGCACCAGCAACCTCGTCACTCCGCACGGAATCGCTGTCGGTCCGAACGGAAATGTCTATGTCAGCGGGTTTGGCACGGGCAGCCGAAATGCCTTCGAGATCACGCCCGGCGGCGCAATCAGTGAGATCATCGATGGAACCGGCGCCGGCGGCGGAAAGATACTCGGAGGCGCCGATGGTGTTGCTGTCGACTCTGCCGGCAACGTCTACGTCGTCGGCAATCTCACCGACAATGTGTTTCGCATCACGCCGTCGGGGGGCGATCACCGAAATCATCAAAGGGAGTGCTGCCTTTTTTCCAAAGGACGTCGCCGTGGATCTGTCGGGGAACGTCTATGTAACCGGGTTCGGAACCAACAACGCATTCAGGATCGATACACCGGATGGTTGCGGCACGGTCCCAGAAGACACGCAGTGCACGGTCACCGAGATCATCGATCTGACGGGTGACGCGATGGGCAACCAACTTGTCGCGCCGATTGGGATTGCCGTGGACGATGACGGCAGCGTCTTCATCGCCGGAAGCTCTTCCGACAATGTATTCGTTCCCGAACCCGGTCACGCATACATTCATCTCATCAGCGTACTCACGCTCGTGGGCTTACGTAAGATGCGCCGCTAGCCAGTCAGTTCCTGCAACGTTCAATCGAGCTTCAGCACCTTCCTCGCGTTATCCCGAAGGAACTTCGGCCACACCTCGTCCTTGAACGGAACGCTCGGCATGTCCGTCATGATTCGTTCGAGTGAAAGCCCCATCGGGAAATAGCCGGCATAGAGGATTCGGTCTGCACCCCGGGTGTTCGCGTACTTGACGATCTCTTCGGGGTAGTACTTCGGGGCGAATGCAGAAGTCGAGTAGTAGAGGTTGGGCCACTTGAGCATCAACTTCATTGCGAGCTTCTCCCAGGGCTCGCAGCCGTGTCGCGTGACGAACACCAAGTCGGGAAAGTCGTACATCACCTGGTCGATCAGCTCGACCTTCTGCGGCCACATCGGAAACCGCGGTCCGGGCACCCCGGCACACACAAAGATCGGAACATCGAGTTCGACGCACTTGGCGTAGATCGGATACATCTTGGCTGCGTCGATCGCGACTTGAGGGTTGTACCCTGCGTTGAACGCTCCGAACGAGCGCACCCCAAACTCCTCGAACTGCTGCACCATCTCTTTGATGCCCTGGGTACCCCGGTTCGGGTCGACGTGGCCTTGCCCGACGAACCGGTCGGGGTGCTTCTTCAACGCCTGGTTCGAAACTTCCGACCCGACGCCGATGAGTCCGACCTCGACGCCGAAGCGGTCCATCTCGTGCAGCGTGATCGAAATCGGATCTGCCGTTCCATACAGCTCTTTGGGGACGTTCTTGAACATATATTCGACCGGGAAATCGTCGCCGATCGAGCCATCTTTCAGCTGCGCGCGAATGAAGTCGTACTGGGCAAAATCGTTGGCCGGAAAGCCGATCATGCAATCGACGATTCCGAGATCTCTGGGTATCGGCATGAAAATGGGGGTCCTCCAGTGGAACCGTTCGCGCTCGGGATGCTGCGGCGTCAGCATGTCAACGACACCGGCGGCCGTCAACCGAAGCACCGGGGTCGCGGACCGGCAGCCAGTCAAAATGCCCGCTTTCGCGTACGTTTTTCCCCAGCCTGCTAGGCTGAATCCGATGACAATGATCGACATCTTCAACGGCGATGCGGACGGGATCTGCGCGCTCACGCAGATCCGCAACGCGAATCCGGCGAATTCCCGGCTCGTGACAGGTGTCAAACGCGACATCTCTCTGGTTGCGAAGGCCGGCATCGAAGCCGGCGACCAGGTCACGGTGCTCGATATCTCGCTCGCCAAGAACCGGGACGCCATCGTCGACGCGCTGGCCCTGGGGGTGGAGATTTTCTACGCGGACCACCACGATCCGGGCGAAATTCCCAACGACCCGCATTTGATGGCCCTGATCGATACCGCTCCCGATGTTTGCACCAGCATCCTGGTCAATCGGCATTTGAAGGGCCAATTCATCGCGTGGGCTGTGGTCGGAGCTTTTGGCGACAACCTGAAGCTCCAGGCCCGGACGCTGGCTGAATCGCTCAGCCTGTCCGAGAAACAGCTCGTCCTGCTCGATCGACTTGGGGTCTGCATCAACTACAACGGGTATGGCGCGTCACTCCAAGATCTCCACTTCGAGCCCGAGGTGCTGTTCCGTTTGGTTTCCCACTACGCCAGCCCCTTCGAGTTCGTAGAAGACAGCCGCGATGCCTTCTCAAAACTCGAAAACGGATACCTCGAGGACATGTCCAAAGCGCGCGCGCTTCGGCCTTCTACCCAGACTCACGACACAGCCGTTCTGTTGTTTCCCGACGAAGCCTGGGCACGGCGCTCGAGTGGCGTGTTCAGCAATGAACTCGCGAACGGATCGCCCGCACGCGCGCATGCCGTCATCACTGAACGTGACGACGGCACCTACCTGGTCAGCGTCCGGGCGCCGCTCGAAAGAAAGACCGGCGCCTCAGAACTCTGCCGACGCTTCCCCACCGGCGGCGGTCGGGAGGCGGCCGCCGGCATCAACAACCTGCCCGCCGATCAGCTCGATGCGTTCATCTCGGAATTCACCGCGTTCTACGGGCGTTCGTCGGAACGAATAGAGGCGCAATAGAGCCGGGATCAAGGGGACCGATGGATGCCGACAGAATTCCAAGACCTGGATCGATACCTACTGATCACCTCAGACTCCCACGCCGGCATGGATCCAGAAGGCTATCGCCCATACATCGATACGAAATACCTCGACGATTTCGATGCATGGCTGAAATCCGCAGAGAGCATGGCCCAGATCATGCGACAGGTGATGGGGAAAAGAAGTATCGGCGTCGACGGCGACCCCGAGCTCGACGGCAATCGGAATTGGGACAGCGCCAGGAGACTCAGCGAAACCCAAGCCGACGGGGTAGTGGCCGAGGTGATCTTTCCCAACACGGTTCCGCCGTTCGCACCGATGCCGATGAGCGGTTTCGAGGAGCCTCACGTCGGCGACGAACTCGAAAAGCGCTGGGTGGGATTGCAGGCACACAATCGATGGCTTGCCGACTTCTGCGGGGAGGCACCCGGCAGGCGCGCGGGCGTGGCGCAGATCCTGTTGCCGAATATCGAAGGCTCAATCGACGAGATCCACTGGGCCAAAGAAAACGGCCTAACAGGTGGTGTATTGCTACCCGGAGCCCCTCCCGGCTCGGGCGTGCCTCCGCTCTACGCGCCCGAGTACGAGCCGATTTGGGCGGCCTGCGCGGAACTCGAGATGCCCCTCAACCACCACAGCGGCGGTAGCACGCCGGATTTCGGCTTCTACATGCCGCAATCGATGGCGATGTTCATGCTCGAAGTGACGTGGTGGGCGCACCGCGCGTTGTGGCATCTGATGTTCAGCGGTGTGTTCGAACGCCACCCGACGCTCCAGTTCGTACTGACCGAAACCGGTACAGGCTGGGTGCCCGAGAAGCTGCGAGAGCTTGATTCTTTCTACGATCGGATGAAGCACGAGAACCAGTGCTCCGAGCACAAATTCGGTGGGCCGGCCGTTGCGAATATGTCACTGAAACCAAGCGAGTATTTTGCCCGCCAATGCCATATCGGGTCGAGCTTCCTGCACCCCCGAGAGTTCGAGATGCGCGACGAGATCGGTATCGACCACATCATGTGGGGGAGCGACTACCCCCATATCGAGGGTTCGTACCCCTACACCCGAGAGCTGTTGCGTCTCGTCTTTGCCGGCAGCTCCGCCGATTCGACCGAGATCCAACAGGCTCTCGCGGGCAACGCCGCGAAGCTCTACGGCTTGTTTCTCGCGCCACTCGCTGCGCAGTTCGGCCCGACGCATGCGGAGATCGCTGCCCCACTGGACTACGAGAGCGTGCCTGCGGCGGCTTTGAAGTGCCCCGGATTCGCGCCACAGAACCAGCGGCGACGCTAGCAGCCCGACTCATCTTGGGTTGCGCTGCTAGACGATCCCGGGCCACTCCCGCTGTCCCGATCTCGCTGCCCGTTCAGCTCCGAATCTCTCTGCTTGACGAACAGGCGTTCGAGCTGCTCGGCTGGCATGGGCCGCCCGAAACGGTATCCCTGTAGCCGGTTGCAGCCATGGCGAGTCAGGAATTCGTCCTGAGCCTCTGTTTCGACCCCTTCCGCCACCACATCGAGCCGCAGCTCGTGCGCCATCGCGATCATCGCTTTGGTGATTGCCTGTGCCTCGGGGTCAGTCGAGACATCCACCACGAAGCTGCGATCGATCTTCAACGTATCGACCGGAAAGCGTTTGATGTAGGACAATGATGAGTAGCCCGTCCCAAAATCGTCCAACGAGATTCGGCAGCCGAGAAGCTTGATTTCGGAGAAGGTTCGGGCGGCCTCGTCCAAGTCCTCCATCATCGCGTTCTCGGTGATCTCGATCTCGAGCGCTGATGCTTCGAGGTTGAAGTCGTGCAGCGCGCGCGCCACGTCCTGGGCCAGTCTGCCGGTTCGGATCTGGACGCTCGACACATTCACGCCCACGCTGAGCTCGGGTACGAGTTCGCGCCAAATCCTCGCCCGACGGCAGACATCGTTCAGAACCCAGCCTCCAATCGAAACAATCAGGCCGCTGCGCTCGGCAATTCCGACAAAATCCGCAGGCATCAGCTGACCGAGAACTGGATGGTCCCAACGGATGAGTGCTTCTGCGGATTCGATGCGTCGAGTCCGTGCATTGAGGATCGGCTGGTAGTACACCGTGAACTCTTCGCGCGGCAGCGCGCGTCGCAGATCGGAACCGAGTGTCGCCCGCCGCTCGATCCCTGCATTCATCGACTCGCTGTAGAACTCGAAATCGTTCTTTCCGGCGTCCTTCACGTGGTACATAGCGAGGTCGGCGGTGCGCAGCAGCCCGTCCGCATCATCGGAATCATTCGGGTAGATCGAGATCCCGATACTCGCGCTGACAAATACCTCGTGGTCGTCGAGGATCACGGGTTGCTCGAGCGCAGCGAGAATCCGGCGTGCCACGATCGCGGCTTCATCAGCGCTGCGAATTTCCACGAGCAGCACGGTGAACTCATCGCCGCCAAGTCGAGAGATCAACTCTTCATCCTCTCCCGACCGTGTCACGCTGTCGGCGAGCCTGACACAACTGCGCAGACGCCCAGCGACGATGGTCAGCAAGCTGTCGCCGTGCGCATGCCCCAGGTTGTCATTGACCGCCTTGAAGCCATCGAGATCGAGGAAGAGCAGAGCAACGAGCCGCTTCTGCTGGTCCGCTTCGCTCATGGCGCGCGCAAGCCGCTCCTTGAATAGTTCTCGGTTGGGGAGATCAGTGAGCTCGTCGTAATAGGCGAGGTAGCGCGTTCGCGCCTCCGCGCGCTTGCGCTGGTTGAATTCGATGGATAGTTCAGCGTTCATGGCTGTCAGATGGGCTGTCTGCTCATCATTGTGACGTTCGTAGAGAATCGAGACCATCAGCAATACGCCGATCCACGAATTGACGTCGACGACGCGTTGAAGCCAAAAAAAATTCTGCGCAAGCTCGGACTGGCTCCAGTAGTTCATGATGGGCCAGCCCAGTAGGTCCACAGCAGCGAAGGCGCCAACCGTCAGCAGCGACGCTCCAGTCCAGAACGCCGCCGAGCGACGTGCGCCCATCAGCAGCGCAAGCATCGGCATCAATGCGCACCAGTGCAGCACCGGCGCCGCGATACCTCCGAGCACGGTGAAGATCGTGAGTAACACCACGAACGATGCGGCGATGATGAGGTTCGCACCCGTCGAGATCGAGAACCGGCGCAGCGCCATAGGGATGAGCAGAGTGGTGCAGAGTCCGATTGTGATCGAGATCTCGATCCAGCGCGACGCTGTGCTGGGTAGGGCCCAGTGGAAGAACGCGAGTGCCTCGGCACACAGAGCGAGCAGCACCAGCGTGAAACCCACAACGATTCTTGCCCGCCGCAACTCCTCGCGGTCACCGCACTGAATCGCTGGGGGAATCCAAAGGTCGACTGTCCGAAAGAACAGCGTCTTGCGGCCAGAGGGTCGGTCGCGGTGCGGGGCTTGCTGTGTGGTGAGGATGTCGTCCGGCATCTCCGGCATGGATGGTGCCGCCGTATCGAAGTCTGCGTCGATACGGCGTATCGGCTGACCGGGAGCTTTATCGGAGCCGAAATTCCAACGGGACCCCAGCGTCGTGTTGGACGCTACCGAGGCCGATCCCGCGCACTCGCGAGAAATCTCAGACCTCGGGAGATGTCGTCAGAGCCCGGCGGACTCGACTGACTCGTCGCCCAGCGCCCGACCGGAGGTTGCGCCCGTGTCGCGCGATCGACCACCGGACAGCCTCTGTGGCTCAGTCATCACCGTCGTCCCGTTGAAGAACGCGTGCCGCTCGACCTCGAGACAAACAGTCGTCACCTTTCCGTGTAATCGAGACCCCGGTCGAAGGACGAGTACGCGCCGGGCCGAAACGTCTCCCAGCACCGCGCCAAAGACCTCTACATCGCTCGCGTGGATGTCCCCCACGACCGAGCCCGATGGCCCGATGACGACCTTGCCTTCGGTTCGAAGTTCTCCCCGAAACTCGCTATCGATCCTGAAGTTCCCGCGGAGCTTGAGGGTGCCCTCGAAGAGAGCTCCCGATCCGATGAACGTCCCAGACGGTTCAGACGGCTCCTGCACCGACACCTCCGATTTGGCGAGCTCCGGCTCCGCCAACTTGACACGATTCCAGCTCCACTGCTGCGTCGAATCGCCCATCATTCGAATCCCCCCACGTTGGTACTCCATCGCCTTGCCGGCGACTTGCCGGTTCCTGAAACGGATCATCGGCCTACCCGCGTAGCCACTTGATCGAAGTCAGCCGCGGTACGGTCTGTGTAGCCATGCGGCCCCCCACGTCCCAGCGCTCGGCCGAGCGGCTCTCGCCCTGCTCGCCTTCGCGCCCGCCGCGGCCGCGTGGCACGCTGCCTGGCGTGCGTGAGATCCAGGGTTCGCGCAGGCGAACTGGGGTCGACGTCGGCAGCGATGCGCCGCCCTGCGCGGCTTCACGAGAAGAACCCTGGAGAGCGGCGAACCCCGCCACGCAGTGGCATCCATAGACGACAAGCGACCTCCGGCGTCTACGCGTGCCGCACACCGTACCAACCCTGGGTCGAAACCAACACGTCGGTGCGTGGAACTCAGGTCTGGTGCGTCACTCGAAAAGATCTTGCAACCCGCGATAGCTGCGAGCATCGTGATCCGGCGAACTGAAGTCGTCGTTCCGGGGTCGTGCCCACGGCCAACGCCCAGATTCTCGCCCAGCCGCATGGCGAAACCGTGATCGCCAAACAGAATGTCGCGCTCAGCGTGACCGCCGCACCCTGATGTGATTCAGACCTGGTTGTTTCACCGGTTCCAACGAGTTCTCCCTTTGGCGTGGTTGTCGTGAGGTTGCTGTTCGCAACCACGGCCTTCACGTTGGATCGCTATTGCCACCTCCTCCGTCGGAGATCGAAAGAGGCGAGATGCATTCAACTCGAATTGACACCCCGATGCGGCCGCGGGAGAATTGAGCCGTGACAGCAGCTCGGTGTCGCTGGTGTTCCGCGCGGGCCGGGCACAACCCCAAGCAAGGAGAAGAACATGCATCGCACCCGAAGAACACTCCAGATTCTGGCCGCCGTCGCCCTGTTCGGGCTGCTCCCCGGCAGCGCAACGGCCCTCGACATCCTGCTCACCAACGACGATGGAGTCGACTCCGCCGGCCTCGCCGCGCTCCACGCGGCCCTGAGCGCAGCGGGCCACGACGTCACCGTCGTCGCCCCCGCCGACCAGCAGAGCGGCAAGGGCGGCTCCATCAACACGGGGGTCTTTGACTTCACACCCGGCGGCGGCACGATGACCCTCGTCAACCGCGGCGGCGGCGTGTGGTCGCTCTCGGGCACGCCGGCCGACTGCGTGAAGGCCGGTCTGGACGTGGTCCTCTCAGGCAGCCCGCCCGATCTCGTGATCTCCGGCCTGAACGAGGGGCAGAACATCGGCAAGCCCGGCACCAACGCGTCGGGCACCGAGGGGGCGGCCCTGCAGGCCGTCTTCCGGGGCATCCCGTCGATCGCGGGCAGCGTCGGCCTCAACATCTTCGAGAGCCCGGGCTTTCCGTCCACCGTGGCGGCCTATGGCCCGGCCTCGGCCTTCATCGTCGACGTGGTCGCCGCCCTCCAGGCGGCGCCGGGCTCGAACCTGATGCCGAAGCGGGTCAGCATGCTCAACATCAACTTCCCCGTTCCCTACGGGGCCATCAACGGGGTCGCGGTGACACGCTTGGCGAACGGATCGGATTTCGATCTCCCCCTGTTCGACCCGAGCCAGGGCTTCCCGGCATTCGGCATTCCGCCGCTGCCCTTCCCGCCCTGCGCCAGCACGCCGCCGGGTGGCTTCTGCTTCGCGACCGTTGGTCTCGGTTTCTCGCCGCCCGATGAGGTGCCGAACAACGACCAGGATGCCTTCCGGGCGGGCTTCATCAGCATCACGCCCATCGACGGCGACATGTTCGCCGGCAACAAGGCGGAGGCGGACACCGAGGACATCCTCGGCGGGCTCACTCCCTGAAGAGGCGCGTGCCGCGCTGAAGAGGCGCCGCGCCCGACCTGGGCGCGGCCCCTCCTCCGCAGCGCCGCATTGAAAGCCCCACGGCTCGCCCCTTTTCCCTCGGCCAGACACTTTTTCGAAATTGACTGTCGAAATCCGGATCGTGAGGCGTCGTTGATGTGAAGGCAGGGATCTGGTCGAAATTCCGAGGGCACGCTCGCCCTCGCCGTGCCAGACTCGGCTTCCGGAGCATCCAACCAGACCCGACTACCCGGGCATGAAGGAGCCAGACATGATTATCCACGGTGGCGCCCCCTCTCCCTTCGTTCGAAAAGTCATGGTGGCCTGCGAAGAAAAGGGGCTCAGCTATGAAGACAAGGTGCTGATTCCCTTTCCCAAGACACCCGAATTCATCGCGATGAATCCTTTGGGGAAGATCCCAATTCTCGAGATCTCAGACGGCCGCTTCATCTCGGACTCGTCCGTGATCTGCGCCTACCTCGAGAAGGTCCATCCCACGCCTGCGCTGATGCCCGAAGACCCGTACCAGTACGCGCAGGCGCTTTTCATCGAGGAGTACAGCGATACGAAGCTGCTCGAGGGGATCGGTTCGATCTACTTCGAGCGCTTCATCAAGAAGGTCGTGTTCAACGGCGAGCCGGACGAAGCGGCCGTCGAAAAACAAGTCGAGGAGGGCCTCGCACCGATTCTCGATCAGGTGGAGGGACTGATTCCCGACGAGGCCGGCCCGCTGATCGACTCGGGCTTCAGCCTGGCCGACATCGCATTCGGTGCTCAACTCAGTAGCTTGAAGCTCGCGGAACTCGACATCGACGGCGCACGCTGGCCGAAGGTTCGCGCGTACTCAGACTGGATCCTCGATCGTCCGTCATTCAAGACGGTGATCGAGAAAGCGGCCGGGAGCCGCGCCTGATGTTCTGCGCCGGGTAGGTTGCCGAAAATACTTCAGAACGAGCTCGGCCCGAAGGTCCGTGCTGGGGCGACAGCAGGAGTATTTTCGCAGGTTCACTCCGTGAATAGCGCGAGTTTACAGTCGATCTCAGTTCGCGGGCTGTGTCCGGGCCCGCCGGCCCGCAGCCAAGCGGCCCGCTGGAGCCGACGTCAGGATTTCTCGTTGCCGCGCGTCAGCGTCCGCTCGCGGTCCGCGCGCTCGAACTCGGGTTGCGCGAACGCCCAGTCCTGAGGGAATTTCTGCTTCAACTCATCCCTGATCCGCTGGATTGTCTCGGGATCGTCACCCAACGCGTGCAGTAGCTGGGCATAGAAAAAAAGCAGCTGAGGATCGTTCCGATCAATCGAGAGCGCCCGCTCCAGGTGCCCCCGCGCTTGCTTTCCACGGCCCTGTTCGGCCAGCGCGATCCCCATCAAGACGTTGGATTGCGCGTCATTGGGCGCGAGCTCGAATGCCTGCCGGGCGAAGCTGCTGAGAAACGCCCCCTGTAGTTGCGGTAGTTGTGGTAGTTGTGGTAGTTGCGGTTGCAGAAGTTGCGGAACGCCTCCGGCATCGTAGGCACTCAAATGACCGTGTTGCGATGTCTGGTAGTTCTCCAGTACACCCAAGAGTACACCGGCCAGGATCACCCCCAGAAGCAGTCTCAACGGGCGCAGGCTTTTGAGCAGGGTCATGATTGTTCCGAGGTGGCGTCGGGAGTATTTCCGCAACCCGCTAGAGGCCATGTTGGACTTCAGGGCTCCGCACCTTCCAGATGAAAGAATCGAAATAGTAATGGGTGAGCGCGAAGGAGGTGATCAGCGAATAGCTGACGAGGTCGATGTCGCTTCCGAAACTGAAGCCCCGCTCGTCGATTTTCGTCAGCAGATCAAAGACGAGTGCGTACAGGGCGCACACGAACACGAACGCCGCGACGTGCCCTGGCTTGCCCAGATAATTCAGCAAGCGCGAATCACCGCCACCCCTCTCCACATGGTTGCGATTGTAGAAGTAGACCATGACGATGTACTGCGTACCGTGCATGATTCGATGAGCGAGCAAAAAGACCAGCAGGTAGGACGTGGCAAAGCTCGTGTAGTACCAGAGGAAATAGCTCGACAGAAGGAACAGGTACTTGAGAGGGTTGAGCGCGTAGCCCCGACGCATCGACCAGGCGATATGCCCCAGGTAGACGACGCCGTACGCGATGGTCAGCGTCCAGGAGATCTGTTGGATCTGGAGCACGCTTGGCGTGCTCAAGGGCACCTGCCATTCGTGGAGCAACCGCACCCAGTAGACGGTCCACAGCGGGGCCACCACCAGCATGTTGACGAAGAAAATCCAGTTGAAATAGAGATCGAATTTCGGCGTGCTGGGGGCACCCGTCTCGGCCTTGAAATCGTAGACCCGCGAAAAACCGTACTGCTGCATGATGCTGTGTTGGTGATCCCAGAGATGCACGACCAGCAGCAGCGCAAACGGGGCCAGCATCGTGAGCTCGTATGCGAAGACGATGAGAAGAACGGGGCCAAGGACGAGTCGCACGCGATGCCGCGCCAATTCTGGTGGTGATCCGTATACGCGCAGCCACGTTGCGCAATGGTGCGGGGTGGTGATGAAGAGCGCGATGAGCGCTCGGCCGTTGCCCGGAATGTGTTCCTGAGCGAGTAATGCCAGCACGACTGCAACGAACGGCAGCGCCAGAAACCAGACGGCGTCGTTTCGGCGGTCGACGATATAACCCGGCCGAAAAGTCGCCGCGACGCTGCTCATCACGCTTCTCGATCGGCGAACAGACAGGACATCAAGGCTTCTGGCTCCCGATTGCGGCTGGGCCGGCTGTGTCGATTCTCCTGCTTCCTCCGTTTCGAAGTCAAGCGCCTCTTCCATCCGAAGCGCAGCTCTCTTTTCTCGTCATCGCTTCCAATTCCATCATCGATTCATGGAACTCGCTGATCGCTGGGAATGCCCGATCGATCGCACAATCGATGCTGGCCTGCGAACCCGCATCCGAGTTGGCGATCGCGATGCGACCCAATCGCCGCCGGCCAATCTCGTTCGGTGCCGCGCCGTCGGCTAGACCGGATCGAAGGAGATCCTCCCGCATCAGTTGGCGCCAGACTTTACGGGCGCCGTACACCCCGAAGTTTTCCTTCCAAACACGCTCGATCCGTTCGCGCAGGTTTGCGTCACGAACAGCCCGTTCGGGAAGTCTGGACGGATCGACCTCGCGAGCCTTCTGCTCGTAGTACGTCGATGGGGCGATCGGCAGCACCTGGCAGATCGGCTCGACCCCGTAGTCCTCACGGTGATCGTCGATGAACGTCGTCATGGCTTGGGTCGGCGGTCGAGCTCCGCCTGGGCAAAATACGCCGACGCTTTGCGAAGGATCTCGTTGGCCCGGCGAAGCTCTCGGACCTCTCGCTCGAGCTCCTTCATCCGAGCGCGTTCGTCGCTGGTGAGCCCGTCGCGAACGCCCGAATCGACCTCAGTCCGAAGTAGCCACTTGCGAAGTGTCTCCGGCGCACATCCGATCTTTTCCGCGATGGACGAGATCGCCTCCCACCGAGAGCCGTACTCGCTCCCGTGGTCGATGACCATTCGAACCGCCCGCTCGCGGACCTTTCAGCCTCTCAAGAACCAGATGAAGAAATTGCCTGTGACTTCAGGTGGTTACATGGTAGCGGTGAGTGGACTCGAACCACCGACCTACGGCTTATGAAGCCGCCGCTCTAACCGACTGAGCTACACCGCCCCCGGGCAAACGCGTTGCCCCCGGCAGCTGCCGAGGGCAGAGCAGTCTAGCGCACGGGAACATGTCGGGAAGGCGGATTTCTTCGGGCTCGTGATTGATCGGATGGCCCGGACGTGTGCTGTGGGTCAGCGTCCGATGGGCTCGCCATCCGGTGTGCGATTGAAAATCACCCGTTCCAAATCAGCCACGCGCCGTTGAAGATCGGCGACAGACTGCGGCGACGTCTTGCCGACCGCGAGTGTCGGGGTGTCGAGCGCGGCGGGTGCGGACACAGCCGCACCGACCAGGTAGCTGGACATGCTGACGGAGAGGTCGTCGAGCTTCGGAATGATCTCGCCTGGGCTCCCGGCTTGAATGAACACCCGCCGCGAACCTTCCTCGCGCGCAGCATCGACCGGTGCACATCGAATATCGAGGCTCGCTCCGTCGCCGAATTGGGTATAGGACCCGAAGACAACAAAACTGGCGCCGATCTCAGTGGCGGCCTTGACCGCGAAATCGGGGTCAGTCGATCCCTCATCCAGTCGTACGATCGAGATCTCGCCGGATCGCTCGAGGCGGGCCGAGAGCATGTCCGCGATCCCACGACTGAGGTATTCGGTCTCGCCACTATCTGAGTTGACGATCACCGGGAGCATGGCGACGCGCAGCGGGCCGGCGGCTGCCGTGACTCCGAAGCAAACGAACCCAGCAACCAGTCCACCAAGCCATGAAATTCGCACGCGCGACGAGACCCCAATGCGGCCTCACCGCCCATGCGGGGCCGACCTAAGTTGGGCACGATGATTACCGATTGGTGATCCCCGGGTCAAGCAAATGGCGTGCCTGGCACGCGCCGCTCGATCAGCGACTGGTGAGCAAGCGCGGCGATGCGATTTCCGGGTGCGACTCGGCGAGTTCTCCGACCGGCAGTCGCACGAAGAATGTGGCGCCCTGCTCGGGTCGACTGGTGACCTCGATCTCGCCACCGTGATCCGCGACGAGCCGATGACAGATCATCAGGCCCAAACCGGTGCCCTGGTCGGGACCTTTGGTCGTGAAGAACGGGTCGAAAATGCGCTCGAGATTTTCATCTGAAATACCGGGACCCGTATCCGCTATTTCGATACAGGCGGCCTCACCGGAGCGATCTCGGAAGATGCGCGACGACACTGAGCCCCCTCTGGGCGAGGCGTGAATCGCATTGAGCAACAGGTTCATGAATACCTGTTGTAAATGATCTCGGATACCGACGATCTTCGGTACGTCTGGGTCGCGATCGACATGCAGACTCACCTCGGCCTTGTCCGCCTCGCGAACCAATAATTTCGAGACCTCCTGGACAATCTCACCGGGGTCAACCATCACGCGTGGTGCCGACTGTTCACTACCTCGACCGAGCCGGCGCATGGTGTCTACCAGGCGGCGAATCCGATCGACTTCGCTGCAGGCGAGCTGGTGGTATTCGCCCCAGAATTCGGTGTCTTTCTCATCGCGTTTCTCGGGCGCCATACTCAGGAAGGTATGGATCGAAACGAGCGGGTTGTTGATCTCGTGCGCCAGCCCGGCCGCCAAAGTGCCAAGCGTCCCCAGACGGTCGGCACGTACGATCTGTTCTCGGGAGCGGCGGAGATCCTCGACCATCCGGGCGTTCTCGATCGCGACAACCGCGTGATTCGCCAGGCCCTCCAGCAGCGTTCGGTCATCAGCGCTGAACCGGTTCCCACCGCGCCGATTGTCTACGACCAACGCGCCAATCACCTCGTTTTTGCCCACGAGCGGCGTTACCAGAATCTGCTCGGCCGCTACTTCGGTTACCCATCGCTTCACGGGCCCTTCCAATTTGAGCACATCTTCCATCGCAAGCAGCTGCGCTTCACCTGCGCGAAGCGCCTCTACGAACTGGGGCGCCACGCGGAAAGAAATTCGGAGATCTGAGACTGAATCCGAAACGCCGTTGTCCTTCGGCGCCACGCATGACCAGGTCAGCACATCTTCTTTGCTGCCAAAGAACAATATCCCGGCGGCGTCGAAACCAAGGTCGTCGATTACGGCGTTCAGGATCAAGTCCAGCAGCGGCTCGAGCGCCAGTTGCTGATTCATGGATCTGGAGATTCGGCCCAGCAGCGTCAGCTGATTGAGCAGTGCACCACGCTCCCGCGCCAGCGCATAGCGCTCGATGGCGTTGCGCATCGTGACGCGCATCTCTTCGGGTGTCCACGGTTTCGCGACGAAGCGATAGATTGAGCCGTTGTTGATCGCGTGAGTCAGCGTATCGACATCTCCATACGCGGTGACCAGCACACGAATTGTCTTTTCGTCCAGCGCGCGAGCGCGGGCCAGGAACTCGACCCCGCTCATACCTGGCATCCGCTGGTCGGAAAGAATCAACGCGATGGGCTCTTGATGCAGAATTTCGAGCGCTTCTTCACCGCCGCTCGCCGTGCGGATCGAAAACTCCCGTCGAAATGCCAGCTCGAAGACGCGCAGGTTCTCCGGCTCATCGTCTACATAGAGGACAGGAAACTCGCGGTAGTCCAGCAATCGCTCAGGCCTCGGTCGAGTCACGGTTTCCCCAAATGGGAAGGCGGATGGTAAATGTCGCTCCATCTCCTGGGGAGGACTCGACTTCGATCGTACCGGCGTGCTCCATCACGATGCGCCTGGACATGGACAGGCCAAGCCCTGTTCCGTTCCCAGCCGACTTGGTGGAGTAGAATGGCTCGAATACCTCGGGCAGATCTTCTGCGGCAATCCCGGGTCCATCGTCGCGAATTTCCACGAGAATCGACGCCTCCTCCCGCCTCGCAGTCACGCTGATGGTGCCGCCTCGGTTTACGAGTGCTTCGGTCGCGTTCTTGAGTAAATTGAGAAAAACCTGATTGATGGCTCCCGAATCGCCTGGGATGAGTGGCAGGTTGTCCTCGAACCAAGTCACGACTTCGATCGATGCATCGCGGAGATTGTGGTTGATCAATTGAAGTGTTGATTCGAGTCCGCGGCGAACGTCCATATCGATTCGGATGCCATCGCTCGGGGAGGCGAAATCGCGCAGGTCGCCCACCAGGCGGGTCGTGCGTTCGAGTCCTTC
>JAQBGU010000135.1:0-96127 GCA_032128375.1 Deltaproteobacteria bacterium | reverse complement strand
CTGCAGGCCGGTTGCATCGTGGAAAGTCAGTATCGTGCGCGAGTCTGTCTCTATATCCTGTGGGCCCCAGAGTCCCTGTAAATTGTCCTGCATCAGGATCTCGACAAACTGGATCTTCGAGTCGCCGTTGGCCCCTGCGAGCACCCCTTCGATCCGAACGCCCAATGCCGTTCCAGCAAGAGCGCTGGGACTACTGCTCAACCCGAATAACGTGGCCACAGCTGCCGCGACACTGAACCAACCCGATTTCAACGGTGACATTTTGACCCCCCCAGGACAATTTCACGTTTCCATTCTAGGAGTCCCGACCGGATCGCGGTAGATCAGATCGGACCGTCAAAATGTCCGTTCCTTTCGGAAAAATGCCCATCCAGCCGGCGTTGCAACGGCCGATTGCAAGGTCAAATCACCGGAACAGCCGAAAGCTCTGCGCGCAAGCTGCGCGACGCCAAAGCAAAGTGCAACGCCGCCCAGAGATATGCGGTGGATACGATCAACAGCGCATAGCGCAGTGAATCGCCTCCATAGCTGTCCTTCAAGGCGTCACTGAGCACCCCAACCGCGCTCGGCCCCAACCCGAGCCCCAGAATATTGATCACGAACAGAAGGACGGCTGCGGCGGTGGCACGCATCGCAGGCGGTGACAAACTCTGCACGACCGAGAACGTGGGCCCCTGGTACATCGATCCGAAGATGACTGGAAATGCCAGCAGGATCAACGCCAGTGTTGTGTGGTCGGTCAAGTAGATCACGAATCCGGCCGGATAGGCGGCAAGCAGCGCAACGGCCGGAACCAGCGTGTAGGCCCGCTTGTCGCGCGCGCCAATCTGGTCGGCGAGTCGCCCCCCCGCCAACGTACCGATTGCGCCGCCCACTCCGATGATCAGTGCCAACCAGGTGCCGATCGGGCCGCTGGACATGCCGTGTGTGCGCTCGAGAAAAGTCGGAGCCCACCCCACCACCGCGTAACCGACGAATGCGTACAGCGCGGAACCGAATGACGCGTGGCGAAACGATGACAGGCCGAACAGGTAACGGAAGACCTGCCCGATACCCGGTGTGGCCATTTGGGTCCCGGTTTTCGGAGTCTCGCGTAGTGTCAGCGCGACCACGGCGGCCAACCCGAGGCCAGGCAAGCCCACCGCGAAGAAGGCTCGGCGCCAGCCGAAGAACTCGTTGATCCAGCCGCCCGCGAGAAAACCGATCAATATCCCGATCGGGACCCCCAGTGAAAAGATCGACAACGCAGTTCCGCGTCGCTCTTCTGGGAAGTACTCCGCGATCAACGAGTGCGCGGGGGGGCTGCCGCCAGCCTCGCCGACGCCGACCCCGACACGCGCGAGCAGTAGCTGTGTGAAGCCATTCGCCGAGCCACACAAAGCCGTCATCCCACTCCAAATGGCGAGCGAAATGGCGATGACCCCCCTGCGCGACCACTGGTCGGCCAAGCGCCCGATGGGAATCCCGAGGGTTGCGTAGAAGATCGCGAACGCGACGCCGCCCAGTAGCCCGAGTTGGGTATCACTGAGCACGAGGTCGCGTTGGATCGATGGCAACAGGATGGAAAGGATCTGGCGGTCAACGAAATTGACCACGTAGACGGCGAGCATCAATCCGAGTACGTATCTCGCATAGGCGGGCGAGACGGGGAGCGAGTCAGCCGGTGCGTTGTGATCGGTAGGCATTCGCCAAGCATAGGCTGCGCGGTGAATTCCGGCTCACGCGAGATCTGCGATCGCGATGGCAGCTTCGCGAACACTCCGGGCTAGTCTCCTCACATGCCGCAGAGCGAGCTCAACCGGACGCACTTTTTCATCGGGATTGCCTTGTGGGGCCTAACAAGCTTCGCACTGGGTTGTGGTGCCGACAGCGACGATCCCATCGCGGCCGATCAGCAGCCCCCCGCGCGCGAGACCGCGGTCGATGAGAATGCCGGGTCTACTGGAGCCCCGGTCGAACGTTATGTCGGCAGTGCCGAATGCGGCCGCTGCCACGCGGACCAGTTCGCGAAGTGGTCCGGATCGCATCACGACCTCGCGATGCAGGTTGCCAGCGACGCGACGGTGTTGGGGAACTTCGACGATGCCGAGTTCGTACAAGGCGACGCGCATTTCCGGTTTTCGCGCCGCGACGGGCGGTTTCTTGTTCGGACCGAGGCTGCGAACGGCGAGCCGACGGATTTCGAAATCGATTACACCTTCGGCGTCGAGCCGCTGCAGCAATATCTGGTGCGCTTCCCGCGCGGCCGTTTCCAGGTGCTCTCGGTCGCTTGGGACACACGACCCGCAGAGCTGGGGGGGCAGCGCTGGTTTCATCTGTACTCGGATGACCCTCGAAGGCCGGGTGACCCGTTCCACTGGACCGGTGGCTACCTGACCTGGAATCACATGTGCGCAGAGTGTCATTCGACGAACCTCGAAAAACACTTCGATCCCGACAATGAGAGTTATCAGACCGTTTGGGCGGAAATCGACGTAGCCTGTGAGGCATGCCACGGCCCGGGTTCGCTGCATGTCGCTGGCGCGGCGCCGGGCAGTGCTGGTCCGGTTGCCCTGCCGGTCGACTTCGCGACGGGCGACTCTCACTTCCAGGTCGACGCATGCGCGCCCTGCCACTCGCGGCGCCACCGGGTTAGCGCCGAGGACCGGACGGGCCAACCGCTACTCGACGACTTCCTGCCCGTGACACTGCGCACGGGGCTTTACCACAGTGACGGTCAAATCCTCGACGAGGTCTATGTCTACGGCTCGTTCGTCCAGAGTGCGATGTTCGCGCGCGGCGTGGCTTGCAGCGACTGCCACGATCCGCACAGCCTCGAACTGCGCGTTGCCGGCAACGGGCTGTGCATGCAGTGTCACACCGGGAGCGGAAACTCGCGCTTCCCCAGTTTGACAAAGAAAGCCTACGACACCGAGGAACATCACTTCCATCCGCCGGGCTCCGCCGGCGCGCAGTGCGTGAACTGCCACATGCCGGCTCAGACCTATATGCAAGTCGATCCGCGGCGCGACCACAGCTTTCGGGTACCGCGTCCCGATATGTCGATCGAGCTCGGGACTCCGAATGCCTGCACCGGTTGCCATACCGATCGAACTGCGAACTGGGCGAACGACGCGCTGACGCAGTGGTATGGCCCACGGGCGAATCAGGGAACTCCGCACTTTGCCTTGGTGTTCGATGCAGCCCGGACCGGGCGCGCGAGCGCAATTCCCGGCCTGATCGCAATCGCGTCGGATGCCGAACAACCGGCCATTCTACGCGCAACTGCGTTGGAGCTGCTGAGCGGGTTCGGCCCATCCACCGCTGAGCCAGCCGTCGCGGCGATGCAGGACGCAGACCCCTGGGTTCGTGCCACCGCCGCTCGCTCGCTCGCGCTGTTGGAAACCGATCGGCAGGTTGCCGTTGGCGCCGCGTTGTTGCGCGACCCCGTGCGCGCTGTACGCGCCGAGGCAGCACGCGTGTTGGCAGCAGCCGAGATCCAATCTCCTGCGCTTCGGCGTGCGCGAGATGCTGCCGTCGCCGAATACACCGGGTCACAGCGGGCCGAGGCCGACACACCACCCGCTCGACTGAATCTGGCCGTCCTCGCCACGCAGCTCGGCGACAACGAGAGTGCGATCGCGTCCTATCGCAAAGCGATCGAACTCGATCCCGATTTCGCTCCCGCGCGGGCCAACCTCGCCGTTCTACTCGGCTCGCTCGATCGACGCAACGAAGCCGAACTCCTATTGCGCGAAGGCATCGCACGCGATCCGGATAATGGCGAGTTCCACTATTCGCTCGGGCTGGTCCTGGCCGAGGGAGGGCGATTCGAGTCCGCGGCCGGGCACATTGGCCGAGCCGCTGAGCTCCTGCCTAACCGAGCGAGGGTGCAGTACAACCACGGGCTCGCCTTGCAGCGGATCGGCCAACACACACAAGCCGAGCAGGCTCTACTCGAAGCCACCCGCCTCGCCCCGCGTGACCCGGAGATCGTGTACGCGCTGGCCGCGTACTACGTTCAGCGCGGCCGATGGGAACAGGCTCGAGGGCCAGCGTCAAGCCTCGTCGAGTTGACTCGCGGGGCACCCAACGCGCTGGAATTGCTGCGCCAGGTCGAACGCGAACTCGCCAACTGAATTCCAGCCGCAGTGAATCCCAGCTAGAGGCGAATTCTTCACGGTCTCCTAGGGCGAATTCTGTGAATTCTTCACCGTCGTCGTGTGCACGCTAGAGCTAGCGCTCTAGCGTGCAGACTCCTAGCCTGCCCGCGTGGTGAACTTCGATAACCTCGATATCGACGCGCTGCGGCGCAAGCGCGGTGTCAAGTGGAACCGCGATGCGGACGACATTCTCCCGGCTTGGGTCGCCGACATGGACTTCCCCGTCGCGTCCCCGATCAGCGAAGCATTGATCCAGGTCATCGAGACTCAGGACCTGGGCTATTCGGCTGCTCCCGAGAAACACCCTCTGCGGCGCGTATTTCGCAACCGACTCGCCGAGCGTTTCGGTTGGGAGATCCCGCTGCGACGCATCGCGCTGCTGACGGATGTCGTGCAAGGCCTGTATGTCGGCCTGTCGCTGTATTCGGAGCCCGGCCAGCGGGTCGTCGTGCAGACGCCGATATACCGACCTTTCATGGGCGCTGTTTCGAACACTCACCGCCGCTTCCTGTACAACCCGCTGGTGCACAATGGCGAGCGTTTTGTCATGGACCTCGACCGTCTGGCAGACGAAATCGACACGCAGACGCGAATCATGCTGTTGTGCAATCCGCACAATCCCACGGGTCGTGCGTTTGAGCGGGCCGAACTCGAAGCGCTGGCAGAGCTCGTGTTGGCTCACGATCTGACGGTCATCTCGGACGAAATTCACGCAGAACTGGTGTTCGACGGACGCCAACACATCCCATTCGGATCGCTGTCGCCAGCAATCGCCGAGCGCACCGTCACGCTGATGTCTGCTTCGAAGACGTTCAATATTGCAGGCCTGCACTGTGCTCTCGCGATCTTTGGCAGTGACTCCCTGCTCGAGCGCTTCGAAAGCATCCCGGTGGCCGCAAGGGGTGCCGTCGGCAGCCTCGGACTCACGGCTTCGCTGTGTGCATTCAAGTTCGGTCAACCCTGGCTGGATGCCGTGATTTCGTACCTGCAATCGAACCGAGATTGGCTCGCGGGTTTCTTGCAGGCAGAAATTCCCGCTATCCAATTCACGCCACCCGAAGCGACTTACCTCGCCTGGCTCGATTGCCGAGAGCTGAAACTGCCAATTCCTCCCCACAGGCACTTCTTCGAAAAGGCGAAGGTCGCACTGAGTCCGGGGCCCGACTTCGGTGCCGCCGATGAAGCGTCGAACGTGGACGGATGCGTTCGGCTCAATTTCGCCACGTCACGCGACATCCTGGAACGGATCGTCGAGCGGATGGCGAATTCGCTGTAGGGCTCCACTACCGAACCGGGCGCTCGGTTCCGACGACCGATACCCGCTCGCCATAGCGGGAGTGCGCCCATGGGGCGACCGGAACGCCTCGTGGTACCTTCCAGAGTCACGGAGAAAATTTTTCCGTGCGCACGAACCGAGCGGCAGCCCCCACTGGGTAAACGGCCGCACTACGGGGGCAACCGGTGGCCGAACTCGCATTCAAGACAGCAACGGAATTGGCACTGATGATCCGCGACAAGAAGATCAGCTCGTCGGAGTTGACCGAGCACTTCATCGGACGCATCGAGAAATGGGATGGCGACATCAACGCCGTCGTGGTGCGCGATTTCGAGCGCGCGCGAGAAGCCGCGCGCGAGGCGGACGCAACACTGGCCGACGCCGGCCCTTTGCACGGCGTGCCGATGACGATCAAGGAGGCGTACGATATCGAGGGCCTGGCGACGACCTGGGGCTTCCCGTTCATGAAGGACAACCGCGCGACCTCCGATGCGCTGGCTGTCCAGAAGTTCAAGGCCGCGGGTGCGATCTTCGTTGGGAAGACCAACGTGCCCATCAGTCTGGGCGATTTCCAGAGCTACAACGAAATCTACGGCACGACCGGCAACCCGTGGAACCCAGACCGCACACCCGGCGGATCGTCGGGCGGCTCGGCAGCGGCTCTGGCGGCGGGGCTGTCGCCGCTCGAAGCCGGTTCGGATATCGGCGGGTCGATTCGCAACCCCGCCCACTATTGCGGCGTTTATGGTCACAAACCGACCTGGGGCATCGTGCCGTCGCAAGGCCATGCGATGCCAGGAGTACTCGCGACGCCGGACCTCGCAGTCTGCGGGCCGATGGCGCGCAGCGCGGAAGACCTGGCATTGGCCCTCGACGTCATGGCGGGCGCAGCGCCACTCGACGAACCGGGTTGGCGACTGGAACTGCCGAAACCGCAGAAAGTGTCGCTGTCAGAGTACCGCGTCGCGATCTGGCCGACTGACGCGAACTGCCCAGTTGATTCTGAAGTGGCCGATCGCACGACCGCGCTCGGGGAGACCCTGTCGAAACTGGGGGCGGCGGTATCGGACACCGCGAGGCCGGACCTCGACCTGGCGCAAGCCCATGTCACCTATCTGACACTTCTCAACTCGATCATCGGGGCAGACCTGCCCGCGCATCAGCGCGATGCCGCGCAAGCAGCCGCTGACGCCAGCGACCCGGGCGACCTTTCGACCCGAACCGTGATGGCGCGCGGCGCAGTGCTGAGCCACCGATTGTGGCTGGTACACAACAATGAGCGCGAGCGGCTCCGGTACCGGTGGCGAGAATTCTTCCGTGACTGGGACATCCTGATCTGTCCGCAGACTTCGACGCCGGCCTTCCCGCACGATCACAGTCCGATGCTGCAACGGACGATCTGCGTCAACGGGGTCGATCAGGCATACTTCCAGCAGCTGTTTTGGGCTGGCGTCATTACCGCGCCATACCTACCGAGCACGGTGTTCCCGACCGGTCCCTCTTCGGAAGGGCTTCCGATCGGCCTACAGGCGGTCGGCCGCGAGTACAGTGACCTGCAAACGATCGACTTCACGCGACTGCTCGAGCGAGAAATCGGTGGATTTCAGCGACCGCCGCGCTTTGCGTAGTTGTTGCGTGCTGTTGCATAGTTGTTGTGTAGTTGTTGTGTAGTTGTTGTATAGTTGTTGTGTAGTTCGCGAGTAGTTCGCGCGTAGCCTCGATGCAGTTCTGACGAGCCGAACAGCTCTGAGGAATTTTCGATTTCAGCGAGTCGCGAAGCAATGAATGGAGATCGTCGTGGAATCCGGCTACGTCCTATACGGTGCGCCGATCAGCCTGTTTACCCGCAAGCTCGAAGCTGCGCTGCGCTTTTACGCGGCGCCGTTTCGCTTCGAGGGCAAGGGAGCAGAGAACCGCAGCGAAATCGAAACGCGTAGCGGGTCGCACCAGGTTCCCGCGTTGCGAACGCCGGAGAACTGGCTGCTCGCGGACACCACGCCGATCATCGCGCTTCTCGATGCCCGGTTTCCCGCCCGACGGTTGGTGCCGACGGGCCCCCTCGGAGTGCTGGTGCATATCGTCGAAGAAGTACTCGACGAGTGGTTCGCACGGGTCATGGTCCATTACCGCTGGCATTACGAAGAAAACACCCGAGCGGTCGTCAGCGAAATTCTCGGTCGAGAAGTGTCGCTGCAAGAAGCGCAAGATTTTCCGCTCGCCAAGTGGGGGCCCCGCGCATGTCGCGCAACCGGGACCGAAAGCGCCCACCAGCAGCAAGCCGCAGAACGCGAGTACCTGGGAGTCCTGGACGCGCTGGAGGCACAATTGGGATCGACGCGGTACGCACTCGGCGATCGACCGACCTCGGTCGACACGATTCTGCTTGGCGGGCTGCGAGCGCACACCAATTCCGATCCGATTCCGGATCTGAGCGGCTACAAAAGAATCCTCAGCTGGGATGCCAGCGAGGCGGATACCTGGAAGGGAGGCGGTGATCTGGCTGCCTTTCCGGCTAGCACGCCATTTTCACAGCACCTGTTGGACATCGCTCGAGATCATTACGCGCCCGTAGCACTCGCCAACGCGCGCGCACTGGGCGCGGGCGACAAGGCCTTCGAGGTGGTCGTCTACGACGAGCGCGTCAGTTTCCTCACCCGTCCCTATCCGGAGCAGTCGCGCCAGATGGTCCATGGTCGCATCCGAGACCAACTCGATGATCGCGATCGAGGAGTCGTTCGCGCATGGCTCGAGTCACGCGGCCTTGCGGAATGCTTCTTCGGATAGGTTCAGACGCGAAGCCACTTCGCGGTCCATCGAAAACCGGTCGGTCGCTAGGATGACTCTCTCAGCGATCCGTTTTCAGGATTGAATTGCGCCGCCGCGACGCAAATGGTCCGCGCACTTCGTAGGTAATCCCGCGGCCGTCGACACCCCGCTGCGAGCTGAAGTACAGCCGCTGACCCGAAGGATCGAAGGCCGGCCCGGTCAACTCAGAGCCGGCTTGGTTCTCTACACGAAGCAGTGCCAACGCTGTCTGGTGCGGGCCCAACAACACGAGTTCCATGTTGCCAAAGTCCTCGGCTACCAGGATATCGCCTTCTGGTGTCGTCAACAGGTTGTCCACACCGCTGAGCTGCTTCAGCGGATCGGTCGCACGATCATACAGGACCTGCAGTGTTTCGAGCTGCAAGTCCAGATCCCAGACCCGATCGTCGCCCTTGGTGGTGAAGAAGATGTGTCCGTCCGCGTAGTCGATCCCCTCGCCTCCGTTGAACGGAGTACTGGTTGGGACCTGCTTACGGGTCGGCACCCCAAACGGCGGGGGATTCGCATTGGGCAATGCGTGCCAGCGCACGCGCTGTTCGAGGTCGACCTCGGCGACTTCGAGTACCCCCGCATCCAAGTGGCCCCAGCTGTGCGGTGTGTAGCGATACAACCGCCCATCGGTGCGGTCTTCGGTCAAGTACAAGCGGCGCCCGATCGGATCGACTGCAACCGCTTCGTGCACGAAACTGCCCATCGCGGGAAGTGGCGTCTGGGCACGTGCTCCGTACGGATCACATTCATAGACGATCCCGCGAGAAATTTCCTCGCAAGAAAGCCAGGTTCCCCACGGCGTGGCTCCGCCCGCGCAATTTCGGCTGGTGCTGTGGCAAATGGTGTACGCATCGATGGCTTCGCCGCTACGATTGAAGCGCACGGCGCCCACTCCCCCGACGAAGAATAGCTCTGAGTTCGACACATAGATCCAGCCGTCGTGTGTCTCGAAGACCGCGCCGCCATCGGGCGCGCGATGCCAGATGTGATCGGTCCGGGGTACCGCCTCCCCGCTGATCGCCACGATCCTGGAGCGAAAGCCGGGCGGCAGTCGGATGCCGTTTTCGTCCGGCTCATTCAACACGCCGAAATACGTGAGGTCACAACCGAGAGAAAACAACGATGAACCCACCACGGCCTGACCCGCGAAACCGCCAGCCGCCCGCAAGAACTCGCGCCGATTCAATTCAGATCCTCCTCGTATCGACCATGCTACGCCAATCGATACAGAGATGGCCCGATTACGCGAGAGAAATCGGGCGGGGGACCGAGAAGCGACATCTCCAAGCGGGTTCTCGAGGCGGCCACTCGAAGCTCGGCTAGAAGCATGGGTTGCGCGAATGGGTTGTAGTAGTTTCGATCAAACGGACACGACCGAGAACGGCTGCCAGCAGAGCGCTGATCGGCACGCACGTGAGCCCAGGTTCGAGATGAGACATTGTTAGACGCAAGCCGTTCGAGCGCGACCGGCAAGCATGGGGCCGTGTCGCTCCTTCCGCTTGTTTTCTGCGCGCTGGGAATCGCTTGGATCTATTGGCCCCAATGGACCAGCGGGTTTCAGAGCATGCCCGCATTGTTGCGGGATCCGCGCTTGGTCAATTACACGCTCGAGCACGGTTTCAGGTGGGTCATGCAGTACCCGCTCCACGCGGAGTTCTGGCAGACGCCGCTGTTCTACCCGCAGCCAAACGTCACCGCGTACACCGACGTGTTGATCGGAGCGGGTCCTGTGTACTGGCTGTGGCGCTGGTTGGGTGCCGAGCCGGATACCGCGCTGCAGTTGTGGATGGTCGTGTGCAGCTCGCTGAATTTCGCGGCCTCCTTTGTATTGTTGTCGCGAGGTCTGCGGGTCGGTGTCGCGGCGGCGACGTTGGGTGCGTTCCTGATGGCGTTCGGTGGCCCAGCCACGATCCGGATCTGGCATCCCCAACTCATGCCGCAATTCTTCGTATATGTCGGACTGCTCGCGTCGTTCGAGATCTTCGCAGGCGATACACAGCGCAGAAAGTCCAACAGTCGACGAACCTGGATGGTCGTATTGTGTGTCGTATCGGCGCTTCAGTTCTATACCGCGTTCTATCCCTTCTTCTTCTTTGCGCTGTTCGCGGCGCTGGCGCTCGCGATTTCGCTGTTGCGGGCCGGGAGCCGCCAGCGAATCGGCGAATTCATCCGCTGGCACGGTGCGTTCGCGGCCTCATGTCTCGCGGCGGCGTTGCTGATCGTCACTCCACTCGCTTGGCAGTATTGGGGTACGGCGGAAGAGCTGGGTCTACGCCCGTTCATGACCCGGTTCGCGCCGCGACCTGCATCCTGGTTCTTGCTGGGAACCGAGAATCTGTGGTTTGGCTGGCTACAGCGCGAGGGCGGCCCACTGTCGGCTCTCGCCGATATCGAGCACGCGGGTGGCGTCGGCTTCGTGACTGCCGCGGTCGGTGTGGTTGGGTTGTGGCGCACACGCCAGTACCTATGGATCCTGCTCGCCGCGACCGGTGTGCTGATGCTGATTTCGACGCTGTTTGGCGACGTCAGCATTTGGCGCGGGTTTCACCCCTATCTACCGGGTGCCGGAGCCATTCGCGTCCTCAGCCGCATTTCGATGGTGTTCGCGCTCGTCGTGCCGCTTGGAGTTGCGTTGCTGTTCGATGCGCTGGCGCAGCGTGGCCGCTATGCGCTGGCGACCCTGCTCGCGCTTTGCTGCGTCGGGGAGCAGGCCCGGGCCCTGTACCCCCAGATCGACAAATTGGAGCTGCGCAGGCACATCGATCGGCTCGCAGCGCGTGTCGATGACGGCTGCGCGGTGTTTGCAACCGTCTATACGGGGCCAGCTGGCTACCGGCTGGAGGACGATGACGCCGCGTGGGTCCAACTCGCAACCGGCAAGCCGACCGTGAATGGACGCTACGGCAACACCCCAAAGAACTGGAAGCTGTATCGCTACCAATCGGACTCTGCCAGGCCCGATCGGGTCCGGCTCGAGCAGGCTGCACGGCGCTGGCTCGTCTCGTCGGGTGCCGATCCAAGCGAATTGTGCTGGATTGAATATCCTCGGGCTGCAGTGCGGGCCATGGACGCACCCGAGTTCCCCCGATTGGACATCATGCATCATGAATGACACACCGCAGATCGATGAACGAGATCTGATCTCGGCATCCCGCTACGCGGAGTCGGGTTACCCATTCGCAGTCTGGAAGCAGCTGCGCGATCACGACCCCGTGCACTGGGTCGAAACGCTCGACCGCCGACCGTTCTGGGCGATCACGCGCCACGCCGACATTGCCGCCATTTCGCGCGACCCGCGCCGATTCCTCAATGCGCCGCGACTGACGGTCGGTTCAGACCAGGGTGCTGATTTGCCGGTGCGGATGCTGCTGAATATGGACCCCCCGGAACATCACGCGTATCGGTCCGTGCTCAACAAGCGATTCACGCCAAGGGCACTGCGAGGGCTGGCGAGCCAGGTCGATTCGATCGTGAAGTCGCTTGTCGATTCGATCGCGCACGACGGCGAGAGGGGGGAGATCGACTTCGTGGAGAGCGTGTCAGCTCGGCTTCCGATCTGGGTCATCGCCGAAATGCTCGGCGTTCCGCGCAGCGACTGGAAAATGCTGTTCGACTGGACCAATCGAACCGTCGGAGCCGGCGACGCAGAGTTTCAATCGGGTGGCATGTCCGGTGTCGATACGATGAACCATGCGGCAAACGAGATGTTCGGCTACTTCGCGCAGATGGCCGAGGACCGCCGCAAGCGCCCGACCGACGACCTGGCCAGCGCGCTTACGCATGCAGCGATCGACGGCGCTGGCTTGCCCGAGTACGAATTGCTCTCCTATTTCTTCCTGCTCGTCGTCGCCGGAAACGAAACGACACGCAATGCCACCAGCGGTGGCTTGCTGGCGCTGATCGAGAACCCCAATGAACTCGAGCGGGTGCGCCGCGACCTCAGCCTGCTCGACCCCATGGTCGAAGAAATCCTGCGCTGGACCTCCCCCGTCGTCCACTTCTGCCGAACGGCCAGCGAGGATGCCGAGCTGCACGGCAACAAGGTTCGGGCGGGCGACAGCTTGTGCCTGTTCTACCCTTCGGCGAATCGGGATGAGCGCACCTTCGAACATGCGGATGCCTTCCAGATCGATCGACGTCCGAACCGGCACATCGCGTTCGGCGTCGGTGAGCACTTCTGCCTCGGGGCGCACGTGGCACGGCTGGAGCTTCGCGTCGTGTTCCGGCATCTGGTCGAACGACTGGAATTCATCGAACTCGCTGGCGAAGTGGAACGGCTGCGCTCCAGCGTGATCGGCGGCATCAAACACATGCCCATCCGCTACCAGCTGGCACCCGTAGCGGGCGTCAGTCGGCGAGCGACTCGATCTGCGAAGCGGTCTCGATAATTTCTTCGAGGCGGCCTCTCTCGCGGGGTGCGAGCATCTCGAATTGCAACACGACGCCGAGCGGACCGTCGTCGGAGGATACGCTCGACTGGACCAGAACCGGTTCTTCGTGGGCCGGGCCGTAGACCGCGAGATCGATGGCTCGACCCATCGCCAGCGCGGGCATCGGATCCAGTCGAACACCGCGAACCGACAGGTCGCGTCCGACCGTCATCTGAACACCGCCCGGCAAGAAAACACCGACCCGCACTTCAGGGGCGAATCCGGAAATTTCTTCCTGCACGGCGGGCACTCGGGCCTTCTTGACATCGATAGCTGCGGGCTTACTCGGACCGGCCGCGAGGCGTGTTACCAAGGTGCCAATCGTCTGGCCCGCAAGCAGCTGGTCCAATCGGTGCAGAAGCATTTGTTCGAGACGGTCGAATTGCACCGTCACGAACAATCGCGATTTGTCTGAAGCGTACTCGGTTCGCAGTACCTTTCCGCGCAACGTCAATGCCTCACCGCCCGCGAGTTTCGAGGGCAGCTCGATGTGGATCGCTCCCGAAACACGAAGGCCATTGAGGACTGCCAGTCGGCACCCATCCCGAGTCAGATCGATCAGGTCGGCATCGAGTGAAGTCCCGCCGTTGACACACAGTACCGCTGACCCGATCGGAAGTCGGGGTTCGCCTCGCCGTTCGGGTCCGCTGTACAAGGTGTGGACAATCAACAATCGCAGCGTCGTAGCGCTGACACTCGACTGTACGAGATAGTGGACGCCGAACGAGCGGAGGCGCTCGCGGAGCGGCAGGAAATCTTGCGTGTGCAGCGCGATCCAGATCGGCTTGCCAGGCAGGCTGGAAATTTCCAGACCGTCGCCGAGAGCTGCCGTGGCCTTCACCGTTGCGACGATCAGATCGTAGCTGCCTTCGAGATCGGGGAGCCGCGCATCACCACGCAGCACGACGAGTTCGATATCGAAGCTCCGCAGGACCTCGTGGGCACGACTGGCGGACGAATCGCCAAGTAGCAGAACCCTCGGACGGGAACTCATGAGTACCTCTGGGGTCTCGGGTGAATCGCGCAGCGCATGAATCGGCACAATGGCGCACACCCTTGAGCCCGATCCGGTTCGGCGGGATGTGGCCAGGGCCGCACTGGGTTCGCTTGGCCCCTTTCGGGGGCGAAATTCAGCGCGTCTATGATGCCTCGTCGCGAAAACCCATCCGATCATCGAGCCGGTCGGTCAATCGATTCAGCGAGCGATCGAGCGCAGCCACAATGTCTTCCTCCTGCTCTGGCGAGGCCTCGCGAGCGACCGAAAAATGGGCTCCGAACTCACACACGACTCTCGCGAAAGGAAGCGGCAGAAGCGTCCGGTCCCAACTTCGAAACCGAAGGCAGGGTGAAGCCGAAAAGCCAATCGCGACGATCTCGGCCCCGGTCAGGCGTGCCAACGCGACCACGCCGCGTTTCGACTTTCGCGCTGGGCCGCGGGGTCCATCGGTCTGAATCGAGATGGTCGTCCCCTCCTTCACAATTCGAAACAACCCACGCAGCGCGGCGGCGCCGCCGCGGCTGCTCGAGCCCCGTGGCAAGCCGGCATAGCCAAGCCACCGCAGCAGCGAGACGATGAGCTCACCATCGCGACTCCGACTCACCGGTACCGCATAGCCGCGGTCGCGGAACGCGAAAGCGCCGATCAGCATATTGCGGTGCCAGAACGCACCCAGAATCGGCGCAGCGCCCGCCTTCAGCGGGTTGTCGCCTTCGATCGAAATGCGCCACGTGGAGCCCAGCGCGCGCAATGCAACGCCGCCCAGCCATCCAATCAGACCGGTCAGAGGGCGCCAGGCCACGACGCGCTTCTGCCAGCGTCGCGGCGTGCCCTTCCGTGACTGTTGGTCCATCGCGGTCAGTCTTTCTCGAAGCCCGGCTCCTCGAGCGACAGCTTCCCGAACAGGTCGCGTGCATCGCGCATCAAGACGCGATGGCGCGAGACTTCGGTCGAATCGCAGGGCACGCCTGCCGGTGGTTTACTGATGTGTACGACCGGATCGGGAGAGGAGACGGATACGTAATTGAGCGTCACTTCTAGTGGTTGCGGGTCGCTCATCACGAGCATGGCCTCCGGTCGATGGACGCAAAGGGATACCCGCGAAAAGTACCGTGCGCAAAGCGCAGACACCAGTTTGCACTTGCAATGACCGTGGTCGCGATCTCACTGGCCTCTTCGAGTCGTTCGGAAGTCGTTGCGGAGCCGAAAATCATTGCAAAGCCGAAAGTCATCGCGCTCTATCGATAGGCCTTTCTTCGCCTTCGGCGATCGGCTGCACGATCGGATTCGCGCCGGGCCCCGCTCTCTTGGACTTCCGGCGCCGGAAGAACCTCGAGATCGAAGCGGAAAAATGCGGGTGTGGCGAAAAATGCCGCTTCGATCCAACCTCGCCGTCTCGAGTCAACGACCCGGTGACGACATGCTCGCGATGGAATCCAAACTCAGACGGGCAATTTGGGTCGCAGCGCCTGACTGCGCGTCCGACGCTATCGGACGCCAGACGGATCACCCGTGAAATGCCTTCAGCTTCCAGCCCGGAACGTCAGCGTTCCATCAGTGATTGTCGCTGCCACCAGCGCACTGTCCAAAACTTCTCGGGCTTCTGCCCAGCTCCGGTCGAGCAGACACAGGTCTGCGCTCTCACCAATCGCGACCCTCCGCGGCGTACCGCCGGGTGATTCGGCGGGGGTCGTGAAAAGCGCCAGAGCCTGTTCCGGGCTCAAGCACTCGGATTCGCCCATTACGCGTCCGCCAAGTGTTCGTCGCGATACGGCAGCCGCCATCGCGCGCCAGGGGTCTGCGCTGCCGTACGGAGCGTCAGTTCCTCCACCCAACAGGACCCCCATGCGCAGAAACCCGCGGCCCCGGTACAACCAGGGACGATCGCCTGGCTCGACATCGATTGCATAGTGATCGCCCCGTTCGCGCAGAAAAGTCGGCTGGGTCACGACGGTCAACGGCATTCGCGCGAGTCGTTCCATCACATCCGGGGGGGCCACCGACGCGTGTTCGATGCGATCACCGGGACGCGCGCCACCCGCGTCAAGCGCGGCCACCGCGAAGACCAGCTCGGCCCGGGTCACACAGTGAATCGCAACGTTGCGCCCCGCTGCGTGCGCAGCGCCGATTGAGGCTACCAGTGCGTCGAAGTCGATCAGCTTGCGTTCTGTCAGCAGGATTTTCACCGCCCCGAGCGAAATAGCGCCGCAGCCAGCCGCCAGATCGGGTTGTCCCATGACGACAATACGCTGGCGCAGCTGCCCGCTTTCGGCCGCATCCGCGAACGCATCCCATTCCACAGCCGAGTTCGTTGACGTCGCGTCGGTGACGCCGGTGACCCCGTAGCCGGCCAACAGGTTGCCGACGTCTCCCAGGCCGGGGATGACGGCCGATCCCAGCGCGGTTCGGATCCACGCGTCCAGGTCGAACAGACGGCCGGTGGCGCGTCCATTCGCGTCGCGCTCGACGCCAGCCAGATCGACGCCGTCATCCAACCCGAGCCGCCCAACGCCGACTGAGTTCAGCATCCACATCGCGCCGGTTCGGTGCTGGATGCGCAGCGGGTGGCTCGGCACCCAGACGTCGAGTCGGTCGCGGTCGAGCACGCCGGCCACCGATTCGTGGTAGCCCACCCCTCGGATCCAGTTCGCTCCCCGCTCGCCTCGTTCCCGGTCGTCACCGGGTCGCTTTTCGACCGAAGCGGTGCTGGCGGCCGACAAGGTGCGGCCGAGCGCATCGACGCTGTGGACCGCCGGTGGGCCGCAGCTGACCGAGTTCGCCAAAGCGGCTAGAGCGAGTAAGTGAATATGATGATCGTGAAGTCCGGGTAGCAGCGCGCCCCCGGCCGCATCGATCACCGTTTCATCAGGCAGCGGCCGAAGCGAGTGTCCGATTTCGACGATGCGGCCTGCAGCGGTCCGAAGCGCGACGTGCGCCCTGCCCTCGATTTCGGCATCCATGATCAACAAACGCGATCCAGACGTTCGAATACGGACGCGTTGTCGGCTCCGAGTGCTGCGGACCGGCCGGCGGCTGGGCGCGTCTTCGGCTGTGAAATGGGGTAGCGGTCGCGGCCGACTACGAGATCGAAAGCGCCGCACGTGTCGGCTTCGATCCGCGCCGCGTCCGAACACCCGGGGCCCGCCGCCAGCGCAAACGCCGCGACGTCGCACAGGTTGAGATCGATCAGCTGGCCTCCGCCGTGACGAAACGAACCCAACGCTGCGACTGCGGCATGCAGCCCGGTGAGAGGATCCGCGATCGCATCGCCGCAAAACAACGGCCCGTCGGCGTCGGCGATCGCACTCGAGAGTCCGGCTGCTACGCCGGCGTCGTCGCCGACGGCGACCCAACTCCCCTGGGGTTCGCCGCGCCCGTAGCCGGTGATGCTGACCCAGCTGAGCCCCGGGCGGGCTCGGACGCAGTCGGCGGCATCGATCCCGATTTGCGCGAGCGCTCGGGGGCGCGAACTCTCGATGACGATGTCGGCAGAGTCGATCAATTGGAGCAGCCGCTCGCGCCCCGGCTGGGACCGGAACTCGATCGCTACGCTCTGCTTGCCCGCATTCAACAGTTCGAAGAAGCTCGGCGCCCCCTCGCGGGCGCCGTCCGGGCGCTCGCGGCTTTCGAGCTTGATCACCTCAGCGCCGCCGATTCCAAGCAGGTGCGAGCACAGAGGTCCCGCCCACAACGAGCTCAGATCGAGCACGCGCGGCGCTGCGTCCGGTGGCCGCTCGATCGGCTGCCCGACCGCGAGGATGCGTCGCCAGCCCGAGCTGCCCTGCGAAGCCGACATGCAGGACCGCGCCGACGCGACCGGCATCCCCAGAAGCCGTCCCCGATCGACCAGTTCCTGACTGGTTCGTTGCGCGACGCGCTGGGTCACATATCGCCAAACGACTTCGGCGTCCGACTCCCCGCTGCGCGCTGCAGCATCGAGCATCGTTTCAGCGCCGGGCGCAAGCTCATCCTCGAACCATGCGGGCAGCAGCGCCACGTCGTCCGGGCGCGCCAGGTTGACCGCGATCCAGCCGTCTCGCGACCGCAGAAGCCGACAACTGCCTCCGGGCGAGGTTCGCCCGCGTCGTCGGCCGCCGAAGTGCGCGGCGCGCTCCGATAGCAGTGCGTGCGCGTCGAACGATGCGAGCGTCCCCGGCTGCGAGAGCGCGATCAGCGCACGAAATGCGCCTTCGACGGCCCGCGGAATTCCGTTCGGCGCCAAGCGGGGCGGACCCTCCGCTGCTCCGGTCAGTGACATTGCCCCGCAGGTCGCCCACGCGACGGCGGGATCCGATTCCGCGAATTCGGGCGGTGTCCGGCTGGAAGCCATATCGTCGAGCAGCTCGAGCGCGTAGGCGACTGAACCCATTTCGTTACCCGATGCTTGAAGCGGTTCGCGACTCGATAGCCGGCGGCTCATGGGGATATTCTGTACCAAGTTCACACCACTCAACCACCTGCCACACAAGGAAGTCCAAAAAATGGAGCTGAAGGCTGGAGGGCGCATCCGAAGCGCCGTTTGCACCACTGAAGTGATGGTGATCCTCGCACCCCAAGGAGAGGTCGCTCTCACTTGCGGCGGCGCGCCGATGTTGCCGCTTGGCACCGAGCCGCCCGCTGGCGCGGCAATCGCAGACGGCGCCAAGGGTGGGAACCAGATCGGCAAACGCTATGTCAACGAAGCGGGTGACCTCGAATTGCTCTGCACCAAGCCGGGCGACGGGTCGCTTGCGCTGGCCGGCGCCGAACTCACCGTCAAGGGAGCCAAGCCCCTGCCGTCGTCGGACTGACCCATGAATCTGATGATGCTCCTGGAGATGGCCTCGTCGGGCTTCGGCGAACGCGTGGCTGTGCAGAACGCCGATGCATCGCTCAGTTACGCCGAGCTGTTCCGCGCCGCAGGGTTGGCCGCGCAGCGCGTGCAATCGGCTGGGGCTACGCGCCTGGCGGTTCTCGACGTGAGCAGCCTGGCCGTGCCGATCGGCCTGTTCGCGAGCGCGTGGGCGGGCGTGCCGTTCGTTCCGCTCAACTACCGATTGACCGGCGATGAGCTCGAGCGGTTGCTCGGAGAAATCTCGCCCGCGCTGCTGATTACCGATTCGGAGCGCAAGCAGGCACTCTCGCATCTGCCGGGTCTGAGCATCGTAAGCCGCGAAGAGTTCATCCGCGAATCCACCGCCGACGGGCCCGACCCCAGCGGCGAATGGCCGATGGATCCGGACGGGATCGCTGTGTTGCTGTATACCAGCGGCACAACGGGCGCACCCAAGGCGGCCGTGTTGCGTCACAAACACCTGGTCTCCTACATCCTGGGTAGCGTCGAATTCATGTCTGCCGACGAACAGGCCGCGGGTCTCGTATGCGTTCCGCCGTATCACATCGCCGGGATGGCAGCGATTGCGAGTTCGGTCTATTCGGGGCGGCGCATCGTGCAGCTTGCGAACTTCTCTCCGACAGGCTGGATGGATCTGGCGCGCAAGGAGAGAATCACCAACGCGTTCGTCGTGCCCACGATGTTGGCGCGCATCATCGAGGCGCTCGACGACGACGACAGCGGCGATCTGCCGGAGTTGCGCGCGATCTCGTATGGCGGCGGCAAAATGCCACTCGCATTGATCGAACGCGCGCTGAAGTTGTTTCCAAACACGAATTTCACCAATGCCTACGGATTGACCGAAACCAGTTCGACAGTCTCGGTTCTTGGCCCGGAGGACCATCGGGCTGCTGCTGCCAGCGACGACCCACAGGTGCGGCGACGACTGGTTTCCGTCGGGCAGGCACTTCCGAGCGTCGAAATCGAGATCCGCGACGAAAGCGGCCAGGTCGTAGGAGCCGGCAAGAGCGGTGAGATCTACGTCCGCGGTGAACAGGTTTCGGGCGAGTACCTTTCGAAAGGCAGCCTGCTCGAAGCGGATGGCTGGTTTCCGACCCGCGACGGGGGCTCACTCGACGCAGAGGGCTACCTGTTTCTGGAAGGCCGCGTCGATGATGTGATCGTGCGTGGTGGCGAGAACCTGTCGCCCGGCGAAATCGAAGATGTGTTGCTCAGCCACGCTTCGGTGGCGGACGCTGCGGTGGTGGGTATTGCCGACGAGCAATGGGGCGAAGCCGTCGCCGCAGTCATCGTGTTGCAACCGGCCGCGAGGGCCGGCGCGGAGCAGCTGACACCGGAGTCAGCGCACGCGCTGACACGCGAGCTACAGACGTGGGTCAAAGACCGACTGCGCTCTTCTCGCACCCCGCAGCGTATCGAGTTCGTCTCAGAACTTCCGTACAACGAAACCGGCAAGCTGCTGCGTCGGGTCGTTCGTGCACAACTGGTGGAGGCGAATTGAGCCGCACCGTTGTCTTCTTGAATCCGCGGGAGATGGTCAGCCGGCTTCAGACCACGGCCGCCCTCGAGGCGTTTTCGCATCTGACTGGAGAAGCCGTGCTGGTCGTTGACCTGGCACACCGCGACGCGACGTGCAGCGCAGCGGAGATCGAAACTGCCTGCGATGCGCTACCGCAGTTGCCGTGTCCAACCATCGGAATCGGCACAGCAACGGCCACGCAGAGCGGCTGCGCAATCGCACCCCATCTGGATGTCGTGTTGAACCACCGCGCACAAGTAGACACGGTGCTGAGCGGGATCGAGCGGTCCCCGATGGCGTCCGCTTCTCTCGTGCAGTTGCTTCGGATGAACGAGGCACTCGACATCCACAAGGGCCTGATCGCCGAATCGCTCGTGTATTCGATGCTCCAGTCCGGTCCCGAGTTCGGCGGCTGGCTCACCCGCTATCGCGCCGCGCATCCCGCCAAGCCCAGCCCCGAACCAGACGGCGCTCGCAATCCGCAGCCCGCGGTTCGGATGCAGCGCGACGGCGATCGCCTGGCGCTGACCCTGAACCGGCCGGAGCGCCGCAACGCCTTCTCGATCGAGATGCGCGACGGACTCGTCGAGGGCCTCGAGGTGGCGACGGCCGACGCGTCACTCGTAGAGGTCGTGCTGTCGGGCGCCGGAGCCGTTTTTTGCAGCGGGGGTGACCTCGACGAGTTCGGCACGCTCCCGGACCCTTCGACCGCGCACGCGATCCGGTCCGCGCGAAACGTCGGTCGACTGCTGGCCGAGTGCGCAGCGCGGGTTCGCGTCCAGGTCCACGGCGCTTGCATCGGCGCCGGAATCGAACTGCCCGCATTTGCAAGCCGTATCGTCGCCCATCCTGACACGGTTTTCGCACTGCCAGAAGTGTCGATGGGGTTGGTCCCCGGAGCCGGCGGAACGACGAGCATCCCGCGGCGAATCGGTCGACAACGCACCGCGTGGTGGGCACTGACGGGGGCGCGAATCGATTCCAAGACGGCCCTCGACTGGGGCCTGATCGACGAAATCGCCGACGAAGTCGCGTGAAGCACGGACTGCGCGATCTGCGGGTGATCGATTTCACGTCGGGGATCGCGGGACCCTACTGTACGAAACTGCTCGCCGACGCCGGTGCCGAGGTCATCAAGATCGAATCCGACACGGGTGATCCACTGCGGCGCTGGACCGCCAGCGACACCCATCTGCCGCCAGAAGAAGACGGCCCGTTGTTTCGCTTCTTGAACGCGTCGAAACAATCGCTTGTCGCGACGCCGGAGTCCCCACGGGTTCGAGAATTGATCGCTTCGAGTGACCTGGTGGTCGACGATTTTCGCTCATCGCAAAGCGACACTTTGGGAACGCTGGTCTCGGAAGCCGGTGTGCGGCTATCGATCACGCCGTTTGGCCGCAGCGGGCCGTGGAGTCAGCGACCCGCCACGGAATTCACGCTGCAGGCCGAGAGTGGCTCCATCGGGAGCCGAGGAATCCCCGGACACGAACCGTTCCAGGCGGGTGGGCGCATCACGGAATGGTTGGGGGGGACGTTTGGAGCCGTAGCGGCGCTGGCCGCGATTCATCGAGCCCGCGCGACCGGGCACGGAGAGCAGATCGATTTTTCGTTGCTCGAAGTGATGACCTACGCGTCGAGCAATTATCTCGATCTGACCTTTCGGCTACTCGGTGTCGAGAACCCGATCGGCTCGATCCAGTCCGCCGAAACACCGTCGATCGAGCCGACCGCGGATGGCTTCGTAGGTTTTTGCACGAACTCGGCGCAGCAGTTTTCCGATTTCCTGTTGTTGATCGAGCGCGCCGATCTGCGCGACGATCCCGCACTGTTCAAGGTGGGCGGCCGCGCTGCGCGCTTCGACGAATGGAACGAAATCGTCCACCGCTACACGCAACAACACACGACGGAACAGATCGTGCGGGCCGCGTCCTCGCTCCGGATTCCGGTCGCACCGGTCAACAATGGCGACACCGTCCGAAGCCACGAGCAGCTGATCGCCCGCGGCGTTTTCCAGCCGGAACCGCAGGGACCATGCCTGCATCCGGTAGCCCCGTATCGGATGGATGGCCAGCGACCCGCGCGACCGCGCCGCGCACCCAAGCTCGACGAGCACGCGAATTCGATCGCCAAGCGCGCACGGCCGGCCGCGAACGCGCCGGGCCCACGCGAGCTACCGCTGGCTGGAATGCGAATTTTGGATCTGACCGCCTGGTGGGCGGGGCCGTCGGCGACCCACATGCTCGGATGCCTCGGTGCCGAGGTCATTCACATCGAGTCGATTCAACGCATCGACGGGATGCGCACCACTGGAGGCATCCTCGCGGGCTCCGTCGAACAGTGGTGGGAATGCAGCGCGTTTTTTCTATCGGCCAACGCAAACAAGCGCGGATTGACCTTGAACCTCACCGACGAGCGAGGCGTGGCCATTCTGGAGCAGTTGATCCAATCGGCGGACGCGGTGATCGAGAATTTCACGCCGCGCGTGCTCGACAATTTCGGGGTGAATTGGGAGCGCATCCAAGCCTCCAATCCGCAGACGATCTTCGTCCGCATGCCCGCATTCGGACTCGACGGCCCTTGGCGCGACCACACCGGTTTTGCGCAGACCATGGAGCAGATGACGGGTCTGGCGTGGGTGACCGGACACCGCGACGATCAACCCCGAATCCAGCGCGGCCCCTGCGACCCGCTGGCCGGCATGCACGGCGCGTTTGCGTTTCTGGTAGCACTGGCGGAGCGCCGCGGCCTGGGCCGCGGCGTGCACGTCGAAGTCGCGATGGTCGAGGGCGCGCTGAATGCGGCAGCAGAGCAATTGATCGAATTCACCGCGCACGGCCACTTGATGCAGCGCGAAGGCAACCGCTCGCCATACGCCGCACCGCAGGGTCTGTATGCATGTCGCGGCAGCGAACCGGGCCGCGAACACTGGCTCGCCTTGTCGATCGAGCGCGACTCCGAGTGGACCACCTTGCGCGCGCAGTTGGGAGAACCCGCCTGGTCGAAATCACTCGATACGCTCGTCGCGCGCCGCGCTGCGCACGACCGGATTGATGCGGAACTTCGGCACTGGTTCGCGAAGCGCGATCGGGACGAAAGCGTCGCGCTGCTGGTGGCCGCGGGAATTCCAGCCGCGATCGTGCGCGACCCGCGAACCACCAGCCAGCATCCACAACACATCGCCCGGCGCTTTTATGAAACGCTCGATCACCCGATCGCCGGCACACATCCGATTCCAACCGTTCCGTTTCGTTATGCGAGCGTGGAAAGCTGGCTGCGCCGCGTGGCCCCAACGCTGGGTCAACACAACCGGGAGATCCTCACAGAGCTCGGGCTCGGGGAAGCGGAAATTCGAGCCCTGGAGGCCGATGGAATCATTGGTGATCGTCCGGAAGGCCAGTAGGCAGCCAATCTGCGAACTTCTCGTATCTTTCTCGGGCGTGGCGTAGGCCGGCTCTCGCTACAACATTGCCCCGTGCATCCGGCGCATCGGGGATCTCGAAGAAATTCGCATTGGGGGGCCTTGTGAGTGCTCGGCAGGTGACATTCGGGTCGGGCGCTGCGCTGCGCTCGTTCGACGAAATCCCGCGCGCAGGGCTGACCCGCCTGCTCAAGACCCTGCTGGTTTCAGGTGGCGGCCGGATGAACATGAGCGAGAGCCTGAACGCCCAGTATCGCGAGCTCGGACCGGTGGTCCGACAAATCGGCGGGCCGTTCAAGTTCCTCAACTTGTTCGGGCCGGACGCAAATCGGCTGGTACTCCTCGACCGCGACGGCCTGTTTTCGGCCCAGCGTCCGTGGACCCAGATCATGGGGAAAATTTTCCCCAATGGACTGCTGTTGAAGGACGGCTCCGATCACAAGCACCACCGCAGTCTGATTCACGAAGCGTTCAAGCGGCCGGTCCTGCGCGAGTACGTGGAGAAGATGAATCCGACGGTCGCAGACGGCCTTGCGAGCTGGGGCGAACGACCGACTCCCATGCTGGCGTTTCCGGCGTTCAAGGAACTGACGCTGAACCTCGCGGCAGCGATCTTCGTCGGCACGGAGCTGGACAGCACCGATGCGCTTGCCGCCGACGCCTCTCGGATCAGCCGAACGGGCGCGGGCACGCAGCAGATGAACACGGCGTTCGAAGACATGGTGGCGGCGTCGATGTCGCGCGTGCGGCTGCGGATCCCCGGTCTCGAGTTCTATCGCGGCCTGAAGGGTCGCGGGTTCATGGTCGACTTTCTGCGCAAACGGCTCGCCACGAAGCGCGAGGGCAACGGCTACGACATGTTCAGCCGGTTGACTCGCGCGCAGACCGAAAACGGTGAACGTCTAGCGGACCAGGAGGCCATCGACCACATGGTGTTTGTGATGATGGCCGCCCACGACACGACGACGAGCACCTTGACCTCGCTCGTCTTCGAACTGGCTTCTCATCCGGAGTGGCAGCAGCGAATTCGCGACCGGAGCCTCGCATTGGGCGCGCCGAACCCGAGTTACGAGCAACTCACGCAGCTTCGCGATCTGACTCACGCCATCTACGAGACGATCCGGCTGTATCCGCCGCTTCCGGTGATTCCGCGCATCGCCACGCGCGGATTCGACTTCGAGGGTTACAGGATTCCCGCCGGCACGATGTGCGTGATTGCGCCGATCCACACGCACCGGATGGAGCAATGGTGGTCTTCACCCGATCGATTTGATCCTGACCGGTTTGGACCCGAACGCGCCGAGCACGAGCGACACACCCACTCCTGGATCCCTTTCGGGGGCGGGCCCCATATGTGTATCGGAAAACGCTTCGCCGAGAGCCAGATTCGAATGATCATTCACCACCTGGTGCTGAGGTACCGCTGGACGGTTCCCAGCGGCTATCGGATGCCGGTACAAGAGGCGCCGATCTCGAAACCGCGCGACGGACTGCCGATCGCCCTCGAGCGAATCGGCTGACGGCAACCCGGCGGCAACGATCGTGCATCACCGCGGAACGTCTCCGCATTTCACGCTGGAGGCGAGACCCCCACAGCAGAAATCACCACCAAGACACGAAAAAGTGCGTTCTCTGACGAACCGACGGGTGTACGATGAATCCATGAAGACCGTCGGACAAATCCTCGATGTCAAGGGCTATCGGCTCCACACGATCAACTCGGACGCTACCGTTTTCGAAACATTACAGCGGATGGCGCACGACGAGATCGGTGCCATGGTGGTCGTCGATGATGGGGAACTGGCTGGAATCGTCTCGGAACGAGACTACGCGAGAAAGGTCATCTTGAAGGGCCGCCATTCGAAGGACACGCAGGTTCGTGACATCATGACCCGAGACGTCGTCTGCGTGACGAGTGACACGAGCGTCGACATGTGCATGTCAGTCATGACCGAAAGGCGTATCCGCCACCTCGTCGTACGGGACAAAACGCGACTCTCGGGAGTGATTTCGATTGGTGACGTGGTGAAGGCCATCATCGAGGACCAGCAGTTCACGATCGAGCAGCTCGAGCGCTACATCTCCAGCTGAAGTGACGTCGAACTGAAGTCGCGACACCACGGCGAAGCGCTCGCAAGCCTGCGTGGCGACATCTCAGCGCGCGAATTCTACCGGGTCGCGCGGACGCGAGCCTCACGCCGGTTGTCGCGGCATCCCGAATTGAAACGCGTATTCGAAATTCGGCCGGTTCGCGTCTTCCGGGTCGCCACGCGCCGCTGAATCGGAGATTTGATCATGCACCGCGAACCGCTCCTTGCGTTGCTGCGACGCTACGAGGCCGCCCACCCCGATGAAAGCGACTGTGTCTCGCGAATCATCTCGCTGGTCACCACGAACCCGGACTGCTTCGAGCGCCGCTGCCTGCCCGGGCACATCACCGCGTCGGTCTGGATCGCATCGGCGGACCGGCAGCGTTACCTGCTCACGCACCACAAGAAGCTCAACCGCTGGCTTCAGCTCGGAGGCCACGCAGACGGCAACCCGGATATTTGCGCCGTCGCGCTGCGCGAAGCACGCGAAGAGTCGGGCATGCGACAATTCGATTTCGTCCCGGCCACACAAGACCCGTCACTCATCGACGTCGACGTTCACCGCATTCCGGCCATTGGCAACGATCCAGCACACGATCACCATGATCTGCGCTTCCTGCTGATCGCGGGGCCGGACCAGCACATCGCCGTCAGCGACGAATCACACGATCTCGCGTGGTTCGAACTCGATCGCCTCGAACGCTGGATCACCGAAGCGAGCCTGTTGCGGCTCGCGCGGAAAAGTCGCGCGGCCTTGAGAGCGGGCTGAGAGCCGTGCGACGAATCGCGCTTGGCCAAACCTTTTCATCTGTCGAATTCACCGGTCGGGTTCAACTGCCTAGTCCAACTGTCTAGTTCAACTGTCGAGTTCAACTGTCGAGTTCAACTGTCTAGTTCAACTGTCTAGTTCACCCATCGCGACCTGCTGCGCCCAGGGATAGTCCGGCTTGCCGGTCGGCGAGCGCTCGACGCGATCGACCAGATGGAGTTCGCGCGGCACCTTGTAGCCGGCGAGTTTCGTCCGACAATGCGCCTGCAGATCCTCGAGTGCGAGGCTCGCTCCCTCTCGCAGTTGCACGACCGCAGAAACCCGACTTCCCCAACGCTCGTCCGGGACCCCCACGACGATTGCGTCGAATGCATGAGGGTGTGATTTGATCGCCGATTCGACCTCTTCGGGAAAAATTTTTTCTCCGCCGGAATTGATCGAAACCGAACCGCGCCCCAGCAGCGTGATCGTGCCATCGGCTTCGAGCATCGCGAAGTCGCCGGGCATCGAGTAGCGCACGCCGTCTTTCTCGACGAAGGTTTCGGCGGATTTCACGGGATCGCCGTAGTAGCCGAGCGGAATATTCCCCGACCGCGCCAGTTTTCCGATCACGCCCGTGCCCGGCTCCACCGGGTCGAGGTTCTCATCGAGAACGTGCGCGTTCGCTCCAGCTCGGACTGTAGGGCCCCCGCCCTTCATCGCGGTGTTGCCCTTGGTAATGATCGCGACTCCATTGCCACCACTTTCCGACGAGCCAATGCTGTCAGTGATGACGAGGTTCGGCAGATGTTCGAAGAACTCATCTTTGACGGTCGGGGAGAATACCGCTGCGCTGCTGACGATCGCTCCCAGCGATGTCAGGTCGTAGTTCGCGATATTGCCATGCAGGGCTTCCACCAACGGCCGGCCCATCGCATCGCCGGTGATCATCACGCCGTTGATCTTCTCTCGACCCACCAGCCGCCAGACTTCGTCCGGGTCGAAGTTCGCGACGAGTACGTTCTTGCGGCCGACCAGGCTCCCTCCCATCACGGACCACTGGGTCGCACCGTGCATCAAAGGCGCGATCGGCAGGAAGACCGACTGCGGGATGCCCTGGCCCTTGGCCACCATTTCTTCGCCACGATCGACGCGGCTGCCGTCGACCTGGTCGATCCCACCCCCGAGCGCGAAAAATACATCCTCGTGGCGCCAGACAACCCCTTTGGGCATTCCCGTCGTACCGCCGGTATACAGCATGTAGTGATCATCGCCCGATCGGGGAGCGAATTCGCGATCAGTCGATTCACTCGACAAGGCGGCCTCGTACTCGGCGGAATCAACCTTCGCCAGATCCGCGCCACTACCGTCCTCGATGGCAATCGTGTGACGGAGCTTCGGGAGCTTGTCGCGCAAGGCTGCGACTCTCGGCGCGAATTGGCGCTGGTAGATCAGTGCGTCGAGCTCGGCGTTGTCGAACAGGTAACGCAGTTCGTCTTCGACGTATCGAAAATTGATGTTGATCCAGATCGCGCGGAGCTTGAATACAGCCCACAGCGATTCGACCCACTCGACCGAATTGTAAGCGTAGATTCCGACGTGCGCCCCCGGCCCCACGCCGTTGTCTGCGAGGTGATGCGCCAGCTGGTTGGCCCGAGCATCCATCTCTGCGTAGGTTCGGCGCTGCCCGTCGGCGATGATGCACTCGCGGTCAGCGAACGCATCGACGGCGTTTTCGAAAAGATCAGCGAGATTGAATTCCATCGGATTCTCCCCTGAGGCGGATTCGCACTATAGCCCCAGCCACCCGTGAGTCGCGCAGCCAGCATCGAAGCCCTGACGCAACCGCCGAGCGCTGGGCGATTGCGCTGACTCCTCACGGCCCGATTACGGCCGTAGACCGCGTTCGGCGTGCAGCATCGCGCGCGCCTTGGCGAACTGCTCTGTCTCGAATCCCGAACGCGCGGAATAACGCGCCAGGAGTCCTTCCAGCCGAGCGACTCGACCCGTTTCGTCGAGATGTCCGCGCGGGTTTCCGGACTGGACTCTACGGACGATGTTCAGCGCAGCGCGTGGGTCGTAGCCACCGCGCGCGATCAGGTCGAGCCCGAAACGATCTGCCGCGAGTTCCTTGGATTTGTCGATCCCAAGAGAAATCGAACCGATGGACCGTGCGCGCCCGAGGCTCGCGCCCGCGCCCTCGCAGAAATGCCCAAGCAGCTGGTGGGCCATCTCGTGCGCGAGAATCGCAGCGAGTTCTGACTCCGTCTCACAAGCGCGCACGGTTCCATCGCTGATGTAGATGCGACTGTCGCCGATCGAGTAGGCCTCGGCCCTGCGGCTGCGAAAAACAACGATCTCCCAGCGTCGTTGCTGATCGACACTGGCCAGCCGCCAGACCACGGCTTCCACCAGTTCGGTCACGTAGTCGGCGCTGCGCAGAGGCCACTGTTCGTTGATCTTCCGGGCGACGTTCCGGGCGCGTTCGCGCTCGTTCTGGCAGTCTCCGGCGATCGAGGTCGACTGCGCGCAACCGACCCACAACGCGACGAGCCCGAGCGCCAGAATTCCGCCATGCGGATTGGCGGCTCCAGATCGCAACGGACTACCTGGCGCCTGGCAGTTCGCCCGGTAGCCCGTGCGCTCTACCTGGGGGAACCATGCTGGTTTCCGCCAAAATTCCTTATCCCTCCGAAAGAATGAAGACCGCATCCCGGCGATCCTCACTGCCGTCATCGGCCTGAATTCGGTTGACAAATACGTAGGTTCCTGGCGGCGCATCCTGAGGAAGTTCGAAGGAATTCTCAGCCAGCCACCCGCCCGATGCTCGGGTTTCTCGGTTCACCGGGAATTCGTGGAGCACCTCGCCGTCCTTTTCGAGGTGCCATTGTTCCGAGATCATCACCGGCTCGCCCGAGACGGAATTCACCGAGTAGTCACTTCGGATCCGCACCGATTCGCCCGCTCTCGCAGTCCGCGGGGAACAGCTCGCATCGCGGATCTTCACGATTGGGCCCACGCCGGGTGTGTATCCGTAGATCTCGGCGTCTTGTTCCACAGAACGACTCTGGTTGACGTGATACTCGTACAGCGCCGCAGCGCCCCACCCGGCCGCTGCGCCAGCAGCCGCGCCGATCAAAGCGCCCGTCGCGTTGCCTCCGGCGAGGCCACCGATGAGCGCGCCGGTGGCTGCCCCACCCAACGCTCCGATTCCCTGGGTTGTGGTGCAGCCTGTCACGAGCGCACTACCGAGCACGACACAACAGGCCATACGTGCGGTTCTGGTCATCAGCCCTCCCCTTCTTCCTGGTAGTACGGAATGTGTAGTACGGAATCTGTCGTACCGAATCTGTCGTACCCAATCGCCGATCTCGTGATGCTCATCAATCGATGCGCCGGACTGACCCCTTCTTGAATCCCGCTCCCCAATTCGGCTTGGCGGGGTCCGGGGAGCGGGGCTCCACTTGTTCACTCGTTCCGGATGGAACCGGCTCGACGCCATCCGACGCCAAGGTACTGACGACTGGCCGGCTGGGTGGTGGCACCAACCGAGCCGGTGCAACGGGATCCACACTCGGCCCGGGCTCGATCCGACTTTGGACCGGAATCGGGACCGGAATCGATTGCCGTTCCGGCTGGATCCGAGCCAAATCAGGGGTCGATTGCGGTTCGGAATCGGGTTCTAGCTGGACCCCGGCGGATTCGCGAACGGAGTCGGGTGTTGCCGGTGCATTCGCTTCGGGAGCGATCGCTATCGGTGGGGCTGTTGGCGAAGCGACATCAGTTTGCGAACCCAACGCGGGCGGCTGGGGCTCCGGAACCGCGGCAACCTGGGCGGGCCGCTCGCTGCGTGCCGCGGGTTCGCGTTGCAGCCACCACATCGCGCCGCCGACTCCTGCCAACCCGAATACCAACCATGCGACGAGAGCCGCCGAGAATCGCCGTGTTTCACCCGATCGACTCGACGTCTGGAATGCCGGTGGGTCGCTCCCCAGATAGAGCGTTTCAGCGTCCGACAGGTTCGCGGGTAGTCTGCGATCGGATCCGAGGGTTGGGGCGTCATCCGCCAATGGCCGCTGGCTGTCGGTCGACATCAGCGGGATTGGCTCTCCGGCAGAAATCGCGTCGAGCCGGGCCGCAAAATCCCGGATCGATTGAATGCGCTTGTGGATGTTCAGTTCCATCGCGCGCAGAATCAGCTCGTCGAGCGTCGGCGAAACACCCTCCACCAGCGATCCGGGCCGCGCCAGTTCCGCACCCGCAACACGCTCGTGAGCCGGCGGCGGCTTGTGGCCGGTCAGCAGCTGGAAGAGAGTCGCGCCGAGCGAATACACGTCGGATCGCTCGTCGGTCCCGGTCCCCAACACCTGCTCTGGGGGCGAAAATCCATGGGTTGCCGAGCGCGCAATCGTCCGGGTCTGCGTGCCCGTCAGTGTCTCTTTCGCGATCCCGAAATCGATCAGGTTGATCCGGCCGCCTTCGGTCAGCAGCACATTGCCGGGCTTCAGATCCCGGTGGACGATCGGCGGGTCTTGCGCATGCAGGTACTCGAGCACGCCGCACAGCTGGCTGATCCACGGCAACAACGTGGCAGCCGGGATCGTTCCGCCGCGCTGGATTCGCTCCGTGGCCAGCGAGCGACTGCCTCCGAATTCGAGGACCAGGTACACCATGGAGCCCAGCTCGAACTTGTCGCGAATGTTGGGGATCCCGGGATGGTCGAGCCGACTGAGGATCTCCATCTCCCCGCTATCGAACAACACCCGGGGGACTTCCTTCAACGCGCAGCGTCGATTCGCAAGCCGCGTATCCGCCACACCGTAGGTGGCGGCGAAGCCACCCCGTCCCAGCAGACTGTTGACCCTGTATCGGTCGGCCAGCAGCGTGCCCGGGGGCAACAGCCAGCCAAACACCTCTCGCACTATTCCGGTCGGTGCCAAGTCGACGTGCGCCACACTCAGGTTGCATCCGGGACAGCTGAAGTGGAATGATGCGAAGCGCTGCCTGGCGCCGGTGTCGCCGCACTCCGGACACGTAAACGGCATCGTCAGATCGTCGTCGTGGTGCGCAAAACTCATCGCTATCGATCCATTTTCCAACGTTCCGCGCGCGACCAGCCTATCAGCCATGCACAGCTCCAGCGAAGGAGCATGCTCCGATTCAGCGTATCGGCATTCTTGCGCGGCAGCGTGTGGGCGATGCGCGGCAGACTGCCTGATTTGATCATCGTCGAAGACCCGTCCAGAATGCGAGGGTAGCCGTTCAGCCGTCGCCCGCATGCGAAGGACTTCACTGGGGTGTAGGCCCGTCCCGTTCGCGACTCGCGCCCCGCGTCCAAGACCCAGCCGCTATGCTCACGTTCTCGTGGAGACCATCGCTGCACAGTTCAATATTTCCGGGACCTTTGCAGGTGCAGAGCCGATCGGTGGTGGACACATTCACGACACATTCGTCGTCCGCCACTCGGTTTCGGCCGGACTGGCCCCAGGCGGGTCGCCCGAGCGCCACATTCTCCAGCGCATCAATGCGGGCATATTTCGCGACCCCACCTCGTTGATGGACAACATCGGCCGAATCTGCGGACACCTCCAAAGCGAGCTCGAGAACGCTCGCGTCTTGGATGCCGATCGGCGCTGCTTGCGGGTGATGGCGACACGATCCGGCTCTCCGATCTGGCTCGATGAACACGGTGCCTATTGGCGCTGCTTCCGGTTCCAGGAGCGGACCCGCAGCGTCGACGCGGTCGAGAGTCCAGCGCAGGCCTATCAGGCTGCCCGGGCTTTCGCCGATTTTGTCCGCCTGCTCGAAGGGTTGGCGGCTCCGCCACTCGCCGAGACGATCCCCCATTTTCACGATCTGCCACACCGCTATGCCACTTTGCAGGCGGCAGTCGGCGCAGATTCGCACGGGCGTGCCCGTTCTCTCGGCCGGGAAATCGAACATACGGCTGCTGCCTATGAGTCGCTTTCAGCCGAGTTGTCTGTCTCCGGTCACTCCGAACTGCCGGAGCGAATCGTCCACAACGACTGCAAAATCAACAATGTGCTGTTGGATGAACAAACCGGCGAGGCAATGTGTGTGATCGACTTGGACACCGTGATGACCGGGACGGTCCTTTCCGACTTCGGTGAGCTGGTCCGGACTACGGCCTGTCGATCTCCCGAAGACGAGACTCGCACCGAAACGATGGCGATCGAATCCGATTTACTGGAGGCGATAGCGCTCGGTTACCGCGTGGGCGCGCAGTCGCTCCTCACGCCTGCGGAGCTCGAAGTGCTGCCTCTCGCGGGGTCCGTGATGGCGTTCGAAAACGGCGCGCGCTTCCTGACGGACCACCTGGAGGGCGACGTCTACTTCAAGATCCAGCGCCCCAACCAAAACCTCGATCGCTTCCGCGCACAATTGCGCCTCGTAGAGCTGCTGAATCGCGAACGGGGCTTCCTGCGCGGCGCGCTACAGCGCGCCGACAGACGGGCGTGACCAGAGTCTTCACTCGGTTCGCGACCTCGCTGGCCGATCGCGTTCCGCCTCGAATTCGTTCTGTTGCTCGATCACCACTGGACCTGCGGCGACCTCGGGAACCGGTCCCAACTCGAATTCCCGAACCAGAACCGTCGACCCCATATCCGAAAACCACGCAACACTCTCGTCGACGAGATCGATGGTCAATCGATACATCCCAGCACTGGGCAGAGCCGCTAATTCGATATCAAAAACATGGGATGCGCCGGCAGCCACATCGACATCTTGCCTTCCCCAGCGCCCCTCGTGTCGATAATCGGGACTGCTGATCCCCTCGATCAGCGTGGAGACGTGAACTCCGAAATCGTTCGCCGCTCGAAAATGCTGCGTGTCTGGGCTCCGGTTCGTGACCCGCAACGAAAACGGGATCGGTTGACCGGCCCGCGCGTCGGCATCAAAATCGACGATCTCGAGGTCGGCTTTGTAAAACGCCGCGACGTAGACAGCGTCGACCCAGCCGCGGAAATTCTCAGCCGAACTGTCGATGCCCGAAACTTCCAGCCATTGCTCGTATCGATCCAGGACCCGTGGCAGGTCCGATTGAGACAGCCATGGATGGAAACCGTATCGAAGCGAAAATTGTCCGCGGGCGGACTCGACCGACTCCCCCTCCAGAAGCAGCGCGACTGCTGCCGCGAGGCCACTGCGTTCGACGCCTGCTCGGCAATGCAGCAGCATCGGACGCGGCGCGGCATCCAACGCTCCGACCAGCGTTTGCAGGCGTTGGCGCGACGGCATCCGGTCTGCGCTGAGACTCACGTTGACCAGCTTCAGTCCGAGCGTGTCGGCAACGGATTTTTCGGCGGTGTACCACGCCTTGCTGGGTCGCGCCGGCCGTACCGCGACGATCGATGCGAGCCCGAACTCGGCTGCCCGCAACGCGAGATCCTCAGCGTCCAGTTGTGCGCTCCGGTAGATGGATCCGTCGACCACGGGATTGAAGTTCTGTCCGAGAATCGGGCCTAGCGTCAGAAGCAACGCTGCGCAGATCACTGCCAGAATACCTGCGCGCTTCAACCCCACCTCTTCACCCGCTCGAGCACGTTCGTGTTCCGGACCAAACCAAGGACTACGTGGCTGGATCCGAATCGCGGGCCGCGGCGCCGAAAATCCCCTTGGCCATCAAGCTCCGCTCCGATTCTGCGCGCAATCGGTAGATCACGGTTCGGATCGATGCGATGCCGGAATCCTCGGGCGCAGCTCGCCAGGCGAACTCGACCAGATGGCAAGCCACCGCCAGTTCGCCCTCTGCGGCGAATTGCTCGGCGCGCTTCGCCAACGTGCGGGCACCTCCGCTCAGTTCGGCGAGCGCCCGCGCGACATCGATGTCCCGCGCCGGTTTCAGACTCGGAGGATCGCCGTCGTACCAGCCCCCGTACAGCCGCCACAGGTTTCGCACGATGAACATCGGGTCGTCATAGACGGGGCGCAGGTACGGCCGCGCGAGCAGGTGTTCGGGGAGTTCGATTTCGTGAAGCAAGTCATTCAGCCGCATGCCCTCGTTCATCAACACCAGCGTTTGTTCGACCAATGTCTCGAGCAGTTCGGCCGATTCTGAGAGCGCGCGGTTGACCCTGTCGACACCCAGAATCGGCGGCCCGTGGCCTGGGAACAACCGCTCGGCACCCAGCGCCTGCATCTTTCGCAGCGCGATTGCCCATTCGCGGGGATACCGCTGGACTTTCTGTGGGTTGCCGCAGTTGGGAGCGGCCCAGATAAACAGGTCACCTGTGTACAGCGTCTTGCGATCTGGGAGCCAGGCCCACAGGTGGTCGTCTGTCTCGCCCTTGTCGTGGAAGAGTTCGATACGCTCGCCGCCGATTTCGAGCACCCGGCTTTCCTGCAGTGTCTCGTCCGGATAACGAAACTCCTTTGGAAACAGCGGCTTTGGGAAGCCGAACTGGCGCATGTTGACCACGCCATTGTAGCCGTGGGTCAGCCGGTAGCGGTCGAAGCGCGCTGGGCAGGCCGTGTGCGCAATCACACGCACTTTCGGACCGTCGAGTTCCGCCTCGAATGCGCCCAGCCCCGAAACGTGGTCGACATGCCCGTGTGTGTAGATCGCGGTGTTCAGAGGCCGATCCGACCACGCTCGCACGCATTGGTGGACCTTCGCTGCGTGAAAGGGACCGCTTGTATCGATGAACACCAAGCCTTCCGCGGTGTCGATCACCGCGACGTTCGAAAACGCCGACATGAATGCCAGGCCGGTGTCGAACTCCTCGAGACCGACTAGCGCACGGCTTGGGTGAATCTCTGTTGCGCCGAGTTCGCCCGCCCATGCGCGTTCAGAGAGCTCGAGCACTTCACCCATCTATTCATCCTCAGTATCAACCTCAGTCCGAAATCAGTTCTCGAGCCCGATCCCTGCGTCAGGCCGGGTGTGGCAGTGAGCCGATCGTTCAGGCGCTTGCCACTGTCAACTCGCCTGTCACTCCGCCACAGACCTCGAGCTGCGCTTGCAATTGGCTGGAGCGATGCTGACGACGCTGTCGCTTCGCGTCTGTATCGCACAATCGGTCCAGCACCTCCTTGCCCCAGCTCACATGCCGCCGGGTCTTGCGCACGATGTCTTCCAGCAGTTCGATCGTCGGCGCGTCGCAGATCTGGTCGGTTTCGCGAGCGGTCTTTTCATAGACTTGAATCAGGTGAGGCTTGAGCACGTCGACGATTCCGGTCAGCTTCTCGACTGTGAGGTCGGGACTCTCGGGCTCGGAAACTGCTTCTATGAAGTCGGCGAACGCCTGGTTGGCGGATTCGGAGGCGGTCGCCGCCTTGCGCCCACAGCGCAGCTCCGGGAGCCGCTTGCCGAGCGCGTCCGCAGCTTGCGCGGTCTCCCAGATCACCTTCGCGAGCCCCGTCTTGGCCGGAAGCTCGGGAATCGTGGCGAGCCAACCTCCCATCATCATCATCATCCACTCTTCTGCGTAACGGAAGTTGCGCACTCGAAGCGCGGTGGCGACGACGTCGTAGCGACCATGCAGCTCACGGAGATCGGCCGGGATATCGAACGCTGAATAGGGTTCGAAGACGGTCCTCTCGTCCTGGCGCATGCCCGGATACATCCGGCCTTCCTTCGGAACTTCGCCTTTTTCTTCGCTCATTGCGCGACCTCCGCGGTGCGATTGTGCTTGGCGCGGTGTCGCTCGCCGAGGATTTGGGCCGCCTTGCGCAAAGTTTCTCGAGACGGACCGCCGCCCGAAACCTGGGCCAGCTCTTGCAGTTCTTCCTCGCTGAATCCGGCTTCGAGCCGGTCGTCCCAGGCAATCGGAATGGCCGCGTCCTCGCGTGCCGACCGGGCGCCTCCAAAGCTGAATTGCTTGTCGACCTCGCGCTGAAAATTCCGTGCAGCTTTGAAGCGTTCCGGGTCATCCTTCGTGAATTCCTTGACCCATTCGCTGCCGAACCGTACGTGGGTCAACTCGTCCGCAAGCACGTAGTCGATCGATTGGCGCATCAACTCGTCATCCGTCTGCGTCGCGTATTTGATCATGTCGCGAAAGACGTCACAGGCGAGCCCTTCGAGTGCGCGATTGACGCCCGCGACGCGCTGGGCGGGGTCGTCCGCACATGCGCATTCGAACAGGAACGTGGCCTCTGGGAACATCCCGATCTCGCCACCGACGTGGTTCAACAGCTTCTCGAAGATCTGCACGTGACGCGCCTCGTCCCAACACTGGCGCGCCATGTTCATCTTGAACTCCCACGGAGCGTCCGGGAAGTCCCACAGCGATCGGCCAGCGCCTTCGAGGGCCTGAAGCTCGCCGGCAAAGATCCCGTGCATGCGCAGGACCAGCCGCATGCGCGCGCCCAGTGTTGCGGTGTGGTTCGGATCGAGCGGTTCGTTGAGCGTGATCAACCCGAAGGCCGGTCCGTACTCATCATAGAGCGCCTCGGCCGCAGTCCCGATTACCGATTGCGCGATCATCGGATCGAGTTGTTCGAAGACCTCGACGACGCGGTCGACGTCATCGGGCATCGATGAAAGTACGCTCGCAACGGCGTTAGTTTGACGAATGAATCGGCTGTCGCGCGCGAGTTCTTCGTGCTGGATGAAGCGCTTCATCGTGTTCTCCTCGTTCGGATAGGTATCGATGCTTAGGCAGCGGTTTTCGGCGATACGGGCGATACGAGAGTCTATCAAAGCATTCGGCCCGACGACGGCCGCAATTGGGGCGAACCGTGCTGGCCGGGGTGGGCCGGATGGGCGCGAATTGTCGCCCATCAGTTGGGCGGGAGGGAATGCTCATCCCGCCATTGCTGCGCCAAGCTCCGCGCTTCGTCAATTTCTCGAGGTTCGAGTTGCGATTCGATCTCTGCGCGCAATTTGGGGGCGTGGGGGTCACCAGCCGCAGCACTGAGTGATAGCCACTTGTGGGCGACCACTGGATTCCTCACTACGCCTGCCCCGGTCGCAAATGCGTGCCCCAACGCCAGTTGCGCCTCCGCATCGCCCTGCTCGGCAGCCTTGCCAAACCAAGAGGCAGCCAATCCGCGTTGCTTCCGGACTCCAATACCCTGCACATACAGCAGGGCGATCTTCCGCTGGCCCTCGGCGAGCCCCTGCTCCGCCGCCCGCAAGATCCAATCGGATCCCCGAACCGGGTCAGCGCGGGTTCCGGTAGCCTCGACGAGCAATTCGCCGAGGTCGAGCTGTGCCTGTGCGTGACCCTTTTCCGCAGCGAGCCCGAGCCAATGCTCGGCCTCTTTCTCATCCCGCGGGACACCTTCGCCGGCTGCGTAGCATGCACCGAGTCTCGCCTGGGCCCCTGTGTGCTCCCGCCGCGAAGCCTTCAACAGCCATTTCGCTGCTTCGCTCGTGTCGCGCTGCACTCCCTCGCCTGCTAAATGATGCACGCCTACCTGGAATATCGATTCGAGGTGCCCTTGCTCTGCCGCTAGCCGCGTCCATTTCGCGACGGCCGCGAGATCGGGGTCCGTTCCGATGCCTTTCGCGTAGCGCCTGACCACCTCCAGTTGAGCCTTCAGGTTTCCCTGCTCTGCCGAGCGGGTGTACCAGTAAGTCGCCTGACTGGCGTCCACCGGCACCGATGTGCCGTAGGTGAACATCTCGGCGAGCGCCGACTGCTCGTCCGCGCTACCGGCCTCGGCGGCCATGCGACGCCATCGCATCGATTCCACAGGGTTGGGGTCGACGCCTATTCCCTTCGCGTAGACGACGGCCAGATTCCGCTGTGCCTGGACATCACCCAATTCGGCCGCTTTAGCGATCCACTCCAACGCCAGCGCTTCGTCCTTTGGAACGCCGCGCCCGGCGACGGTGAGCACCGCAAGGTGATTGTGCGCTTGAAGGTGGCCCTGCTCGGCAGCAGAGCGATACAGCGCGGCGGCCTGCTGGAAATCCTGAAACACACCGAAGCCCCGCTCGTATTGAAGACCCATCTGGAACTCGCCTTCGACGATGCCCTGTTTCGCGACTTCGCCGAACCATCGGAATGCGCGGGTGCCATCCTTGGGCAGTCCGTCGCCCGCCAGGTAGCGAGTGGCCAGCTCGAGCTGGGCCTCGACTTCGCCGGCTTCGGCAGCGCGCAGTAGCCAACGGCCCGCTTCTTTCCGGTCGCTATCGACTCCGCGCCCGTCGCTGTAGATCGCAACGAGCGCCAACTGAGCTTCGATGACACCCGCCTCGGCCGCTTCAAGGTACCAACGCGCTGCCGCTGCCTCGTCCTTGACGAGTCCGTCACCGTCGAGCGATCGACGCGCCAATGCCAGGATCGCGCCGCGATGACCGTTGTCTGCGGCCTCCACGAACCAGCTCAGGGCTTCGACCGGGTCCGGGTCGGGGCCATCGGCGAGCTGCTGTGCGAAGGCTACTTTGTCGTCGTCGTTGCCGAGTCGGGCGCTCCAGCGACTTCGGTCCGTTTCGCTGCATCCGGACAGCGAGCAGCCAAACATACACACGGCCAGCGTGAACGACCCAGCAGCGCAACCCGAGGCGCGACTCACTCGAGGACGCGACGCCTTTCGCTGCCTTCTGAACCCGCCGCTCGTTTCGCGTTCGCCGCTTGCCCACAATAGGATCCATGACCTCACCTGACCCATCTTGGGTCAGGCTCCATATCAGCCCGTTGCCGCGCACACTTCTATCGGATCATCCAGGAGCCGTCCGGCTGACGACACGCCGTACCGTAGGCATCCTGCTGCTGACCATTGACGATCACGGTCTGGTTGAACTCTCGGCAGTAGTTGCCGCCGCGCTCTTGGTAGGTGCGCGTCGGAGTCACGCTTCCGTAGTGGCCCGAATCTGGATTGCGCCAGGTCGAAGCCTCACCATTGCGACCGTATTCCCACGATTGATAGTTGCTGCGTCGCACGTACTCGCGATCGCGGTTGTCGAGAGAGTTTCCAATCGCACCACCGAGCAACCCGCCCAGCAGTACCCCAGCCACGATCCCCTCAGCCCCGCCGCCGGCCGCCGCGCCGATCAGGCCGCCGGCAGCTGCACCCGTGGCCGCGCCCAGAGTTGTCTTGGGACCCGCTTGGGCACATGCGGACATCGAGACAGCCAGGATGGCGATTGTGAGAACTTTTCGAAAGTCGGCTCCCGCAGCCGGGATGCTTGATTGGGTCATGGATACTCCTGTTCGTCGCTGTGGCTTCTGCTGTTCCGCGGTCGTCTAATCTCCGCGGATGCAATGGTTCTCTTTCCCATCGGCTCAATCAATGCGGCTACTGAGACCGATTCATACCGATTCATCAGGAGGCTCCGCCGATTCGGGATGTGGGGCTGGCCCATGGACGGCGCATTGGACGCAACATCAGCCCGATCGATTCAACGTGCGCACGAGTCGTGTGCTGAGGCTCATTCACGAGCGGCGGTTGTCTCGACGCGGACTTCCATCCGCTCGATTCCGGCAATGAAATTCGACTTGCGGATCGGCAGCGGTTCATTCTTGACGAGTTGGAGGCCTGAGACCCGCCCGACCAGCTCCTCGAACATCACTCTCAACTCGAGGCGAGCGAGTGGCGCACCGAGACAGAAGTGAGCGCCGTAACCGCCAAATGCCACGTGGTCGTTCGGGCTGCGCTCGACGTCAAACCGATATGGGTGGTCGAACACGGCGGCATCGCGGTTCCCTGAGGGATACAGCAGCAGCAGCCGGTCACCCTTTCGAATCGTCTCGCCGCCCAGCTCCACATCACGCGTGGCGGTTCGGGACATATTCTGGATCGGCGTCACCCAGCGAAGCATTTCCTCGACCGCAACAGGGATCTTTGCGGGATCGTCGACGAGTTTTTGCTGTTGGTCTGGGTTGCGGATCAGTTGCTCCATCCCGCCGCTGATCACGTGGCGCGTCGTCTCGTCGCCGCCGACCAGAATGAGCAGCGATTCCTGAATCAGCGCGTCGTCATCGAGGCTTTGACCGTCGATTTCCGCGTGGACCAGTGCGCTCATCAAATCGTCCTGAGGGGGTCTCGCCCTGCGATCCGAAATCACCTCGCGCGCATACCCGATGTATTCACCGGCCGATTTGGCCGCGTTGGCTGCGGCCTCCGGTGTCGCGGTCGCGGAGGTTCCCAGGATCAAGTCATCGGACCAACGCAGCAGCTTGTCGCGATCCTGCGGCGCGACACCCAGCATGTCGCCGATCACGATCATCGGCAGCGGTGCGGCGACTTCCTTGACGAAATCGAACGTATCCAGTTCGAGGGCACGGTCGATCAGTTCGCGGCAGATCCCTCGGATCTTGTCTTCCTGGATGTCGACCTGGCGGGGTGTGAAGCCGCGGTTGACCAGATTGCGACGCCGTTTGTGAAGCGGATCGTCGAGATTGATCATCGACGGTATCGGCGGTGAATCCGGACGCGAACCCTGCCCACTACAAAACAGCCTTGGCTGTTTCGAACAGGCCATGATGTCGGCGTGTCGTGTGACGCCCCAGATCTTCCAGGAATCGTCCCAGTAGACCGGGGCGTTGTCGCGCATCCACTCAAAGAATGGATGCGGATCGGCGGCGTAAAAGCGTCCGTCGAGTAGTTGGATCTCGTGTCGGGTCGGGTGGTTGGGCACGGGTGACTCCCTGTGCGGTTCAGGGTTACCTTCGCTGAGGTACCCGTTCACTGTAGCGTCGCCGAGCACAGACCCGGTGACGTCCGCGCGCAGGAGATCGAAAAATGGCTCTGAACCCGACCGAATTGTCCGTGTTGGATCGCAAGCCCTACATCAGCCTGGCTACGTTTCGTCGCAGTGGCGACGCGGTTCGAACACCGGTCTGGTTTGCCGCCGACGGGGGCAGGCTCTACGTCTTCACCGAAGCCGATGCTTGGAAGGTCAAGCGATTGCGCAATGATGAGCGGGTTCGCGTCGCGGCCTGCAGCGTCGGCGGACAGGTCAGCGGCGAGTGGTTCGAAGGCAAGGGGCGCCGCATCGAAGACGGCGCCACCGAGCAGCGTGCCTACGCGGCGCTCCGGGCAAAATACGGCTGGCAGATGCGTCTGCTGGACTTTTTCTCCACGCTGACCGGCCGCATCGGCGGGCGCGCGGTCCTGGAACTCGAAATCTGACGACGAGCCCGCTCCTCAGACTTCGAGCCCAACCGCTCGCATCAATTCCAGCGCGTTGCTCTTGGTCACCACTCCCGGGTGCATCCGGTAATCGAATTTGATAACGCCTTCTTCCAAGTGATCTTGAAAATGGACGTTCCGAGCGCGCCCCTCCAACGCATCGGCTAGCTGGGTCAGCGCGAGGTCATGGGTGGTGACGATGCCAATCGAGCCCGATTTGACCAGGCTGCGCACAACGGCCTCAGCACCGATGCCGCGATCGTGTGAGTTCGTCCCGTGCAAAATCTCATCCAGCAAGAAGAGCGCCGGCCCGTGCTCGCGCGCGAGTTCTGTGATCTGGCGCAAGCGCAAGATCTCGGCGTAGAAGCGCGAACTCCCCTCCTGTAGCGAATCTTGAATCCGAATCGACGCACCAATCGACACAGGTGCCAGGCGTAGGCTCTGGGCGCACACCGGAGCACCCGCCAGCGCGAGCGCTGTATTGGTCCCGACCGTTCGCATCAGCGTACTCTTTCCGGACATGTTCGAGCCGCTGACGATCAGGACCTGCAATGGCGCAATCAGACTCAGATCGTTGCGGACGCAACGATCGGCTGGCAGCAGAGGATGTCCCAGTGCTGTGCCTTCGAAATGCACTGCGTCTTCGACGATTTCCGGAAACGGGAAATCCGGGTGTTCGTAGCCAAAGGTCGAAAATGCCGAGAGCGCCTCGAATTCTCCCACCGCGTCGATCCAGCGCGATAGCGCCGGACCACACTTCACGCGCCATCGGTCGATCGCGCAGGCGAGTTGCAGATTCCACAACAACATCCATGCAATCGGAATAAACAGCTGATTTCGGCTGGCATCGATCAGATCGATCAACAAGCGAAGTCGAGCGATCTGCTTGGATGGCGGAGCGCCGTCCTCATCGAGTTCTGCGCGCAGCGAGACCAACATCGCACAAGCATAGGACTCGCTCTCCAAGCGCTCGAGCAGGTGCGAAAACAGCGAAAGATCGCGGGCCGGCGCCTGCATCGCGCGGATCACAGCGGACACCCGGCGGTTTGCCGTCATGGTGAATCCCGTCCCTACCAGCAGCGCGACGCCAAAGGGAAACGCACCGAGCGGCGTCAAGATCCACACCAGGAGTCCGGCAACGGTCAGTCCCGCCATGGCGGCTGCGGCAACGGCCAACGCTCGCGAGTCCAGCGTTGCCCGAGCGTTGCCCCAGTTGCTCAACGCCTCGGGGTGCAAGCCGGCCCGCACCTCATCGCCCAACCGCGCCAGATCCTCGCGCAGGTCGAGGCGGCCGCGTAGTTCCGCAACGGCTTCCTGCCGCGCCCGAATCGCATCGGGAGCCGCAGGCTCCAGTAGCCACTGGGCCAGACGCTCCTCACCCGCGCGGGTCCGAGCGGTGCACAACAGCTCGAATAGCGATCCTTCACCGAACAGATCCAGATCATCGGCATAGGGATGGTGCGCATCCCGGAACCGCTCGCCAGGCTCCCCGCCACCCGACCAACTGGCGTTGAGCCGATCCAGGCCGCGCTGGTAGAACGCCACTGAACGCAGCGCTCGATCTTTTCGCGTCAGCAGCCGGTCGTGTACCACCAGCAGCACAGCAAACGTGGCCGCGGGCGGCCCGAGCCAGCCAGCTGCCATTGAGCGCGTGCCAAACACCAGCCAGGCGATCAGCACCCCCGAGAAAAACACGACAAGGCGCAGATTCGACGTGATCGAGGCGCGCCGACCACGCCTTTCCGCGTCGAGTTCGCGCGCCCTCAGTCTTCTTTCGTAAATGCGCTGCGCTGAGTTTTCGATCGCCTCTGACATCCCCATTGCAACTGATGGTAAGATCCGTGCCCCTTTTCCGCATCTTTCCGCATCGGGAGATGTACTCAGAGAAGAATTGGATGAACTGGATGAACTGGATGAACTGAGAGAACTGAGAGAACTGAGAGACGCATGGGGATTCGCATCAGCGGATTCAGGTGGGGCCCCGTGGTCAGCAAGCGAGCCAGCCGCCATTTTGGCAGGTCATGTTGGAGAGCCTGTGCCGGATCCGATCGTTGCAGAGGAACTGGAGCTACTCGAGAAAGTCAGCCACAGAATTGCCGAAATGGATGAGCCGGTGACCGCCGACGAAGCGCCGATCATCGAAGAGCTCGAGAACATTCGTGAACGACTGATCGACGGCTCCGAAGCCAAGGACACACTCGCGCTCACCCAGCAGTGGCACCGCCAGAGTTCGCTGCTCGTCCAACTGAGATCCGCTCGAGGTGCCCCCCAGATCGACCCCCGATCGCCGTACTTCGCACACCTGCGATTGCGCGAGGGAGACCAGGTACGCGATCTGTGCGTCGGTCGCGCCACCTGCATCGATGGTGGTGTACGCGTCGTCGATTGGCGCAACGCGCCGATCTCGCGGATCTATTACCGCTATCAACAGGGCGAGGACTTCGAAGAGACCCTGGCCGACCGAGTCCGCAGCGGTGTCGTGGTCGCGCGCCGAACGGTGAATATCGTCGACGGAATCCTGCACCGCGTCGAGGCACCCGAGGGCATCTTCGCGTTGGACGAAAGCCAGCCCGATCGCTGGCGGAGGATCGAGCGCGACCGACCACGCTTGGCTGGCGGCGAAGCCAGCGCTGTTCGCGCACACGATCTGGACGCAGGCGTCGCGGCGCGGCTCGGGACCGATCGAGCGGGCGCTCAGTCGCGGCTCGACAAGCGGCTGCCCGAGATCACAGGTCTGATCGATCCGGACCAGTTCGGCCTGATTACCCGACCGTCTGCCGGCTTTCTGGCAATTCGGGGAACTGCCGGGTCCGGCAAGACCACCGTCGCGTTGCACCGGATTGCGTACCTTGCTTACGCGGACTCGTGCATCGATTCCGACGAGACGCTAGTGGCGGTTTTCTCCCCGGCATTGCGCAACTTCGTGAGCCACGTGTTGCCGTCTCTCGGACTCGGCCATGTTCAGATTTCAACATTCTCGGAATGGGCGATCGACCAGCGCCGCCGCCACTTTCCGCAGCTGCCCCGCGGTGCCCGCGGCGACGCGCCGGTCATCGTGCAACGTATCAAGCTGCATCCGCTACTCGATACGGCGTTGCGCAAACAAGTCGAGCGGGTGTCGGGTGCGAGGAACTCCACTCAGGCGATCGACGATTGGGCGAGCGCGATCACCAACCTGGCGCTGCTCGAGGAAGCCAACGCTGCAGAAACACACCCCGCGTTCAGCAGCGAGGATCTGCGGCGTTTCGCAGATTGGAACCGTCGGCGCAATGAAGAACTCTTTGCGCGCCTCGATGGCGACACGCACAACCAGGCCGAACTCGACCCCGAAGACGACGCGCTGCTGCTGCGGGCATGGCAGCTGCGGACCGGCCCGCTGATGCTGCGCGGCAAGCGGCCCATCCGATACCGGCACATCGCAATCGACGAAGTTCAGGACTTTTCGCCGATCGAAGTTCAGGTTTTGTTGGATTGCCTGGATCGCGACCGCTCGATCACGCTCGCCGGAGACACCCAGCAGCACGTCATCGAGAACAGCGGTTTCACCTCGTGGAGCGAGTTCTTGTCACGCCTGGGAATTCCCGGGTCGGCCATCGAAACGCTCAGAATCAGCTACCGATCCACGCAGCAGATTCTCGAGTTCGCGCTTTCACTCCTTGGAGACCTGCGAGAGGACGAAGAGCCGGCCGTGACGACGCGGGTCGGGCCGCCGGTCGAGTTGTTTCGGTTTAGCGACCGGGGGGCGTGCGTTGGGTTCCTGGCGGAAGCGCTGCGCGACTTGAGCAGAAGCGAACCCAGCGCGTCGGTCGCCCTTCTGACGCCCTCGCCAGCAGCGAGTGCGCTGTACTACCAGGGGCTCGTCAACAGCGATCTGCCCCAGGTTCGGCTGGTGGAGAACCAGGATTTCACCTTCTCCCCGGGGATCGAAGTGACCGAGATTGAGCAGGTCAAGGGTCTCGAATTCGACTACGTTGTGCTCGTCGACGTCACTGACCAGAACTATCCCGGCACGTCAGCGTCCCGGCGGTTGCTGCACGTGGGCGCCACCCGAGCCATTCACCAGTTATGGCTGACCTCGGTCGGAACGCCGTCTTCGCTGGCTACCGGTGCGACCCTCGTCTAGCGAGCGGCTGCGAGTCACGGTTGCGCAACGCACGGCTGGCGCAGCTGGTATGATGGGATCCGACGATCCGATTCGTATCCCAGCGAGGCAACCTCGATGTCCGAACAGTTCGACCTGCTCATTCGCGGCGGAACCCTGGTAGACGGATCCGGCGCCCCGGCGTCGACCGGGGACCTCGGGATCCGAGATGGACGCATCGCGGCGATCGGCGAATCGCTCGGCACAGCGAGCCGGACGATCGACGCGGGCGGACGCGTCGTCGCGCCCGGCTTTGTCGATATCCACACCCACTACGACGCACAGATCTTCTGGGACCGCATGCTCACGATTTCGCCGTGGCACGGCGTCACGTCGGTCGTGATGGGCAACTGCGGGTTCGGCGTTGCACCGACGCGCGCCGCCCATCGTGACCTGATCCTGCGCACGCTCGAGAACGTCGAGGGTATGAACCTCGCGGCCTTGTGGGAGGGGTTGGGAGAACAATGGCCGTTCGAGAGCTTTCCCGAGTACCTCGACGCCATCGAACACCGCGGAAGCGCGATCAACGTCGGTGCACTCGTGGGACACACGCCGGTACGCATGTACGTGATGGGCGAAGAAGCAACCGAGCGCGAAGCAACCGAAGACGAAGTCGCGCAGATGGAGGCGATTGTCGCAGACGCGATGCGGGCAGGCGCCATCGGGTTCGCGACCTCCTGGGCTCCCACCCATGTGGGATACGAAGGCCGACCGGTACCCAGTAGAGCGGCGGCGCTGAGCGAAATTCAACGACTCGCTGGATGCATGCGCGAGGTCGGTCACGGCACGATGCAGGCGACGCTCGGGCGCGGGTTGTTCCTCGGCGAGTTCACAGAGATCTTCAAATCGACCGGACGACCCATCTCATGGACCGCACTACTCGGTGGCATGTTCGGCCCAGAAGGACATCGCGGCGTCCTCGAGGCGTGTGCGAAGCTCCAGGACGAGGGAATCGAGATCTACCCGCAGGTCACGCCGCGGCCGCTGATGTTCGAATTCCAGTGGAAGGCGCCGTTTCCATTCGAGAGCATGTCGATGTTCAAGCCCGTGTCGCAGGCGGATTTCGAAGGCAAGAAGCGCATCTACGCCGACCCTGAATTCCGTCGCGCGTTGCGCGACCGCGGCGAGAGCGCGGGCAATATTGCTGGCCGGTGGTCGGACACGGTGATTGCTGACTGCCCGGGCGAGCCCAGCCTGGCCGAGCGAAACGTCGAAGAAGTCGCGGCCGAACGCGGCGTGCACCCGGCAGATCTCGCGTTGGATCTCGGGCTCCAGACCCATCTCGAAGCGCGCTTTCGCATCGCGGTCGCGAATACTGCACCCGCAATCGTCGCCGAACTGCTGACTCACCGCGCGGTGATGCTCGGGCTGTCCGATGCGGGCGCACACATGAGCCAGCTCTGCGATGCGTGTGCCCCCACGCATCTGCTTGCGCACTGGGTGCGCGATTCGGGCACGCTGCGCGTCGAGGAAGCGATTCGGTTGCTCACCTCTCGATCGGCCGAAGTCTTCGGCCTGACCGGTCGCGGCCGACTCGCGCAGGGGCTCTCTGCAGATGTGGTGATCTTCGACCTCGACACCGTCGATTGTTCGCCACTGCGCCGAGTCCACGACCAGCCGGGCGGCGCGGACCGTCTGATCTCCGACGCGATCGGCATCGATGCCGTCATCGTCAACGGAACAGCGATACGGGAACACGGGAAGGACTGTGTCGATCCAGACGGTGAGCTTCCCGGTCGACTGCTTCGCGGGGGAACAATCGCTTGATTTTTTCGTCGAAGGGTTTCGTCGAAAGGTTTCGTCGCAAGGCATGGAGAAGAAGGCCCATGAGTAGCTATCCGATCATCTCTGCGGATTCGCATATCACCGAACCCGGCAACGCGTATATCGACTACATCGATCCGAAGTGGCGCGACAAGGCACCCCACATGATCGAAGACGAGAAAGCCGGCAGCCTATACATCATCCCGGGCATGAAGCGGCCCATACCCATGGGGCTGGTGGCGGCGGCCGGGGTCCCGCCCGAGGAAATCACGGTGCTCGGCAAACGATTCGCCGATATGCACAGAAGCGGCTGGGATCCTTCTGCGCGGCTGGCGGACCAGCAACGCGACGGTGTGAACGCCGAGGTCATCTATCCGACCGTCGGGATGTTGATTTGCAATCATACTGACTTCGATTTCAAGAAAGCCTGCTTCGAAGCTTACAATCGCTGGATCGTTGACTACTGCGCGACCCACACCGAAAGACTGCTCGGCGTCGGCCAGGTCTCGATGCGCTCGGTCGAAGACGGCATCACGGAGCTGGAGGCAATCGCGAAGCAAGGGCTGCGCGGCGTAATGATGCCGGGCGTACCGGCAATCGACGACTACGACTCACCGATCTATGACCCGTTCTGGCAGCGGGCCATCGAACTCGGACTTCCACTTTCGTTCCATATCTTGACGATGCCGGATGCAAAGACCCGCGGGCCCAAGATGAACGGCTTCCTCTCCATCGTGCGTGGCTGCCAGGACATCATGGGCACGCTGGTGCTCGGCGGGGTGTTCGAGCGCAACCCCGAATTGAAGATCGTCTGCGTCGAGGCGGACGCTGGCTGGGTACCGCATTACATGTACCGCATGGATCACGCGTTCAAGCGCCATCGCAATTGGCTGCCACCGGGTCAGGAACTGTCGAAGCTGCCATCGGAGTATTTCCGAGAGAACATCTATGTGACGTTTCAAGACGACTGGGTGGCGTTCCGGATCGCGGGGCTCATGAACTCGGAACGGCTGATGTGGGCGAACGATTTACCGCACAGCGACTCTACCTGGCCCTGGTCTCAAGAGGTGCTGGCCGAGCACAAGGACCACCTGACCGACCAACAAGCAGAGCGAATCCTGTCGGGCAACGTCAGCGAACTCTACCAGATCGACGTGACCAAGCTGCAGTAGAGGGGTTTTGCGGAAGGTCTCGAGCGAGAGCGATGGAGCGCTATTCGATCTCGAGCAATTCCACTTCGAACACGATCGGCGCGTTCGGCGGGATCTTGCCGGCGCCGCGCGCGCCGTACGCGATCTGCGGCGGGCAGATCAGGCGGCTCTTTCCCCCGACCTTCATCTTCGCCACCCCTTCGGTCCAACACGGAATCACCCGGTTGAGCGGAAAGCGCGCCGGCTCGCCGCGCTCGACAGAGCTGTCGAACACGGTCCCGTCTACCAGCGTGCCGTGGTAGTGAACCGAAACGGAATCGGTCGCTGTGGGTGAAGCGCCCGCGCCCGCGACCATTTCCTGCATGATCAGTCCCGACTCCGACACAACGGCGCCGTCAATGCTCGACTGCTTCTCGAGAAATGCGACGGCGTCGGCGTCGAGTTCGGCCGAGCTTTGAGTGCGTTCTTGAACGAACTGCTTGAACTGGCTCTGATACTCATCCGGGTTCACCACGGCATCCCGTCCCATCACCTGGTCGGCGGTACCGCGCTGCACCCATTCCAATTCCTTTTCCGTCAGCTTGAACTGCTCGAGTGAGTTCCCCAACATAATGCCGAGTATGTAAAGGACCTTCTCGGGGTCTGTCTGTGGAACGGCGTTTGTCGCCGGCGGGGCCGCAAAGGCAGCCTGTGGCAGTTGGCAAGCGATCAGCATGATGCCGAACGCACAGCAGGCGACGGGGACAGCCATCGAACGAATGGATCGGGTATACACAGTATTCGAGTCCTTGTTCTGAAGTCGATAATCGCGGGTGGATGGACGGTTGAACCGTGCCGGGTTGGCGGGAGTCTAACGCCGGACCAAACAGGCGCAAAAGGTGCCTGAGAAGCACAGCCAAGCGAGCAAACTCAGAGCTACTCAATTGAGTCGCTCCGATGTAGGATCTGCCGAACTCAGCAACCGGGGGTACGAAAACAGCATGTTCGCAAAAACGCTTCATGCGCGCTGCGCACTACTGGTCATCGCGGCGTCATTTCTCTTCTTCGTTGCGTGCGGAAGCGACGAGGCACCCGCGCCGACACAGGCGCCGGCAGCGACAGCGGCAAAAGAGCCCGCTGCTGTGCCTGCGAAGAAGGTACCCCCGCCCGACATTCCCAATAATGTGACGGTCGATCAGCGCGACGCCGAAGGCAACCCGGTTCGCTTCTCTGGGACAGATGGGCAAGGCAATGCATTCGAGGCCAGTATCGGGGAGGATGCGAAGGTACCGCGTTCATTTCCGACCGATATCCCGCTGTATCCGGGAGCCGAGCCGATGGCGGCGATGTCGGCAGGTGCTGAAGGCAGCATGGTCACGTTCAAGACGATGGATTCCCAGCAGGATATCTACGAGTTCTATCAGACCAAGCTCGCAGAGCAGGGTTGGGCGATCGCAGAAGAGGAAAGTTTTGGCGGCCAGCTAGGGCTCGCCGGGCTCAAAGACTCCCGCAAGGTGACAGTCAACATCTCAGGTACGAAGGGAGACTCACGTATCAGCGTGATCGTGACGGACGCTTCCTGATCGGAGCCGCCCGAGCCAGGAGTCTGCGCCGACAGCCCGAACACGCGCCAATGAACTCGCCCTAGATCGCGCGGTGCAGGGGTCGGCGATATTTTGCCATGACTTTATCCGAGTAGCCGGCCGGGATCGCTTCGCCCAGCCGCAGCCTCTTCCCGATCGTTCCCGGCCCCCAGTTGTAGGCGGCGAGTGCGATCGAAACGCTGTCGTAGTGCTCGATCAATTGGCGGAGATACTCGACGCCCAGCCGAACGTTCGTCACCGGCTCGAACAATGTTGCAGCGCCCATCCAGCGGATTCCGAGTCGGCCAGCGACTTCCTCGGCCGTGCTCGGGCGAAGCTGCATGAGCCCGATCGCGCCGACACCGGACACCGCGAAGGCGTTGCCACTACTTTCGACCTGGATCAGCGCCAGCACCAACTCCATCGGAATCCCAGCTCGTCGCGACTCCATGACGATTGCGACGCCGAGCCTCGCGACTTCATCGGGAAGCAACCCGGTGTTCAGCCCTCCCAACACACGAGACGCAGCGAGCGCGTCCCCGCTGAGCGCGGATGGCGAATAACCGAGCGGAGGATTCTCGCTCGTACTCGCCAGTTCAGCGAAAGGCGTGGCACCACAGGAAGCCACGGAGATCGCCGCGACGAGGAAAGCGGTTGTCAGTCGACGGGGAGCGGTCATGCACAACTCCTTTCGGCAGCCGTTCGACCCGACTCGGATTCCCGAGGCTGGGCACTGGCTTTGCGTCCCCGGCTCTCGCCGGGTTTGCTCTTGTCGTGGAGCAGGAGAAAATCACCCACGCCAGGATCACCACTTCATCTTCGTGGTGATTTTACTACATCGGGTTGCCCGAGTTGGAACTTGGCCGCGAGCGCAGCCAGCGGCATCTGCGCAGCCAACTCGATGGATCCGCTGGTCAATCCCGACGAACCACTCGTTGGGGCGGCTCGCGACGCAAGGCTTGCGTCGACGCCTGACCTTGTTGATCGATCTGATCGCTGCCAGCCGAAATCTGTTTATTGCGTCCAAGCATCGCTCTTTTTCATTCCTGACTGACAGTCCAGTTCCGGTACGCGGAGCTTCGCTCCGGACTGAACGTCGCGCTCCGTCACGCCGATGGGACGCTTCGCATCCCCACACGCGATCGTGTAATGCATGCCTACCCCGACGACACCGCGCTTGTTTGGCCCTCCATTGGCATACGGGAGGCGTAGCGTGTAGCCGCCATCTTCCCGAACAGTCGTGCTCGTGAAATAGAGATAATCGCGTTTCCGATTCGTCTTCAGCTCCACAGCGGCGCTTACACGCCCACCAGGCGTCGCGCGACCCACGATCTCGGCCCCAACCACGATCTCGAACAGCTTGAACAACGACTCGCGCTCGGGACTCCGTTCTCCGGGAGGCGCGGATTCGTAGATGAGCCGGTGGCGATGCAGTGCCGGGAAGGTCGTCGGCGAAGGTGGTGCAATAGCGCCGGCATCTCGGGTCGAAGGGAGCGGCCTCTCAGACCCATCGCGAACAAACAAAGCGGTCAGCATACTGGCGGCGCCGGGTTCTCTCCCCAGAAAAGTTGCGCTGCGCTGCGCGATTACATACCGAACACCGAGTCGTTCTGCGATCGCGAGTGCCTCTGGCTCTTCAGCAGCATAGTAACGTGCCGCTCGTTCGAAGTTCTCGGGCCCCAGGTCGTCGCCGAATCCGTCAGTCACTGTCGGTCGGCGTCCGACGTATTCGATCACGTGCCCGATCGGCCACGGACCCATCACGGAATACTCGGGCCAAGCATCGGCGTCCAGCCATCCGGAAGTCGTCGGGGTTTCTCGACGCAGATATTCCGAAGTCGCAATCGCGACATTCTGCGCGAGTTGCAGGCGAGAACCTGCGATCGTACCGTCGCCGCGCCAGTTCGGCAGGAAGCCGCGAAAACTCGCGACGCTCGGAAGCAACAGCAGCGCGGTGACAGATACGACGACCGCGCTCGCGAGCCGCGAGTGGCCACCCGCTCGCGCGGTCCATGCGCGATGTACGCCGGCTAGTGTCCATGCCATCAGCAGAGCCAGGCCGACCGAGGAGGTATTGAAGAAGCGCTTCTGCCACAGCGTCGCGGCCAGCAGCACCGCGGTCCAGCCGACCAGCAACAATCGTCCGCGCTCACGTTCTCCTCGCCAGGCGCTGGTCGCCGCCCAGAGCAGCGCGATCGGAGACAGAAATACGAAGTAGGACAGGCGACTCGAGGCCACCTGGGTGCTGAAATCGCCATCGAGCTCCAACAGAGGCAATGATTCACTGACGAGGGCCTGAAAAACCTCCGTCTTTCCGAACCACTGCCACGCATCGTGCGCACCGATCCACAATTCTGGAATCGCAAGAAGGCTACACAGCAACAATGTGAAGCCGATTGCTGCAGCGCTGAGTGCGCGCCTCCCGACGGACGCGCCGAGCCGCGTGTGGAGCCACAGTGCGCTGCACCCGAACCCAAACAGTGTCAATGTGGCGAATAGCCAGGGCTGAAACAGTGAGAGCACGACCGGGCTGAAGGCCCCCCATTGCGGCCAGCTGTTTGTGACACCGGAGGGCAGCATCAACAGCAGTGCAATGCACTGCACGTTTGTGAAACGCCGTGCAGCGGCCGCGGATGCGTCGGCCTCCGTCAAGAGCGCGATCAGCAGTGCGGCTTCGATGATGCCGACGTGAAGTAGCGTACCGGGCCAGATCCACAATGCTGCGCCGAGCGCGAGCCCCAACGGCCATGCCGGGGCAGGTTCCGACTGCGCGTCCAGGTACGCGATCGCGCGACCCAGCAGCAGCGTAGTGACGAGCGCGACCGCAACGTGATGGTCGACGAAGCCGATCTGCGAGTACCAGAAGTGCGCGGAACTGATGCACAAAAGCGCACCAGCCGTGCGCCCGATCGGCTCGCCAAAGGTGCGCGCCGCCAGTCGATACAGCACCACGACGGTCGCTGCTCCAAGAACCGGCGGAACCCAGACCGCGATTCGTTCCATCTCGAGGGATGCCGGCTCGGCTCGGAGGCAGATCGCCAGCGCGGCGATCAGCCAGTCGAAAACCGGTGTCCAGATCGCAATCGCGCCTGTCGGGAAGTTCACGTAGCGATCGAATTCGAGTACATGAGGGAATTGCTCGATCGAATACGCGATTCGGCGCAGGTGGTAGAACGCGTCGCCGCCAAACGGCTGAACGCGATCGCCGAGCAGAACAGTCGGCGCTGGTAGCGCGCGAACAGCGATGGCCGCCGCGAACAATCCCACCATCGCGCCGATGCGCGACCCCTGCCCTGTCCGATCCGCGCTCTTCGTCATCTCGCTCGACCGTCACGATAGCCATGCCGGGTTCCGACTCCAGCTCCGGCTCGAGTTCTGCAGCGATTCTCGCTGCAATCGACCGCGATCGGGCTCAGGCGATCGGTCGGGGGTACCGCTGGTTGCTGGTGGGGCGGGGGATGGAGTGTCATGATTGGGCCCGGCGTTCCAGTCCGGCATTCCAGTCAGGCATTCCAGTCCTGCAAGGCATATGGAGGCGCACGATGATTGGGTGGGTGTCCACGACCCTGATGACGCTGGAGCCCGCGTCGTTTGTTCACGGGCCGCTGCTTTCGTACGTCGATCCCGGTGCAGGCAGCTTCCTGCTGCAGGCATTGGTGGCGGCCATGGCGGGAATCATCGTCACCGTGAATATCTATTGGAACAAGATCAAGACGCTGTTCGGATTCGGAGCCAAGCCAGACGATTCCGAGACGCCGCCGGCGGGCCCCGAATCGCGCGATGAATGAACGCTCCCTGGGCGCGTCCTTTCGCGATCCCAGCGGGTATCTGTTCGAGCGCGACGGTGAGTTGTTCCGGCGAGTCCGGCGCAGCTACGCCGACGATTACGAATGCCTGATGAAATCAGGGCTGTACGATGAGTTGGTCGAACGCAGGCTGTTGATTCCGCACCAGAGCGTCGACGAGCCGGAACCGGACGTCGAGCTCGACGACTACCTCACCTTGAAACCCGAACGGGTGGACTTCGTGTCCTACCCGTACGAGTGGTCGTTCAGCCAACTCCGAGCGGCGGCACTGCTGACACTACAGATCCAACACGCGGCTCTTCGGTTCGGAATGACGCTGAAGGACGCTAGTGCCTACAATGTCCAGTTCCACCGCGGCGCACCCGTGTTCATCGATACGTTGTCGTTCGAAATCTACCAGCCAGATACTCCCTGGGTCGGATACCGCCAGTTCTGCCAACATTTTCTGGCGCCGCTGGCGCTGATGTCTTATTGCGACATTCGGCTCGCGAAATTGCTGCGTGTGAACCTCGACGGCATACCGCTCGATCTCGCGCGTACGCTGCTGCCCCGGCGTGCCTGGCTCAATATCCACTTATTCATGCACATCCGAATGCACGCGGGCTACCAGAATCGCTACCAGACAGCGACCGAGAAAGTGACGGTTCGACCCGTTCCGAAGAAATCACTGGCGAACCTGCTGACAGCGCTCGAGACAGCCGTCGAAAAGCTCCGCTGGGATGCCGCGGGAACCGAATGGGCCGACTACTACGAAGGCGATAGCTATTCCGAAGCGGCCGAAGAGCAGAAGCACCAGATCGTCGCGACTTACCTCGATCGCGCACAGCCGGCGAGTGTGTGGGACCTGGGCGCGAATACCGGCGAATACAGCCGGCTCGCGGCCCAGCGCGGAATGCTGACGCTGGCGTTCGATGTCGACCCTGCGTGTGTCGACCGCAATTATCGCAAGATGCGACGTGAACGTGAGACGCGTTTGCTGCCGCTACTACTCGACCTTTCGAATCCCAGCCCGAGCCTCGGCTGGGCACACGAGGAGCGCGCGTCGCTCGTCGATCGGGGTCCAGCGGACCTGGTCATGGCTCTCGCGTTGATTCACCACCTGGCCATTTCGAACAACGTGCCGCTGAGCCGCGTCGCCGATTGGTTCGCGCGTCTGTCCGGCCGGCTGATCATCGAGTTCGTGCCCAAGAGTGACCCGAAGGCACAGCTGCTGCTCGCGAACCGAACCGACGTGTTCGACAACTACACCCCACAGGATTTCGAAGCCGCATTCGCTCGCCGTTTCGAAACCGAGGATCGAACGCCGATTCCGGGGTCGGACCGGGTTCTCTATCTGATGCGCCGACGGGACTAGTGCAACACCCGCCAAGTTTCGGTACCCATGATTGAAGCCGACAGAACGCTCTTCTCCGTCGGACAACGCGACGGTGATCCCTTTGTCAGCATGTACCAGAACTTTCCGGATGTGCCACTAGGGTTCGCGTCGGCTGTTCTTACCGCGAGCCTCGTTGCCCAGAGCCCGGGGCGGGCCTTTTCCTGTTCACCCCGCGTTGACGGCTATTTCGACTGCTTGAACAGCGGCAGGTTGGCCTCGGTCGCGACGTAGATGACATTCGGATTCTCGTTCAGCGTCTTGATCCACAGATACTGCAGATAAGAATCCGATAGAGTCGACCGAACGATCTCCTGGGCCTGCGCCGCACCCTTCGCGCGTGCCACTTCGATCTCGGCATCCTTCACGGCCTGTTCGAGTTCGAACTGCTTCTGCTGGACGCGTTGCTCTGCGGTCAGCTTCGCCTCGATACTCTCCTTGAAGCGCGTGGGAAGCTTGACGTCGCGCAGCAGCACATCGACGATGGTGATGCCTTCCTTGGCCATGCTGTCCATCAGAAAATTCTTGATACTGGCTGCGATCTCCTTGCGGCCCGCTTCGGTATACACCGTCTTGACCGGGTATCCACTGACGGTATCGCGCAGCGCGCTGCGAAAGTACGGCCGAATCAAGCCCTCGACATAGTTGATCCCGATGGTCTTGCGGATCTGGGGCGCTCTATCGGGCGTAACCCGAAACAGCAGCGACGTATCGAGACCGACGATCAGGCCCTCAGAAGACGGCACCTGCGCGGTCTCCTTCAGTTCCTGCAGCTTCACGTTCCAGGTCTCGACCGTGCGAACCACCGGGACCTGAATCACGATGCCCTGTCCGACCGGCGTATCGGAAATCGCGCCAAAGCTCTTCGATACCCCCACCTCGCCGTCCTCGATCACCGTGCATCCGGTCCCGAGCAATGCGACCATCAGCGTGGTCACAGCCAGTCGGGACGAACGAGTTATCGATTGAGCCATCAGGTCCCCTTCATATTGATAACAACCATGCGCGCCGGACGGAGCTTAGCAGCAGAACCCAAGACCGAACCCCGCGACCCGACTTTTACCAGTGGCTGTGCCGAACCCACGAACACACCCGAACCCTCGGGCCGGGAACGGGCCCGGCTCGCGCGCCGGGATTTCGACCAACCATTCTCAGTCCTCCGCTATCCGGCTTCGGTCTCGTCCCCTCGTGCTACGCTGCTTTCCGACCCGTGATGCGACGCCGGCCCGAACTTCAGACACTGTGCGCCGCCGTTTGCGTGGCGCTCTCAATCGTTTCGTTCTGCTGTGGGTTCGGTTCCCCCGCGCCTCGCGTGTTGATCCTGATCACCGTGGACACGCTGCGTGCCGACCGCATCGGTGCGGGCGGCAGCACACTGGGACTCACCCCCCACATCGATGCGCTGGCCGCCGAAGGCCAGTATTTCAGCCGCGTGTATGCGCCGGCGCCGTACACACTGCCTTCGGTCAGTTCGTTGATGACGGGGAAGTATCCCGAAGAACTCGGAATCGTCAGCAATCGCTCCGCCTTACGGTCCACGATTCCCACTTTGGCTTCTGTGCTCCACGACAACGGTTGGCGGACAGCCGCCGTGGTCAGCAATTTCGTACTGCGTCGCAATTCGGGCCTCGCCGTCGGTTTCGACCACTACGACGATGCTCTCCCCCAGACCGAAGTCACGCGACACTGGCCCGAACGGATCGCCTCGAGCACCACAGATGCGGCGATCGCGGTGATGGACGGATGGTTCAAGGATCCCAGCGTCCGATCCTTTTTGTGGGTTCACTATCAGGACCCGCACGGCCCCTACACACCCCCGGACGGCTATCGCGAGCGTTTTCTCGCCGTAGAGCGCACTGCGCCTGATGGCGACCGCGTTCTCCCCGAACGGACCGGTCGCGGCGGTCGCGGGTTGCTGCCCAGGTATCAGCAAATCGGCGACGCGCGCGGCGTCGCATTCTATCGTGCGGGCTACGACGGTGAGATCGCATACCTCGATGAGGAGGTCGGCCGGTTGTTGACAGCCCTGGAGGAGCACTACTCGAAACAGAATTGCGTGGTCGTGTTTACCGCGGACCACGGTGAGTCGCTCGGCGAGCAGAACTATTGGTTCGCGCACGGCGAGCGCCTCTCTGACCCGCTCGTCCGGGTCCCATTGGCGATTCGCGCGCCCGGTGTCGAACCTGAAATTCGCTTGGATATCGCGAGTCTGATCGATTTGTACCCGACACTACTGGGTCTGACGATCGGTGCGCCCAGCGATGCGGATGGCCGCGACCTGATGCTTCCGAGGGAACAGCGGCAACCCAGCGAGCCCTACCTGACAACACTCGATTCCGGAACGGGGAAACGCTTCGGAATTGTCGAGGGCCCGAATAAACTCGTACTGACGCGAGTCGGTTCCCAGTGGAAGACCGAGCTCTACCATCTCCCGCCCGACGGCCCCGAGCGCCGCTTCGATGCACCGGATATCCACGACAGACTGCGCGCCAAACTCGAGTGGTTTCGAAACAATCTGCAGCCTGGACACCCGGAACTGCGCCAACGGCTCTCCAGGGACGAACAGCAACAACTCCACGCGCTCGGCTATCTGGAGGAGAAGGCACAAGACAGCGCCACAGGCGCAGACGGCCAATCGGAAGCGGAGTGACATCACACGCCGACTGCTTTGATTCAGCCAGCCTCTCGTACCGCGACCTGCTGCTTGCAATGGCCGTCGCGCTGTTGCCGCTGGTCTTGTACTGGCCAGTCCGACACCACGCGTTCGTCAGCTACGACGACCTCATCTACATCGTCGAGAATCCGCAGCTACGCAGCGCGCTCGATTGGGAGCGGGTGTGGCAGGCGTTCTCGACACCGTATGAGGCCAACTGGATTCCGTTGACGTGGCTTTCGCTCCATCTCGATGTCCTGTGCTACGGATTCGAACCCACCGGCCACCATCTGACCAATGTCGGACTGCATGCGGTGAGCAGCGCCGTGCTGTTTCTCGCGCTCACTCGACTCAGTGGCACCCGCGGTCCGAGCGCGTTCGTTGCGCTGGTCTTCGCGGTTCATCCACTGCATGTCGAATCGGTGGCGTGGGCGACCGAGCGCAAGGACACGTTGAGCGGCTTGTTCTGGATGCTATCGATGTGGGCATACGCGAGTTATCTGCGCGCTCCACCGGGTGGTGGTAGGCGCCTGCGGTATGTCGCGCTGCTGGTGTGCTTTGCTCTGGGCCTGCTCGCCAAGCCCGTGGTCGTAACCCTGCCGCTCGCGCTCTTTCTACTCGACTATTGGCCGGCGCGCAGACTGCGTCGGGACGGGAGCCTCGGCCGGCCAGAAAGCGCGGCGTTGATGGACGCGGTACTCGATAAACTTCCGCTGATCGCACTCGCCGTTGCAGCGAGTGTCGTCACACTCGCGGTTCAGCGCGAGAGTGGCGCAATGAGTCACGGCGACCTGCTGCCGCTGGTGGTGCGCCTGACGACTGCTCTCGACTCCTATCGCTGGTATGCGTTCGCGAGTTTTTGGCCGACCGACCTCGCGGTCTTTTATCCGCATCTGCTCGCAGTACCCAGCCAGTGGTGGGTCGGTGCGGTGTTGTCGGTGGTCTCGTTCAGCGTTGCCATTCGATTGGCAACTTCGCGGCCGCAGCTACTCGTTGGTTCGTTGTGGTTCGCAATCACGCTAGTACCCGTGATCGGCGTGGTTCAAGCGGGCATGCAAGCACGCGCTGACCGCTACATGTATCTCCCCCTGATCGGGGTCGCGATGATGGTCGCGTGGACACCCTTGCCGAGATGGCTCGGAATCGCTTCGGGGCTGCTTGCGATCATCTCGCTCAGTTTCGCGACGCGGTCGCAGCTGGCGCACTGGCGAGATTCGCTCGCGCTGTATGAACGGGCGATCGCTGTCACCCAAGAGAATTTCTTGGCCGAAAACGGTCTTGCCGTGGAGCTGATCGAATCCGGCGATCTCGACGCAGCGGAAGCCCACGTGCGCGAAGCGATTCGAATCAAGCCCCGCTGGCCCGATCCCAGGGTGACGCTTGGCGACTTGCTCCTGACGCGCCATGAGCCCGAGGCGGCAATCGGCCATTACCAGGCCGCGCTGCGCCTGGCGCCCAATCACCCGCGCGCCCACGCGAACCTGGCCTCGGCACTCATCGATCTCAACCGCGGCGCGGAAGCCGTCGAGCATCTGCGACTGGCGCAACGCGCGCAGCGAAACGTGGGGTTCGCACATCTGCACGGGCTGCTGGGGCAAGCGCTGGCTCAAACCGGAGCTCTAGAGCAAGCCGTGTCGGAGTATGAGATGGCGCTGGCCGCACGGCCCGCCTGGGCGGAGGCTGCGGCCAACCTCGGGTTTGTGCTGTTGCGCATGAATGAACCGGCGCGCGCGCTCACCTTTCTGACCGACGCGCAGCGAAATGGATTGAATACGATCGAGGTTGAATTCGGGCTGGGACAGGCGACAAGCGAACTCGGGCGGGTGAGCGAAGCCATCGAGCACTATCGAATCGCGCTAGAGCTCTCACCGGGTTGGCACCCGGTATCCAATAACCTGGCTTGGCTACTCGCAACGCGACCCGGTGCCACCCGAGCGGACGGCGAGGAGGCGTTGGCGCTCGCTATGGAATCTCTTTCGCACGAGGTTCGCAGCGCGGATCTGCTGGACACGTTGGCGGCCGCACACGCCACCGCTGGGCATTTCGAACAGGCGACACGGGTTGCTGAGCAAGCCGCAATCAGCGCCGATAGCGACCAGAACGCGAATCTGGCCGAGGATATTCGGCGCCGCCTCGAGGACTATCGCGCCGGCCGCGCGTACGTCGATTTGCCGGCGCCACAGACACGTTGAAGTGCGCTGCCCCCTGATCCGAAACTTGGGATCAGCGGGGAGCACGGAGCTGGCCAGAGACGGCCTCCTCCGCTGTCCGACTTTCGACGGATCGGGGTTCGTTGGGGGGTCCTTTGCCGAGCGACCCGGTACACGCAATCAACGCATTGACCGTCAAGCCGATCACTCCGATGTGCACTCCTCCGATCCGCTTCGAGCCCAGGAACACACCGGTGACCGCGATGATCGTCCCGACGACCAGACCGATAAGAGCCGGGCGCGCGCGGAGCCGCGGCCAGTGGATCGCAATCAGAAACACTGGCACGCACTGAATCAACAGCTCCATCTTCAATTCGATCAGGCCCCAAAGCGTGATATCGCGCGCCAGCATGGCCAAGCCTGCGATTGCGACGATTGAGGCCGTGGCGATGCGCTTACCCAATCGTGTCGCATCGGGGTCATCGTGCGCCTTCCCGACCAGATCCTCCGCCGCTATCGACCCGAGCGAGAGTAGGACCGAGTCCGCTGTCGACATGATTGCGGCGAGGGCGCCCAGAAAAACCACCATTGCAGCGATCGCCCCAACCCCGCCCGAGCTGGCCCACTGGCCCAGCAACAGTGGCATCACCCGGTCCGCCTCTAGCGTTCCCAGCCCTTGCAGACGGGTGATCGCGGCCAGACCGATCAGCGTTACGACCAACGTCGTGGTCAGCGGCATGAAGGTCATCAACGCGAAGGAGCGCTTCAGCACGGTTCCGCTTCGGGCCGCATAGATTCTCTGGATCGCCTGTGGGTAGATTACGCTCGCCAGCCCCAGCAGCAGGATCGTGCTGAACCAATTCGCAAGTTCGGTGGCGTCCGGAACATCTCCAGCATGGGGGCGAACTTCGAGAATGCCCGTCGTCAGCGACTCCAGGCCACCCGACGCGTTCAATAGCCAACTCAGTAGCGCGGCCAGCCCGACCAGCATCAAGATGCCCTGCAAGGCATCGGTCCAGGCAACGGCGCGCATACCACCGAGCGTCTCGTAGAATAGGATCATGGCCGCCAGCACGACGATCCCAATCTCGTAGGAAATCAGGCCGCCTGTCACCTGCTCCGCCATTTCGCCCATTGCTTTGAGCTGCGCGAACAGGAAATTCGCCAGCGCCAAGCTCATCAACGCGGCAACACCCGTCAACAACGCGCGTGATGCGGGCTCGCCGCGGAACCGGAAGCGAACCCAATCGCCGGGCGTTACAAAATTCTCGCGAACGGCGACCGGGCGCAACTTCGGCACCAACAGGTGAAATACCACGACGATCGACATCATGAAGCCGGTCGCCATAATCCACGAGAAACCGCGCCGGTAAGCTTCGCCCGGATAGCCCAGCAGCGAGTTGCCGCTGTAAGCGGTCGCGTACAGTGTCATAAACAGCACAAAGACACCGAGATCGCGCCCGGCCAGGAAGTGGTCCGATGGAGCGTCGCTCTGCCTCGCGCGCGCTGCTGCGAGCGCGATTCCGCTCAGCGCAATGAGGTACACCATGAGGCCGGCGACCCCCATTTCGCCGAAGCTCATCGGGAGGTGCCCGGCCGATCGTCCTCACCATCCGAGATATCGGTGAGTATCCAGGCCGCCGAGTTCAGCACCGCGACGGCCGCATAGCAGACCAGCGCGACCGTCACCCAATCCGGAAGTCCGAACCATCGTGACTGCTCGGTCCCATCGCGATACCACGGAATCGAGATGACGAACAGCACACCGATCGCACCCAGCAATACTCGCCGGACTACCGGGGCCCAGCGCGGTAACGCAGCGGTCTTGCCCACACGTTGGTCTCCCATGAATTTTCGCCCCCCGTCGATTCGAGGAATCGCTCGCCACCATCGCGCGCGTCAGCAGCGGCAATCGAGACGGTCCTCGATACGCTCGTCAAAATAGCGTCGGCTGGGCTTCGACCGGTTCGAGGCAAGCGGGATCATCGTATGCGACGTTGTTGACGCGATAGCTCACCGGGTAGTAGCGCAGCGCGTCGCAACGATGCGAACGGAGCAGCGCCAGCAACTCGGCCGCGGTCTGACTCGACGGATCCAACCACGCCTCGTATTGCTCGGGATCCAAGATCACCGGCATGCGCGAATGCAGCTCGCCAAGCAGCGAATTGGCTGCCGCAGTGATCACCGTGCAGCTTTCCACTTCGAGGCCTTCGGGGTTGCGCCAGCGCTCCCAGAGTCCCGCGAAGCCGAAGATTGCCTGGTCGTCCAGCGCAATGTAGTAGGGCTGTTTGGAACGCGGCGGCCCCGACCACTCGTAGAAGCCATCCGCGGCGACCAGGCAGCGTCGCTGCTCGAGCGCTTGCCGAAACGCCGGCTTTTCGGCCAGCGTTTCAGAGCGCGCGTTGATTTGCCGGTTGCCGATTTTCGGATCTTTCGCCCACGACGGGATCAGGCCCCAGCGCCGTTCCACGACCGCGCGCTGCGCCGACGTGTCCGGCACATACACCGTTTTGACCGGCTGACTGGGAGCGACGTTGAATCGAGGTTCCCACGTTGGCGCGAATTCGAGACCGGGCTCGAAGTCGATCTTGAAGTGTTCGGCCAATTCGTCCGGATTGGCGATCAATGAGAATCTTCCGCACACGGCGGTCCCCCCAACGCTCCTATGTCCCTGGACATCTGCTGCTTTCGAGAATGCACTCACTCGATGCGCTGCTACAGTACCGCGTCCTGCGCACACACAGCAGCCTGAGAGACCCTATGAACGAGCCCGAATCCCACGACATCGAAACCGCTCCGCTCTCGCTGTTGGTTCGCGGAGCGATCGGTGGCACTCTGATGGGTCTCGCCAATCTGGTGCCGGGAATCAGCGGCGGCACGATGTTGTTGGCAGCTGGTGTTTACCCGGGCTTCATCTCGGGAATCGCCGAGGTTACCACTCTGCGCTTTCGGTCGCGCTCGATCATCCTGCTGGGAGCCATCGTCGCCAGCGCGGCACTTGCGATCCTGCTGCTCGCCGGAACCGTCAAGGGACTCGTCATCGACCATCGCTGGATCATGTACAGCCTGTTCATTGGGTTGACACTCGGTGGCGTCCCCTTGGTGTGGCGAATGGCTCGCCCCATGTCGGGTTCGCTCGCACTCGGCGCGCTAGGCGGTTTCGTTCTGATGCTTTTGATGACGCTCACCCGGGGAGCAGGCAGCTCGATGCAGGATGCCAGCCTGACGTTGATCTTCCTATCGGGCATGGCAGCTTCTTCTGCGATGATCCTGCCGGGAATCAGCGGCGGCTACCTGCTGCTGATCCTGGGCCAATACGAATCGATTCTCGGCACCGTCGATCAACTGAAGCGGGGCCTGCTCGGCGACGGCGCTGGCTCCGGCAGCGATCTCGCACTCGTTTTGGACGCAATGAAGGTCGTCGTTCCGCTGGGCATCGGGATTGTGTTGGGAGTCGTGGCGGTCAGCAATCTGCTGAAGTGGCTGCTCTTGCGCTATCGCAAGGCGACGCTGGGTGCGCTGCTCGGCTTGTTGCTCGGCGCAGTCGTGGGCCTGTGGCCGTTCCAACGGGCTGAAGCTCCTGTCGCAGGTGAGACCCTGAAGGGTGTGGTCGTCACCGACGAGAACCTTGCGAGCATCGATCACGAAGACTGGCGCCAGGTCGCGTACTCGCCTGCTGCGGGCGAGGCCGGATCAGCGCTGGCGCTGATCGCGCTGGGCTTTGGCGCGACCGTCGGAATCGGGCGGATGGGTTCCCACTCGAACCTCGACTGACGAGCGCGATTGCCGCTTCGAATCGATCCATTCGGGTCAACCTGATCATTCGCGCGGGCGTTTCGGTGCGAATGGGTACAGCCATTCCGCCAATTGCCCGCCAGCTGCATAAGCCCGAAGTGGCAGTTCGTTCGCAACTCAGATGCATGTGTTCGTCCAACTGTTCACAAGTATCGCCGATTCAAGACGCATCGATTCGAGTGGGCTCGCGCGCACGGAACTTGCATCAGTCTTGGCTGGACGACTCCATCCGCGTCGATGACCCCATCTGCGCTGATGACTTCACCTTGCGACCGAGGACTTCAGCGATGTCGAACCGTCGAACTACTTCGCAGGCTACCCGTCAACCTCGCCGTGCCAAACGGCTAGGCCAGATCCGATCCGCCATGCTCGGGACGCTTGCGTTGCTTCCGCTTGGGGGCTGTATGGCCTATAGCCATTCCGACCGTGACCTGGATCGAACGCCGATCGTGAATATCGGCAGCCGCGCCTCGATCATCTACCCGGGACAATCTGCGCCGAACCTTCCCACGCTGCCTCCGCCGCCGGGGAGCACCGCTGCTCAGACCTACTCCTCGCAATCGAACGGACCCAACGGTCAATCCGGGCAAAGCAGTCAGTACGCTGGCCCGCCCGGGCGGCCCAATGCGGATCCGCGCTCGACGCAACCCCAGGGTCAACCCTCGTATCAGCCGGCCTATCAGCCACCCCCGGCCCCACAGAGCGACCCCGATGCGGGCATGACGATGCTAGGCGGCGCTCGCGAAGACATCACTCGACACACCACGATCCGCGAAGACCCGCTGTTCATGAAATACTTGACGGCGCCGCTGGTGATCGCGGCCGCGCCGTTCGTGCTCGCGAAGGAAGCCATCGTCGGCGAACCGGAGCCGGGTCCGGCGGTACCGCGACCCCCCAATCCGACCTCACAGTCGGCCCAGCCTCCGCCCCCCCGAGCGCAGAACTACGAGGAACGGACGCTTCAGAACATGTCGCAAGAACTCAGCGAACGCCAAGCGCGCCAAGAGAGGGACAGCGCACACCAGGGACTGGCGCCCGACTCAACGCTGACCACGGCGTCTCTTGCCGCGACCGATGGGCTGTCGATCGCGGCCGAACTCGAAGCGCTGCGTCGGACGCCCGATCTACCGAGCCGCGGGCCGGGGAAAGACCGCGAAGACCCGCACGACTCGACAATCCCATCGCGTTCGTCGAACACACCCCGCGTACCCGCAAGGGATCACTCCGCTGCGACCGCCAATCCGAGTTCTGACTCGACGATCGCCGACGGCATCGTGGACCGCAACAGCGATGGCCGAATCGACCAGTGGATCTACCGCAATCACGGCGAGATCGAGCGGGAGGAACTCGACGAGGACTTCAACGGCCACGTCGATCGGATCATCCACACCGACGTCGCGTCGCATCAAATCCGTCTCGTGGAAGAGGACAACAACGGGGCCGGCGCAATCGATACGTGGACCGAATACCAACAAGGTGCGATCGCTCGACGGCGTGCGGACTCGGATGGAGACGGCGCGGTGGATACCTGGAGCTTCTATCGCTCTGGCGAACTGGTACGCCACGAACAGGATACGACCCATGACGGGTATCGCGATGCAATCAGCTTCTATCAAGATGGGCGAAGGCTTCGCGAAACCCGCGACCTCGATGCGGATGGCGAGCCGAATGTAGAACTCTTCTACGACGAAAATGACCAAGTAGTCCGGAGCGAAGAGGACAGCGACGGCGACGGAAACGTGGAGGTAATCTCGCACTACCGCAACGGTCGTCTGGTACGGAAAGAGTTGTTGGACGCACCGGAACTCGCCGTTCAAGACTCGAACCCACGACGGCTGCATTAACCCGGCCTTCATGCCCAGAACCATCGGACAAGCCATCGGATTCCTGCTGGGAATGTGGATCGCAATCGCATTGTCGCCACTTCTGGTTTCCGCAGCCGCCAGCGACTCCACGCTCGAGCGATTGGAGCAGCATTTGTTCGCGGAGGTCAATCGCGTCCGTGCACAACACCACTTGATTCCGCTGGCGCGGCGCAGCGACCTCGACCGCGTTGCGGCGGCCCACAGCGAAGACATGGCCCAACGCGGCTATTTCAGTCACGAGTCACCCGAAGGCGCCAACCCTGTCGATCGCATCCAAGCAGCCGGCATTGGCGACATGACGCTGGCGGCAGAGAACCTCGGCCTGACTCGCGATAGCGATCCAACCCTTGCGATCGTGCAGGGATGGTTGAACTCGCCCGATCACCGCCGCAACCTGTTGGCCCCCGCGATGAACTCGACCGGTGTAGGGATTATCCGCGCAAAGGATGGGTCGCTGCTCTACACCCAGCTCTACATGTCGATTCCCCGCTAGGGGTCGGGTGGCGGTAGCCTCCCATGGGGTGGCCAACGACTAACGACTAAGGCCTCAGTGTTGCCGTGATCTGGAGATCGTTCCAGTAGATGTCGACCGGCTCGGTCAGGTCCATGTGCTCGGGCAGAACCACGTAGCCGAGCACGGGTTCATCGACCCCGAGTTCCCCCATGCTTCCATGAACCAACCCGAGTTGGAACGGATCGCTTGAATCTGGTTGGTAGGCAATGTGTCCCTGGACGAACGTCAGGTTTCCGTAGAACGATCCCGCCTGCTCTGTATCGGCACTGAACAGAACGACGTTTCCACTGCTAGAACGCCCGTTCTCTGCGAAGCGCTGACGCAGCCGCGCCTCGAACGCAGGCGACATGGCCAACTGAACGCGGCCACCCGAGCCGGCCGACATCAGTGCCGCCGGTGCGCGCTGCTGCGATAGATCGACGATCATGACGAGGTCTCGAATCTCGCCATTCGCCAACCCCAGCGGCGTCGCTTCGGGAGGCGCCGGTTGCGGCGTGGACACGGGCGCCGTGCTCTGGCTGACGAACTCGGAGCGAACCGCTACACGCTCGTCAGGCTCGGCCCCTCCGGGTTGCCGTTCGCCAAGCGCGACCGGATCATCAATCGGAGCGGATTGGATCAGGTTGTAGGGATTGTTCGGATCGCTGCGCCGGTTGAAGACCTCCCAGCCGTACGGACGAGGGAGAAACTCTGGCTTCAAGGGCGGCATGTCACTGGGGTCAACCGCCTTGGCGCCGCGACACGGAATGGAATCCGCACGCTGAACAATGAACATGCTCCCGTCGGGGCAAACGCCAGTGATGCTGGCAGCGGCAGAGACAGGCGCAAGCAGCGCGACCGCCAACAACGCACGGGTCGTCACAACAATGCCCCTATCGCGCCAGCTCGATTCTTTCGCCATCACGCCTCCAACACCCTCTCCGAACTACACGGCAGCCGAGCTACACCGATTACAGCTTCCAGAATCCGCCCCGACCTCTGCATAATACGCCTGAAAGATGATAAATATCAATCAGATAGCGAATTTTTGCGAAGTGAATTGGCAAGTACAAAAAAGCGGATGGATCGACTGAGCTTGCGCGATCAGTTGCGCTCAGATGAGCGCGACCCGCGATGCCTGAGCAGCGCCCTGCGCTCGGCTGCGGTCGCCGGCCTCGAATCGCCCACAGGGAGGTCTCCGAGAAATATCGGTCCCATCCGTACGCGAACGAGCTGAATCACCGGGTGGCCGAGTTCGCGCATGACCCGGCGAATTTGCCGCTTCTTGCCTTCGATCAACGTCAGACTGAAACGCGTCCGTTTCGAAACGCGATCAAAGCTCGACGCGCCGACCTGTGCCGGCGCGGTGGGACCGTCGTCGAGTTCGACACCTGCCGCGAGGCGAGCCAACACCGGTTCCAAAATCTGGCCTCGCGCGGTCACCCGGTATTCACGCTCGGCACCGAATGAGGGATGCAACATGCGATGGGTCAGTTCACCATCGTTTGTCAGTAGAACGAGTCCCTCAGTGTCTCGATCGAGACGTCCGACGGGATACACGCGTGCGGATCGGTCCGGAACGAGGTCCAGCACGGTCGGCCGGCCCCGGGTATCGCGAACTGTCGACAACACACCGGGCGGCTTGTTGACGACCCAGTACTCGAACGCCTCGCGTAGGATCGGCGTCCCATCGACCGCGATCTCGTCGCGCTCCGGGTCGGCTGACTCACCGAGCGACGCGCGCCGGCCGTTGACCGAAACGCGGCCCGTACCGATCAGCGACTCGCAAGCTCGGCGCGATCCGACCCCGGCCGCTGCGAGAATTTTCTGCAGCCGCTGCGTATCGGGCTTGGCTGGGCTTGGCATAGGGCTTGGTATCGGGCTTGGCAGTGGGCTTGATATCGGAGCCGCTGCCCGTCAGTTCGGCTTACCGCCGATCTCCAGGTGTTCGAGTGCGACGTCCGCGTCCGAGACCTGCTGCACAGCATTCGAATCGTCCGCTTCCGACGAATCGCTCATCAGGTCTTGACTCTCTTCCAAAAGATGCCGGGCGCCATCCCCCTCAGCGGCCACTGACTCAATCGGCTGCAACTCTTCGAGCTCACGCAATGTCGGGAGATCTTCGAGATCGGACAGGCCGAACACTTCTAAGAAACGCTTGGTGGTCGCATACAGCATTGGACGCCCCGGAACTTCGCGGTGACCCGCAATCTTGACGAGATTTCGCTCGAGCAGGCTTCGCATGACCGGTCCGGCATCGACTCCGCGGACGTGTTCGACTTCTCCCCGCGTGACCGGTTGGCGGTAGGCGACGATCGACAGCGTCTCGAGCGCCGCATTGGACAGTCGCAACGGCCGCGTCTTCTGCAGTTGCGCCAGGTATGTCTTGTACTCGGGGTTCGTGCGCATTTGGTAGCCGCCCGCGACTTCACAGATCTCGAACGCGCGCTGCTGCGCGACGTAGTCCGCATTGAGCGAGTCCACCAATGCCTTGGCGTTTGACGGCGTGCAGCGGGGGATCAGTTTCGCGAGTCGCGCGACCGGAAGCGGCTCTACCGATGCAAGAATCAGAGCTTCCGCGATGCCCCGCTTTTCGGTTTCGTCCATGGCGTCTCCCTAGATCCTGTTCGACCGACAGCCGTTGCCGACAAGATTTCGTCGTTGATGCCTGCTTTCTGCTTTTTGCATTTTGCATTTTGCATTCTGTTTTCAGCTATTCAACTTTTTAGCTTTTCACTTCACAACTTCACAACTTCACAGGCCGTGAATCCAGCCGGATCGAACGAGGCCGCGTTACATGTGCTCCGGCAGATCTTTCGCCCAACTGCGATCCCCGGTAGCAACTGCCAGCCGCAGGTGAATCGGACCGCTCGGGGCGCCGACGTCGTCGAGAGATTGGTAGATCCGGATTGCAGCGAGTCGAGTCAGCTCGAGCATCGCGATGAATGTCGCGACGATCATAGACACGCGGATCGTCCGCACGGCGCTCCCCGCTTCAGGGTCTTCCCTGTGCTGCCCGTGATGGTACCCGTGATGATCATGCCCGTGATTGTGGTGCTCGTCACCCAGAAACACATCGAACTCCACAGACGACCGAACCTCGAGCACCTGCATGATCGCAAGCATCCGATCCCGAATCGTCACTTCTTCGGCTTCGATTTCGTGCGCTTCCGGTTCCTCATCCCGCTTCTCTTCGAGGACCTGGCGGTATGCGTTGACCAAGTCGAACAAGCCGACCTCGATCTCGCGGTCCGCATCGGCCGGCGGCTCGAGATCCATGCATTGGCCGGCAAAGACATCCCGGTCCAGCCGATTGCGCTCCCCCAGTTCCTGGGAAACTTCCTTGAATCGCTGGTACTCGAGCAACCGTGCAACGAGTTCGGCGCGTGGATCGATTTCCTCACCGTCCTCGCCGACCCGTTCTGCCGGCAGCAGCATCCGGGACTTGATCCACGCGAGCGTGGCCGCCATCAACAGATACTCGCCGACGACATCCAGGTCCAGCACGCGCATCACGCCGAGGTACTGGAGGTACTGCTCGCCAATTCGCGCGATCGGAATATCGGTGATCTCGACTTCGTTCACTTTGATCAGATGCAGCAATAGATCAAGCGGTCCTTCGAAGACCGGGAGCTTGACAGAATACGGCAATAACGCGGCAGCGTCGGGCCGCTCTACGATCTGATCCGGAACCGAGGCGGCCATTGGAGCCCCAACGATATCAGGCATCTATTTCTGGAGGAGGCGGAGTTCGGCGGCGAGTATGCAGAATTCCTTCTCGCGGGACAAGTAGCCATGAGCGGTGGGAACCAGCCGGCTGCGCCATTCGTGGGTTGCTGCCTGAACCCTCAGACGGATACCCAGCTTCGATCCGGAGTATCGCGAGGTTCCCGATACGACGCCCAATTCGTCAGCTCGTGAATCGGCCGCTCGACGTAGCCCTGAGGGAGTTCCGAATTCTTCACGAAGAATGCATTGGGGGCCCAACTCTCGGTGTGAACGAGGCTATAGCCCTTGGCGCGTCCCAGCTTGTCTAGCGCAGCGAGACTTGCGCCGTGGTAGGTCGTTCCGTCCCAGACGTGATCGGGCCGGTATTCAATCGTCTTCGCGACATCCAACCCGAAGAAAATGTTGTACTCGACGACCACGACACGCGCCTCGAAAGCGTCGATCGCGCGCCAGATCCAGTAGTCGTTGCCGTCGACATCAATGGACAGCAAATCGAACTCAGCCGGTACATGGTGTTTGGCGAACAGCGCGTTGACGTTTTCAGCCGTCACAAATTCGGTTTGGACGCCCTCTCCGGCGAAGGCCGGATCCGCCTCCATCAGCAAGCTCGACCAGTTCTGTTCGCGGCGCAGCGAAGCCGTGTTGGAAAGGGTCTCCCCATCTTTGGCGCCGAATTCAACGCAATAGCGATGCCGAACACCAATCGATTCAAAGATGCGAGCCAGCACACCCTCCTCGCCGAATTGGGAGTAGGTGCCACGTTCGTGATCGCGTAGGTCAGATAACGGCAAGGGCAATCGATTCTCCAATCACACATATCGGCGGTCCAAGAGATGACGACCGGTCAAATAGAGCGTCTGCCGCCGGAACAAAGCGCCTGCGGCCACTCGAACTACTCGCGTGCGGCCGGTCTGACAAAGATGCGGCGGCCCGCGATCGGGGCCGCCGTTGGGTTCCGTTGCTGTTTTCGCGCATTCAAGCAGGTCGGACGATAGTGGCCTCCGGTCCCCTGCGGCCTTCGCCCGGCTCGAAGGTCACTTTCTGGCCCTCGGAAAGCGACTTGAAACCATCGCCCTCGATGTTGGAGAAATGCACGAAGAGATCTTTCGAGCCATCGTCGGGAACGATGAATCCATAGCCCTTCTCATCGCTGAACCACTTTACTGTACCGCCTGCCATTATTTCCTCTCCTACCCTTCCGGTGTTCATCGAACGTGCTGACCATAGAAGGGGTAACACACAATGGGCTGCCGAACTTTTCTCGTGCGCCTTCGATCAACGGCCCCACCACGAGGCCAAAACGGGGTTACAGCCCAGTCAGCGCGACTTCAAGGTGCCCTGCGCCACCTTCGTTTGTCAAGTGTTCTGCAATCTCTCCTGCGGCGAACGGGTACATCACCCCGGGGGAAATTCGACGCTGGTTCGTCAGCTCGCGAGCTTGGAGTGAAACATCTCCTTGACTCGCTCCCACGCATCGCTGGCGGCGGCTTGCTGAAAACCATCGCGGGCATCGCAGAAGAATCCGTGGTCTGCGCCGGGGTACACAACCGTTTCGTGATCCACGCCTGCGTCGGCGAGCGCCGACTTGATGGCCTCGACTTGATCGAGTGGAATGAAGCCGTCGTTGGCGCCGAATAGACACAAGATTTGCCCTTTGATCTTCGCCGTTCGTCCGATCGTGGAGGCTGCTCCACCGAGCCCCACGGGTGCTGCGATTCCGCCACCGTAGAAGCTGGCCGCACACGCTACGTCTGTCTCGCAGGCGGTCAGGTAGGTCATGTGGCCGCCGATGCAAAAACCCATGCATCCGATTTTGTCGCCGTTCACTTCTGAGCGCTTGCGCAGTGCTTGAATCGCCGCATTCGCGTCGGCGATCATCTCGTCCGCTTTGAGCCGCCCCATCAACGCGATGCCCTTTCCCATGCCTTGCTCGTCATAGGCATATTCGACACCCGGGCCGGTCCGATGAAAGTAGTCAGGCGCCAACGCCACGTAGCCTTCGCGTGCGACGCGCTCGGTTACGTCACGGATGTGCGCGTTCACACCGAAGATCTCCATGTAAACGATGACCGCCGGGTAGGTTCCCCCCGCACTTGGGCGCGCGAGGAATCCGCCCATCGTGCTTCCGTCCGAAACTGGAATCGAAATTGGTTCGGTCGTGATGTCCATCGTGGTTCCTCCTGATGCTCGAATTGGCTGTGTTGGGTGTGGCAAGGAGCCCGACTCATGCTGGGTCGGGCGACGTCGTGTCAGCTGTGCATTCGAACGCTCGGCCCGGGGGTCGACAGGATTTCAGCCTCGCGCGCGGCGAGTTCGCGCAGCCGATCTTTGGCGACGACCTCGCCGCCGGCGCGGACCGCCAGCTCGAAGTAGATGTTGTGATGGCGCGCCTCACAAGCCAGCAGACCACTGTAGAGTTTCGCCAGTGTCGGGTCGCCGACCGCAGCCGCCAGCAGTTTGAAGCGTTCGCAACTGCGGGCCTCGATGATCGCGGCCACGACCAATGTGTCGATCAGCCTTTCCGGTTCCCGGCCTCGAATCGCCTTTGTCAGTTGGCCCGCGTAGGAGCTGGGTTTCTGGCGCCGCAGTACACCGCCGCGGGCACCGATCACGCGCAGCACTTCTTCATAGTGGGCGAGTTCCTCACGCGCCAGCCGCGATAACGGTTCGTGCAAGTACCCAAGGTCGGGGTAGCGGAACATCATGCGTACGGCCAAGCCCGCGGCCTTGCGCTCGCAGTGCGCGTGGTCGAGGAGCAGCTCCTCGAGATCAGCGAGGGCTCGGTCGACCCAAGTCGGGTCGGTTTCAGCGGCGAGATTCAACACAGCGCTCGAAGTCTACCGATTGTTGTATCGAAAGGAGTGCCGAAAGGAGTACTGACTGAACTGAGGCAAAAAGCCCAGTTGAGATAGAATTCGCGACCGTGCAGTACCGACGACTCGGCCATAGTGGACTTGCGGTTAGCGAAATCGGGTTGGGGTCGTGGCTCACGCTCGGCTCCAAGCTCGATTCTCAGGCCAGCCGCAAGATCGTCCGGCGCGCGTTCGAGCTGGGAGTGAACCTGTTCGATACCGCGGATGTCTATGCCGACGGCGCCGCCGAGATCGAGCTCGGCCGCGCTTTGGAGGGGCTCCCCCGACGGCACCTGGTCATCGCCAGCAAGTGTTTCTTCCCGATCTCGGATCGCGCCAACGACCGCGGGCTGTCGCGCAAGCACCTGTTCGAAAGCGTGGAGGAGTCGCTGCGCCGGCTTCGCGTCGACTACCTGGACCTCCACCAATGCCACCGTTGGGACCCGACAACGCCCATCGACGAAACCGTCCGCGCATACGAAGACCTGATTCGCCAAGGGAAACTCTTGTACTGGGGGGTTTCCCAATGGACGAGCAAACAGATCGAACAGGCCTGCCGCGCAGCGGAGCGCCACGGCGCGTTCCAACCGGTTTCCAGTCAGCCCGAGTACTCAATCCTGAGGCGCGGCATCGAATCGGACGTGACAGCCACCTGTGTCCGCGAGGGGCTATCTCATATCGTCTTCAGCCCACTGGCCCAGGGAGTGCTGAGCGGCAAGTATTCCGGTGGCGCGCGCGGGGCCAACAGCCGGGCAGCCGATGCCGAAAGAAGTGGCTGGATGAGGAATCTACTAGAGCCCGCGGCCCTCGAACGTGTCCAGGCGCTGTCGGCGATCGCGGAAAAACTGGACGTTTCGATGGCCCAACTCGCGATCGCGTGGTGTCTCCGGGAGCCGCATGTCGCCAGCGCGATCGTCGGTGTGACGCACACGAGTCAACTCGAAGAAAACGTCGCGGCTTCGGGGTTGTCGATTCCCGGCCAGCTCACCGCACAGATCGACCTGCTGTTTCCAGCACCCGCTGCGTGACGGGCTCATCGAATCTAGACTCGGGCCTGCCGTTGCGAGAGCAGCGGCGAGACGAAGCAACTCGATGCATCGTCACACAGCGCGGCGACCTGAAGGAGCCCCATGTATCCCGGTGAACTCGCCAAGACACTGCCCGACAAGGTCGCGTATCGGATGGCCGCCAGCGGCGAGACCATCACGTACGGGCAGCTTGACGAAGCTTCGAATCGCGGCGCCCAGTTGTTCCGCTCGCTCGGCCTGCAGGCGGGCGACCACATCGCGATCCACATGGAAAACAACGCGCGCTTTTTCGAGATCTGTTGGGCCGCGCAACGTTCCGGCATCATCTACACCGCGATCAGCTCGCGGCTGACGGCATCCGAGCTCGAGTACATCGTCACGAATTGCGGCGCGCGCGTGTATGTCGGGTCGCACCAGCTCCGCGACGTAGCCGAGCAGGTGCGCGAACCGCTGTCCGGCCTGGACGGCCGCTATCTGGTTGGCGGTTCGATCGATGCATACCCCGATTGGGAAAAGACCATCGCAGCGCAGCCGTCCGAGCCGATCGATGATGAAGTCGAGGGCAACGACATGCTGTATTCATCGGGAACGACAGGGCGCCCCAAAGGCGTCTCGATCCCGTTCGATGGCAAGCCGATCGGTACGGCACCCGCGATGCTCGGACTGCTGAAGGGCCTGTACGGAGCCGATCAGGACAGCGTCTACCTGTCACCCGCCCCCTTCTATCACGCGGCGCCGTTGCGCTTCAACATGGCGATGATGCGGCTCGGCGCGACCTGCGTTTTGATGGAGTCCTTCGATGCGATGGAGGCACTGCGCCTGATCGAAGCGCACCAGGTGACTATCAGCCAATGGGTGCCGTCGATGTTCGTGCGGATGTTCAAACTCAGCGACGAGCAGCGCGCGCTCCACGACTTGTCGAGCCTGAAAAGTGCGATCCACGCCGCAGCCCCCTGCCCTGTGCCGGTAAAAGAAAAAATGATCGATTGGTGGGGACCTGTATTGTTCGAATACTACGCGGGCACCGAAGGCAACGGATTCACCACGATCAACTCGGACGAGTGGATGACCCACAAGGGTTCGGTCGGCCGAGCGCTGCTTGGCGAAATTCACATCCTCGATGACGCCGGCGAGGAGCAGCCGATCGGGACACCGGGTGGAATCTACTTCGCAGGTGGCGGAAAGTTTGAATACCACGGAGACTCGAAGAAGACCGCGGAATCCCAGAACGCCAAGGGCTGGAGCACGCTGGGCGACATCGGCTACCTGGACGAAGAGGGCTATCTCTTCCTGACGGATCGCAAGTCGAACATGATCATCTCCGGCGGCGTGAACATCTACCCGCAGGAGGCAGAAAACGTTCTCATTACGCACCCCAAAGTCGCAGACGCCGCGGTGTTCGGCATTCCCAACGAGGATTTCGGCGAAGAGGTGAAGGCTGTTGTCCAACCCATCGACATGGCGGACGCGAACTCCGAACTGGAGGCCGAGTTATTGGAGTATTGCAAGTCCCAGCTGGCGAAGATCAAATGCCCGCGCTCGATCGACTTCGAGGCCGAGCTTCCGCGGCACCCAACCGGAAAGCTCTACAAGCGGTTGCTGAAGGACCGCTACTGGGGCGATCGCAAGTCGCGTATCATCTAGCAGGCTGACCCATACGAGTCGGGCGTCTCAGGTCCGGCAACTCAGGTAGCTCGATCGCGAATCGACTCACGCCAATCAATTTCGCCACACCGCGACCGCGATCCCAAGCGCGCCCAACGCCGCCAGCCAGCTGCCGAACGCCAATGATTGCGGTGCGTAGTACATCTCGACCACATGTTCGCCGGCGGGGACCGCAACACCGCGAAAATTCGCGTTCGCCCGATACAACTCGACCGGCTGTCCATCCAAGCTCGCCGTCCAGCCTGGGAAGTGCGCGTCGGTCAGCACGACGATCGCCGCCGTCGCGCCGCGTGTCTGCAGCCGGACCCGATCTGGGAGATAGCGTTCGATTTCGACGCCGCTCGGGTCGAACGGCACGGGGCGGCGGCGTGTCAAGAGCCGGGCGGGCGGGTTGTCCAACAGCACCATCGAGCGTGGATTGAAACGCTCCGATGTCATCAGGCGCAACGCGTCCGCCAACTTCGCCGGCTCCGCAATGGCAACTGCGACCCGGTACGCGCGGGGCAGCGCGTGAGGGTTGCGGAAGACCGACGACTCGGCACCGGCAGGCGAGATCCGCTCGTAGCGGTCGGTCAGCCAATACGGCGGCGCGCGGTCGACAATCGTTCCGATCGAGAACACGTCGAGGATCGCAGCCCGTGCACTGTCACCGGGAAGGTTCAGCCAACCGAAGAACGGGGCTGCCACCCAATCCTCGTACTTCTTGCGAGGATCGCTGGATGGCTTCAGCGTGAGGAGTGTCCTGGCTCGTCCGGTTTCGAAGAACGTCAACAATTGTGCGGTTCGCGCCAATGTCAACGGCTCCATGTCGTGGACAACGAACACGTTGCTCGGATCGCGGAGCTTGTGGGATCGACCGGTCCAGTAGACACGCTCGTACGGCTCGGGTTTCCAATCCGCACCGATCTGTGCGATCTGCTCGGCCACCGATTGAGACGGACCGAAATCGCGCGCAAAGCGACTTGCCGTGTTCAGCACCGGGAGGCTGCCCCATCCCAGTGCAGCCATCAGCGCCACTACCCCAGCAGCGGAACCAGCGTGTGAGTAGCGGCGCAATGCGTACTGGAGGTGAGATGCGCCAACGCCGGCGGCGATCGAGAGTGCCAGCGTCGACAGCAGCCGGTACCGGTACGGAAATCGAAAATCAGCGAGAATGGGCAGTTCCCGCAACCAGCCGTAGACTGGAACCGAGCCGGGGAAGGATGCGAGCAACCCGAAGCCCCCGATGGCGAGCAGCAGCGCGACGCGACCCCGATGTGGACCCGGCAGCAACAGCGCCAGGGGCGAAAGCAGCAAGGCCGCGTAACCCGGAACGCCATCGTTGAATCCGCTTCTGAGAATACTTCTCATGAATATCTCCGGATCGTGCGGACCCGGCACGAAGATGGCCTGCTCCTCGATGATCGAGCCCAACGCGCGACAACTGCGCCCCAGCAACTCCGATGCCGGGTACAACTGCGGCGCCGCCAACAGCAGGCCGATCGCCGCCCCGGCCGAAAGCGCAACACCCACGCGCCACGGAATCGCTCGCGCGCGCACCAGCCCCATCAGCATGCGAGTGGCTGCATACATCGCGCAGGTCAGTGCTGTCAGCATCAGAGTATACGGCCAGCCCGCGAGCGCGGGAAGCGCGGTCACTGCCGCAAGCAGCGCCGTCGACTTCGCTGAGGGTCGATCGATGATCCGATCAACAGCGAATAACACCGCCGGCATCCACGACGCAGTGTAAACCAGCGGTGGGGTCCATACGCTGCCAATCAGCTGAAACGATGTCGCGTAGGCCAGCCCCGCTACTGCTCCACCGATCGGCGACGCGCCCAGGCGTTGCGCAAGAGCGCTCGCGGTCACGACCGCGAGTGCCAGGTGCAGTGCGATCAACACAAGGAATGCCGTTGCAGACGGCAGCAGCAGATGAAGCCAGTTGGGCGGGTAGAAGACGCCCGGCTGGATCGTCGCCAGGAACGGCCCACCCGCGCCCTGGTACGGATTCCACAACGGAAGGCGTCCTTCCGCTAGCTGGTTCGCCGCGAACTCGGCGTTGGGCAGGTAGTAGGAGCGGAAGTCACCAGACCAATCCTCGGCGCCGCGGGTCAGCGTCGGCAGTGACGCCTGGGTCCCCAGCGAGATCCACAGCAGCGCCGTGGCGATCGCGGTCGCGACCGTCCAACGGCTCACCGTCGATCGAGCCCAGCCGTAGAGTCGATCACGTAGCGCGGACGGCGTTTCACTTCCTCATAGGTCCGGCCGATGTATTCGCTGACGATCCCGATCGAGAGCATCTGGATCCCGCCAAAAGTCAGGATCAGCACGACGAGTGTCGTCCATCCCGTACCGTCGACGTTGCCCGCCAGGTACGAAAACACGGAAAAGATCCCGAACCCGATCCCAAACAATGTGGTCCCGAAACCCAGCAACGAGATCAGCCGCAGCGGTACTACCGAAAACGAGAAGATCCCATCGAGCGCCAGCCGAAGCATCGACCAGAACCGATACTTGCTGCGGCCGGCAAAACGATCGCCTACCGCGTAGTCGAAATAGACCTCTTCGAAACCCAGCCACGGGATCAGGCCGCGCGCGAAAATGAAGCGCTCCTCGAGCCCATTGAACGCGTCGACGACGCGACGGTCCAATAGGCGGAAGTCAGCCGCGGCCGGCGTGATGGAAATCGGCGTCAGTGCGGACATGACCCGGTAGAAGGCGCGCCCGAGAAGCTCCTTGGAATCCAAGCGCGAATCGGCGGGCGATCGACGGATCGTGCTGACCACGTCGATCCCCTCGAGCCAGGCGCTGATCAGCGTGGGAATGAACTCGGGTGGATGCTGCAGGTCACCGTCCATGATAACGACCGCATCACCAGCTGCGTGTTTGAACCCGGCAGCCAGCGCGGCCTGATGGCCGAAGCTCCTGGTGAAACGAATCGTCTTCACGCTGGGGTCCGATCTGCGGAGGTCGGCGATCGCCGCTGCCGTGCCGTCCCGGCTGCCGTCGTCGACAAAAAGCAATTCGTAACGGGTGTTCGCAGTCGCCAGAGCCGCCGCGACACGGCGTGCGAGTTCGCCGACGCAGCCCTCCTCGTTGAGAACGGGCACGACAATCGAAACGAGGGGGTTGTCAGGGCGTGTTTTCGGCACCAACGGTTTCAAATCTAGCTCAATTTCGCGTGGGGAGGGGCCAGACAGCCTCGCGCTTCATCGTGCAGGCGACGACACGGAAGAAACCTCACGATTTTCGCGGCTCGGGCCTGGTGCCAATGGCCGTCCAGCTGTATTCGCGTCGATGATGGAGCTGGACGTCAACAAAACCCGCTCTCTCGAGCATCTCAGCGACCTCGTTGCGACGGTAATACTTCGCATAGCTGGGATTGAGCTGGTCGTAGATCGTCAGCGTTCGCTCACGCCGCGTCACACGCGCCAATGTGTTGACCAGGTAGTTGTGCAATGGCAACGGGAGCCCAGTGAGTCTGCATAACGCGATGTACGCGTCGACGAAGCCTGTCATGAGCTGACAGACCCCCGCTAGCGCCCAGTGCGGCAGCCGCGTCGTGATCGAGCGCAGCGCAGTCAACGCGAGCACATATGCAGTATTGCCCTCGTGGCCATAGACCCAGATGACGACTTTGCCTCCGGGTCGCAGCGCGCCGAGTGCGGCTCGCAACGTGGGTTGCGGATCTCGGATGAACTGGATTACACCGATCGAAATCGCGAAATCCAGCTCGCGATCGGCCGGCAACTCGTCGCCGGTGCCGTGGATCACCTCGACGCGATCGCCGAACTCGCGGAGATTCTCACGAAGGATCTCGACCCCCACGGAAGGCTCGATTGCCACCACGCTCTCGACACCAGCGTCGAGCAACATTCGAACGATCCTGCCGGTACCGCTGCCGATGTCTGCGACTCGTGCCCCGCGCAGATCATCGAATGAAACCAGCGGCCCCAGCATGTCTGCGAGCAGTTCGACGGAGCCGTAAAAACCCTCGTTGTCGCCGTAGTGCGACCATTGTTCACCGAAATCGCGAATCGTCTGGTTGTCTCGAGACACCGACTTCATGCTCGCTCACCCATGCTCTGCCCCGCTCGGCCCGAGTCTAATCGTTTCTCCCGGCCGAATGCCCACAACCTTCCGCTCCGGTCGCTTCCTGCGATGCCCTGAGTCGACCCATCAGGGCGTCGCCTCCGGCTCGACTCGTACATAGACCTCGAGCCTCTGCTCGTCGCGGTCCGCAAGCGCCGTCACGAACCGGTGCGGATCGGGAGTCGACATCGATCTCGAGAGCGCCGGCACATTGTTGTAGTGCAGATCGCGCACTTCGAACACTTCGGAGCGATATTCGCCACGCCGACGCTCAACGAAGGCCATGGCGTCTCGCAACGAAGCGCGCCAGCGACGACGCGGCACCACCAGGTCCGGCTCGAGCAGCCTGTCCCGGCGGATGTTATTGCGGCTGAGGCCTACGATCGTGTGGCTGCCCAGGTAGTACATGTAGGGATGATTCTCGTAGTTTGTCGCGATCACGAGCGCCTCCGGATGTGGATATTGTTCGCGGATCCACGGGATCACGTAGTCCAACGGGCCGAGATAGGGCTCCGAAATCTCGCGCAACCGGCCGCGCACGTCCTGGATTCGCGTGGTTCCCGTCACTGTGGTCAACGCGAGGATCGTCGCGACTGCAAACACGTTGACCCACCCGCCCCGGGATCGGTCGTGTGCCCTCGCCCGCGCGCTGAGGCACATCGCATCGAGAACGAATACCACTGTCAACAGGGGGCTCAACACGATGTAGTAGCGCTCGTATACCAGTGGATTGAGGCAACTGAGCAGCGAATATCCCAGCGCAAACCCAACGATCTGCGAGGCGACTCGACGGCTCTGTGCTTCCCAGCGCTCGAGAGGCTCCCCCAAAACCCGATCGGCGGCCAGAACCGCTACACGGCATAACACTACGACCGCCAGCAGTTCGTGTCGCAACAGATGGAAAACGAGGTTCTCACTATTCGCCAGGTATACGGCCGCGCTGAACCCAACGTGCTTCGAAAATTCGGCCGCGATCGGAAACGTCTCGAAGTAGACCAACAGCGGTATTACGCAGACCCCGGCGGCTGCCAGCGGCGCGAGTGACGTCGCGATTCGCCGAGCCGCACCCGAGCCGATCTGGGGGGGGCTCATGATGCAAGAGCGGCGTTCCCGCCACAGCGCTTCGATTGCCAGTATCAGGCCAATCATGAAGAACGCTGAGTAGAACACGTTGAACAGCAGGACCATCAGCCCCGTGAGGGCGATCGCATATCGGCGGTAGCTGAGCGTTTCGAACACGACATGGCGCAGGTGAACCCAGCCGATCGCAGCCACCAGCAGAATCAACAACGCGTAGTAGCGTGCCTCGCGAAGATGCAACAGCAGCGAAATCGATGCGCACGAGAGCAACAAGAAATAGATCACAAATCGCCTGGCCAGGCCGGGGCGACCCCGAAAGACCGGGATCACCGCGAGCACCGTCAGGCCGATGCCGAGTGCACCGGTCAGCGCGAAGGGCAGACGGATCCGCCATGTCTTCGCGTAGAGATCGTCGGTTGCCGCGGCTGCCAGAACACCTGGAACCGCGAAGTAGAAGTGTCCCCAGGTAGTTCCAATGTAAGCGTCAGTTCGCTCATCGATTCCAAGTGCCACGTTCGAGCCGAATTCGTAAACCACATTTCGACTGCCGTGCACCTTGGGAAATCCGTAGTCCAGGATGCGGGTCGCAAATACCGCGGTCTCGGCCTCGTCCTGCCACATCAGGGGATACGAGAGGTTCTTCAATAGGAGCGACATGCAGGCCAGGCCGCAGACTCCGATCAATCCGATTTCGATATGCCGCTGCATTGGCGACGAATCCTACCCGCGTGCGAGCCGTGAACTCCCAACGAATTGGTATCACACAACTATTACGAAACTCAGCGGACTCCAGCTCTTGACCTCGGTAGCTTTGTACCGACTCGCCACGGGTCTCGAACCTTCACGGCCTCGTGACCAAGGCTGCAAGGGAGAGCGGATGCTCGCAATTGCCATATTCTTTGTCGGTCACTGGCTCTCGTCAGTATTCTTCCAGACGTTCTTCTTGCACCGATACGGTGCCCATCGGCAGTTCACGATGAGCAGGCGCTGGGAGCGAATTTTCTATTTCGCAACCTGGTTGACCCAGGGCTCATCGTTTCTGGAGCCGCGCGGCTACGCGATCTTGCACCGCGAACACCACGCATTCAGCGATACGGAGCGCGACCCGCATTCTCCACATTTCTTCCCAAATGTGGTGGCGATGATGCTCAACACCAAGAATCGCTACTCCGATTTCGTGCACCACGAAATCGAGCCCGAGCCGCGCTTCGATGGCGGCTACCCGCAATGGGTAGAACTCGACCGGCTCGCAAACCGCTGGCCCGTACGCATCGGCTTCGGCGTGGCCTACACACTGTTTTATGTTGCATTCGCACCGAGCGCGATCTACTTCCTGCTGCTGCCGGCGCATTTCCTGATGGGTCCAATCCACGGAGCCATAGTGAACTGGTGCGGCCACAAGTATGGCTATCGAAATTTCGAGGGAAACGACCTCTCGCGCAATTCGCTGCCCTTTGATTTCGTCACTCTTGGTGAGCTCTTTCAGAACAACCACCACAAGGCCGGCATGTCGATCAACTTCGGCGTTCGCTGGTTCGAAATCGACCCCGCCTACTTCGTGATCCGCTCACTCGCAGCGCTGGGTATCGTGCGCATCGCCAATGACAGTGCTGCCGAGCAATCCGCCGATCGAATCGCTGCCTGATTCAATCGCTCGCTGACCCGGGCGGGTCCTGCATTCCGTCCTCGGTTTTCAACTCCAGGTGCTTGTTCTGTCGTGAGCGTCGCGCCGCAACGCGTTCGATTTCGGCGCTGAGTTCGCTGCGGATGCGCTCCAGCCGAGCCGCCTCCATCTCCAATATCGAGCCCCGCTCAGCGCAGAGCTTCAGCGCCACTGGGAGGTACAAGTTTGCGAGCTTCTCTGATGCCAGTGCTGCGCGAAGGGGAAAATCGGTGGAGCGAAGGCTTTCCAGCCCGTGATACGTCGTGAACTGCACACGCTCGCCACCGGGTCGTTCAACGACCGAAAACGTGGGAAATTCGATCACCCCATCCGCCAGGCCAGGCATCGGGAGCAACGCATAGCTCCAAGCCAACCGCCCGTCTCCGAGCGGTTCCACCTGGCTGAATATTTCCCAAGTGAACCCCGATTGGGTCGGCTCGATCACCTCGAAGCCGGCACGCCCGAGATGAAATCCAAACACGCCAAGAAATTCCGCTTGTAGAGTGCCGTCACCGGGTGCCTTTAGAAGACGTTGTGGCGTACTCAACGACACACGTCGATAGGGGCAGCTTCCGTCGCTGTCGGTGTCGCTCGACCGGGCCGGGCTGGCAGGGGCCAGCCCCAAGACAAGCGTCCCAAGCGCGAAAAAGTTCATTCGACCCGTCAGCCGTCTCCTCACAGACTCCTTCCAACTGTCACCCGAGCCTTCGCAAGCCGGAAAGTCCAATCTTGCCCGCGTCGGGAGAGAATCACTACGGGCAGAAGCGACTCGGGTGCGCGTGATTCTTCTTGCGTTTTGAACAACAGCTGGCGCAGAGTCGAGGAGTACTCCTTCGGACGCTCGCTTGCCAGTCACGCGCGATCCCCGCTGTATCTTCTGTTTCCGTGGGTCCCATCTTCTCGGACGTCGGCCAGTGCCCGACGGAGTTAATTCGGATTGACATTGCACGTATCGCGTATGTGTATTGTGTATGAGGAGGGAGGTTTCCATGTCCATTTCGAAGACGGTCCAGTGGTATCTCGATTCACGCGAGGTCAGCTACGAGGTATTGCAGCATCCGCACTCTCACAACAGCTCCGAGACGGCCGGCGCGGCATATATCTGGGAGGACCAGCTTGCCAAGACGGTTCTGCTCGAAGATGAGCGCGGCTACATCATGGCGATCGTTCCAGCTTCGCATCGGGTCGATTTGAAAAAATTGGAAACCGAATTGCACCGGCAACTGGAACTTGCGACCGAGGGCGAAATGCCGTTGATCTTCCCAGATTGCGAACCCGGCGCGATTCCTCCGCTGGGCGGAGCCTTCGGAATCCCAGTGGTGTACGACGACCGACTGCGGCGGCTATCGTGCGTGTACTTCGAAGGTGGCGACCACAGGGAATTGGTCTACATGGGCGGCCCCGAATTCATCGCGCTGCTCGACGGGTCCCCCCACGGAGATCTCTGCCGGCCCCACTAACACAGTCCCACAGCGAAAGTGCGGCTGGGGCCCGGCCGGGACCCACTGGCTCCAGCGAACCAGTTCTCGCCGCTCGCCATAGCTCGAGTGCGGCTGGGGCCCAGCAGGGACCCACTGGCTCCGGCGAACCAGTTCTCGCCGCTCGCTATAGCTCAAGTGCGGCTGGGGCCCAGCAGGGACCACTGGCTCCGGCGAACCAGTGCTGGCTGGGCTTAGATACCCGTCGGAATCTCCGAAAATGGCACACCCTTGTCGGCCCGCATCTCGGAGGGAAGGCCCAGGACGCGTTCGGACACGATGTTGCGCAGGATTTCGTCTGTTCCGCCAGCCAGGCGCATGCCTGGAGCCCCAAGCCAAGCCATCTGCCAGACACCATCCTGGGCGGCGTCCTGGTTGACCAGCAAACCGGCCGCACCCTGCAAGTCGATCGCGAATGCAGCCATCTGCTGGCGCAGTGGTGCGCCAACCAGCTTGCCGATCGAACTCTCCGGCCCCGGAGTGGTACCGCGCGAGATCGCAGTCAGCGTTCGCGACCCCGTGTAGGAAAGTCCTTTGCCGCGGATATAGAAGTCCGCAATCTGCTGACGCACGGAAGCATCCTCGATAGCAGGCCGCCCGTTGCGCTTGCACTGCTTCGCCAACCGCATCAATTCCTTCACACCGGCGCCGCCACCACCACCGCCGATCGACGAGCGCTCGTTCATCAGCGTGGTAATCGCGCCCCGCCAGCCGTCGTTTACCGCACCGACCCGGTTCTGGTCCGGAATCCGGCAACCGGTGAAAAACACCTCGTTGAAGCCGCTCGAGCCGGCGATCTGCTTGATGGGCCGGATCTCGATGCCGGGAGATTCCATATCGACGATGAAGTAGGTGATCCCCGCGTGCTTGACCGCGCTGGTATCGGTGCGCGTCACGATCATCCCCCACTTACAGAATTGCGCGCCCGTGGTCCAGATCTTCTGGCCGTTGACGATCCAATCATCCCCGTCCCTCACGGCGGTCGTGCGCAAGCCAGCCAGGTCTGATCCGGCCGCAGGCTCACTGAACAACTGGCACCAGATTTCCTCGCCCCGCAGCATCGGCTGGATGTATCGATCCTTCTGCTGCTGCGTACCGTGAGTCATGATGGTTGGCCCGAGCATGCCCTGGCCGATGCCGAAAATGCTCGGTGGGGTGCGGTATCGCGCCTCCTCTTGATTCCAAATCACGCTCTGGATCGAAGTCGCCGCGCGGCCTCCGTATTCCTTGGGCCAGGTGATGCACGCCCAACCGGCATCGGCCTTCTTTGCCTGCCACTGTTGCGCCCGCTTGACGCCACCACCTCCTTCGCTTTCCATCAACCCCTGCACCGACTCATTGGGATCCAACAATTTCGCGTTGGCGTCGAGCCATGCGCGAGCTTCGGCGCGAAAGGCGGCTTCTTCCGGAGTGTCTTCGAAATCCATGTCTTCTCCTGTTGATTCGTGCCTGCGAATCTGGCCCATCGATTCGGCCTATCGATTCGGCCTATCGATTCGGCCCATCGATTCGGCCTATCGATTCGGCCTATCGATTCGGCCTATCGATTCGGCCTATCCATTTAGTTCAGCGAAAACCCGTTGTGATAGGACCTCAGTTGGAGCCGGCTTCCAGTCGCTGGATCAGTTTCTCGCGCCACTCGGCTGCGCTGCCCAAAACGAGGCCGGTCAGCTTCGAGCGTCGATAGAACATGTGGCAGTCATACTCCCAGGTAAATCCGACGCCCCCGTGCATCTGTATGATCTCTTCTCCGGCTCGGTCAAAGGCTTCTATCGCGCTCACACGCGCCGCACACGCCGCGGTACCCAGTTCTTCCGATTCGTTCTCCAAGGCCCAGGCGCCGAAGTAGGCATTGGAGGTGGCCAGCACGATCATCGTATACAGGTCGGCGAGCCGATGCTTGATGGCCTGGAATGACGCGATCGGGCGCCCGAACGCGTAGCGGCCGAGCGTGTACTCCTTCGTAATTTCGAAGGCGCGCTCTGCGCTGCCGATCTGTTCGAACGCCATCAACACCGCCGCGCGATCCAGAAGAATCTCTACCTGCGCGGCTCCCTCGCCGTCAGCTCCCAAGAGTTCTGCCGGTGCAGCGTCGAAAGTGAGCTGCGCAAGCGAGCGAGTCGGGTCAATCGATTCGAGCGACCTCTTCGCGACACCCGCATCGCCATTGACGATGACCAGCGCGGTTCCAGCGGCGGTCTTCGCCAGCACGACAACCAGATCGGCGATGTCGCCATCGGGCACCGGTGTCTTGCTTCCGGTCAACTTGCCGGCCTCGAAGCGAGTTTCGATCGACTCCAAGTCCAACTCGCCGGGGCCCTCAGAGATCGCCAGCGTCCCGATCGCATCGCCAGACACGAGTCGGGTCAGGTACTTCTGCTTCTGCACCTCGGACCCGAGCCGGGTGATGGCCTCAGTCGCCAAGTAGACAGACGAAGAGAACGGAATCGGTGCAAGCGAACGGCCAACCTCCTGCGCGAGCAGAGCGAGTTCGAGGTGCCCGAAGCCCGCTCCGCCGTATTCCTCGGGAACCGCGGCGCCAAGCCAGCCCATCTCGGCGGTCCCCTTCCACAACTCGTTGCTGTACTTGACGTCTGACTCCATCACGGCACGAGCCACAGTCAGCGGTGAATACTCCGCGAGGTAGTCTCGGGCCGTCTTTTGGAGGAGCTTCTGCTCCTCCGAGAAATCAAAATTCATACGTGGTTTCCTCGATGCGCAGCTGTCAAGAACCGTTTTGGCCGGCGGGGCTGCTTGGTAAGAGTCGTACTGGGCCGTCCACCTTACCATAGCAACACAGCGAGAAGAGCTTCCATAGTGGGCCCACTTGCCTAGTCGGCGGCACCAAAGCCGCTCGCCAGCGGCGACTGCGTATCGATGGTGATGGGCTTCTCTGTGGACGGCGCGCGGAAGCCGGCCGCCAAAAAGGCGATCACGGGCTTCAAGACGGCCTCATCATCGTAGGTCGGCGACTCGATGTCGGGCAGCATGGGTGCCTCTTGCATCCCGGATGCGATATGGATGAGCACGCCGACCACCATCGACATGCGAACGAATATCTCCTGTCGCGAGATCCCGGGTAGCGCCTGTCTGAGCGCATCGATAAAACGAAGGAGCACGCCGGCGAACGGAGCCGTTACGATTCCACCGAGATCTTTTGGCTTCTCGATCAAGAGGCGGCTGACCAGCTTCGAGATCCGCGCCGTCGGATTATCGGGGTGCCGCGCCCGATAAAGAGCGGGTTCGAGGAAGGCGGCCAGGATCTCTTCGACCGTGGGCGGATGATCCGGTCTTGCCTGCAGCGCATCGAGGCGCTCGAGTCGCGCATTCGTAATTGGGCCCTGCCGACGGACCAGCACCGCCTGTAGCAGTTCCTTCTTGCCACCGAAGTGGTAATGGATGGCGGCAATGTTCGCTTCAGCTTGAATTGTGATCTGTCGTCCTGACGTTGCTCCATAGCCCTGGTCCGAAAACAGACGCTCCGCGACATCCAGTAGGCGTTCACGCGTTTGGACTTCGCGGCCCATCGGACTGGCCCCCTTTGGCGATCGACTGGCGGTCTACACCCCATACTACTCCGCATGGCCGAGCGACACGGGAGAAACTCCGAGACTCGAGGAGCCAAGGGGTGAAGCTGAATCCCCACGGATCCGGTCAGTGTTCGGGGGTAGAAGCGCATTTGAGCAGCCTCTTTCAAGCCGTGCGAGCTTTGTGTCGAAGGGCTTCCCAGGAGTATCTGGGGGGCGTCCGGTCAAATGCGCGCTGGCTTCACATGTGCAGGCTCGATCAAACTTGCTCTGCTATTCGTCATCGCGTCGACACTGGCGAGTTGCAGCGCCGTGCAACACGGCTACAGGCTCGGCGATGTAGTCGCGCGCAGCCTGTCCACCGCCACTCCAGAGGGCGAACAGCGGCTCGCACTTGAATTGGAATATGATTCTGCGGTCCGCGACATCGTAACGCGTAAGGGCCGGCCGGAGTGGCTGCACATCGTCAGTCGCGACCAGCTGTACCTGTACTTCACCTCCCGAGACGAAGTGGTGGTGATCACTCGCGCGATGGTGCCACCCGGTGAAGTGCGAATCTACGAGCGAACGCCTGGATTCTTACTCAGCCTGCTGCCCAAACCAGCCGTCGACGCATTGCAAGCCGAGCGCAGTGCGCGAGCGCTAGCCCGCAATCCCAGGCCGACGGGCGCCGGTAGGGGTCGCCGGCAGAGCGCCCCACCCGCTGCGATCGACCGGGGTCAGACGGATTCCAGCGTGAGCTTCCAGAGCTTCGACGCAAAAGCCATTGTGAGGCGGCTTCGGACACCGCTGTCCGCGGCGGACCCGGGCGTCACTCAGTGGCGAACGGGGAAAATGCCCGACGGCAATCCGGCACAAATCGCAACTTCCGGCACGACGCGCTACGTGGTACGCTCCGAAGTGATTACTGTGAGCGCTCCGATCGCACCCAGGCGACGCACAGCGCCAGACAAAGCCAACCACGCGATCCATAGGATCAACCAGGCCGTATTCGGATCCCGCGCGGATGCATTCGAGCGCCGAATCGAACCACTGGTTTCACAGGTGGCGGCCGACACGAGTGGGCGGACACGGATCCATCGGTCGATCGGCGTTCGGACCATCAGCGTCACCCGAGATACACAACAGGGGCTGCTGATTTATTCCGTCCTTTCGAAGTAGGCGCCCGGCTCAGAGGCTCGCATCGCCGCGCCGAGCAGATCGAATCGGACTCGCTGACGTTCGGTCTCGCGCAAGAGCACCGCTGCCAACACCAATGCGACAGCGGACAGCCCGGCCCGCGTGCGATCGTGCCGAGCGAAACGGCAAGAATGCTGATCGGGAATGTCGCAGCGAACATCCCCGCCAGCGCGGCCAACAAGACCCAGGAGCGATAGCGCCCACCCGCCTCCAGGCGCGCGAGCAAGCGTTCCCGCCAATCCGTTCGATCGCTCGCGGTGATATTCACCGCGGCTTCGGGTTGCCCACCCATGACCTGGATCCTATCGTCGGTTCATCTACCGGAGGGAAATTCCTATGGCGAATATGCACGAATTCGAGATGACTTCGATCCAGGGAGAATCCGTAAGATTGTCGGATTATCAGAACCAGTTCTGCCTGGTCGTCAACGTCGCGAGTCAATGAGGCCTCACTCCCCAGTATGCAGGTCTGCATACACTTCACAAGAACCGCGATGGCCTCACCGTTCTGGGTTTTCCGTGTAACCAATTCGGTGCCCAGGAGCCCGGAACCGACAAAGAAATTCTCGAGTTTGCCACTTCCAAGTACGGCGTCGACTTTCCGCTGTTCTCGAAGATCGAGGTCAACGGCGATGCTGCCTGCGATCTCTACAAATACCTGACGTCAACGCTGCCGGACGAAGAAGGCAAGCAAGACATCGCATGGAACTTCACCAAGTTTCTCGTCGACAAGTCTGGAACCGCCGTCGAGCGGTTCGGACCGCAGGTGACCCCCGAGGTGATTGGTGAGGCGCTGTCGGAGTATATGTAGCGGGTTGAGTCGTCGGTAGAGGGATCTCCAGCCAGTGCCAGTTGAACGTTCTCACCGAGAGAACCTCTGGAAACGAACTGCCCCGAGTTCAGTGCGGCGGCCGCCTGCCGCGGAGCGACCTCGATCCGCCGTGAAGCTGCAGATACAGAGCCGCGCCGAGTCCGCCGGAACCGAACACCATGCACATCACCATGATCTGGTACCGGACGGCCACCAGCGGGTCGACACCGGAGAGAATCTGGCCGGTCATCATGCCGGGAAGCGAGACCAGGCCCACGGCGAGCAAGCCGTTGATTTGTGGAATGAGCGCTGCATCGAGTGCCGTGCGCCGCGCCACGAGCGGATCGGCATCGCGATCGAGTTCGGCCTCGAAACGCTCGGCCGACAAGCTCACGGTGTTCATCGCGTTGGCGAAGATCATCCCGGCAAGGGGCACCACGATGTGTGGTTCGAACCAGCGCGGAAGGTCGAGCACGAGCTGGGTCACGATCGCGAGCATGACGACGCCGCTGGCCGAGATGGCGACCAGTACCTGGGAATAAGGGCGCATCCCACTCTGGTGTAGCGGTCTCAGTGCAATCCAGCTCGAAACGGCGGTCATCATCACCAGTACTGCGACTACGACGAGCGGCTCGTCAGTCTCGAAAACAGCCGTGAGTACGTATCCCACGCCGAGAAGTTGGGCGAGCATCCGCGTATTCGCGTATACCGCGGACCTCACGTTCAGCGACCAGCGGTACATGATCGCAAATAGAACCAGGCTGGGTGCGAAGGCGGCGAGCAGATTCAGTAGCGGAATCGTCGAGGGTGCTGTTTCCATCCGCTCATGGTACTCAACCGCCCTCTTCTCCTGTGGGCAGCTCGTCAACCGATAACGGATCAACCAGCGTCCGTCTGAAAGCAGCGCCAACGAATTCGCGTTCGTCCATTCTCGCGGTTCATCGAGCGGGTACTGAAGAAACCGGCAGATCTCGAGGAGCAAACGTGAGTCGCCCGCGATCGCAGTGTCCAAGACGTCGTCGAAGATGCGGTGCAGAAGACGCTCGCCTTCCTCAGGTCGATTCAATGGGATCGGGGCGCCGCGCGTGCGTGGGGAAAAGACGCGTTCTCGTCAGTTCGTACCCGGTTCGCTGCTCGCTTCGATGATGATCGACGGACAGGCTCGGGCGCGGGACGACGTCTAACCGCTCCGTGGCGGGGTCAGAGCCGAAACGGGATCCAAACTGAAAACCCAAATGAATGCATCTTCGAAAACGAGATGACAGGTTTCGCGGTACAGCTCGAGCAGTGGCGACATGGACGCCGGCGGCGGGGCCAGCATTGAGAACTCGGCCTCGAAAACTTTGTGCATGACGATGTATTCCACATTCTGCGACCGCATCCGATCGAAATGGGTCATGGAGATATGATTGCGAAAGTGCAGGGCCGAAGGATTGGCGACGAGATTGAGGACATCGTCGATGTAGGTATTGCCATAGACGCCACCGCCCGGCAGCGGAGTCGATTGGATGAATCCGACGGCGTAGCCGAGCAGCACAGGCCGCTCATGAAACCACTGGCTGAAGTAGTGCGGATTGAAGTGGTCACCGATCATCGTCGGGTACTCGACGAGTGGACGCTGGCTCGGATGATTCTGTAGAAAAGCATAGAAGCTCGACAGCTCGCCGGCGCGGATTCTCGTTTCGAGCGGGTAGTCTTTCGGGGCGAACTCGCTCGCGAACGAATGGCTCCAATCGATGCTCTCGTAGTCGTGTTGGTAGACGCCGTGATTGATGAAATTGTTGGGGCTCTGCCAGGTTCGGGGAAGCGGGCCGGTCAGCAGCAGAACCAGGATCACGCTCGCGGCGATGAACGTCTGTGCTGCGGACGGCAAGGGCGTGTGATCCGACACGGCATTGAGCGCTGCAGCGAGGCCGTGCGCGGTCAGCATGAGAAAGACCGGCAGCAATATGATGCTGTAACGCGCGAGAATGATGCCGACATGGCTGGAGTGGGGGCCCATCACGATCAACACCAGCACTTGTAGGGGGATCAGGGCGACCAGCGTGACGCCGAGCCAGCGATGCGTTCGCACGAGTCGGACGATTCCGGTGCCGGCAAGGGTCGCCAAGGCAAGACGCAGCGGGATGCTAGTGGTCCCGCAGAACAGCTCTGACAACCGACCCCAGCTCGCGAGCTGTGGCGTGCTCTGGCCCGCAACGTGGCTCATCGAGGTCTGCAAAGATTCCAGAAGTGCTGGCAGCAGCAGCAGCGTGCCCGCGATTGTCGCGCCGGCGAGTACGCCTGTGACCTGAACCCAGGACAGGACCTCGGGCGTTTCACGATCGGATCGAACGGCCCCAACGACGGCGGCGACCCAAACCGAAGCGCCCAGGGTCGCAATCGTGATGCCTGCGAAGGGGTGCCAGTAGATGGTCAAGAGGCCGCAGGCCGCATAGGCGATGCCATCGCGGAGTTTGCCTGCCTGCAGCCAGCGCGCTGCGGCGATGATGCTCAGGAAGCCGAGACAGGCCACCGCGCTGTACGGACGCGCAAGTCGGGAATAGAAAACAAGCAGTGGCGAGATCGCGATGAAGATCGCGAATAGTCCTGCCGACCGTCGGCCAATAATGGGCCGTGCCAAGGAAGGCCCGAGCAACAGTAAGAGCAGGCCGAGGCCGAGCAGGGGTAAGCGCAACAGGATCTCAGACCAACCAACGGTCCGCAGCAACAGCCACGCATAGAGGTTGAGGGGAATCGAGGTGAACCCGCTGGGTACAGAAAATTGGGAGAGTACGCCGACCAGCGATCGGTTCAGTACGAACGAAAGCGTGTGCCATTCATCATCGAGGAGGACCTGCTCGCCCAAGAGGCGAAGTCGCAAGACAAGTCCCAATAGAAAGGCCGCGCCGACTATGGATACAAAATTTCGGTCTTCAAAAAACCTTCTCAATTGTTCCAAGCTCCGTCTTTCAAGGACAGCGACTCAATTTCGTTGGAAGTCTGAGGGTGCCAATGGGCGAGACCCACTCGCTGAGTCGGCGCTCAGAGCCGCTCCAGATACCGTCGCGGGGGGTGACGCTCGCGTCGCCCTGGCGATGTCGAAGGGGACCGGGATCAGCCGAAAGCATGTTGCGGCGCTACAGCGCTAGCTTGGGACGCGCGGCCTGCCACGCGGCGAGAAGTTGTGGTCCGAGCCAGGCGCGAAAGATCGCGTCTGCCTTGCCGGGTGCAAAGTGGACGCCGTCGGTCCCGATCATCTCCGAACGACTGCCCACATAGGCGCCCAGGTCCACAACGCTTGCAGTGTCCGGTCGGTCGTGCGCGAGTTCGCGCACGAGTTCGTTGAAGCGTTTGACGGCGCCGGCGTGCCCGGGTTCGCTCTTCACGTCCATCGGCGGATGAGTCAGCCATACGACGAGTGCTCCGTGAGAGGAGAGCAGATCCACAGCCGCCAGCATCTCGCTGCGCAGATACTCATCGAGAACAGGATCGCCCAGCACCCGCCAGTTTTCGTCGCCCGGAAGCTTGCGGGGTGCCACGTCGTGAAAGCCGGTCAGCACGATCGCGAGGTCGGGACGGACCGTCTCGAGCGTTTCGCGCCAATTCTTCTCCCACTCGCGGCAGATCCGGCGCTGGCGATGGTCCATTCCCTTGATCCGGATGATTCCATTTCGCGCCAAACCACACGCCAGGGTACAATTCATCCCAGCGAAGCCGGCGTCGCCGGTCTCTGTGGTCCAGTTGGCCAGGCCACCGCTCAGCTGCATAGCCACCGAGTCGCCGAAAATGGCGATTCGCGGGCCGTCTCCATCCTCTCGTTGGTCGTACGGAACATTCGGCAAGGCGAGAGAGCGGCGCAGGTCGACCGCGACGTCGGGCGCTGATTCGGAGACCGAGAACGCTGCGGCCAACACCAAAGCGGCACTTGCCAGCCAAGCCGCTGCCGCCGTGCGACCGCGGAGTACACCGCCGACGCGAATCGCTTTCTCGAAGAACTCGTACGAGACTGCCGCGAGTCCGAGGGTGAATGCCAGGCGCAACGCGAACAACGGACCGTCGCCGAGGTTCGTGCGCTCGGGTGATAGCCACAAATAGACCGGCCAGTGATACAGATAGCCGCCGTACGACACGCGACCGATCCAACGCAGCGCCCTCCAAGCCAACAGCGTGCGCATCGGGCCGGTCCGCTGCATGGCTGCGATCATCACAACAGCGGAAAGAGCGGCATTCAAGCCGAATCCGCCCTGGTAGAGCCACCTGGAGGTCAACGGCAGCGTCGACCAGAGCCACAGCAGCGCGACGAAGGCGCCGACTCCTAACACATCCCACGCTCGCCGAGTCCCGCGACCCGCGGCTCTACCCGGCTCGGGCCGCCACCCCACCGCCACAAGGGACCCGAGCAGCAACTCGGCTGCGCGTGTGTCGCTTCCGTAATAGATGCGATCGGTTTCGGCGCCCGCTGCATCGAGAATAAATCCGGTGGCTAGCGACCCTGCTAGCAACGCCGCCAGCACGCCGCCGATGACGAGCCGCGATCCGCCAGCGATCGCCAGCAGGCCGGATAAGGCGAACGGAAACACCAGGTAGAACTGCCCTTCGATGGCGAGCGACCAAAAGTGTTGAACGGGCGACGGTGCGTCGAAGATCTGCGCGTAGGAATACGACGTGGTCAGCAACCACCAGTTCGTGGCGAAGCTCAGACACGACAGCACATCTCCAGGAAGCGCCGCGAGTTGATTCGGCGTGCCGATCGCGACCGCGAACAGCACGATGCCTGCCAGCGCGAGCAGCGCAGCGGGCGTCAGCCGTCGGAAACGCCGGGCCCAAAAGACCGCGACATCGATCCGCTCCCCGCGCCGCCACTCACCGAGCAGCAGTCCGGTAATGAGAAAGCCCGACAGCGTGAAGAACGTCGAGACGCCGAGATAGCCGCCGACCGCCCACGAGAACTGCGAATGAAAAGCCAGCACGCCGAGCAGCGCTACGCCGCGAAGGCCGTCGAGACCGGGTTGATGCGGTAGGCCCAAAGGCCGCGCTCCCGACATGGCGCTACCGATGGTTGGAGCGCAATTCGTCCCCGTCCTTACCACGGCCCAGCGCCGACAGACCCGCACTGGAATCCGCTGAGATCAGAGTGTAGCACCGCACGCGAACTCCACGACGGACGATGCGCCCCCTGTGCAGTGCCCCGAGCGCAGCAGCGGCGGGCTCGACTGACACCCCTGGACCAGAGGGTGACCCGCCCGCTCAGGCTCGCATCGCCCCCACCCGCGACGGGTGAGTCGGTTCGTCTGAAGTCGGGAAGAGGAAGGCATGCGTCGCAATGTGGACCACCAGCCGAGCTTGCGCATCCCAGCTGGGAGTGCTCAGTGGAATTGATGGCCGAATTCGAGCGCGACCCGATTCGCGAGCGCACTCAGGCCGGGCTCGACCTGGCCAGAAAGCGAGGGAAGCGATTCGGCAGGCCGCCCGCTACTGATGCAGGCCAACGTGCCCGCATCCTCCGCCTGCAGAAATCCGGGCACAGCCTGCTGATCGCAACGCGGGTGGGCGTCGGATGCGACCGGAATCGAACCCAAAGAAAAAGTTTCTCGGGAGCGGATGTGAAGCTTCGGCCACAACCTCGCCTCAAGCTTGACGAGGATCAGCGATCCTTGTAACACCGCGTAAGGTGACGCCAAGAGCCTCGGGCATTACACGAAGCCGAGAGCTACGCGAACCTCGATCGAGCGCACCACGGGACTACACACGAGAGAACAATTCTCCATGCAATCCCCCGCGTACCGAAATCGCTAACAAATCCACGCGCGGCACACCCACAACGTTCCACATTCCCGGGCCTCGCAAGCCCTCCGCTTGAATCGCTGGGTTCGCGAACGCAGTCGGCTTTTTCAAATTCGACACTCGGTAACGCGGTGAAACAAGGTGGGGCTATCGTCGAGTATCTCGACTCTGGGGATTTCGCAGGCGACACCAACGGGACAGTGCTCGGGACCGTCAGCAACTATTCGACGGATCTCGGTTTTCTGGGCAACTCAGTCAACGTCGCGCCGTCCCTTTCGATAATCGGAAACTCGCTTCTGGTTGGCTTTCTGTGCGCTGGTGCTTTGGTGTGGATTCGACGTAGGTCGTCCTCGCCATCGGCTCGACGACGAAGCTAGCCCTGATCCGCGAATAAATTGACCCGCCAGAGTGTTGACGAGCGAGTCAAGCGGTGCGTTGTAAGTAGCGATCGACCGCCTCGATGCGCCGGCGGCCGGGTCGGCTGGCCGCAAATCGCAATTCTCGACGACCCTGAGGGCGTATGAGTCGGACCGGCTGCTGAATCAGCTCGAAACGCAGTGTCTGCATCGACTGGAAGACCTAGTCGAAGGTCCGCTTCCACGTTCGCCGTCTCGGTTCGGCACCTACGGTGATCTGAAAGGATCGCATCAGGTTCAGCGTCAACGCGCTGATCAGCTGCCAGGCGCTGTTTGCAGCCAGGTCATTGGTCGGAATCGCCGCGAAACCAAAGTGCTGCTCCCAATGATCGGCGGGCAACGATGGCTCGACAAATCGGTGCAATCGGCCCTCGCGCAGAATGTTTTCGCGGTGATGCAGATTGGCTCATTGAATTGCGCCGTCCCTCCGATCAGACGGGACAGTAGTCTGCCATGGGAGAACCAACATGCGACGATTCGTCGCGTTCGCAGTGTCAATCAGCGCGTCGGTGTTACTCGCCGGGCCGGTGGCCTCGGCCCAACTCACGAAGTGCCGGATCTCGTACGATCTCGAGGGCTGGTCCGTGTTCTACAAGACGTCTGAGGGGACCGGGCGCATCACCTGCACCGGCGGCCAGTCTGCCAACGTGCGGCTCAGTGCCCGCGGCGGCGGTGTGACGTTCGGCACGTTTTCGGTGACCGGCGGCACGGGCACGTTCTCGGGAGTGCGTGACATCAGCGACCTCTACGGCAGGTACGTGGAGGCCGCTGCGCACGTCGGCGCGGGTGGCT
>JAQBGU010000134.1:0-29543 GCA_032128375.1 Deltaproteobacteria bacterium | reverse complement strand
GACCCGACGACAGCGGGGGACTTTCTGCGCCGGTTCGATGGGCGGCGCAATCCCGGGGCGCTGTCGGGTCTCCGCGCGGCGACCGATGCGGTACAGGACGCGGTGTGGGGGAAGCTGGCCGGGAAGCGAAAAAAGAAGCGGGACGTGGCGGTGGTGGACCTGGACGGTCACACCAAGCCCCTCTACGGGGTGCAGAAGGAAGGAGCCGACTTCGACTACCAGGGTCGCTGGTCGTACAACGTGTTGTTGGCCTCGCTGGCGGGAACCGGGGGAGTGTCTGGCCGTGCGCAATCGGCCCGGCAACCTGCGTTCGAGCAACGGAGCCGCAGAGCTGCTGGAACAGACGCTGCCTCGCGTGAAGCAGCGCTTCGCGGACGTGCTGGTGCGAGCGGACAGCGACTTCGATCGCCAGGATGTGCGCAAGGCCTGCGAGGCCGAAGGCGCGTTCTTTGCTTTCGTCGCGCGGGAAGCCACGAATCGACTCTCGTGGGCCGAGGCAATCGAGGAGTCGGCGTGGGAGCCGTTCCGGACACGAGACCATCGGCAACGGGAAGCCCAGCGCCGAAGCCGTGGCTTTCAGTCTCGTCGCAAGAAACGCAATCGAAAGAAGCGCCGCGCACGCGAGCGGGGCTACACGAACCTCCAGCTCGAGCGACAGTGGGTGGCCGAGATTCCCTGGACACCCGAGGGCGCAACGAAGACCTACCGCATGATCTTCCGTCGCCAGCTCATCGAGGAATCGAAGGGCCAGGAGTCGATGTTCGAGTTTTATCGCTATCGCTACGTCGTGACGAACTTGCCGAAGTCCTGGTCGGCCGCAGAGGTGATCGACGCCACCTACCAGCGCTGCGACCAGGAGAATGTGATCGAGCAGATGGGCAGTGGCGTGGCGCTGTGGCGGATGCCCGTGGCCGAGTTCGATGGCAACAGCGCGTGGCTCGAGATCGGGCGCTTGGCCTGGAACCTGGGCAAATGGATCGCCCAACTCTCGTTGCCTCCCGAGGTCGTGCGTTGGGAGTGGAAGCGTTACCGTCGCGCCTTCGTGTACATCGCGACGGAAGTGATTTATCGCAGTCGTCAGCGTTGGCTACTATTCAGCCCCGCGCATCGATTTGCCTGCGTGCTGATCGACGCTCACGTGCAGCTACAGACGTAAATTCGAAATTGAGAAATCTCGGAGCACGGACCCGAAGGGAGAGGAATGCTCGCGAATCGGCGATGCGCACAAACCTTCGGAAACACAGCAGAAATCAACTTCCTTCGAGACACCTAAGGTGCGGCAAAATCCCAATATGAGAGATTTCCTGAGTTCTTGGTGCGCGATCCCGAAGATTTCAACTCAAGAACGCTTATTTCAGGGCTAGCTCTCGAACGCGTCCTTCTGGTGTTGCGCGATTCGCAGCTTCACGAGCGCTCGTTTGTCGAGCTGTGGGAGCTCATCGCAGATTTCGCTCCACGCAGGGACGCACTCCACGAAGATGTGCTTGTCGGGACGCATCCCCGGGTCGTCGTCGAGCGTACCGGCGGCTATTTCGAACCCGCTTTCGCCGGGCAGTGGGTCGGGAACCGGTGATCCGCAGCGTCGGCAAAAGGTCGTGCGATACGCGGGTGGGCGGTCGAGAATGGGCGCTTCGTAGCTGACGATCAGGTCGTGGCCCGAGATCAGCCGGAAATCCCCGGGCTGAACGCCGATGGCGGCTACGAATGCACTCCCGGATGTCTTGCGACAGCGGCTGCAGTGGCACAGTTCGAACGGCCCGCTGGCGCGATCGATTTCGAACTTCACTGTGCCGCACAAGCAACTTCCGTGGATCACAATGGACTCCTGATGGGATCAGCGTAGGTCAACTGGGCAGACTTGCCGAGACGTCTGATCCCGCCGCCCCGAAAAGGGGCTCAGCGGTCTTCCGATACGACACATCCAACTGCAACCGCGCATGCGCCAACAGGATCGCGAGGGCAGACGGCCCATCGTTTAACTGCGCACACAGCGTCATGTCGACCAACACAGCGAGCGGAAACAACTCGACTTCGATCTGTTCGGTCGATTCGAGTGAAATTGAGCCACCGGTTGTGACGTCTCGAGCCAGAAACAGGTGGAAACGTTCGTTACTCATCCCGCTACTGCCGTAGTAGCTACCCAGCGGCTCGATGTTGTCGGCCAGATAGCCGGTCTCTTCTTCGAGCTCCCGCCTGGCCGCTACCGCTGGCGGTTCGCCGTCGAGTCCTCCGGCCGGGCATTCGAGCAGCGCCGTTTTCAAGCTGTGGCGGTACACCCGCTCCATCACCACGCGGCCGTCTGGGAGGATCGGGACGATCATCGCGTAGCCCGGATGCTCCACGGTCGTGTAGGTGATGTCGTCGCCGGACGGAAGCGTGAGTTCGTCCTGTCGGACATTGAACCAGCGGCTTTCGTACAGATATCGGGTGGAGCGAAGATTCCAAGTCATCGGGGCCTCAACCGGTGTGGGTGGGCGTCGAAGGTATCACGTGGCTCACACGGGTCCCGCTTCGCGCGCGATCTTCCGTACGCTGGCCCGTGATGAGACCCCCGCAGTCAGATGGCGAGCACACGATCGATCGGCACGCCGTGCGCGCATTGTTGACCACACCCGATCGGCAGATCCTGCTGATGCGGGTGACATTTCCCAACCCGCACCGGGTGTTGTGGATTACACCGGGTGGTGGCCTGGATCCGGGCTAAAGACCTGCTGACCGGTCTGCGGCGGGAGTTGCGCGAAGCACGACGACTTTCAGATCGGTGCCGAAGTCTGGCACCAATCTGTGCAGTTCTGCATCGGGAAGCGACCGATACAACAGCACAACCGCTACTTCTGGATTCCAACGGAGCAGTTCGATCCGGTGTTCGACCTCAATCCCGATCTGATCGAGCGGGCGATGCTCGCTCGGACGAGGCGTTCGCACCGGTCGAACTCGCATCTAGGCTCGCGGCGCTGTTCGAACGCGGGGCTCCGAACGAGCCGATCGACGTTTCGAGCTAGGAGTCTGCGCGGCAGAGCGCCAGCTCTAGCGTGCAAGCGACGACCGTGAAGAATTCTCAGAATTCGCCCCAGCCCGCGGGCTTACGCAGTCGCGTCGGCCGCGTCGCGAGACAACAGATAGAACGACGAGCATGCCAATAGGATTTCGAATCCGATCGCGCCGCCGGTATATGCCGAGATGCCGCCGTCCGCCAACATGCCGCCGAGTCGGCCGGCCGCGAGACCGCAACTCAAGAAAGCGATGGTCAATAGCGCCGATCGTACCAGGTGGGGCCGGACGAGGGCTGCCAACGCGAAGCAGCCGATCGATGCCTGGAGGCCGCCATACATCGCGCGAACCTCTGTAGACGCGGTCGTGCTCCCGGCCACCAGACCTGCGGCCTCGTTCAGATAGGCGGGCTGGAAGAAGCAGAAGATCCCATAGGGGAGCCAGACCAACACATTGATGCCGAGAAAGATCCGAAGCACGTGGCCTCCGTTTTCGATTCGTGGAGGACACGGTACCACGCTTCAACGCGCGTTTTCGAAGATCTCATTCCGGAATTTCTCCAGCTGAACCCGTCTACGGGAACCCAAGCGTCTTCATGTCGACGAGATTCCGCAATGGTTCGCCACGGGCGTAACGGGCGAGGTTATCGACGAACAGGTCGAAGACATCACTCATGTATCGGTCGACCGATACAGACGAATGGGCGGATACGTAGACGTTTGGCAGGTCCCAGAGCGGGCTTGCCTCAGGCAGTGGTTCGGTTTCGAATACGTCGAGCACTGCGGCAGCGAGGCCTTCGCCGCCAAGTGCGTCGATCAACGCGGCTTCATCGACGAGCGAACCGCGCGCTACGTTGACGAGAACTGCACCCCGCCTCATCGCCGCCAACGCGGCCGCATCGATGATGTGAAACGTCTCATCCGTGGCGGGTGCGGCGATTACCACTGCGTCGCACTTCGCGAGCATTGCGTGAAGCTGGCTGGGGCCGAAGAGCTGATCGGCGAACTCGGACGTCGCGCCTGCGCGATAGCTCCGCTTCAAGCCGAGCACGCGTGCCCCGAGCGCGCGGGCCCGCTGTCCGACCGCGTCGCCAATGTGACCCATCCCGACTATTCCCACGGTCGAGCCCGCGAATGTTCTGCCGTAGGTGCGCACGTATTGGTGCGCCTGTTGATATTGATCGGCTTCGCGAAGACGCTTCCAAATCGACAGCAGTCGGCCGATCACGAACTCGGCCATCGACCCTGCGCTGATCCCCGATGCGTTGGTGACAATGACCTGGTCGCTTCGAACTCCAGCCGCGGCAAACTGCTCCACCCCTGCACCGACGCCCTGTACCCAGCGCAACGCTGGACACAATATCATCAGGTCCTGCGAGGTGTGGAGCGCGATCAACACCTCCGCCTTCGATAGCGCGGCGCGGCGCTGTTGCGCGACCCCAAGCGCCCAAGGCGGCGGTTCGGCGAATGGCCGATCGGGCGGCTCGGTGACCCAATCCGTATTCGGATCGACCGGAAGGGCCACCGGCTCGTAGCGGTCGTCGATCTCTCGAATCCGGTCGATGTGTGCAGACGACTGCAGCGCCGGGTAACCGAGGCATACGACGATCTCGCTGACTCGATCACGCATGGTTCCCATTGGACTCCTATGCCTTTTCGCCTGATAGCCCGAAAGATGTGCTACCGCAGCCTCGCCTGCATGAATAGCCCGCTCTGGGAGTCTGCTCGATCGAGCACCAGTTAGCGGGCAGGCGACGACGCTGAAAATTTCGAAACCTTCACCCCAGTCCGAAATGCTCCAAGATTCGCGGGTCAGCCTGTAGAAAGCATGGGGGAAGCTCGGCAATATTCCATATAACAATTCGATGTCACCGGGTTCGCCGATCAGTGCCGGCACCACTCCCGAGTACCCGACGAATGCGTCGTCACGGGTCCGGAACAGGAATGGGCCGTACTGGAGTTCGTCCCAGAGATCTTGCCAGCGAGAGTGGATGGCGACAACACCAGCATTGGATCGGGTGCCGCCGAGCGTCTTGCCGACTTCGATGTCTCCGAAGACTAACGCGATATCGAAGGTCCGAAGCCGAAACGGGCAACCCGATCAGTTCGCCATCTCGCAGCGTGTCGGTCACTTTTGTCTTCCGGTGACTACCGCCGGCAAGCTCGCCGGCTTCCGGCAGTTCGGTTGGCTCGTGAGCCGCCAGCTGACCGCTAGAAGAACGCTCGCAGCAGCAGCAGTGTTCCGACGGCGGCCATCGGGATGCCAAGCGGTACGCCGACCAGCGTGAGAGAGAGGGCGAGCCCGACTGCAAGCAAAACGAAACCGAGCACCCCACAAGCGACGCGTCCCACCGCCTCCAGGACGAACGAAACCATTCGCCAGACGAGGTAGAACGGCCAGAGAAGGATCGGTACCCGCCGCTCCTGGGCTGTAGACATGATTTCCTCGGGTTGCCGAACGCGAACCGTGTATCGGGAGATACAGCAACTCTCGTGCCAAGCCCCGGCCAGGCGAAGCCGGACAATGGCGACCAACGACAGCGAACGAGTGCAGTATCCGGTCCGAAGATGCAGCGAATGCCCTGCGGTCATTCAAGTCGTGCTCGCGTATGCACCATCGGTGGCGTTCGGTGGGCTGGATGCGAGCGCCCCAGGTGGAAACGGGCCGAGTACCAGGAGTTGTCCGCCGAGTCGCAAGAAGACCCGCGTCTGGTCCTGGACGTTCTGATTTCGATGGACTTCGGTAGCGTCCGAAATGAGTGCAGTAAGACGCAGCGGACGCGTCGGCATCCGCGCGATAGACATGGATAGGGTCGAGACCCTCGATCTTCATTCGGTGCGAATTTCCTTTCGGACCCAGATCTCGTGTTGGTCTGCCTTGTGGGTCCGGCGAAAACCAGCGGTCTTGAGCACGCGGCGACTCTCGGGTGCCAGAGGTGAGTCGCGCAGGCAAACGCCGTCGATCTCGTAGCGTTCGAGACCCCGCGCAAATGCGGCAGCTGGGTTGGTCCCAGTCGCCATGCCGCCGACGTAATGGCTCATCGCTGTTCGATCCGCGGCATCCTCGGGCCCGAGAAATGCCGCAAACCGATACAAGTAGACTCGGCGCGTCTGGAGTGGGTACGCGCGATCGTGAAAGGTCGAGATCCACACAGAGATATACGGCGGTGCTACGACGACCGAGCCCGGTGGTACGCTCTTGGTGAGCAGCGCGGCCCATTTCCGGCTGAGCGGCGGAATCTTGACGGAGGGGATTCCGAGCCAGATTCCCAGATCGGCGGCCGCGCCGTTTTCGGCACTGAACGTGCTGAACCGCGGCACGCCGATCGCGAACGTGGCGACTGCGGCAACGCAGGCGATTCGGCTGCCAATCTGTGCCAGCCGGTTCCCATCGCGACTGAACTGAAGCGGAGCGATGACGACCAATGTCATCAAGATCGGGGCCGGCAGGCTCCACATGGCTCGCCAGAATGAGGGCCCGGTCAAATTGGCCGACACCCATCCGTCCCAATACGGGTTCATCAGCACCAGCCAGACCGCGAGTGGGAACACAATCGCGAATCGGCGCGCCAGGCCCGCTCCCCAACACGCCCAGCTGACCAGGACGGACGCGACACCGAACTGCAACAGCCGAGAATTGCCGAACACATGGCTGAGTGCGCTGTCGAATTGCGCACCGAATTGAAACTCCAGGATCTCGGTCGCGAGCATCGGCTGGAGTTCGCCCCGCAATAGCCAACCGGCAATCAACACGTAACCCGAGGCGAGCGCACCGAGTGCGAACGTCGCAAGCCCGCGGCGGGTCGGCCGAAGCCCGCAGCACATTGCCATCAGCGCGCCGGCGGGCGCGGCCCAAACAGCAGATGAGCTACAGCCCAACGCTCCGATCTGGGCGGCGCTTAGCAGTGCCCAGGAGGTGACGTTCGGTCGCAGCGCAAAGCGAATCCCATATGCGTAGACGAGAGGCATGAAGAAGAACAAATAGATCGCCTTGCCTTGCCAGAGCCGGACGAACGAAAAGTTGCCGTACGAGCGATGCGTCTCGCCTGATGCAAGCAACACAATCACCAGCGCCGCGACCGCCCAGACCCAATGCTTCGGCGTCAGCATGCGAAACAGCCGAGCGTGCGCGAGGGGTACCCAAAGAGCGACCAGGCCCGCTGCGATCCAGTGGAAGCAGTAGATCGTCGGGATTCCGGTGATGTAGGACAGCGCAGCATTCCACAACTCGTAGGTGTGGATCCGATGGGCTGGCATGTGCATTGGAAGGCCGTTGATGCCCAGCATCGTGTCGCCGCTCATCAGCGGCTGGCTCGGCGCATCGGCTGCGGCAACGGCGAGATTGATATAGAACGCGTCGTCGATGTCGGGTCGGTGCACGATCAAAGCTACACCCAGACACGCGATCGAAATTGCCCACAGCGCGAACTCTCGCGGCCGACTCGCATCGGGTCTGGTGGCTATCGGCGGTTCGGCGAACACAAAGGGCAGCGCGGCTACGCCGAGCACCGCGATCGTGATCCACCAGATCGCACCCGGATGATCTTCGGGACTGATCGTGATCGCGGCCGTCACACCCACGATCAGTGCCAGTATTCGGAGCGCGCGTCCCGGTGTGCCGTCCCCCCAACCTTTCCCCCGACCGATAGCGCGATCCGTATCGTCGGCGAGTTCCGGGGGCGGCGCCGGCTGGAAGCGCCGCCACAAAACCACGGCGAGCGTCGCAGTGATGGCGAATAGCGCGATGAGATGTTGGAGATTTCCGCCGGCGATGACGAGTGCGTGACAGCAAAGCGTCCACAGGGCAAACGAGACGGCAGCTCCATCACACAGTCGCAGGCTGAGCGGGGAACGCGCGGTATCGCCGCGGGACGACCAACCTGAACTCAAGGAGCACTCCGATGCGTCGCAGCTTGCGCGTATGCCTGCGCCCATTCCTGCGCCTATTCCTGCACCTATTCCTGCACCTATAGTAGCCGCGCACCCCGGCGTTCGTGCTCGAATTGCAGCGGTGGCGACGACGAATCTGGGCGAGATTCTCCGCCAAACAATGGGGAGACGAAGACCATCTTGAGTGGCAAAGTGCTGGAGCCTGGCTCGCGCTTCGTTTGGCTGGCGCCGCCTGCCATGAGCGAAGACGAGTTCGTTCGTGCTCGCGCGCGGCTGCAACAGCTGCTCGCGATCCCGCACCGCAACGAAGTGTATCGGGCCAAGCGACGCAGCATCTTCGTCGTCGAGGATGCAACGCTGGGCCGGATAGCGATCAAGGAGATGCTCTACGACGGTGCAATGCGGCGCCTATGGTTTCGCTATCCGCGCCACCGCGACGCGACTCGCGAGTTTCGTGTCGGCTCCGCGTTCGAAGCGCTTGGTGGTCAGACACCGAACTTCTTTGGTGCTGCGCTCGAGCGCAATGTATTCGGCCTCGAGCGCGTTTTGGTTTTCATTCGCTGGTTGGATGGAGTCGAGACGCTGACCGATTATCTGGCACGCATCGGTCCTCCGTCGTCCGATGTCTTCGAGCGGCTCGCTGATGCGCTGATCACAGCCGCTCGGCTTGGACTGGTTCACGGCAGGCACAGCTCGGAAAATATTCTCGTCGACACCCGCGCCGAGCAGCCTGCGTTCTACGCGATCGACTTCGCATTCTCGCGGCTGGGATCTGGCTTCGATGCCAACGGCTTCATTCGCGATCTCGCCCGCATCGCCCACTGGCTGTGGCACGAGCAGATTCTCGACCCGAGCCAGATGCAGGCGCTGTTCGAATGCGTGGCCCGCCGCGCCTGGGAAACCGTGTCTGAACGAACGGGACGGGTCTCACAAATGAACGAGGAACTGAGCCGCTGGAAGGTGGTCCTACGCAAGGGCTGATGCGGTTTGCCAAGCGAATTTTTCGGCGTCGCCACCCGGACGCTGATGCTCGCGCCATCCTGCGCCGATTCGTCAGCTCTTCGAGCGGACCAGGTAGTTGCCCCGCTGCTCGTCGAAGTCCAACGTGATCTCGCCATCGTCTTCGGCGGCTTCGAGGACTTCGGCGAAGGACCGGTAGCCCAGATACTGTTCGTTGAATGACGGGTACAGGCGCCGGATCGCTTGCTTGACCATGGAACCCCAGACCTTGTCGTAGTCGAGTTCGAGGGATCGGACGATTTCGATGATCTTGTCCGAGCCGTCCCGTTTCTTCTTGGAAGCAGCAGTCGGCTTGCCCACCACCTTTGCCACCTTCTTGGGTTCTTCGGATACGCGAATCAGATCGTCGTAGTAGATGAACTCGTCACTACTGCCGATCAGCAGGTCGGATGTCGAGCTCTTGACACCACAGCCGATAACCTGGCGGTCGTTCTCTTTGAGCTTCGACGCAAGTGGGGAGAAGTCGCTGTCGCCCGAGATCAGCGCGAACGTGTCGATGTGCGGTTTCTGGTAACACAGGTCGAGTGCATCGACGACCATGTGGATATCCGCACTGTTCTTGCCGCTGGCCTTGGTCTGCGGAATGTCGATCATCTCGATGCCGAAGCGGTGAAACTCGCGCACGGCGGGCCGATAGTTGCTCCAATCACAATAGGCACGTTTGTAGACGAGCCGGCCCTTCTCGAGCAGGCGCCTCAGGACCAGATCGATCTTGAAATCGCCCTTGCGCATCTGGCGCACACCGATGGCCAGATTTTCGTAATCGATGAAGACAGCGATCAGTCGTTCGTCGGCGGACGCATTACTCGGACGCAGCGTCGGTGCCATCGATTTCCTCATCATTAATGGGGAAGCCGTAGCCGGCCAGGTCGTCTTGAGTCGCGACGACCCCGCCCGATTCATCGGTCTCGCCGCGCTCTTCGCGCTTCTCTCGCTTCAGCTGCTGCTTCTCGGTTTTTCTCACTTCACGCTGACGCTTGAGAACCGCAGTTCTGCTCCGTTTTTTGGCCATGAGCTTCTCGCTTGTTTCCGCTTGGAGGAGCGGCTCGGTTGGTGGCGCCGCCAGAATGGAAGGCGCTGGTTTTGCTTGACCGAAGATCTTCGTGTCGTTCGACTCTCGAGCTCTCGAGGACCCGTGGCCAGCTGCCGCAGGCAGACCGATCCGGCCCGCCGCCCCCAGGGGGTGAACCCAGAGGCTGGCGATATCGTACACGGCATCGCCGTTCCTTTCACCTGGATCGGTCGCATGAGCGGAAGCTCGACCCGCGAATCGCCAGTGTGTTCAGAGGTCCGTGGGATCGCGTAGCAGCCGGCTGGGTCTAGGCTCTCCAGTCTTCTTGGCGCGTCGGACTTCGGAGATCAGCTCGAGCGACCGCTTCAAAAACACCATGCCAATCAGCACGTTCAGCACCAGGAAGACCGAATTGACGGCGAACGCATACGCGATCAACTGGTCGCGCGTGCCAAACTCAGAGAACAGACCGGCCCATGCGAGTTCTCGCGTCCCGAAGTTCCCCAGGCTCGGGATGATCAGCGCCATGTACAGAAGCGGGATTCTGGCGGCCAACTCGGTCCAGCCGATCTCGACCGCGAACGCGCGTGAGGCCAGCCCCTGGATCAGGACGTCGAAGATCGTCAGGAGCGCGAACCCGATGAAGAACGGTCGGATTTCTCGCAAGGGGAACTTGTCCAGCCAATCGCGCACTCGGCGCGCGCCAGGGACGCGAACCCTGCTGGAGGCACTCAGGCGAACCCCAACGCCCAGCACCAGTACAATCGCCCAGGTGACTCCGGTGGTGATGATCACATCGCGATTCTGTGCGAAGCCACCGGGCAAAAACGGTAGCGCCAGCGTCATCTGCAGGGTTAACACCAGGAAGTGGCAAATGCCTGGTACCAATGCGGCGGCCAGCACGGCTTCGATCTTGCCACCGGTAAGCCGTCCCAAGCCGAGGAAGAAAGCTGCATCCGATAGCGGGTTGCTGACGGCGCGCAGCAGCTCCGACCCGCCTCGAATCGCCACCACCGAGCGTACCGGCACATGGGCAACGAACCTGCGCAGCGCTGCCGCCTGCAGCAACGCCCAGACAACGAAGAACGCCAACCGATCGGCTGCGGCAAAGGCCAGAAACATCGGCAGGTTGGCGGCCTCGGTGGCAGCGCGCAGCCGATCCCAATCGGTCGCGTAGTTGAACACGTACACGAGCAACGCGACGGACACGACCCAGGGAATGACGTGTTTGCCGCGTGTCCCCCCGCCTTCGGCCATGAGTCCTCGGTCGCTCGACAGTTGCAACGCCCCCGCCGGTGGAGTCCCGATCGGTATTACAGGCTATCGAAGTGCGTAGATATCACCACTCCCGTCAGGATTTACCGACTGGAAGTTGTATGCGACAGTTCACCGGTTAGAAACGACGATCGCGCGATAGATTGAAGCATTCTGGGAATCTCTCGATACAGTGACAATCGGCGATACTCGTTATAGTTGGTTGCTTCGATGTGAGGACCTATCGCTCGTGCACTGGTGTAGGAAGCTAGTGTACTGCCCGCGGTAAACTCGTATCGCTCTGACGAGCGAGGAGGAAGCAGATGGCCGCCAAGGGCAAGTCCCGCACGAAGACCCCCGAGGAATTCTGGGCCAAGGTACTCGCCGCACCCAAAGTGAAGCGCATCTTGGAAAAGCGCGGATTCATGCCGGACGCGTTTCAGCGGGACTACGAGGAGGATAGTTCGCGAGGTCCGCGCGTCCCCAAGCGGCCATCGCGCACGCAGATCGATGCTGTCGAGGCATTCCAGAAGACTGGCGATTTCGACGCCTTCAAGCTGGCTCTCTCGACGACCAGTTCAACTGTTGCCAACTCTGCGCTACGACGTGTTGTTCAGTTCAAGGCGATGGGCGGCACCAAGACCATCCGCCGTCGCGGCGGCGCGGTCGAGGAATAACCCCAATCGCGATGAATGTGTTCGACCTCGAAGGGGTTACGAAGCAATACGGTCGACGTGACGCGTTGCGCGGGTTCAACCTCTCGTTGGCCCCCGGCGAGGCGCTCGGCCTGTTGGGCCCCAACGGGGCGGGTAAGACGAGTGCGATTCGTCTGCTGTTGGGCTTTTCGAAGCCGACGCAGGGTATCGTCCGACTTCGCGGCCTTTCGCCGTTCGATCCTGCATCGCGCCTCGGTGTAGGCTATCTGCCGGAACGGGTCCGCTTTCCCGCGCGGATGACGATCCGGTCGCTGTTGGCCCATCATGCAAAGCTGATCGGGCTCGGCGGCGCCGAAGCCGTTCGGGAGGTGAGCGGCGCCCTCGAGCAGACCGGACTGGCACAACGAGCGACTGAGCGGATCGGCATGTTATCGAAAGGTCTCATGCAGCGTGTCGGGTTCGCGCAGGCCTTCCTCGGGAGACCGGATCTGATTATCTTCGACGAGCCCACCTCGGGGCTCGACCCGATTGGTGTGCGCGATGCACGCGACTGGATTCTGGCCGCGCGCGAACGCGGCTGCTCGGTGTTGGTGAGTTCTCACCAACTTTCCGAGGTGGAGCGAACCTGCGACAGCGTCGCGATCGTCAATCAGGGGCAATTGATCGCTTCGGGCGAGATCGAGTCGATTCTGCGAGATGGCGAATCGCTGGAAGATGCATTCATCCGACTGGTCCGAAGCGAACCCCGATGAGGCCCTCTTCGCTGGCGATCTTCACCGAGCTGGCTTCGGAAGCGGTCTGGGATGCCACGCGCCGCCGGATCGTTCCGATGATCGCTTTCGTATCACTTGTCTCGCTGCTGGCAGTCGATAGCTGTACCTCTTGTGGAACCGCCAGTATCACCGCGAACGGCGAAGCCGTCGCAGTCAGTGAGATTGCGGGCTGGACTGGAATGTTGGTGATCTCTTCGCTGTCACTGTGGATGATGGTTCTCGCCGGAATCCTGTCATCGGACCACCTTGCAGAGCCACTGTCGGATGGCTCCGCGAGCCTGGTCCTTTCGCGACCGGTTCCGCGCAGTGCGTTCGCACTGGCGCGTCTGGCGGGCGCGCTCGCAATTTCCATGACGACCGCATGGGTCGTTTTGAGCGGTAGCGCTGCGCTGCTCCACCTGCGTAACGGGCTGCCGCTCGCACCAGCCGCGTTGGCTGGTCTGGCTTGCCTGGCGGGTTCGATCGTGGTTGGCGCGTTGGCGATGACGCTCTCACTGACGATGACACGTGTTGCGACCGCGATGTCAGTGCTGGTTTTCGTGGGCTCGGTCGGCTTCATCAATTCGTTCGCGATGGTGGGGATGCCCATGGGCACGCTCGGGACTGCGATCCAGTTCGTCACACCCCCGCTGGCCACAGCAGTCGTCGCCGCGCTGGCAGCCTGGACCGAGCCGGTCGTCCCTACCGTGGCCCCGGCGATCCTGCTGCTGAAACTCGTGATCTGGTTGGTCGTCAGCGTCGGAAGCTTGCTGGTGACCTTCAACCGATACGAGATCCGCGAGTAGCCGTGTGCATCGCTGCAGCCGGCTTGCAGTTTCAGTTCGAAACGTAGCTGCCGCGGATCAACATCAGGGTGTCGTACTCGAGCTCAGCGACACGTCGGCCGCTCGCCGCCATCACGATTGACGGGACGCTGCCATTGAGGTGGGCAGCCGCCTGCCCAGCCAGGCCGAGTCCCCAGCGCAAAGTGCACAGAACCTTCCACCAGTGGAAACTCTCTTGGCGCCACCCGCCGCCAGCAGATTCGTAGCCCGCACGCAGGTCGGCTGCCGTGCCGAACCCACCGACTTCGAGTGTGTCGTTTCGGAATCGCCACATCCTCATGCACAGCCATGCCAGGTCTTCCATCGGGTCGCCGATCTTCGCGACTTCCCAATCCAGTGCTGCACACAACCCCTGCCCGTTGACGATGATATTGCCGTTGCGGAAGTCGCCGTGCAGGATCGCGGTCCGATCGGGTGGGTCGGGAAGGTGGCGCACGAGCCAACCGAAGCCGAGCGAGTAGGCCGGCGAAGGTTGCAACAGCGCATTCAGCAGCGCTTCGGTCATCGCGATTGCGTGCTCGGCGGGCGAGCTGCGGCCGGGCCGTGCAAGCTCGGCTCGCGCTTTGGATGGATCCGCTGCGTGGAGTCGAGCGAGCGCGTCGCCGCATTGGCGCGCGAGCTTGCGGCCCAGGCCGGGATGAGCCTCGACCAGTCGCAGCACGCGCCGAGGAATCGTTTCGCCCGTCAGGCGCGTGGTGATGAAAAACGGTCCGCCGACGAATGACGCGTCACCCGACGATGCCACGACGTGGGCGACCGGGGTGCCCGCCGATTCAGCCAGACGAAGTGTGTCGGCCTCCACTTCGACGTCCATGACCTGCATGGCCTGGTTCGGCGTGATCGTGGCGACAAGTGGCAGGCTCTCACGACTTCCAGTTCCAGACGATCCATTCGGTCGCTGTGCGTCGAAGAACAGGTTCTGACGTCGCGCGCCCCCCGCTGCAGGCTGCAGGTTTTCGATCGACACCGGCTCGTCCCACAGGCGCGAGAGGAACTCTGCCAATCCCTTTCGGATCGGGTCGCTTGCCGTCATCGGTCGACCTCGCTCGTGGTCTCTGGTGCAAAATCGTACGAATCGTGTCCAGGCTTGTTGACGGCGAGCTTGGCGCGGACGATCGCGAGCAACACCTTCCAGGCCCGCTGCTCGAGTTCGAGATCTTCGCGTTCTTTGTGGTCGCGCTGCTTCGAATCGAGCGCAGAGCCGCGTCGCAGCCGGGTCGCCAGTTCACGGTTGAGGTCGTCGAGGCTGCGGTCGCCTGCGTCCGCTCCGAGGACTTCGGCGAGCAGCCCCGTGGCGCGCTTGTCGTTGTCGGGTTGCAGTTCCAGCTCGCGTTCCAGGATCCGGCACAGGTTCCCCGCCACTCTCACCTGATGTTTCAGTGGTCCGGTGGTCGCGTCGAGGACTTCTCCCTGCAACAGATCTCCGATCGTCGCGAGCAGTTCGTGGGCTGTGGGTCGGTCTTGCATGGTGCGCGACTCCTCGACGGGATGGATGACGGGTGCGGGTATTCCGGACCCTCGAGTGTGGGTTTGGAGCATTCTAGGCCGGGACACCAGCGCGCGGTATCTTCGATGCTTGCGCGCAATCCCCGATACGACCGATCTGTGCTTTTCGTCCGCGCGCGATCTCGTCGCCGCAGTTCGCGCCAGGCAGATTTCGTGTACCGAGTTGATGACCGCTCATCTCGACCAGATCGAGCGCGTCAACCCGGCCGTCAACGCGATCGTCACACTCGAAGTCGAGCGTGCATTCGCTGGCGCACGCAGGGCCGACGCGCAGATCGCCGCGGGCGAACCGCTGGGACCGCTTCACGGTCTGCCGATCGCTCACAAGGATCTCGTGTCGACTGCGGGGATTCGCACTACGTTCGGCTCGAAGTTGTTTGCCAATCACGTTCCAGCATCAAACGACCTGATCGTCGACCGGCTCCATGCCGCGGGTGCGATCTCGATCGGCAAGACCAACACTCCCGAGTTCGGGGCCGGCTCGCAGACCTTCAACGAGGTATTCGGCGCCACGCGCAACCCCTACGATACGAGCAAGACCTGTGGCGGTAGCAGCGGTGGGGCGGCCGTCGCAGTGGCATGTGGGATGCTGCCCATCGCGGATGGCAGCGATATGGGTGGCTCGCTGCGCAACCCCGCGAGCTTCTGCAATGTGGTCGGGATGCGTCCTTCGCCGGGACGCGTGCCCGACTATCCGAGCGACCGCGGGTGGGGGGACCTGGCGGTCCTCGGGCCGCTGGCACGCAACGTCGCCGATGCCGCACTGCTGCTATCGGCGATCGCCGGACCGGATGCGCGCTCGCCGATTGCGCTCGACGACCCGGGAGAGCGATTCGCAGCATCGCTCGAGCGCGATTTTCGCGGTGTTCGTATCGCCTGGAGTCGCGACCTCGGTGGGCTTCCGGTCGATCCCCGCGTGACCGGCGTGCTGGAAGCGCATCGCTGTGTTTTCGATGCTCTCGGCTGCGCGGTTTCGGACGCCGAACCCGATTTCAGCGACGCCGACGAGATCTTCCAGGTGCTGCGTGCTTGGAGTTTTTCGTTGCGCTTCGGCGACCTGGCGCCCGCCGAACTCGAACAACTCAAGGACACGATCGTCTGGAACACCGAGCAGGGTCGCTCGCTGACCGCTACCCAGGTCGGTCGCGCGCAGATCAAACGTACCCGGCTGTACCACCGGGTGCGTCGATTCATGCAATATCACGAATTCCTGATCTGTCCGGTCAGCCAGGTCCCGCCGTTCGATATTCGTGTGGACTGGGTGCGGGAGATCGCCGGTCAAAAGATGGAGACCTACGTCGACTGGATGAAGTCGAGCTATTACATCACGGTCACCGGACATCCCGCCATTTCGGTACCGTGCGGGTTCACACCCGAAGGGCTACCGGTGGGAATCCAGATCGTCGGTCGACACCGTGACGACTGGGGCGTACTGCAGCTGGCACGCGCATTCGAACGGGCGAATCCCGTTGCCGATCAACGGCCGAAACTGGAGACGATGCCGGCGCCGAGGTGATCACCGCGAACAACTACAGCGTGACGCCCCCACTGCTGGCGCGTGAGGGCCTGGCCGACCGGTTCGAAGAACTCGCGCTGCGCGCGCTCGAGCTGGCCAACCAGGCGCGCGACGACTCGGGATGGATCGATGCCGGAGCGACGCTGGTGGGCGGGTGCTGCTCGACCCGTCCGGCCCACATCGCGTGTCTTCGCGCTGATCGATGCCAGGGATGGTGCCGGCGAGCAGGCGAAGTAGCTCGTCAAGTGCAGATGATGACGTCCGGGCGGCGCGTGACGATCCACTGCGTGCGTTCGGGGATCAGGAAATTTCGCTCGTCTGGGAAAACGGTCGACGCGAAGGCGGGCTCCGCGATGTATTCGATGAAGGAGTCGTACGATGCGTACCACTGTTCGGTGACGCCGTCGAAGCCGCCTCCAGCATCCCGGTCGTAATCTTTGTCGAGTCGCCGATTCTGGTCGTAGCCGACGATGTACCGGGTAAGTTCGGGTGTATCGCGGAAGATCGCTGCGTGACGACCCGCCCAGTGCTTCCGAAATGCTTCCCGGGTGGTATCGGCCTTGCGCTGCAACATCGCGATCAGTTTGATCTCGGCGCTGGGCCGCTGCTTTGCACCGTCGATCACGACGTCCGGTTCTTCGGTGAGCAGGAACGAGATCCCGCTGCGGTCGAGAAACTTGTCTTCGTCGATGTAAATGGTGTCCTTGTAGGTGGGCTCCATCGCAAACACGTAGAAATCTCTGCGCGATTCGAACCACTGCACGGTGACACCATCGAAACCGACTTCCCGATCGCGCTCGTAGTCGACATCCAGCCTGCAGTTCTGCTCGTAGCGCACGATGTGGCGGCGAAAGTCCGGCAAGCTGTCGATCAGAGGCCCGTGCTGGTTCAACCAGTGGTCCCGAAAGGCTGCGATCGACAGGCCTGGCTTTCTCTTGATGAAACACATGAGTTTGATCAAATGGACCTCGGTGGTTGGCAGGTGGTTGGCCGGCAATCGGCAGGGTGTCGGTAGTGTGTCGGTGGTGTGAGTGATTGACAGCCGTTCGCGGTTACTCGTCCCTGGGTACGAGCCGAGTCAGATCGCGCGGACTTCCACCGGTACGCCAGTCATGAAACTCTGGTTCGATAGCGGGTCGAAGCTACCCGGACCGCTCGGAAGCAGCGCGTTCGAGTTCACGCCGGGCGTTTTGTTTGCGACCGTCATGCCGGGCGTCCGCGCGTTCCCCCAGCCGTGCGTGAGTGCGACGACACCACGCATCAGGCCGGCATCGGTGCGGATCTCGATCTGCAGGCTGCCGAATTCGTTCCAGATGCGAACCTTCGCGCCGTCATCCAAGCTGCGCTCGGCGGCGTCGGTTGGGTTCATGTACAGGTAGTTGCGATTCTTCGATCCCCGCTTCATGCCCTCGAGGTTCTGGTACCACGAGTTGTGCATGTAGTTGTCGCGCAGCGTGATCAGCTTCAGGCGCGCCGTACCCTCGGCTTCGAGCCCGGCGAATTGCGACTCCAGCAGCTCGATCGCGTCGGAAAAGCTCGGCGGACAGCAATCCACGCGCTTGTCGTGGGTCTGCAGGTGTTGTTCGCAGAAGTCGGTCTGTGCGAGAGGCGGCAGCATCAAGCCGTGTTCGGTCGCGCGGACCTCATCGAGCGAATGGCCGCGGCTGCGCAACATGTGATCGGTTCGGCCCCACAAGTCCGGAGTATCGCCCCGGTCGAGCACCGAGCGCAGACCCATCGCCTGGCTCAGCTTGGCGAAGATCCACCACTCCTCGCGACGTTCGAACTTCGGCGGAACGACTCGTTCGGTGAACTGGATGTAGGGGCGATGCTGCAGCCCGAGACCGGTGATGTTCACGTCCTCGCGTTCGTACATATCGGCTGACGGCAGCACGTAGTCAGCCATTTGGCCCGTCGCATTTCGGTACAGGTCGATCGTAACCAACAACTCCAGGCTCTCGAGCGCGTCGCGCAGCCTTTCACCACCGCCGATCGACAAGGCGGGGTTGCCCGCGACGATGAGCATCGCGCGAACCGGGTTTTCGACGTCGGTGATGTAGTGCGCCATCAAATTGCCGGGCAGCGATCCCTTTCGGAATCGGCCATAGGGGCTATCGGTGAAGCCCTCCTCGTAGGCGCGCCGGCCGGCCTTGGCATTCGGATAGAAGCCGACAGACAATAAGTTCCCGCCGGTTCGGTCGAGGTTGCCGGTCGTGAAACTCAGCATGTGGAGCAGCCAGTATGCGAGCGTTCCCTGGCGTCCCATGTTGACGCCCGTCGACATGTGAAACGAAGCCCGCTTCGATGCTGCGATATCGCCCGCGAGTTCGCGAATCGACTCTGCCGCGATACCCGTGACCTCGGCTGCGCGTTCGGCCGGGTAGCGTCGAATGAATGCCCGTAGCTCGTCGATGCGCTTGCCGTGGTCGCGGATCACAGCTTCATCGAAGCCGCCCACCGCGTCGATTTCGCACAACAGCGCCGCGAGCAGATACACATCCGTATCGGGTCGGATCTGGAGTACCTCGCCGACGCCCGGAGCGGATTCGATCTGCCGCGGGTTGACGAACACGATCTTCGCGCCGCGCTTGCGCGCGTCCTTCAGCGCTTTCATCGGATCGGCGATCGCGATGAAGCTCCAGTGGCTGATCCGCGGGTTCGCTCCGAAGATCAGCAACAAGTCGGTGTGTTCGATGTCGGGGATCGGGTTGATGGTCGACGAACCGAATACCGCCTCGCTGCCGGCGAACTTGTTCGCGCAGTCCTGCGTGCCCGAGCTGAACACGCGGCGGGTTCCGAGTTGTGCGAAAAAAGCCCCGAACGCTGGACCGACGAGCGTATTGAATGCGGTCGGATTGCCGATGTAGCTCGCGACGGAATCCGGCCCATGTCGGTCGATGATTCCGCGGAGCTTGCTGCCGATCTCGGAAATCGCGGTGTCCCAGCTGATGGCCTCGAAACCGCCAGAGTCCGTGCGCCGCATCGGTTGGTCGAGCCGATCGGGATCATGGTGAATCTGGGTTGCCGCCAACCCCTTGTGACACGCGAAACCCTTGGTAACCGGGTGTTCGCGATCGGGTCGCAATGTTGTTAGTTCGCCATCGACGACCTCTGCAATGAGTCCACAAGCCGGCTCGCAAACCCGGCAGAAGGTTCGAACACAGCTCTTGCTCATCGCGCGTTACCTCGGCGTCTTCACGGGGCAGGTTTGATCCGGTATTTGATCGGCAGGCGCTTGACGCCGCCGACCAGGCTCGATTGCAATCGGTCGACGCGGCCGGCCAGCTCGATTTCCTCGATGCGGGGCAGCAGGTGTTTGTAGGCGACGGTCAGTTCGAGTCGCGCGAGGTGCACGCCGAGGCAGAAGTGCTCTCCAATCCCGAAGCCGAGGTGGCGGTTCGGGTTGCGATCGATTCGGAACTCGAACGGATCTTCGAAGATGTCTTCGTCCCGGTTCGCCGAGGGGTAGAACAGCGCTACCGCTTCTCCCTTCGCGATTTTTTGTCCACGGATCTCGGCGTCTTCGGCCGCCGTGCGCGCGAAGTGGATGATCGGGCTCGACCAGCGGACGACTTCTTCGACCGCACTCGGCAGAAGCGATGGGTCGCGCTGCAACTTCCAGAGTTGCTCCTGGTTCTCGATGAAGGCCAGCATGCCGCCGCTGGTTCCATTGCGGGTTGTTTCATTTCCAGCGATGACGACGATCAGACACCACGCCATTACGTCCATCGGTTCGAGCGGCTTGCCGTCGATCTTCAACTCGTTGAACAGAGTGACCAGCCCGTCATCGGGGTTCTTCTTCTTTTCCTCGACGAGCTTCGTGAAGTACGTGAACAGCTCGATCATCGTGGCCTGTGCGGCCTGTTGGGGATTCGTGCCTTCCTCGTGAAACTCGGGATCTCCGGCTCCGATGATCTTGTTCGTCCAATCGAACAGCAGAGGCCAGTCTTCCTTCGGCAATCCGAGCATCCATCCGATCACCGCGATCGGCAGCGGCGCCGAGACTTCTTTGACGAAGTCGCACTCGCCGGTGTCGCCATCTTCGATCAGCTTGTCGACGATCTCTTTGCCGATGGCTTCGATGTCGGTGTGCAAACGCGCGAGCGCCTTCGGTTTGAAGCGATGGGCGACCAGTTTGCGGAAGATGCCGTGCTTGGGGGAATCGAGTTGTATCAGCGTCGGTGGAAAGCCGGACATCTCCCGCTCCGCTTCGTGACTGATCGTCAGCCGTGGGCCGTTCAGCCACTGCCTCGGGTGCGTCGAAATCGCTTGGATATCGGCGTGTTTGCTGATCACCCAGTAATCCAGCGCGTTTTCCTGCTCCCAGCGGTAGACGGGCTTGTTGTTTCGCAGCCAGGTCCAGATTTCGTGGGGATAGCCATGCCGCGCATAATCCGCGGGGTCGACGAGGTTGATGCCATCGAACGCGATTGAAGGGTCGAGATCTCGGTTCATTTCAGAGGCCATCCGTTTCTCCGTGAGCTGAGCGTCTCATTGTACCCACTCTTCTACGACAAGCGGCCGGCTGTCGAGCAGGCGGGGCCACCCCCGGAAGTTTCCGAGCCCCGTGCCCCGAGGGGGTGAAACGCATTGTTGCGGCCCGGAGTCCAACTCGATACGCGTTGAAAAGATCGAGGTGGACAATCGACCCAAGGATCGGTGAAGATTGGTAACCGTTGCTACCGTCGGCTGACGTTGGACTGACGACTGACGACTGAAGACAGACGAGGGTCGAGGGTCGAGGCACGAGGGTCGGCTGACCGTGGTACTGACGGGGAATACGTATCCAATCGTAAATCTGCAACGTAATACTCCACCACACAGCTGGCTGTATCGATTTTCGTTCCTCGGAGCCAAGCCGCGCGCGGCCGCTCCAGAACGCTAGAGGTTGGACGTTAACGTTAGAGGTCAGAGCGATAACACTGCCTCGCTCCGAGGCGAGGGATGAGGAGAAAGCAATGCTTCGTAGATCACTTTTCACGCTGATTGCAGCAGCCGGGTTTTGCCTCGCTGCCGCACCCGCATTTGCACAGGCAGAAGACGCCGGCGCCTTGATGCCGTCGTTCGCCGAGGGCGACGTTCTCGACTTCGAGGGCGTCACGAAGCTCAAGCCCTTCTTGCCGGAGGAATTCTGGGACAACCGGGACTTCTTCTTCTACGAGGGAATGAAGCTGGTGATTGGGCCCACCCAGTTCGACTATGCGAACGCTCCGGAATACGACCTCGCGACAACCAAGCACAAGGGCGAATCCCGCATCGGACCCGACAACAGTCTGGAAGCCTACGTGACGGGTTCGCCGTTCGTGACCGACGAGATCGACTGTCTCGGTGACCCGCAGGCCGGTGTCAAGCTCATGTGGAACAACAACTACCGTTGGGTCGGGGCGGCCGGCGGCGCGAAGTTCTTCTACTCCTACTGGGATCGCGGCGAGCAGCTCCCGCTGTACTACGAAGGTTGGGCCAAGGGTGTGCGGCTCTCGCATCGTCCGGAAGCCCAGTACGAGGCCGAAGGCGGCGACGTGTTCCGCGGCGAGAAGCGCAAGGACGCGTCCGGTCCGGTTGTCGAAGCGCCGTTCGATGCCCGCGGGATCATGCTGTTGTCCTACCGCTACAAGTCGTCAGACAAACCCCAGTCCGAGGCCAAGAACGACGACACCTGGGTGTACGTACCGACCCTGCGCCGGGTGCGCCGGATCTCCACCGCGCAGCGAACCGATGCGGTGGCGGGGACCGACTTCACATTCGACGACTTGTTCAGCTTCAACGGCATCGTCCCCCAATACGAGTGGCAGTGTCTCGGAGAGCGCAAGATCATCGGCCCGATGAATTCGATGGTGAAGGCCTACCCGTACGAGAAGGATCACAACTTCGGCCCCTATGGTCTTTCCTTTGCCGACGATCGCTGGGAGCTGCGCGATGCAGTCGTGGTTCGGATGATCCCGAAGAACGCGGACCACCCGTATCACCACAAGGACATCTACCTCGACAAACAAACCCTGAACGCGCTGTATTCGTTCGCCTACGACCAGAAGGGCGAGCTATGGAAAATCATCTGGCACAACAAACGCTGGAGTGAGGACCACAGTCTGACCGGCGTGTTCTACGAGGGTTGGGAAGGCATTCCGAAGCCGATGGACAACCTGATCGTCAGCGACATCATCGTGAACGTACAGACCGGTACCGGGAACCGAATCGAGTTCTGGGATCGGTATGGGACGGATTTCGAGAGCAAGGGCAAGGTCCGTCGCTTCATCGACGTGGGTCGCTTGACGAAGGGTCGTTGAGGCCCCCCAGGTGATTCGATTCAGCTGATCGATTCACCTGGTCGATACAAGGCCTGGTCGATACAGGCCTGGTCGATACAGGAAAGTGTGCGCGGCGGAAGGCTCAAAAGCTTCCGCCGCGCGTTCTCTTGGGCCTCGTCCGCGTTCGGAGCCCCAGCTCAATCTGGCTTTTCGCGCAGTCGGTCGGACACAGTGTCGAGCGCCGGCAGTTCCGGCATGTCCTTGAAACCGGCCAGCCGATCGTAAACTTCGGCCGCAGCTCGGTGAAACCCAGCGGGCAGGCCGACGGCTTCGAAGGTATCCGCTATTTCGTGCATCTCAGCGCCAAATCGCCACGCTTTGACAGCTGAAGCCGGCACACTCGCGTTCAGGCGCCCAGGCAGCTCGGGCACTCGCCTCTCCCATTCCGCGAGCAGGGGCCCATCGACCCCTTCCGCGCGCGCCAGTGCGTGGATCATCGCCAATAACGCGGTACTCCCTTTGGTGTAGGCTGCGAAGGCCATCTTCAGCGCCGATGCGGCACCGATCGGTCCATCGACGCAGCGCACTTCCAGCGGGCCCGTTGCGAAACAGGCCGCGACCTCGCTCGCGCCCTCACCCGAAAGGTGTAGTCCGGTCGTTCCCGCGCGGTGGGCCGGTGGGCCGATGATCCCACCGTCGACGACGCTCACGGCGCCCGTGTCGAATAGTGCCGCGAGTTTTCGCATGGTCTGAGGAGATATCGCGTTCGCGTCGACGTAGATACCGGAAAAGCCTGCTTCGGCCACCTGCCGTGCGAGTTCGAGGGCTGCGGATGGCGGACAGACGCTGAACAGCAGATCGCTGCATTCCAGCATCGAAGCCAGCGTCTGGACGTCCTCGAGCAGCCAGAAGCGGGGCTCGGCCAGAACATCAGCTTGCCGCCCGAAAATCGAATCGGGTTCAGTGCCGGCACGGCCGGTCGGCCAAAGTCAGATTCGGCCCCCGAGGGACTTTTGACGTAGTTGCACTCGGTATGTCAAAATCGCGACCGCGGACTGGGGCCGGCGTCGCGATTGTCGCAGACCTTTCGGGTCACGAATCGAATCCCGAACGAATTTCGGAATTTGGGAACGAGGAATTTTCGAACGCGGAATTTTGGAACGCGGAATTTTGGAACGTGGAATCTTGGAGAGTCAAATGATGCGCAAGATCAGTTGCACGATTGCGTTGGCGGCGGCCCTGGTGCTCGCAGCCGAGCGCGTCTCGGCCGAAGCGGAAGATACCGGAGCCATTGCGCCCGCGTTTGCCGAGGGCGACATCATTGGTATGGACACCGTCGATAAGCTGCGGCCCTTCTTGCCCGAAGAGTACTGGGACAACCGGGACTTCTTCTTCTATGAGGGCATGTCGCTCGAGATCGGACCGACGATGTTCGACTACACACCGGCCGATGCGTTCAAGAACGCGACCGCCAGGTTTCAGGGGCAGGCGCGGATCGGCCCCGACAACAGCCTCGAAAAACATGTGGCCGGTCTTCCGTTCGACACCAACGGGATCGATTGTCTCGGCGATCCGCAGGCGGGGGTCAAGTTGATGTGGAACTTCGCCTACCAGTGGCGCGGTGCTGGCGCGAAGACCGACTTCTTCTACTCCTACTGGGATCGAGGGGAGCAGCTTCCGCTCTACTACCAGGGGACAGCAAAGGGTGTTCAGCTCTCCCACCGCGTCGAGCCGCACTATTTGGATACACAGGACGGCGACATTTTTCGAGGTGAAAAGCGCAAGTCTGCCTCGGGCCCGGAAGTGGATGCACCGTTCGACGCGCGCGGAATCATGCTGCTGAGCTACCGCTACAAGAGCTCCGATGGTCCCCAGGCCGACGCGAAGAACGACGATACCTGGGTCTACGTGCCGACGTTGCGCCGCGTGCGTCGAATTTCGACCGCACAGCGCACGGACGCGGTCGCCGGTACCGACTTCACGATGGACGACTTGTTCAGCTTCAACGGCATCGTTCCGCAGTACGAGTGGCAGTGCCTGGGCGAGCGGCGAATCATCGGACCGATGAACACGAAGGTGAAGGCCTACCCGTACGAAAAAGATCACAACTTCGGCCCGTACGGCCTGTCGTTCGCCGACGATCGTTGGGAACTGCGCGACGCGATCGTGGTCCGGATGACGCCCAAGAACGAAGATCACCCTTATCACCACAAGGACATCTACATCGACAAGCAGACGCTCACGGCGCTGTACGCATTTGCCTACGACCAGAAGGGCGAGTTGTGGAAGATCATCTCTCACAACAAGCGCTGGAGCGGCGACGCGTCGCTGACCGGCGAGTGGTACCCGGGCTGGGAGGGAGTCGAAGACCCGCGCGATCTGACGATCGTCAGCGACATGATCGTCAACGTCCAGACTGGAACCGGCAATCGGATCGAGTTCTGGAATCGCGTCGGAACCGCGTTCGAGAGCAAGGGCAAGATCCGACGCTATATCGACGTGGGTCGGCTGACCAAGGGTCGCTGATCGCGCGTAGCTGCTTAGCGGAGTAGGCGGACCGCTGCGGTCCGAATCGGACTGCAGCCTGAGTACAGCCCAACTACAGCCCAACTACAGCCCAAGTACAGCGCACTCAGTGTGTCCTTCGCTGCCCGCCGCCCACGTGAACGTATCGCCGAGGTCTGGCACAATCAGCGCCACGGTGCCCGACATCCCTCACTTCGCGGATCAGATCATCGGGCGTGTGCGCGAACTGGCGCATCCGCTGTGCGTAGGTCTGGACCCGCACCTGGACCAGATTCCAGCGGCCTTCCGGCGCGGCTCGATGGCCAACGCGGACCCGGAGACTGCAGACGCGGTGCAGGCGTTCTTCGAGGAGGTAGTCGACCGCCTCGACAAACGGGTCGCGGTAGTCAAACCCCAGATTGCACTTTTCGAGCAGCTGGGGTGGCGCGGCCTGCGTGCACTCGAGGCAGTCGTTGTGCGCTGCCGGGCGCGCGGGCTGATGGTCGTGCTCGATGGCAAACGTGGCGATATGGGCTCGACGGCCGAAGGCTACGCAGACGCTTATCTGTGTTCGACTGCGCCTCTGTCGGTCGACGCGTTGACCGTCCATCCCTACCTGGGCCGCGATAGCCTGCAGCCGTTTCTCGATCGCTGCGATTCGAATGGCCGAGGCATTTTCGTGTTGGTCAAGACCAGCAATCCAGGCTCGGGCGATTTGCAAGACCTCGCTCTTGCGTCGGGACCCGTCTTCGGAGCGGTTGCGAGCATGCTCCGCGACGCGTGCGACGGCTTGCGCGGGCCGCTGACCGGGTGGTCTTCGTTGGGCGCGGTGGTCGGTGCGACGTATCCGACCGAGGCGGAGATCATCCGAGAGGCATTGCCGAATGCGCTGTTTCTCGTGCCAGGCTTCGGCGTACAGGGTGCGTCCGCGGCGGAATCGGTCCGGAGTTTTCGGTCGGGTCCGGCGGGGCTCGAGGGGGGAATCGTCAACTCCTCGCGTGCGATCCTGTTTCCGGCTGCTCATCGTGGCGGTTGGGAAGCCGGATTCGAAGCTGCGCTTGGCGAGGCGATCGATCGTCTGGGTGAGGCGATCGCAGGGTAGGGCGCGAACCGGCTCGACTGCGGGGTGAGTATCTCTTTGGAGTGGCTGCTCGCACCCCCGTGTGCGGGGATGGTTCTCGACGGCTAGGGGCGAGGGCGTGTCGTACTCCAGTGGCCCAGTCCGTGCGCCACGCCCTCGCCCCCAGCCCCTACCCGCTGTTGGGTGGGCGGGGATTCGTCGAGCCTGGGGCAGTCGGGGGCGGGCGACTCCGTTTGAATGGCCGGGTCTCTGTGCAGACCTGTTAGTCGCGATCGTCGAGGTCGAGGATTTCCCGAGTGGCCTTTTCCAGGATCGCCCGGATCCTGTCGATGCGATCGACGTCATCGCGGGTGCTCGCGACGGCTCGGAGTGCCGCCTTCGCGAGCAGGCGTGCCGGTCGGGCGATTTCCCAGACTTCTGGGCCCGAAGCGCCCCGCCAGTCGCCCCACTCGTCGGCGCGTCGCCAGATGCGTCGGATGGCATCGGCCTCGCTCTCGATTTCTCGGGTTCCCTCTTCGGTGATGCGATAGACGCGCTTCCCGTTCGATTGCTCCGACACCGCGAGCCCTTCATCTTCGATTTGCTGCAGCGTCGGATAGACCGAACCCGCACTCGCGCGGTACGTGCCGCCGGAGCGGTTCTCGAGTTGCTTCATCAACTCGTAGCCGTGCTTGGGTCCGTCTCCGATCAGCGATAGCAGCGCGAGGCGCAACTCACCGCGCCCAAACAAGCGAGACCGGCCCATTCCCCACATGGGGTGACCGTAGCGGCTGCTTCGCCCTGAGTGTTCGTGGTGTCTTCGATGTCGTCGTCTGGCGTGCAGCATCTGTGATTCCTCTTTATTTGAGTTTCTGGAGTTTGTTCGAGTTCTTGGTCGCCCAAGTCTGATTTGGGCCGGATCCGGCGGGCTGCGCGTGTGGACTTTCGAATCTTCCCCTTTCAGTCGCCAGGCGCCAGTCGCCAGATCGGTCTATTGGTATGTTTATTGGTATATCGAACGATATAATTTCGTCAATGCAGCGCCGATCCTGCGGCCTCATCGATCTCGCAGACTCGAGCAGGAGGCTCCCCTCGAGCGCTGTCGCGCTGTGATCACGATCAGCATCCGGCATCTGGTTGCGAACGAGGGGGTTTTTCGACCGATGTTGATGGCGGCCCTCCAGGGCCTCGCGCGCGGCTCCGTTGCGGATGGCCGAATATCGCGACGCGCAGCCCGCATGCAGGGCGTCGCGATCGAGGCCGGGATCGAACAAGGGCTCCTGCTCGACGTTCTCGATCCGAACATTGCCGGTCGCCCGGTCTATCACGGTTACGATCGCCGGCGCACAGTGGGCATTCGGTGTGCTGGACGAGGCGGGCTTTCGGGTCCGGTCACTCTGGGGGCTCTACACGGTACTGCTGGGGATCGCGGCTGCGCCGGTCCGGCCGCGAATCGAAGCGGAACTCCGCGAACTCGAGAAACAACTGCTGGCTGACGGCCCGTCCAGCGTGACGCTTTGAAATTTGCTTGGTACCTCGCGCCCGCGTTCACGCGACCAACCCGAGGACAGCTGGCACATCTCCAAGGGGACGTTTCCGGTCGACTACCTCTTTCCCAATGTGCAGGTGAACGTCACACCGTTCGGAGTCGTACTGGTGCGAACCTATCCGGACCCCGGGGAACCGGCGCGGTGCCTGTCGCGGATCGGCTTCTACGCTCGTCCCGATGCCCTGGCCGAATATGGAGAGCTGATCAGCAACGTTGGCCACGGATTTGCCGAGATCATTCGCGATGAGGACGACGCGGTGGCGGCACGCAGCCAGCTCGGCGCTGAGGCCGGCGTGCCCGAGTATGTGATCTTCGGGCGCAACGAGCCCGCCCTCCACCACGACCACAACACCTACCGCGAAGCGCTGGGGATGGAGCCGCTGGAGCTCATGCAAGGCTGAGTGGGGGGCGAGATCGCCCGAGATCGCCCGAGATTGCCCGAGATTGCCCGAGTAGAGTTGCGGGTTTTCGCGCAAGTGATGACGCAACCCGAAGTTCTTCGAGCGATACGACCGACGCCGCTTCGAGCTCCTGCGGACGATTCCGCGAATCCTCGAATCGCTCTCCACACAGCCGCAAATCCCCGGCAGGATTCAGTTTTTTCGGCCAATTGGCTCAAGCCGACGCATCGCAGCACCGATTCGTACGACACCACAGTTCCGTTGTGGGCGCTCGCTCCTTTGGATTTCGAGCGAACACGAGGTGATGTATGTCGAACCGGTCGAACTTCACGTGCGCGCTATCGCTGCTGGCGATTGCGCTGGTTGTGGTGCTTGCAACGCCCGCGTGGGCCGCCAAGCCCGTCGCACCGCCCCCGCCGCCGCTCGACCAGGGTGGCGACGATCTGTTCCTGATCCAGGCTGCTGTGGCGCCAAACGTGGTGCTGTTCATCGACAATTCCAAGTCGATGGCGCAAATCGAGTGGCACCCGGAGTTCGACCCCGACAAGGTGCCCGACGCGGGTTACTGCACGGTCTCGTCGGATCTGGAAAGTGCGCTGAGCCTTGCCTCACCGAATCTCGACCCGAATACCACCTACCGACTCACCAGCGACGAAAATAACATTGAGTGCGACACCCCCGCGCGCAGCAGGCGAACCGTCTACGGGCCGCTGAATCCGACCTTCTGGGACGGCCGTTACATGATGTGGTACCTCGGCCTCGACGAAAACGATGCCACCGAGGGCCGCATTCTCGACGAGATCGAAAATGCTGTCGCAAAGGTTGTGGGCTGCACGGTGGCGGGTGGCGCGGGTCCATTCGCAGAGAAGTATCGCCGCACGCGTTTCGAAGCCACCAAGCAAGTGCTGCTCGACCTGCTGTGCGTTGCAGAAACGAAGAACGTCCGTTTTGGCACCGCGGCGTTCCGCGAGGTAAGCCCGCTGGTAGCCGGTGGCGATCCGAACGGCGGGTTCGTTTCCGAAGATCTCGGTCGCTCGAACCCGAACCACGCAGCGCAGCTCGAGGCGTCGATCAAAAATGAAACCATCCGGCTGACCGACGGAACACCGCTGTCAGAAACGCTATTCCAACTCTACACCTACTGGATGCCGCGGGTGCTGGCCGACATGACGGGGGTGGCGATCACCGCGAAGGAAGCCAAGCGCATCCATGCCGCCTACCATAAGCTCCACCCGAGCCTCCAGACGTGGTGGCGGCGCGTGGCGAACGCGTTGGAGGAGGACTTGCCTGCCCTCACAACCTGCTACGGGCGGCGGAGAATCTTCTTCGGACGGCGGTCGAC
>JAQBGU010000133.1:0-8152 GCA_032128375.1 Deltaproteobacteria bacterium | reverse complement strand
GCCTCTTCCCAGTTCTTGCTCTGGTAGTAGGCGTCTCGCTTGGTCGCGAAATCGTTGGTTTCGACGAGATTCTTCGATAGACCCATCATGCGCAGCGTCTGCGCAAAACTCTTCACGGTATTGACCGTCAAGGTTCGCGTTTTTTTCTGCTTGCCGATTTCGAAGTAGCCACGCTGGGTCGAGTAGGTGACGTTCTTGAGCGAGCGGATCGGAAACGTGAGGTCGGGCTTTCCGTTGCTCATGATGCTCTTGTGGACACCCTCGGCGGTGGTGATGATGAGGTCGACCATCAACTCGTCGAGATTCGCGCGGGCTTTCGAGCCCTCCGCAATCTTGCGTTTGGGCGCCTTCTTCTGCGCGGTCTTCTTGACGACTTTCCGAGTGGCGGCTTTCTGGGGCCTCTCTTTTTGTGTCTTCTTGTTTTGAACCGTCTTCTTCGCAGGCTTCGCAGTCGTCTTCCCGGCGGGCGTCTTCTTTCGTGCAGTCATCTACATCTTCCGGCTTCGTTCGAGGACCGAGGTCAGTTGGGTGACGATCTTGTCTCGCTGTCCGTCGTTGAGGTCCAGTATTTCCTGCAGTCCGACGGCGACCTGCGGGATGTATTTCACGATGTACGCGCGCTTCATCTCCTCGTCCGCGTGGTGTCGGCGTTTTCGGATATGGCTGGCCACTTTCCGCCCACACTCCTGCAACCCCAGGCGCAATTCCTTGATGATCTCGGGATAGTGGGCGATGGCTTCTTTGCTCTCCGATGTGAATGGCACCCAGACGCTCGCGATGTGGACCATCAGCAGCATGGGTCCCACCGGCAGCGCGCCGCGTGGCTGCTGCATCTGGTAGGAACGCCAGTCGGTGCTCGAAACCGCTTTCGTGATCGCACAGGCGCCTTGCTGGTACTGCAAAGGGACACGGTTCGCGTAGCGATACAGCGTGATGGTCTGGTCTGCGGGGAGGTCGCCGCCGTAGGCGAGACCGACCTCTATCAGGAACGGATTTCCTCGGTACACGGTTGGACGTCTCGAGATCGACACCGTGAACTCGGCGGATACCTCGGACCGCAGCGCAGCGTCGATCAGCTCCTCGCCGATGGGCGCGATGCAGTCCATCGGAGGCGCCATGATCTTCGCGATTTGGATGGCGTCGTGGATGCGCTCGACCTCGTCGCGCGCGACCTCGCCGGGCCGACGATTCGGAGACACCTTTGCGGCCTCGAGGATCTGGCCCGAGGTCCGCGCGGAGACCCGGCTGAAATCGTTTTGCAGGCACGAGCGGACGTTTCGCGCCTTCGTGTCGCGGAACATCTGCATCAATACGCCGAGCTCGACCCCGTGAGGGTGCGGCATGATCTCTGCGGTTTCGACCGGCTTGTCGTTGGTCACGCGCGGGAAAACGTGTTCTGCGCCGTGCTCTTCGGCCTTAGGGGGCACGTAGGTAATCTGGGCATGCGGGTTCGCGAGCGAAATTTGCCGGATGTAGGAATCGACCGAGTGTTGCCCGCCCCGGTATCCCCCCTCGAGTTCGATCTCGACGCGCGTGCCGTGCGGGACATCCCATTCGACGACTTCGTCACGCTTCACCTTCGGCGTGTTGAGTTTCGTATCGATGACGAGTTCGAAGTGATGGGCGTCCTTCTTGGGGCCTGTGCGCGTGACGATCACGATTGGCTTGCCGGTGGTCAGAAGGCCGTACATGCCAGCAGCACTGATCCCGATGCCCTGCTGGCCACGGCTCTGGCGCAGCCGATGAAACTTGGATCCATACAGCAACCGTCCGAAGATCTTCGGCACCTGTGCGCGCATGATCCCCGGACCGTTGTCCTGGATCGCAATGCAGAACCGCGTCTCGGCCAGCTGCCGGATCTCGACGCGGATATCCGGCAGGATGCTGGCTTCCTCACACGCATCGAGCGCGTTGTCGACGCCCTCTTTGACGGTCGTCAGCAGTGCCTTGGATGGGTTGTCGAACCCCAGTAAGTGGCGATTTTTGGCAAAGAACTCCGAGACCGAGATGTCCCGCTGGCCCTTCGCAAGGTCCATCGCGGTTCGTGCCAGCACAGCCGGTTTCGCTGCGGGGGCTTTCGCGACCGATTCTGCCTTCGGTGTGCGCGTCGGACCTCGCTTCGACCCGCGGGGTTTTGCCTTCGCGTGTCCCTTCTTCCGCGCAGCCTGTGGCTTGCTCGCCATTCCAACCCCCCCAGCCGATGTGCCACAGCGGCCGGCCGGGGTCAAGCGCAGACTCGGCCGGCGCCAACGCCTATTGGCCCGCCGTTCCCGATGCGAATCGCGCCAGCATCCAGCCAAGGGAGGCGTTGTCTGAGAATTACGCTCTCGGAGATGGCGGCCGCGTCTCGGGATAGCGTCGGAACGAATTGGGTGCTGGCAGCATCGGGGCGCCGGTGAATTTCTGTTGAAACCGGCTTTCTGTTGGATCCAGCATCGCTATCGGAAGAGCAATTCCGGTTGAGCGCGGAAGTTACCCGTGAGTCTGACGCGCCCGGACAGCAGCATGTGCCGGACGGTGGCGACGACTTCCCGGTCGTCGCTCGTGACCTCGCAAACCGACCGGACGAGTTCCAGGAGTGTGAGGTCCTCTGACTTCGAATTTTCCTTGGCGATCGAAATCGCAACTCTTGAAATCGCAACTCTTGCAGTACTCATTCCACGCACCACTCTTCAATTACGCTACTGCAGAAGACTGTGCAGTAATCATGCCCAGAAGGAAATTATCATCAAAAATATATTCAAATTCAATAAGTTAAAATACATAATTGCGTTTTTTTGATAGACCGAAAACGGCCAGCAAAGTGACGATTTTCGGCCTCCGGTGTCAGAAATCAGACTGGATCGTCCAACAGCGAATTCAATCGGCCCTCAGCGGGCGCGCGATAGCTCAGCGCTTCGGCCATGGCTTCGACGCCGGCGGACGATTCTCGCGTCAAGTCTGCGATCGTACGCGCGACTCTGAGTAGACGCCGTGCGGACCGAGCGGATAGCCCCAGCCGATCGACTGCCCGCCCCAACAACTGTCGCGCCTCCGGAGTCGCTCGTACCGACTCATCGAGGTGCGCATCGGGCAGGTCTGCATTGGTCGCGAAATCGGTGCCTGCAGCTCTGCTGCGCTGAATGGCCCTGGCGTCCTCGACTCGGCTGCGAAGGTCGGCTGTGGTGGGCCCGCTCGTCGCGCTGTCGAGCTGCGACCACCGGACAGGCATGACCGAGACGTGCAGGTCGATGCGGTCGAGCAGTGGCCCCGAAATGCGGCTTGCATAGCGGCCGATTGCGCCGTCGTCACAACGACAGTCGCGCGCGCCACTAGCCAGCCAGCCGCACGGACACGGGTTCGACGCCGCGATCCACAGGAAGCGCGCTGGGAAAAGGCAGGAGTTTCGCGCGCGCGCGACCAGCACGCGCCGCTGTTCGAGCACCTCGCGGAGGCCCTCGAGAGTTCGACGGTCGAACTCTGTCAGTTCGTCGAGAAACAGTATCCCGTGGTGGGCGAGTGAGACTTCTCCTGGTCCGGGTGGGTTGCCTCCGCCGAGCAGCCCTGCGCTGCTGGTGGTGTGGTGGGGTGCTCGGAAGGGCCTACTTCGAACGATCGGGCTCTCTGGAGACAGCTGGCCAGCGGCTCCGTGAATCTGGGTGACCTCTAGCGCTTCGGGAAATTCGAGTGGCGGCAAGAAGCCAGGCACGCGCTGGGCGAGCATCGTCTTGCCTGCGCCCGGCGAACCGCGCAGAAACACGGCGTGTCCTCCCGCCGCGGCAATCTCGAGCGCTCGTTTGGCGCGCTCTTGCCCACGGACGTCCGTGACATCCAATTTCGTTGCCCAACTTTGGTCGCGGACTGGCTCTGGAACAGCGATCGGTAGGCCGGAGCCGGTCACCAAATGACGCACTACCTCCCCCAGATCGTGCGCGTAGAATACTTCAACCTGCGGAGTCAGGGCTGCCTCGAGGGCATTGCCGGACGGGACGATCACACGCGTTCGTCCTGCATCCCGCAGCGCCAGCGTCATCGCCAATGCCCCTTGGATTGGCCGCAAGCGGCCGTCGAGCGCCAACTCACCGACGAGACCGAGATTTTCGAGCTGTCCGGCATCGATCGCACCAGCAGCGCCCAGAATCCCGATGGCGATTGGGAGGTCGAGACCCGCGCCGCGCTTCCGGATGTTGGCCGGTGCCAGATTCACGGTGATGCGACGAGCCGGGAAGCGTTGCCCGACGCTCGCGATGGCGGCCCGAACTCGAGCGGCACTCTCCCGCACGGCTGCCTCTGGCAGACCGACGATGTCGATCCGAGGCAGCTGAGAACTCAGCTGAACTTCGACTTCGACCGCGATCCCATCGATACCGTGCAATGTAGCCCCGAGAATGCGGGCCATTTGCGTCTCCGAGAGGGACCGGGGGCGATCGGCGGCTGACTGAGGATTTTGCAGATCGCTGGCAGCTGCGGCCCGAGCCGGCGATCACGAAGCTGGGCTCGAGAATGAAGGCAGAACCCCGCTGGGACGGGATCCTGCCTTCCACTCTTGAAGAGCCCCGCCAGAGAGGGGCATCTACAACTTTGTGGCCAATTTGCGTGAGAAGTGTCAATCACTTTGTTGAATTTTCTGCTCATCGCGAAAACGTCCGTCCGTGAATTCCGTGCAGCCACAAATCGTCTGGCGTGGGCCGGGGGCGCGTCGAGGCGTTAAGATCGCCCCCCCACTCAGGAAATCCCGGAGTTCGAATGCGCCCGCTGCTCTTCCAGGCCCTTTGGTCGGCAATGTTTGCCTGTGGCGCGATCGTGGGCTGTCAGCAGGCGGTTCCGCCCGAAGTCGAAACGCCGGACGCCGCTTCGATGACAGGTCGGCAGGCGGCGTTCTCTGCCGACCGTGCTTGGGAACAGCTTCGCGCGCTGACGCAGAACGGACCGCGTGTGATCGATACCCCGGGTCACGAGAAAGCGCAGAATTACATCCAGGAACAGCTAGAGAAGCTGAACCTCGAAGTCGAAATCGACGAATTCGATTTATTTACTCCTCCGACATCTGGGTTAGAAAAGTTCGGGGAAGGGGGCGCCGAGCTAGCGGGCACAGAGGACGGGGACGACGAGTCCGAAACCGATGCTCCCAGCCTGTTCATCCGCAGCATCCGCGCGACGATTCCCGGCCGGCTGCGCTCCGGGTCGATCCTGCTGATCGCGCCCTACGACACGCAGCCCTTCGATGATTTCGATTTCATCGGCGCCAACGACGGTGGGTCTGGGGCGGCCGTCCTGCTCGAGTTGGGCCGTGTGATTTCGGCCGATCCGCTTCCGTACGCCACCGAGCTGATATTCGTCGACGGTCACGCTCCGTTCGCCGTACCGAATTCCGACGGAGACTGGCGAGCGGGACTTGGATTCGTGCGTCTGGCCTTTGTCAAGCAGGCGCAGGGCGTCTCTGATGTTCACCTGGTGGTGTATCTCAACCAGATCGGCGATGCGGATTTGCACATCGTGCGAGACCTGCTGAGCCACCGGATCTACCGAGAAGAGTTCTTCGAAGCGGCCGAGCGGCTGGGGCAAACGGCGGCGTTCGGAAAAGAGGCGCCGTTCGAGTCGTCCGGTCTCAAGCACCGAGCCCTTTCGGCAATCGGGCTGCGTCGAATCGTCTCGATTGTCGATACAGCCTTTGGTGGGGACGAACCTCCCGGCCTGTATGCGGGCACAGAACAGGACACGATGGATCAATGCTCGCCTGAGAGTCTGGATGCAGTGGGGAGAGTGGTTCTCGAGGGATTGGAAGCGATCTCGAAATGGCTGATCAAGATCGAACGCTTCTCGCTACTTCCCCTCGAAGCGTCACCAGAGCCAGAGCCGGAGGCGGAACCGGGGAGCGCCGAACAGGCCGCCGACGAAACACAACATTGATGTCCGGGCTGGATCCAGAGCCGCCCCTGAATGGAGGTGAATCGAATGACACATGCTGCGTCGAAAGCTCGGGGGAGTCGATATCGTCAGAGGTTAGAAATGCGGGTTCGCGTTGCATTCGGGTCGACGTGTGTCCTCGCTTCGATGCTGTTTTTCGCGCTTCCAGCCACGGCGGCACCCGCTGCCGAAGCTTCCGCTACGACGCCGGTCCGCGTCCAGATCCGCGAGCCGAGGCCGGGTACGCCAGTGCGCAATCGGGTTGACCAGGCGCCGATACGCGGCAACGCAGTCGCGGATGCCGAGCGCCCGTTGGATATCGATGTGATGATCGTCGTCGACATGTCTGGATCGACCTCCGACCCCTCCGGAATCGATGTCGACGGTGATGGGAATATCGGCTTCGACCCGCGCCTCGAACTCGTCGCTCCCGGCACCTATCCGGCCGGCCTGAAAAATACCGATCCCGATGACAGCATTCTGGCGGCCGAGATCAAAGCTGCCAGCGCGTTGATCGAAAACCTCGACCCGACGCGTGTGCGCGTCGGTGTCGTGAGCTTCTCCGGAATGGCGAATGAAGCCGGTTTGCGCGCGAGTCCGGACCAGCAGGACGCTTGGCTCGAATGTCCATTGACCACTGAGTTTGGTGTGGCCCAGGCCGCGTTGATCAACCTGCTGGCAAGGGGACCTCACGGCGGAACGAATTTTGGGGCCGGCGTCAATCTGGCAGTCCGAGAGCTTGCGGGTCTATTCGGTGCGAAGAGTGTCGCGCGGACCGACACCAAAAAGATCATAATGTTTCTGACAGATGGAACCCCGACGTTTCCGATCAAATCGATGAACGCCAGTGACCCCGGCGACATCGATTTCGCGCTGAACGCGGCGCGGGTGGCCCACCAAGCGCAGGTCACGATCAATGTCTACGCGCTCGGTGAGGCCGCCCTGAGAAATCCGCTGGCGGCGACCGAGATGTCTCGGATAACACTCGGGACGTACACGGGTGTCGCAAACCCGGGTGACGTCATTTCGTATCTGCAGAACGCTTCGTTCGCGAATGTTGACGACGTGATCTTCACGAATCTGACGACCAGCGAAATCTCGGCGGACGTTCAGTTGTCGCCCGATGGCAGCTTTTCGGGTTTCGTTCCAGTGCGCGAGGGTACGAACCGGGTGCGGGTGACAGCACTGGCCTCGGACGGGTCGACCGGGATCGTGGAATTCGATCTCGAGTTCGAAAAGGCGGGCCTCAGCGGCCGCGAACTCGCGATGGAACTCGAGCGCATTCGCAACCGGAACAGGGAGCTTGGGCTGCTGATCGAGAGCGAGCGAATCAAGCGCTTTCGCGCGCAGGCGCGCAAGGGCTTGGAGATCAAGGTCGAGGAGTAGTTGCGCGTTCGCGGTTGCGCGGCTTACAAGTCAACCACATCGGGGTTCGTGATCTCTCGCTTTACCAACTTGCCATTTTTGTATATCGAGATCACATCGGGGACGCCGTCGCCGTCCTTGTCCTCCTCTCGCCGCGCAATCACGGGCTTGCCAGAGTCGATCTCGAAGGTCTCGATGATGTCGACCTTTCCTGAATCATTGGTGTCGCGTTCTATGCGGATCGGAAGTTCGCGATCGTTGTTGACGCCATAACTCGTCCATGAGTCGATCTGCCCGTTCTGGGTCCGATCTTCTTGCTTCTTGCTCAGGAAACGGTCCCGGTAGTTCTTGATCAGATCTGATTTTCCGTCGTTGTTGCTGTCGTGACTCTCTTCGACCAGTGAATCGCCCGAATACTTGTAGGTCGCATCCACGCGGCCGTTCGAATCGCGATCGATCGTTCGTTCGGTCATTCGGCCATGGCTGAAGTGCTCCCACTGGTCGACGCGGCCATCCCCGTTGGTGTCGATCTCCTGCTTGGAAATTGCACCGCCCTCGTAATACTGCCACGAATCGATCGTGCCGTCGTAGTCGCGATCCGATTCCTTGCGGACCATCTGTCCCGTCTGTGGCTCCAGGTAGCGGATCTGCTCGGGGTGACCATCGCGATCCGCGTCGAGTGAGCGCTTGAGTACACCGTCGACCATCTCCGATTCGAAGAGCGAGACGGGCAGCTGCCGCTCGACGGGCGCCCTGGGCGCGATCCGGGTGTTGGCTCGCTCGAGAAGATTGACTTCTTCTTCGGTAGCGGCATTCAGCGCGCGCTCGGTCTCCATATCGAGATCGATTGAGCGCAGTAGCTCTTCTTGGCGTCGGAGTTCCGCCTCGACATCCGATTCGA
>JAQBGU010000132.1:0-44772 GCA_032128375.1 Deltaproteobacteria bacterium | reverse complement strand
GAAGAAGGCAACGCTCCACGCAATGATGGCTACGACGTACCACGGCTTGTGCGCGAAATCGCGCAGATGACCGTACCAGGCATAGGTCATGAACAGGTTCGAGATTGCGAGTAGAAGGCCGGCTTGTAGAGCAGGATGCATCGGGTCTCTCCGCTACGGACGCTGATGGGCGCTTGCCCATTCCTTATACACCCGCGTCATCACGGACTCCGCCTGCTCCGCACAGAGCTCGATGGCTTCGGCTTCGGCGGCGATCCCGCCGATCGGGATCGCAATCACTTCCGTCTCGCTCGCGGCCGGCGCCGCGGGCTCGCCCGGCTGCGCGTGCGCGGCGAACGCCACGGGTGCCAGCAGGGGAGCGAAGAGCCAGCGCGTCAAGTTTGTTTCGAAGCCTCCGATTAGAAAGGTCGAGAGCATACACGCTAGAGTCCTCACCGATGCGTGTCACGCCGATTGCCCTCGTAGCCCTGCTGGCGCTCGCCTGCGCAACGCCGGTCGGCGTGACGCGGGTGGACGACCAGACCGCCCACCGCGCGCTCACCGGGAACGTGCTCTCGGAAGGCGAGCTGAGCACCTTCTCGAAGACCCAGCTGCTGCGCCTGGGCCTGTGGGAGACCTACGAAGATGCGCCCGACGCCGCGCTCGATGCGTTGCGCGCGGGGTCTGGGGGGGCCCTTCGAAAGCTCGCTGCTCTTCGCGCTGGCGGAGAGGAGGTGCGGCGCATCCTGCGCCTGCACCTCGAGGCTGATTGACCCGCCGCCGGCGCCGCGCCGCGGACAACGGACCGGTGCGCGCTTCCGGGTCCGTGGCATGCCGGTCTACCTGCGCGTCGGCGACCAGGTGAATCAACTGGGGCGAGAGCACCTTCTTGCGCTTCGGCGTCCAGACCGTGAACCCGCTGGATCCCGTCGCGGCCTTCCAGCCGGCGAGTTCGGCGCAGGACGTCCAGATCCCACAGGGCATGTTCTGGGCGGGCGCGAACCTGACCGAGGAGGTGGCCATCGAGGGCGACTACCAGTACGAGTGGGATCCGGTGCGCACGCCCCCTCTCGGCTGGTTCTTCTCCGACAACGACACGATCGGCGCCGAACGGCGCCGCGATGGCCGGCGCGGACCTCTTCTCCGATCTGGGCACCGACCTCGACGCGTTCTTCCATCTGCGACGCAGGATCGCTCTGCGACGGCGAAGACTGCTTAGATGCCGACTTCATGCGCATCCCCGGCATCGGCACCCAGGATGGGAGCAACGAGGGCCAGGGCGGCATCACGCTGCAGGCCATCCTGCCGCGCCTCAACCCGACCAAGCTCGCGCTCCACTTCGCGGAGCCAGCTCGCGGAACCAGCTCGCGGTTCAAGGCAGCAAAATGCGAGAGGCCTAGGATACGAGCGGGGGGGATCTTGGGGTCGCTTTTTCGTCGTTTCGCGCATTATTATAGTCCGCGAAACATCAGTCACCGGGCGGTGTACGAAACGGGTTCGAGTCCCGTTTGGGACGCGATCCATTGTGTGCCGCGTGTCGCCCATCATGACCAGCACTCGGTCCGACGGCCAGATCGAGCTCTCCCGCGAAGGGGATACTCACACCGCGGGTAAGATCGTGAGTTGCCGATCGTGGATTTCAGGGGTCTCCGGGCCGGTGAGCCAGGGCAGCGACCGCTTCGGCGCGCTAGGGTGATGCGCCCACGTATCAAACGCGCACGTGGAATCCTGGATCCATCGAACATCTCGGTCACTAGCAGGGGATAGCAGGTAGATTCAGCGTGACTCCAACGTGCGTTCCGTGCGATTGACGGCACCCCCGTGTTTCCAACTCGTTTCCAACAAATCGGCAGCAACTACACGATTTAACTATCTGAAAACATTGCATTTAGATCACCCACGTCGTGGGTTCAAATCCCGCCACCCCGACCACAATTTTTTTCCCGCGTCATTGGCGAGCCAGTCGGAGCACGCTGGTAGCCTGTTCCTGGGTCGAGTCCGCGCAGATTTCGGTGCTGCGCACGTCTTTGTGTTCTGCTGCCTTCTGCAATCGATCGAGAGGAAGACCGTGTCGCATCCCCTCGGTGAGGGTGCTGTGCTTCGTGCCTGCATACATGCAGACATGCCCCGTTGATGTCAATTGACGGGATCAATGTCTAGTCGGCCGAAAGGCTAGACCCGGTTCATTAGACTCCCGCGGGGATGATCCCAACGATTGCGTATTGCGCGCAAGATCCATTGGAAATGAACCTTGAGAGACGTCCCCAACATCCGAGCATTCTTTACTGGCATCAATCCGCGCACGATCTACGTCTACTCAGTCTGCATCGGTCTGCTCTCTGGACTCGGTGCAATCGTCTTCAACGAGCTGCTGCACGCTGCGACTGAACTAACGATGACCAGCTGGGCGCAGCTTCCGCTGCCTCATCCGCAAGGTGAGGGAGGCGACATCTCGATTCCGGCGGGCCCGACCCGTCGCTGGCTGTTGGTCCTGCTTCCCGTCGTAGGAGGACTGATATCGGGTCTGTTGGTGAAAACCTTTGCTCCAGAGGCAGAGGGGACAGGGACCGACGGCTATATCGACGCCTTCCACAACAAGGCCGGGTCGATGCGCAGGCGGGTACCCATGGTGAAGGCCTTGGCCACTCTCGCGACGCTTTCGACAGGTGGAAGTGCCGGCAAGGAGGGACCTATTGCGCAGATCGGTGCCGGCATCGGATCGGCGCTGGGCCGAGCGCTGAAGATGGGGGCGAGAGCCCGCCGCACCATGATGGTGGCGGGGGCAGCCGGCGGGCTCGGCGCGATCTTTCGAGCACCGCTTGGTGGCGCACTCACGGCGATCGAAGTGCTCTACAAAGAAGATCTCGAGACCGACGCCCTTACGCCGGCGATTCTCTCATCGGTGACAGCCTACACGCTCTTTTGTTCAGTGAACGGATTCGAACACGTCTTCGCGTACAACGGTGAATCTTTCCAATCACCGATACAGCTCATCTTCTATGCTGTGCTCGGGCTGGTATGTTCGGCGATGGGCTATCTCTACGTGAACTTCCTGCACGGGTCGAAGCGTCTGTTCTTCGACCGATTGCCACTCAACAAATACCTGATTCCACCGATCGGCGGCCTCTTCGTCGGGCTCATCGGCCTCGGCTACCCACAAGCGATGGGACAGGGTTTCGGTTATGTACAGCAGCTGATCCTTCATCAAGCTGTAGACGGAATCGAGACGACTGTTCGGTTTCTTGCCGTGCTCGCCGTGCTCAAGATCGTCACGACCTCGTTCACCATCTCGTCCGGGGGATCCGGTGGTGTCTTCGCCCCCAGCCTTTTCATCGGTGCCATGCTCGGCGGATGTGTCGGAACACTCTGTCACCAGATGTTTCCGACCCTTGTTCCCGATGTGACACCATTTGTCGTGGTGGGCATGGGGGCATTCTTCGCCGGAGTGGCCAATGCACCGATCGCGTCGCTCATGATGGTCTGCGAGTTGACGGGCGCCTATGAGCTGCTGCCACCGCTGATGGTGGTGGCCATCGTTGCGCTCGTAACATCGAGGCGCTGGTCGATCTATTCCGCCCAGGTAGACGACAAGTTCTCCAGCAAGGCCCATCTCTGGGAGATGAATCCCAATTTTCTGAAACGCGTGACCATCGCAGATGCGATGCGTGGGTCCTACAGTCGCTCGGCGATCATCTCTCACGATCTACCGCTCGCGCAGATCGAATCTCTCTCTCGCGAGTCCGGCGAGAGCGACCTGCTGCTGGAAAACGACCGAGGATATCTCACCGGACTGCTGTCGCTCAACGATCTCGAGGGCCGAGAAGACCTCGAGGATCTTGAGTTGTTGGTCGTGGCCGCTGACATCGTCAATCGACGCACTGTATTCCTGAGCCCGAACGACAACCTGATTCGGGCACTCGAGTTTTTCGGTGATGCCGAGTTCGACAAACTGCCAATCGTCGAAACCTCTGATGGCCAACGCAAACTCCTTGGACACGTCTGCTACCGGGACATCATTGGCTTCTACCAGCGAGAGCACAGCTCGCAATGAACTCAGAACTCTTTGACCAATGCCCAGTGTAGGCGTCGTTTTGTTGCAACACAGTGTGGGATCGGGCATCAGCTGCGAGAGGCCAGTCGAATTCCTTCAACGATCTCATACACTGTTCCACATGGATCAGCGAAAGCCGCGTAGCGGCCCGCCGGTCGCCCGAGACCGAAACGAAGGGGATCTAGGGCGCCGAAACTGACACCGTGCCGAGGGTCGCGGTGTAATGTTCGCCCGTTCGGCGAAGGCGCAGTTCGTCCCGGTTCGCGATGACGTACCGAAATGCGACCAGCTCCCCACCGCTGTCGCGAGTCAGCGAATAGCGATCGCCTGGCTGCGAGCGCGTGAAGTCGAACAAGTTGCCCACTTCGCGGTTGATCAGGTTGAGTATCGGCATCGGGATGTCGTGACTGCGAAACGAGGCCGCGAGCCATTCGCCCGGACGGATCACACCTTCGGTCACAATTTGCGTGCCATCGATCGCGGCGGCGCGCGACGGAGCCGCAGGGGAGGTTGCCCGCGGCGCGAGTGCGGTCGGCCCAGCGGCTGAGACGGACGGCAAGGTCGCCCGAGCCAGCTCGGAGGCTGGCGGCTTCGTCGGGGCCGCGGGCAGCTCGTCAAAGCCTGGTGTCGTCGGGCGGGCGGCGACTGTCTCAGGGATTTCAGGAGCGGCAGGGACCTCGCGTTCGAACTCGATCGAGCCCGCACCGATTTCGACGACTGGCTTCTCCTGAGCGATCCAGGGCTCTGCCGCCAGCGGGGTTACCGCCGGCTCGGGTTCGCCATCCATGAGCTGGATCGCTGTCAGCACGACGAGAGCCACCGCCGCCAACACGACCGCATACGACGCTGCTGGGTGGATGTGAGGTCGCGGAGCGCGGACTGGTGGCTGCTTCCGGTTTCGGACGCCGTCGCGAACCGGGCCCGGCTCCAAAATGAGGTCCAACAGCGAAGGCTGCTCTGCGATTTTCACATCGGGAAGTTCGACTGGTGAGGCCAGCCGGTTCTGGATGCCGGGCTGCGCGGCAGGAGCTACCGCTGGGGGAGCGAGACGCGGTCGTGCGGACGACTCGGGGGCCGGGCCGACCGCAGGCTGCGTCGGCGGTTTGGGAGGGGACTGCTGCGCCGACGCACTCGGTGCTGAGGTGCCCGCACGCACCTGCTCGCTGCGGATGAACACCGCGACGCCGGCCTCGATCAGCAGTCGCGTGGGTACACCGCGGGCGCGCTCGTGTAGTTCCTCCACCATCGCGGGGTCGAATAGCGCGAGCGCTTCGACTTCGAGCTGGCTTCGCTCCAACGCCACCGCCAGCACGGCCCGCGCTTCCTCGAAGCTCAGCGGCTTGTCGAGGGTCACGCACGCTTCACCGATTGTCGAGGGACCATCCGTGCCAGCCAGAACCGATCTCAGCGCGCCATTCGACTCGCTATGCCAGCTATCGAGAGCGCCGCGCGTCGCTGGCGGCATCGAGTTGGCGTCGTCGACCAGCAGCAGCAAGCCGCCCTGTTGGGCATGTTGCTCAGCGAGCGAGACGATCTGGTCCTTCGGAGTGTCACCTGCGAACCCGCCGAGTGCATCGAGCACCCAGGCGGCGAGGTCTTTCGGAGCCAGCATGGGATACGCGACGTAGACGCAGAGCCTGCGGCCGGACAACCTGTCGGCCAAGACCTTGAGGAGCAGGGTCTTGCCCATACCCGGTGGGCCCGTGATCCAGATCGAACTCGTAGCGGCGTTCAGAACCCATTCTTCGAGTTCGACGAGCGCGCGTTCGGTGTCGGGCCGGGACACGTAGTCGCGAGGGCTCGTGGTTAGCGCAAAGGAGCCCGCACCCGTCTGTCGTAACACATCCACCCCCCAATGGATTCACGCCGCAGGGTAGCGCAACACCATCGCGATGGCGCGGCCGTCGCCAGGCTGGGCCACGGCCGGGTTCGACCTATGTGCAGACAGCGACCGAGCACCACTTTCAGTGATTGTCGGCCGTTCGCTCGGTGAACAGAGATTGCTCCAGGGTCGCGAAAAACTTCACATAGATCTCTGCGGTCTCGACCGGACGCAAATAGTACTGCGCGGATGCACGTACGATGAGCTGCTCGACGTTGCGGGCGCGAATCGTCACGGTCATGCGTACCAGATCGCTGCGTTTTTGAAACGGCCCCCACGTCCGGTAGGAGCGTTGGAAAATGACGAGGCTTTCTTCGTCATAGAGCAGGTAGGTCGGCAAACCCGTTGTGCCGGGACGCTCGTCATCGAGGAACTTCTTGCCTGAGATGATGCCTAGCGTTTCGTCGAGAACCTCGATCTGAAAGCCCAGATCTTGAAAAGTCGCAATGACGGCTTCGAGCATTTTCCGCTTGTCGGTCGTGTCGAAAAATCGGCTCTGGGCATTGCGTACCTTGACCTGGCTCTGTTCGGAGAGCCAGATCTGAATGTGCGAATCCGATTGAATCTCCAGGCGGTTCGCATTCGATGCGCACCCCATCGCTTGCAGCCCACCTAGCGCGCACACCACGAGCATCGGTGACGAGTGGTGTCGAGCTCCGGTTTTCACACGCTAGTTCCTTCCGATGAACAGCGAGCGTTCGAGAGTGGCGAAAAAATTCTGATAGACCTTGGGATCTCGGATGGGCTGGTTGTTGTAGATTGCGTTCGCCCGGATCGTAATTTGGGTCGGGTTCAACAAGCGGACTGTGACGGTAATACCGACGACATCGAAATAGTTGGGCTCCGCAAAGCGCGCTGCCGTCACCAGGCCGAGAGGCTCGTTGGCGCGCTCGACGATGAAGCCCAGATCCTGGAGAGCCGCGATGACAGCGCGCATCGCGAATCTGCGGTCGGAAACGTCGAACTGGCGCGTTTGAAGATTTCGCATCTTCATCTGCTCGTCTGTCGGCGCGAGAAGATTCTGCGGGGTCTCGGGCGGTGAGGCGCAGCCACCCGCTCCGATGGTGAGCGCGAGCGCGATCGTGACCGCGAGTGCCACGGGGAATCGTTTTGTCCGCTTTGCGGGGCGAATCGACATAGAGCGCATCCAGGCCCTTTCCATCAGATCTTGTGAGCTTCGAGGAACACGGCCTTCGAAAGCCGCGCGAAGAAATGCTGGTACAACAGCGGATCGCGGAGCATTTCCATCCTCTGCTGACCCGGCGGAATCGGCGTATTCCCCGAACTTCCATCTCCCATCCAGACGAGTCGGTAGAAGACGATTCGCACGACCTGGCGGTTGTCCTGGTCTAGGATCGGTTGAGAGATCAAGGAGGCAGTGATCTGTTGGTGCAGATCGACGGGCATCACGTACGTCACGTTCGACATGACAAATGCGCTCAACAGGAGAGTGAAAAATTCGACGAAGCCGCGCGTGGTTTCCTGACCGTATTCCCGCGCGCTTCGCTCCTTGGCGGCACTCAGAAATCCCACCTCGTGTGCGCTCTCCGTGATCTGAAAACCGAGGTCCTGTAGGACCGCCGCCGAGGCCGAGAGCAGCTCGTTCGAGTTTGGCGCCTCGAATTGCCGCGTTTGCATCGCCTTGTGGGCCGCACTCTCGGGTGAGAGTCGAAACAGGTCGATCGGTGTCGTTTGCGGCCCGGTCGCGCAGCCTGCTGCCAACAAGAGCGCAATGAGAAGCACAGCAGACCCGCGTCTCAGTAGCCACAGATTCGTGCCGGCGATCACGGCGCTGGCTAGCGTGCTAGAACTGCGAGTAGTTGTACGCAAAGTCCCGGACCTTTTTCTCTTCATCGTATTTGATAATGATGGTCAGGGTCTTCTGGGTCGTGGACTGTTGTCGTTGGCTGGATTGCCCGCCGAAGATGATGATCGTTCCGCCGATCGAATTTGAAGTATCGACGCGCTCTGACGAGATCTTGTCGTAGATCCAGACTTCTCGTCGTTTTTCGTCGGTTGTGACGATATTCGGCGAGCCGAGGATCTGCGCCACCGAGGCGGCATCCATCCCGACGATGATCTCACCTTGGACCTTGCCCACCGTGAGATTGTCAGCTCGCTCCGTTGTCGCGGTGGGATGCTGGCATCCGGTCGTCCCCCACCCGGTTGCGAACAGAAATGATGCGAGGGTCACGAGAATCCGAGATCGAGTCACTTTTTACACCTCCGGGGGGCAGATCCGAGACTATCACCTCACACGACCGTTGACATGGCAATGTCGTGAGAGATTGCCCGCTCGCCGGTCGCGCCCATGCACCGTTCCCAGCGCCCAGACCGATTGATCCATCCGAACTCCGATCGGCTCACCGGTCTACTACTCGTCGAAGGCCTGTTCGAGACGGCTGAGCACTCGCTCCTCGGCAGGCGACACCGAGCGGAACCCCAGAAACCCGCCTGCGGATTCGGCCACGTTTCGCGCTCCGCCCAGGATGCTGCTTTTCAAGCGGAGCTTGCCTTCGAAGCTCAAGGCCTTGCAGGCGGTGGCGATGTACTGGCGCCATGCCGCGACCAGGTCGGGCTTCGGGGGATCGCTGAGCCGCATTTCCAACAATCGAAAGCTCGGGCTGTTCGTCGCGATGCCGTTGGCCTCCGCCCCCGCGAGCACCGCGCGGCGCTCGTTTTCCTCCATTTTTCCGTCCGCCCACGCCACCTCGATCAGCGGGATCAGTGTGAGCGCCGCGATGGTGCCCGTGTCGATTCCCAAGCCCACCAGCTGGCCGGCCCATGCCGAATCGTCCGGGCCATCTGAGAGCGTGAGGTTGGCTAGCGCATCCGGCCCGAAGAACGCCTCCTCGAGTTTCTGGGCATCGGCGACGAGCAGATTGACGGCGTCGCCCGCACTGCCACTCGCGGAAAGTTCAGCGTCGTGCGCCGATCCGGTCTTCAGCACTTGTTGAGCAGCAGAGGCCATGATTCGCTGTGCGAGCAGGCCGTTGAGATTGCGAAACACCTTGGCGGCTGTGTACGGACGTGATCGAGCCAGCTGGTCGATGCTCAGCTGCGTCAGCCGCAGCAACCGCGAATCTTCGACGGCTTCGACGCTGGCAATCCGGCGGTCGTGGTAGAGGCCAACCTCGCCGAGTACGCCGCCGCGGCTGTGGACCGCGACCTGTCGCGTGCCATCCTGGTGATTGGTCATCGCACGTAGCTCGCCTGAGATGACCACGTAGAGCGCGTCGCCCGGTTCGCCCACGTTGAATAGGCGGCGACCCTTGGGGACGTCGACCAGTGTTCCCATCAGTGCGACCATCCGCGCGCGCGCGGTGCGCAGCCCGCGGAACAGTGCGATCGATCGCCCGGGGTCGTGTCCCAGGTCGATAGTCAGGAAGTCCCACAGCGTCACGATCTTCAAACCCTTGCACAGCGCAGGCGTCAACGTGAAATCCGTCAGCCAGGCGAAAGCCAAAGCGAAGGCGGCCATCGTGCCGAGTTCGGCGTTCGATCGCAGCTCGCTCGCGTTGAGTACCAGAAATCCCAGCACCAACGCCGCCGAGGTGTAGGTGACGGGCCGCCCAACCGAACGGAGGGCAGACACAGTCGCGCGGCCCTCGTGACCCATGCGCTTGGCGTCGCGCAGGAAGCGCGCGAAGTAGTGAATGGTGTCGTCGACTGCGATCCCGAGCACCATGGGTGCGATCAGGCTGGTGGCCGGATCCAACCGGATCCCGGTCCAGCCCAACGCGCCGAAATAAACCGCGATCGGCAGCGCGTTTGGAATCAATGCGAGAAACCCGATGCGCAAAGACACGAACATCGCGGCCAGAATCACGTAGATGATTCCGAGCGCCAACACGATGCTGCTTGCCTGACCACGGATGATCGAATCGAGCGTGCGAGTGAAGACGATCGAGGTCCCGGTGAGTGACGCGTCCAGGTGCGACGGCAGGTCTTCGAGCCGGGTTTCGATACGCGCGACCAGCGCAGAGATGGCGTCGGAATCGACAACGTTCGAACGCACGCGGATACTCAACGTCTGGTACTGCGAGTCGACAAATGAATCGAGTTCATCACTTGCGCCGAAAAAGAGCAGCTGGCTGATCATGCGCTTGCTTTCGGGAATCGCGAGCTGGTCGGGAACGTTCTCGTGAAATCCCCGGTTGAGCAGCTTCAAGTAGTCGACCAGGGAGGTGGTACCGCCGATTTCGGGCTGTTCCGTGAGCCACGACTGGAGCGCTTCGATCTCCGCCAGGTTGACCGGTTCTTTGAATCCATCGGGATACTCGGTCGAGAGCACCACGAAGAACAGGTTGGCTCCGCCGAAGTGCTCATTCACGGCTTCGAAATGAACCCGCACCGGCGCATCCGGACGGAATTTACTGACCTGTTGGGTTCCGATGCGAAGCTGCGCGACGCCCGCCAGTGACACCAGGAGGATCAATGCCGCGGCGATGAAGATCGCCGGCCGCTTCGCGATGTCGAAAAGTGCAATGCGCTCGACGAACTGATCGAAGCGCCCGATGCGCTGTGCGCTCGATCGGGTCGTCTCCCGCTGCGGAACAGGCAGCAGCGCCAGAAGAGCCGGAGCCACGGTCAGCGAGGTGCCGACCGCGCAAAAAACGCCTATCACCGAGAGTACCCCGAACTCACGCACGGCGCCCAGCGGGCTGAGTGCCAGTGATGCGAATCCGGCGGCCGTGGTGAGCCCCGTGAGTACAACAGGAAGTGTCACGTGAGAAAGCGTCGCCGTGACACGCGCACCTGCGTCGTCCGTCCCGGCTCCGTCGCCCGATTCCTGGTACTCCGAAACAATGTGCACGGAATACGAAAGCCCCAAGGTCGTGAGGAGTGCGGGTACCAGGCTGGTCACCGCATTCAGCTCGTAACCGAATGCGGCGGCAATCCCCTGCGTCCAGGCGACCGCCATGACGATCGCAACCAGTGGGACCAGCACACCCCGAATCGTTCGCAACGTGAAAGCCAGCACCGCGCCGAGTACCGCAAGCATTCCGAGCGGTATCGTCAGCGCCTCACCCAGCAGTACTCGCGCAGTCTCCGCTCGAATGTGAGGGCCGCCGGTGACCCACATCTCGCCCGAGCCGCGCTCCTCTTCGGCGATCGAAACGATCCGCTCGTCGATCCCTGCGGCCATGTATTCGCGGCTCGTCACGTCGACGAAATACACCAGCAGGGCGGTCCCGCGGCCATCGGTCGAGACCAGGCTCCCGTTGTAGATCGGGTTGCCCATCACCTGCTGTCGAAGGTCGGCGAGCGCGCCGGCCGATTCGGGAATCTCGTCGATGAACGGCGCGATTACGAGGTCGTCGTCTACGCCGCGCACATTGACGGCGTTGGACAGCGATAAGACGTGGTGAACACCCTCGACTTTTTCCAGACGGCGGGTCAGTCGATCGATTCGCCGCAGGCTCTCCGCGCTAAAGACATCGTCGCCATACAGCCCGACCAGCAGGGTTTCGTCGCTTCCGAACATCCGACGGATGTGATCGTAGAACTCGCGCGATGCGTCCCCCTCGGGTAGCAGCCGGTCGGCCGAAGCATCGATGCGCAGCAGCGGGTCACCCGTGCGGAAGTCGATGAGCTGGGTTGCAGCCAACAGCGTGAAAGCCACCGCGGTAACCAACACGAGCCATGCATGTTTCGGGATCGCGGCCCGCAGCCATTCCATGGATTGCCTCTATTCAGGAAATCTCAGCACATCGCAGGACATCCGGTTCAGGGAATTCTTATCGGAGATGTCCGTCATCAGAAGGCTATTCACTGACCAATAGGCGCATCCCCGTGAGGGCACTCGACACTCCACAACGAGGCTCCCGAATGCGTGACAGCCGACTAGAACACACGCGCCCAAGAGACCCCCGTCTAGAAGACTCTCGCTTTGAATACACTCGCTTTGAATACACTCGCTCAGAAGACACGGGGTTGCTCTAGACCGCTCTTGCTGAAGATTTTTCGCGGGATCTTGATGTCGATTTCGATGTCTTTGATCGTAAGCCGCGTAGAGGTCTCGTCCCGCAGGTCATTCATCTTCACTTCCTGTGGAATCACCGCGCCCTCGGACCGGAACAACGATTCTCGGTCGACCGTGAGCACCTTTCGGAGCTTTGCACCCGTTTCGAACATCTCGGTCTTCAGTGGGACGCAGGTTTCGCGATCCCAGTACGACACGATTCGCTCATACGCAGAGTCGGCCGCTTCGGACGGATACTGGGCGAGCACGCGAACGTCGACGCCGTCGAGCGTCGACCCTTCCAACTCTTCGCGTCGGCCCTCCACGCTGATCCCCTGGAACTGCATGAAGTCTTCGTAGGTAAAGTCGCTGCCGAACAGCGAGCCCGACAGCATGTGTGAGGTCACTCGCTTCACCTTCTTGAGGTCGGGCAGGTAGATGAACATATCCGTTTGGTCGGGCTTCTCGAGCATCAGCAATCCGGCTCCCTCCAGGTCGGAGGGTTCATGGACGCGCAGCAGCACTCTGGAGCGTTCGTCTTCGCGCTCCCATGAAACGGTGGCGGTGATCGTGCGCCCTTTTCCCATCCGGTCGAGCGAATGGAACTCGACCTTCTGTCGGCTGCTCTTGGAGGGCGCGTTGTTCTTCGCACAATCGATCAGTGAGTCGACGTCGGCGGAAACTGTCGCCAAAGGCGCAAACACGAGCAAAAAAATCAGGGACGGTTGCAAGATGGAGATAGAATGAGCCATCGACAGATCGTACATGGATCCAGATTGTGAATGATAGAGTTTTAGGTGTTCGAGGCGGGTTCGAGGCGAGGTTCGAGGTGAATATGGGGCGGGGTAATACAACCGATCGGCTCAGCCGGTGCTACGGCCAGCAGAACACAGACGACCTGCTCGTTCGGTAGGGACATGCGCTGTACGGCCTGTGAGCACACCAATCCCGGCGACGCCCGGTTCTGCAACCGGTGCGGTAGCGAACTCGAATACCGTTGCGGGAGCTGCGACCGCACGAACCCCACTGAGTCCCGGTTTTGCAATGGCTGCGGGGCCGCGCTCGGTTCGGCTGACTCTGCTTCCGAGCTACCGCGACCCGGCCGCACGGATGCGCGCGACCCACGCAGCTATACCCCACGCCACCTCGCGGACAAGATCCTGCGTCAGAAGGCGGCATTGGAAGGAGAGCGAAAGCACGTCACGGTGCTGTTCGCGGACCTGGTCGATTCGACCGAACTGGCGGTCGCGATCGATCCCGAGCTGATGCACGCGTTGATGGACCGCGCCTTTGCGAAAATCCTCGAACAGGTTCACCGCTATGAGGGGACCGTCAACCAATTCACCGGCGATGGGGTGATGGCGTTGTTCGGCGCGCCGATCGCTATCGAAGATGCGCCGCGCCGGGCGATCGTGTCTGCGTTGGGCATCCAGCGCGAACTGGTCTCGCTGGATCGCGAAGTTCAAGAGCTGCATGGTCGTGGGTTTCGCATGCGGATCGGGATCCACACCGGCCCGGTGGTCGTCGGTCGGATTGGTGACGACCTGCGAATGGACTACACCGCGGTGGGTGATACGACCAACCTCGCTGCTCGGCTCGAGGGGCTCGCCGGCCCAGGTGAGGTGGTGATTTCGGAATCGACCCGGCGGATCGTGGCGGGCTATTTCGATCTCAGTCCACTCGAGCCGACCCGAGTCAAGGGTGTGGCACACCCCATCCACGCGTTTCGGGTTGTGGCCGAGCGCGCCCTCACGGGTCGCATCGAGTCACTGTCGGAGGCTGAACTCACCACTTACGTCGGTCGCGAGTCCGAACTCGATGTGCTGATGTCGGCGCTGACGTCGGCGCGAGAGGGGAGCGGCCGCGTGGCCTTCCTGGTCGGCGACGCCGGAATCGGCAAATCACGCCTGCTTTTCGAGTTTCGCAAGCGGCTGGCCGGCATACCGCACACCTGGTTCGAAGGGAGATGTACTTCGTACGCGCGGACCACACCGTTTCACGCCATCGCGGACGGAATGCGCCGGCGAATCGGCATGGTCGATCGCGACGACGAAGCCACCGCCAGCGCCAAACTCGCGCGCGTAGAGGCCGAGGCAGGCGGCGATATCGAGTGGACGCTGCCGTACACGCGGGCTCTGCTTTCCCTACCGACGGGCGATGCGGACGTCGATTCGATGGATGCGATGACACGCCGCAGTGAGAGCTGTCGTGCGCTCTTGTCGCGTTTTGTTCGGCTCGCAGATAAACAGCCGCTGGTGTTGGTCATCGAAGATCTTCACTGGGTGGATACCGCCTCCGAAGAATTTCTCGGGTTTCTCGCCGATTCGATACCGGCGGCCTCTGTACTGCTGATCTTGACCCACCGGCCCGGATACCAGCAGCCGTTCGGCGATCGAAGCTACCACGTTCGCATCCCGCTACAGGCGCTTTCCGTTGGCGCGACCAATGCGATGCTGGGTTCGGTACTCGATACCGAACACCTACCCGCGGGCCTGCAGCAGATGATTTCCAGCAAAGCGGAGGGAAACCCGCTGTTCATCGAGGAAGTGCTGCGCTCCCTGGTCGAAGAGGGGGTGATCACGTTCGAGTCCGGTCGGCCGACTCTCTCCCGAGATCTGTCCGCGGTGACGGTTCCCGATCGCATTCAAGATGTACTGATGGCGCGCCTCGATCGGCTGGCGGAGGGCCCGAAGAGCGCGATCCAGATCGCGTCGGTGATCGGTCGCGAGTTCGCGCTGCGGCTGCTCGAAAAGATCAGCGATGCGGGGGAGGGAATCGAAGAAATTGTTGGCGAACTGAGATCGCTGGAACTGATCTACGAAAAATCTTCGCATCCCGAACTCGCGTTCATGTTCAAACACGCGCTCACCCACGACGTTGCGTATGCGAGCGTATTGGTCGCGCGCCGACGGATTCTGCATCGAGTTGTCGGTACCGCGATAGAAGAACTCTATTCCGATCGTCTCGCAGAGCACTACGAGGCGCTTGCCCATCATTTCAACGAAGCGCAGGAATGGAAACGAGCGCTGCACTATCACGAACTCGCGTCCGAAAAGTGCGAGGCCGCGTTTGCGAACCATGCAGCGATCGAACACTGCCGAGCGGCAATCGCGCTCGCAGATCAGATTGGCGTCGATGTGTCCTCCGAGCGCCGACTGGCTCTGGAGTGTCGAATCGCGAGCGCGAGTTGGTCGATCAGCGATTTTGGAACTTCCGCCCGAGCATTCGAGCAGTCCGCCTCGCTCGCCGCCCAGCCCTCAGAGCGTGCGCTGTACCTCGCGCGGGCTGCTTTCTCGCACCTGTGGAACCACGACTACGAACGCTGTGACAGCACAGGACGCGAAGCCAAGGAACTGGCGGCTGAACACGCCGCAGATGCTGCGACCGCGTTCGCGATGATGGCGACCGACAAGTGCGAACTCGTCCAGGGTCGCGCACTGATCGGTGAGGAGCACATGTCGCAGTTGCTGGCGCTGGCGGAACGCTCGCGCGATACGTCGGTTCTGATTTACTGCCTCTCACACATGGGGCAACGAGCGGAATGGCGAGGCGATTATCGGCGCGCGATCGCGATCACCGAGCAGGCGGTCGCAATCTCGACTCGCGAGCGAACCCCGGCTGACGCGTTGTTCGGAGGTTGGTTTCTCGGCATCTCACTGGTCTCGGTGGGGGAATACGCGCGCGGTCTGGCTGTGCTCGGTGACGGGCTGAAGGTGTGTGATCGCATTGGTGACAGCGCCGTCAAGGCACGCCTGCTCAATACGCTCGGTTGGGCGCACGCCGAATTCGGTGGTCACACCCGGGCAGCAGACTACAACCACATGGCAACGGATCTGGCCCGGCAGATGGTGGAGATGGGGCTCGTCCCCGGAGCGCCAGAACTCTACGCGAACGCGGCGATCAACCTGGCTGGCAACTTGATCGCGCTGGGCGATATCGATGCGGCTGCCGACAGCTGGCGCCCATCCAAATGGACTTGAGCGAGAGCGATGACCCGTGGATGTGTTGGCGCTACTCACTACACGTGCTTCACACGGAGGCTCGGATCGACCTGGCGCGCGGCGAACCGGAACGAGCATTGGCGATCGCGGTGCGTGAAGTGGAGGGAGCGCGCGGGTCGGCCGCCCAGAAGATCGAAGCCCGTGGACTCGAACTCCAGGGCCGAGCGCTCGTCGAGCTCGACCGTCGCGACGAGGCTGATGTAGTGCTGGGTGAAGCGATCGAAGTTGCCCAACGCATCGAGTATCCGCCCGTCATCTGGCGTGCGCTTGCGATGCGTGGGGAGCTGGCGCGCCGACGCGGGGACACGAGCGAAGCGCAGACGAAGTTCGATCGGGCCCGCGCACTCGTCGACGACAAGGCGCAGTTGCTCGACGATCCCGTCTTGCAGCGGGAATTCCGCGGCATGGGCGAGCGATTGACGCTCGACCCGATCGAGACGTTCCGCTAGACGCCGACGGCGAAGAATTCAAAGAATTCGCCCTGGCAGCCAGTTGGGTGCTGTTCAGCAGCCCTGAATCAATACGATCACACCCGCCGCGATCAATGCCCCACCGGCGATACGTCCGCCGATCGGTCCGCCCGGCGCGAGTTTTTCTAGTAGCACAAAGAGCGCAATGCCGGCGATGCACAGCAGGTTCATCACGCCGTCGACGAACAAGATGCCCATCAGGACCCAACAGCAACCAACGCAGTAGCTGCCGTGGATCGCACCCATTCGAAACGCCCCGAAAGTACCGGGCCGCCATTGCTCAGAGATGAACTGCGCCGGGCCGCGACAATGGCGCAAGCACGTGTCTTTGGCGGGCGTCCACTGATACAGCCCCGAGCCGAGTAAGGCCAGTCCGCCCAGTGTCGGGCTGGTCGCTACGATCATCGGAGAAAGCAGCGCGAGCTGTTCGAATCCCCACTGCAATGCGGTTGCGCTGAACACGGTCCACACCTTCGGCAGCCTGTCAAGCTCGAGGCTCACCAGCGTCAATGTTGCTGGAGATCGAGTCGAACACTGCCGGTCGCTCGGCCTTGGCGATTTCGCCGATCCGCATCGAAATCTCGCCGCCTGACACGGTGTCGAGACGAATTACGTTCGGGTTCCTCCAACTGATCGAGCGGAGGTCGCGGAAGCGGACGCGATGCCGCTTGCTCGTGATGTAGTAGGTCGAGCCCCACTCGAGTTCCTCGCGGCCGATATGGACTACCGGGCGCTGGCGGTGCCCCAGCACCCAGGCTCGGTGGAGCGAGACGAAGCCGAAGGCCACAGCTGCGAGAGCCCACAACCACCATGGGGCTCCGATTCCCCGACCCGCGTACTCGACAGGTACCTGCCACGCGTAGAAGAGCGCTCCCAGTCCGAACACGAATAAGCTGCACCAAACCGCTTTGACCCTTCGTTCGCTGATGAAGAACTCGCGATTATTTCGGTCTTTCGTCATGTGCTTAGTCTCCCCCGAAGTCGCCGTTGCCTGGCAACGAGCAGTAACAGAAAGATTGGAACGAACTCGATTCCCAGCAAACCACACGCACCGGACGCAAGCGAGATCGCGGGAACGAAGACGTCGCTGGGCCGGTAGGGCCCGCCAATTCTCACGCCGTTTCTCTGGCCTTCGGCAAGCGCGACGTAGATCGCAAACGCGAGTAGCAGCCCCCCGATGCCGATCGCAATCCCGACCCCAATGCCGCCCACAACGGTGACGATTGTGCCTTCGGCGATGGTTGCGGCGATTCCGGCTGCGAAGACGACTCCGCCGCCGACCGCTGCCGCGGTCTCCGCAGAATCCAGGCCATCCGCATCTTGATACGCCACCGGATTGCCGAGCGTATACGCGAACTGATTCACGAGTTGAAAGATAGGGTCCGGAGACAGAAAACGCCCGACGGCCGGGTCGTAGATCCGAAAGCCCAATATCATCAGGTCACCGAATTGCGCTCGTTCGGTGAATGTCACGGTGTTGTCCCCCGTGCCAAAAACTGCATCCACCGCATACGCCGCGTATCGATAGTGGTTGACCACTTGACCGGTATCGTCCGTGACGAATCGCACGTTGCCGCGGAAGTCGAGGTGACGGTACACGCGCTCCCCGCTGCCGAGCGCAAGCGCGACCGGACCGAGGTCGAGTGCGCCGAGTGTGCCCGTGTCCGGGCCCCCGGCAACCCGCCCACCGAACCAGCCGAAGACCCGCTCGGCACCCAGAACTGTGACGGCGATGAGCTGGCCCCTCATATCCCACTCGAGGGTGTCGCCGCCGTGGGAGGCCATCCGGCCCATGGCAGTCCACGTGATCGGCGTTCCATCCCGGATGGTTGCGAACCCCGCCTCGTCGTATGTATAAGTGTGGCTCTGCGCCGATACGGCCAATGCAGCGGAAAGCAGGCGGTTGCGTTCTGCGTTGTAGTTGAAGGCGTTTCCGGAGGGGTCACTCACGCGGTTGCCAACTTCGTCATAGCCGAAGCTCTCGGAGGCCCCCGCGCCGTCGTTCCACCCGAACACTCGTTTGCCCACACGTTGGTCGAGGTTGGCCAGGCTTCCTCCGAGGCCGGTCCAGTACTGCTCCTCGGTCACTGCGAGTGGCGTGTCGGTGCGGGTGTGAATCTGTTGGCGAGGCGGATTGATCTCGGAGCTGTACTCGATCGCGGTAGTCTCGATTACGGCACCCTGGCTGTCGGTCGTCGTGAACCCCACGAGCGCCCCGCTGGTCGCGTCGAACGCGCGACTGCGAACCAGTCCGTTTCCGGTGTCCGTACTGACGATCCGACCGTCTACGAAGGTACTCTCCACGAGCCGTTCCTGGCTGAGGCGATCTGTGATTCGAACGCGGCGATCGGCCCCATCGTACTCATAGCCGAGATCGGCGACGAGTCCGAGACCGGGAATGTCGAAGCGTTCGCCAGTCAACCGTGAGCGCACGTCGTACTCACGTGTCAGCGTTTCCCCGAAACCGTAGACGGTCTTCGCGAGCCGGCCGGCAGAATCAAAGCTGTACGTTTCGGTCGCATCGCGCAGCGAGTCGAAGAGCGAGACCAGTTGCCCGCCCGCGTAGCTGTAGACCGCCTCGCCCTCGAGTGCGGCGCCGCGCAGTGCACGCTGGGCGGTGAGGCGCCCGTAGCCGTCGTAGTCGAACTCTTGTCTCATGCCGTTGGGTTGCGTTTGCGCGATCAGTTGCCCGACGAGATTGTATTCGAATGTGGTCGCTTGCCATTCTCCATCGACCCGTTCGCTCCGCTCCACCAGGCGCCCGAGTGCGTCGTAGACAAGGGAGTGATCGGCTCCACCGGGCCGCGCAACATATGTGATCTGCCCGTCGCTGCGTCGCGTGATCGCGACCGCGTCGGTTGTGGTTACCTTCCCGAGTGTGTCGGTCGCAGCCAGGTCGAGCCGCGCGAGGTTCCGGTTGCCGTCATGAGCTTGCAGCAAGAATCCGCCGCGTTCTCGCACGACACTCGCCATCTCGATGTTTCCGATCGCATCGAGCGCGCGGTGATCCGGAGTTGGGCCATCGCGATCGCGCCAATGGCCGTGTTCGCCGTAGACTGGGAAGCTGCTCGTTTCTCCTGAAGGGTTCGTTGAGGTCTCGACTGCAGAGCCCTGGTGGTAGGTGAACGAACTCGTGTCGCCTTCGCCGTTTGTGACGACCGACAGGCGTCCCGAGGAGTCGTAGCTGAAGTCGGCCACGAGACCCAGCGCGTCTTCGATGCGCGCGATCGGTCTTGATTGCGGTGCGAGCCAATTGATGGCCCCGCTCGCATAGTTGAGCATCACGACGTTTCCAGACGCGTCCATTCGCTCCACCAGGCTGTCATCCGCGTACGTCAGGTGTGTCGAAGTACCAATGGCCGTAGTCACCGATGAGGGCCGCAACCCGGTCCACTCGACCGTCGCAACCTCTCCGGTTGCGACCAAGCTAACCGAACGCATCCGGCTGAGGCCGTCGAACAGAAACCGCGTCTTCGCACCCAGCGGATTGGTGTGGATCGTGGCGTAGAGATGGTCCGTATAGCTCTTGGGTGCGTGGAACTCGAAGCGATGAGTCGGGTTGCCCTCACCGATCTGGATCGCGTTCAGGATGCGCCGATTGGCCTGGTACTGGTATTCGATGCGCTCATCCTCGGAGTTGACGATCGCTGTGACCAGCGTTTGGAAGATGGGATCGTACTCGTATTGCGTCCCGGGCTGGCTCATGACGCTCGCGATCGGGTCGCGCACTCGTACGAGCCGTCCCGAGTCGTACTCGTAGTTCACCTGCCTGCCTGTGCGAGTGTCTTCGATGACAACCGGTGCGCCATTTCCATCCAACTCGACTTCGAACAAATTCGCGCACGCAATCGCCTGCGTACACTGTTCCAGCGTGAGGAAATCGACACCGGAGAGCTGGCTGCGAACGAGTCGAATCCTCGGATAGGCAAGCGTCGACCAGCGGATGTGATCGATGCGCCCGGCCGAATCGAAATGGTAGGCGAGCCCGCCTCTCGTTTCGATTGTGGTGTTGTCGCGCTTGACCCAGGTAGAGCCCGCGATGGGGCTTCCATCGGTCAGCGCGCCTACGGGGTAGGCGGCGCCGGAAGGATCGACGAATTCAGTTCCATCGTAGCTTGCCTGGAAGTTCCACATCCACTCGCCGGATGCGGAATTGTAGCTTGCAGTGACGGACTGGGTACCGAGTATCGTGTCTATCTCGATATCAGAACGCTCGATGAGCAGGTTTCCGTTCGCTGCGTTGACTCTCGCTCCCGGTACGCGAACAAAGCCCGCGCTCTGGAAGTCAGCAACTCCCGGGGTGGGGGCAAGTGTGCCGGACGGGGAGCAGCCGAGTGTCGCCATTGTGTAGATGAGGAGAATCGCCAGGCATTTTTCCGACAAAGATCGAGCGAAGGCAAAAAAGGTAAAGAGGTTAGACATGATATTGGCTCCTGGCGGCGACTCCGGGTTAGGGGGTGATTCGGCCGCGACCGAGCACCAAGAGTCCGATGACTCCGGCGACGAGCAGCAGACCCACGCCGGGTTCGGGTACGAATCGGATGTGGATCGTCGCGAAACTCGTGAGCGGGTGGAGACCTTCGGCCGATCGGACTACGACCGGGCTGACGAGCTTGAGTGAGCCACCAGCCAGCGCGGCCGACCCCGAAAACGAAAACGGCCCGTGCAAGTAACCCGAACTCGGGATCGAGATTGTGTTGCCGCCGATCGTGGAAACCGGTATGAAGGCAGGTCCCACGGTCCAAGGGGCGGCTTCGACAGATATCGCGACCACCTTCGAGCCCAGCAGCGGGGCGAAAGACCCGCCTACACCGATGCCGGCGGCTCCGTGGCTTTGGGTGAAGGGCATCAACAACTCTGACGAGATGCACGAGGCGCTAATCAGACACAGCCGCACAGAGCCGTGGAGGGGCAGCGCATTTCGAGTCAATGGGTATGGGGAAGCGAACGGCGCCAAGGAGCCCGTGCCGACTGCCACGTCCCATCGGATGGATGCAACCGAACCGGTGACCTCGGGGTCAGTGACCGGAACCCCGACACTGCCAGAAATTCCCCCCGCGATACCGAGTGTGTTGAGTGCGAAGTCGGGGCCGCCCTTGTTGACGTCGGCGACGCCGGTTGCGGTGACTTGAACCTGGGGTCTACCGAACGCCAGATAGTTGAAAGAAACAGTTCCTTCTATCTGCATCAGTTCTGCGCGCACAGTCGCCGATTGAAAACTCCCGGTCGCGATAGCGCAGAGCAGACTTCGCGACGCGAATCGCTTCAGACTCGCACGGGGGGCCTTCGGTTTCGTTGCGACATGCTGGAGCGTCGTCTTGCGCAATCTCGCGTTCACCGTTTCACCCCGCCTGTTCGAGGGGCGGACACGCCGAGAAGGATGCCGACGAATCACTCCCTCGCACTTTCGTCGAGTTCGCATAAGAGCAAGACGTGTGCCAAGCGAAACTGGCGGCCAGTTCGGTGTGAAGGCGGTTCGATATGGCGTGGATCAACGCGTTTCTGGATTCCAGTCGAGCGCTGTCGTGAACACGCGCAGGCGACTGACGTGTAACCAATCGGATATGCGCCTCGACGTGGGAGGACTGCGCGCTGACGAGGCTGGTCTATGAGGTGTCAGACTTGTCGTCCTCCACGTCTTAGGTGAGGCGAAGGCGTGGCGGCATACGCCGCGGTGCGGCGAGTTCGCGACTACTCGTGACGACTGGTGGGGAGCGGACGCGTCGCGATCGTGAATTCTTCGACCGGACGCCCCCCGATCAGATGCTCTTGGATGATGCGCTCCAGTACTGCCGGCGTGCACTCGCGGTACCACGTGCCTTCGGGGTAGACGACCGAGATGGGTCCCAGCATGCACACCTGCAGACAGTTTGCCTTCGTACGGAAGACGCCGGCCTTGCCAACGAGTTCGAGTTCCACCAAGCGTCTTTTGAGGAAGGCCCACGATTCGAGGCTCTGTTCCTTGCCGGAGCACTTGGGCTTGGTCTGGTCGCAGCACAAAAAGATGTGTCGCTGTATTTCGCGAACGCCGAGTTTGTTCAGCGTGAGGTCGAGCGAATCGGGTGGCTTGGTCATGGGTCGGGTCGTCCGTCGAGAGTCTATCGGTCGAGTCGATTTTCGAGTGGGTCTAATTGCCCCCCGGCCTCACGGCAACTCTGCGTCCTAACCCTCACACTTCAAAGGCGTGAATCGAGAGGCCGCGCTGTGATCATCGGAACCTCATCGCCGCTGCGACAGCACAGCCCTCCCCGCGCCGCGCTATCCCCTGTAGAGTTCGCGTCTTCCGAAAACTGCTCCCTTTGCTTGCCAGGTCCGAAACGACCCGAGAGTAGCCAACTAACCAGGTCCCCAATCGGTCCCGAACTGGGCCCGACCACAACTGCGTCGGAGAAACGATGTCTACTGGCCTCGATCTCGCAATCCGCGAGCGCGTCGAAAACACGATCCGATTCCTGGCCGTCGATGCGGTAGAAAGAGCCGGCTGCGGTCATCCAGGCGCACCGATGGGCCTCGCGCGTGTCGCGTTCGAACTTTGGGACGGGCATCTGCGATTCGACCCCTCGGACCCCAAATGGGTCGGACGCGATCGTTTCGTGCTGTCCAACGGACACGCGTCGATGCTCTTGTATTCGCTGCTTCATCTGTACGGGTTCGACCTGTCCCTCGACGATCTTCGCAGTTTCCGCACGCTCGGATCGAAGACCCCGGGCCACCCCGAATATGGGAACACGCCCGGTGTGGAGCTGACCACTGGACCGCTCGGCCAGGGTTTCGCTCACGGCGTCGGAATGGCACTGGCCGGACGCATGACGCGCGCGCGGTATTCGGTCGGTGGGGAGGGCCCGGGGAACCACTTCGTGTACGGAATCGTCAGCGACGGGGACCTGATGGAGGGAATCTCTGCAGAAGCCGGGTCGCTCGCGGGCCATTTGGGCCTGGGAAACCTGATCTATCTCTACGATGACAACAAGATCACGATCGATGGGCCGACCTCGGTCAGCTTCAGCGAAGATGTCGCGCGCCGCTTCGAGGCCCAGCGATGGCACGTTCAGGCCGTTGATGGCGACCGAGATTTCGAGGGCTTGAATCGGGCATTGCTGGCAGCACGTGAGGAACCTGAGCGGCCCTCGCTCATCATTGCGAAGACAACGATCGGCTTCGGCAGCCCGGGGCGCGCCGGCACGAGCCAGGCACACGGTGAAAAACTTGGCGCCGACGAGGTCAGGGCCACCAAAGAAGCCATGGGTTGGCCGCTCGAGCCGACCTTTTTGATTCCTCACGACGTGAGCGACTACCTGAAACGGCGCAGCGATGCGAAACGGGCGGACCGCGCGGCCTTCGACCAGCGATTCGAGCAGTGGCGCACTGTCAATCCGTCGCTGGCCGCGGCGTGGGTGTCTGCGCGGGAGGGCCGCTTGCCCGAGGACCTCGTGGCCACGTTGACCGCGGGCCTCGCCGATGTCGCGAACCCAACACGCAAGCACGCTGCGGTGGTGCTCGAGCGGCTCGAGAATGCTGCCCCGTATTTTGTCGGTGGATCGGCAGACCTCGCCGGCTCCGCGGCACCGCCGATCTTGAAGGAACGTGGAATCGTCGGTCCCGCATCGGGTGACGGAGATCCGTTCGCGGGCACGAACATCCACTTCGGGATTCGCGAACACGCGATGGGCGCGATCGCCAACGGCATCGCGCTCGATGGAACGTTGCGCCCCTATTGTGGAACCTTCCTGATCTTCAGTGACTACATGAGGCCGGCGATTCGGCTGTCCGCGCTGATGCGTATTCCAACGACCTTCGTGTTTACGCACGACTCGATCTTCCTGGGCGAAGACGGCCCCACACACCAACCCATCGAGCAGCTCGATTCGTTGCGCGCAATTCCCGGGCTCACCGTGTTTCGGCCGGCAGACGGGATCGAGACCGCAATGGCCTGGGCCTGGATCGCCGAGCACCGCGATGGTCCCGTATTGTTGGCGCTCAGCCGGCAGACGACTCCAGCGCTTTCGCGGCCGGCATCGTTTACGAACGCCGATGTCTTCTGCGGGGGCTACGCGATCGTGGATCCGGGTGCGGATACCCAGGTGGTGCTGGCTGCAACCGGCTCGGAGGTGGGGTTGGCCTGCGACGCGGCCGAGCAGCTCGCTGCGGAGGGAATCGCAACGAAGGTCGTCTCGGTGCCGTCGGTGGAGCTGCTATTGGCGCAATCCAAAGACTACCGTGCGGAATTGTTCTGTGACGATACGCCGGTGGTCGCGGTAGAGGCGAGCAGTGCAGAGAGCCTCAGACGGCTGATTGGCCGAAACGGATTGATCTACGGCATCGATCGGTTCGGTAGCTCTGCCCCCTTCTCAGACCTGGCCGAGGAATATGGGTTCACGGCTGAGAAACTTCGCGTTCGGGTGCGCGAGCTTTTGGGAGTTTGAGTTCCGCCCCGCCTTGGGTCGAATCAGGTACAGTCGAAATAGGACTGTCGAATAACGCGATCGTCCAGCGCGTGAGAAATTCGGCGCCAGGGGGAAGCGAGTGTCAGAGTTGAGTGCGTACCAGATCCTATGGATCGGATCGGGGGCAATCGTTTTTGTGGGTTGGTTGATCTGCACATTCGCCGCACCGGGTCCGAAACGGGCCATCGTGGAGTGGCTCAGTGCAACCGCGATGTATCTGGGACTCGTGACATTGTTCATCTCGCTCGCGATGAAAGCCCAGGCTTCGGACAACGTGTTTGCGTTGGTTGCCTTCGGTTTCCTGTGCGTGTTGTTCGGCGGCGGGCTGCTGGTGAGCCTGTGGCACACACTGGTTTCTTTCGGCGCAGACAACCGATCGGAAGCCAGCCCGACGAACTGAAGCGCGCCTACCCGGTAGTCAGTACGGGCTTTCAATACTGATCGGTGCCGAACAAGGTCTGTTCGTAGTCGTCTGCGGTCTCAGCGAGAAATCTGATCGACGCCTCGATTTCTGCGAAGCCCGCGTCATCCAACATCAGGGTGTCAGTCATCACGAGGTCCTCGTCCATCACGGCCAGCGCGCCGTGCGCGAGTTCCGCGTTGATGCGCAGTGCGACGATGAGGCGCACCGGGTCGAGTTCTTCGATTCTTCCGATGGTCGTGTGCAATCGGACGAGTTCCTCTTTCTGGAACGCGAAGAATCCGATTTCGACCATCTGCTGCCGGCCGCTCGCGAAGCGGACTCGCACGCCGGCCGGTGTGAATTCCCAGCCGTGTTCGGCGCAGACGCGAGTGAGGATCTGAGCGAAGTGATCCTTTGTTGCCATCGAATGATCGACCCTGCAGCCCGTTCGGGCTATCGGCCCACATAGCGCGCGGGGCGTTTCTCAAGGAAGGAACGGACGCCCTCTTTGTGGTCTTCGGTTTGAAACAGCGCCCCAAGCGACCGCGAGACCCATTCGCCCAGCGCATTCCAATCCGGGTCGAGGGCCTCGCGCAGCCCCTGTTTGATTCGCGCCACGGCGAGTGGCGGGTTGGCAGCGATCCGCCGCGCAAGACCGAGCGCCGTGTCCATCAGCACGTCGTGAGCGGCGACGCGCGATACCAAGCCGATGCGCAACGCTTCAGCGGCATCGATCACGTCACCGGTCATCAACATTTCCGCCGCCTTCTCGCGTCCGATCAACTGCGCGAGGCGACCGAGCCCGGGGACGTCGCAACACAACCCGCGCAGCACGAACAACTCACCGAAACGCGCGCGCTCGGAAGCGACACGGATGTCCGCCATCAACGCCAGCTCCATTCCCCAACCGACTGCCGCGCCATTGACTGCTGCGACCACCGGCACATCGGTGGTCAACAATGCATCTGCGGCGGGCGTGAGACGCGGGTCGCGTTGCAGTGATTCGATCGGAGGGCCGGCTTCACTGGCCATGATCTGCTTGACATCGTCGCCCGAACAGAATGCCGGGTCCTCACCGGTGATCACCAGGCAGCGCGCATTCGTATCGCGTACCGCGTCCTCCAGCTCCTGGTAGGTCAAGTAGGTCAGCGCGTTTCGGGCCTTCGGACGATCGAGCCGAATGATCCCAACGTCACCATCGGTTTCGTAGACGATCTCCTGATACGACACGCGACCTCCGTTCTCAGCGAGGGCGACAAATCCGCCCCGTTACAAGTTCGTCAAGTTGTCACGCAAGCTTCGTCGCGTTGATGGTCTGCAGTTCGGTAAAGCTCGTCAGTCCCCAATGACCGTTTTCGACACCGATCCCGGACCACTTGGCGCCCCCGAACGGCGCGTTGGGCAGGAAAGCGAGATGTTGATTGATCCAGGCCGTTCCGCATTCGAGTTGGCTGCCGATCTCGGTGGCGCGCTCGAGATCGTGCGACCAGACCGAGCCACTCAACCCGAAGTGGGTGCCGTTCGCGCTCGCGATTGCGTCTTCGACCCGGTCGTATGCGATGATCGGCAGCACCGGGCCGAATTGCTCTTCGTCTACGAGGCGCGTTCCGTCGGCGATATCGGCGACGATCGTCGGCGCGAAAAAGAAGCCGTCGCCTTCGCGCGCGTTACCCCCGGCAGCCATCGTGGCCCCCTGGCGCTTGGCGTCTTCCACCAACTCGCAGACTCGTTCGAATTGCGGTCTGTTGTTGATCGGTCCGAGCTGCACCCCGGCGGCGAAGCCGTCGCCCATCGACACGCTTCGCGCGATCTCCGCCAACTGGTCGACGAGCTGCCGGTAGCGGTCCCTGGGAGCGTACACGCGCTTGATCGCGCTGCAGATCTGGCCACTGTTTTCGAACGCCCCCCAGAAGAGCTTCTCCGCGATCGCTTCTGGCTGGACATCGTCGAGCACGATGGCTGCGTCGTTGCCGCCCAGTTCGAGCGTAACGCGTTTGAGGTCGGGCGCGGCTGCGGCTGCGACCCGCTTGCCGGTTGCGATCGAGCCGGTGAACGAAATTTTTCGGACTGTCGGGTGTGTTGTGATCCAGGCGCCGAGTTCGTCGCCTCCAGACACGACGTTGAATACACCGGGCGGCAGCACTTCCCGCAAGGTCTCGCCCAGCTTCAACGTCGACAATGGTGTGTACGGCGACGGTTTGAGAACCATCGTGTTTCCGGTGAGCAACGCCGGTGCGATCTTCCAGGTGGCGAGCATGATCGGGAAGTTCCACGGCGTGATCGCGCCTACAACACCAAACGGTCTACGTCGCACTTCGACGCGTCCGTCATCGTTGTCCTGGAGGACTTCGACCGGAATCTCGAGCGTTGCGGTGTGGCGAAACCAGAACGAGGCGCCCATGATCTCGCCAATCGCCTTGGGTAGTGGCTTGCCCTGCTCACGGCACAGAACTTCGCCGAGTTCCGGGGCGTGTTCGGCCAGCGCGTTTGCGCAGGCGACCAGCGCTTCGCGTCGCGTATCCTCGTCGAGCCGCCATGTTCCGAATGCGGCCTCGGCTGCGGCCATTGCGCTGTCGAGCTGCGCGGGCGAGCAGTTGGGTGCTTCGGTGAATACGCTTCCGGTCGACGGGTTGACGACCCCGAGACCGCTATCACCCGCGACCGATTGGCCGTCGATGGTCATCGTGAAATCAGACATGAAATCCTCGTGAACAATGAAATGAGACGTTGCCATCGAGCTTAGCGGAGGGACGCGCGCGATACCGTCGCGCCAGGAAACGCTAGGCTCTGCCCCAGGGCCCTCTCAATTCCCAAAGTCTCCCCCTCAGCCTCTCCACATCACGCTCTCAGCCTCAACCTCTCCACCTCATCCTCTCCACCTCATCCTCTCAATCACAACCTCTCAATCGCAACCCAGGAGAACGAAGATGCCCGCACCCTTTTGCGGAGGCTGCCTGTGCGGGGCGGTCCGCTACGCATGCAGCGCCGAGCCGTTGGCCACCGTGTACTGCCATTGTCGGGATTGCCAGCACGCTTCCGGCGGGCCCTGTTCGACCGTGGTGATGGTTCCGAAAGCAGCGCTGGTGGTGACCCAAGGTGCGGTTCGCTCGTACGCCAAAAAGTCGCAAGGCGGCGACGACGTCACCCGCCAGTTCTGCGCCGATTGTGGATCACCGCTGTTCAGCGTACTGGGATCCAACCCGAACCTGTTGGTCATCAAGGCGGGAAGCCTCGACGACCCGAGCTGGCTGTCCCCATCGATGAACATCTGGACCGATAGCGCCCAGCCATGGGCATACATCGCCGACGATCTGCCACGAATGGCGAAGAATCCCCGGTAGCCTATCGATTCCCGCATCAACCGCATGCGAAGCGAATCGGTCTGTCATGAACCAGTTGGCGGGTGTGGTCTGCCGGACTCATGCGTTAGCCCGCTCAGAACTATCCAATTGGGAGAGCGTCGAATGAAAAGAACTCTGCTGACGCTACTGGCCTGCTGGTTCAGCGTGGTCTGCTCTGCGTTGGCGACGGCCCAGAACCCTGACGCGCTTCCATCCTGGAACGATGGCAAGGCCAAGCGGTCCATCATCGACTTCGTCGCAAAGGTGACGACAGAAGGCTCGTCCAACTTCGTGCCGCCTGCGGACCGCATCGCCACGTTCGACAATGACGGCACGCTCTGGGCCGAACAACCGATGTATTTCCAGCTCGCATTCGCGCTCGACCGCGTGAAGTCGCTCGCACCGCAGCATCCAGAATGGAAGGACAAGGAACCTTTCGCTTCGCTGCTCGAGGGTGACGTGAAAGGCGCACTGGCAGGCGGTGAACACGCGATGCTCGAGATCGTCATGGCGACCCACGCGGGCATGACCACCGAGGAGTTCGAGAAGATCGTGAAGGACTGGGTCGCTACGGCGAAACATCCCACGACGAAGCGGCTCTACACCCAGATGGTCTATCAGCCGATGCTCGAGGTTCTCGCATACCTGCGCGCGAGCGGCTTCAAGACTTTCATCGTCTCCGGCGGCGGCATCGAGTTCATGCGCCCATGGACAGAGACCGTCTATGGCATCCCGCCCGAGCAGGTCGTCGGAAGCAGCATCAAGACCCAGTTTGAAATGCGCGACGGCATGCCCGTGCTCATGCGCCTGCCCGAGATGAACTTCATTGACGACAAGGACGACAAACCCGTGGGCATCAACTCGCACATTGGCCGTCGGCCGATCGCTGCATTCGGGAACTCCGACGGTGACTTGCAGATGTTGCAATGGACCGCCGCAGGACAGGGTCCACGATTCGCCCTCTACGTTCACCACACGGATGGCGAGCGCGAATGGGCTTACGACCGCATTTCCAGCATCGGCCGCTTGGACAAGGGGCTCGACGAAGCTGGAGCGAAGGGCTGGACAGTTGTAGACATGAAGCAGGATTGGAGGGTCATCTACCCGCCTGCGAACAGGTGAAGCACGAGGGTGAACTGGCGGTTGCGCGAGATGACACGCCCGGAACAAGAAACCCTCGAAATGTTCGCTGGTGAGTTCGAATCGTTGAGAGATATGGCTGCATGAGAGACATGGCTGCATGAGAGATTGGTGCATGACAGATTGGCGCATGAAAGAGTCGTACCGAAAGTCAGCGGTCAGCCGCAGAATGCCAATTTCAATCCGGGCGTTGCCCACTGTGTCGCGACCAGCCTGCCGGTAGCCGACAGTGTGATGAACGCGGTGCGCAGGTCCGCCCCGCCAAAACAGATGTTCGTCGTCAGCGGATCTGGCATCGGGTGGTGTTCGATCGATTGACCGTCGGGCGAGATGACCGTGATGCCGCCATTGACGAGCGTGGCGACGCAGACGTTTCCCTCGGCGTCGATGGCCAGCGAATCGAGCAGCTGCATACCCGGCAATCCGGCCAGCAGGGTTCCGCCGTTTGCGGACCAGGGGTTGGGCTCGACCTGGCCGGGTGCGGACAGGTTCCACACAAATACCCGACCTGTGTGGGTCTCGGCGGCGTAGAGCCGGGACTCGTCTGGCGACAACCCGATGCCGTTCGGCGCGTCTGCTGGAAAAATGACTTCGCGGATCGTCGAACCGTCGGTGCTCGCGTAGTAGATCCCGGTCGTGTCGCGGTTGCGTTCGCGGGTCTTGCCGTGGTCGGTGAACCAGAAGCCACCGTGGCTGTCGAATACGATATCGTTTGGACCTTTCAATGCGTGGCCCGCGCACTCGGTGTACAGCGTTTCGACATCGCCAGTCTTCAAGTCGACGCGCTGGATACTCCCTCCGGTGTAGTTCGCGGGCTGGTGGCCCGGCAGCGTCAACGGGCCCACGTCGTGCCACTCGAAGCCGCCGTTGTTGCAGACGTAGACCTTGCCGTCGGGTCCGATGGCGGCTCCGTTCGGGCCGCCGCCCGTCTCGGCGATGATCTTCTGCGCGCCGTCCGGATGAACGCGAGTCAGCGTTCCGCGGCGGATCTCGACCAGGATGACGCTTCCATCGTCCATCGCGATGGGGCCTTCGGGAAACATCAGACCTCGGGTGATCTCTCGCAATTCCGACATGGGGGTTCCTCGAATCGTGCGCGCTCGTTCGCTTCTACGCGAAACGATCACTCTACCACGTCGCCGCGACGGCCCCGCGTTCGGCGCGCGCCGCGCTATCCTGTGGCTCAGAGGGCAGCGAGGAGGTGCCATGAAGTTTTACGATAGAGAGCCCAGAATCCCGACCAAAGAGGAATCGCTACCGGGGCGTGAGCAGCAGATGCCTGTGGCTGCCACCCACTTCGTGCTCAGTACACAGATGCAGCCCGACACGGACGGCCTGGAGGTCGCGATGTTCGGGCTCGGGTGTTTCTGGGGTGCCGAACGCAAGTATTGGGAAGCGTCCGGGGTGTGTGCCACGGCAGTCGGGTACGCGGCCGGTCACACGCCGAACCCGAGCTACGAGGAGGTGTGTTCCGGACGCACCGGGCACAACGAAGTGGTTCGCGTGATCTTCGACCCGGCCAGGACGAGTTACTCCGAGATGCTTCGGATTTTTTGGGAAGACCATGATCCGACCCAGGGAATGGGCCAGGGCAACGACCGCGGCACCCAGTACCGATCGGGGATCTACGTGTTTTCCGACGATCAGGCCCGCGCGGCCGAAGCCTCACGCGTGAGCTTTGCGAAGGTTCTGGCCGAGGCGGGCTACGGCCCGATCACGACTGAGATCGCTCCCGCACCGGAGTTCTATTTTGCGGAGGATTACCACCAGCAGTTCCTCGCGAAGAATCCCGGCGGATACTGTGGACTCGGTGGCACCGGACTGAGCTGTCCGGTGGGTGTCGCGAGCTGCGGAGATTCTGCGGAAAGCTGAAGACCCGACGTGCGACGCGGTCTAGGCCGATGGTTCGCGGGTGACGCCGCGCAGTGCGATCGCCACCATCGCGGCGACGTGCGGCTCAGTCGAGACGTCGATGGGGCCGTCGGGCCGGTGCATCCGGTCGATCACGCCCATCTGCATTGCGCGCAAGACATCGGCACTGTGCGAAACGTCCAGATCCGGGTGAAACTCTCCACTCGCGACACCGCTGTGCAGGATATCGGCGATCCGTTCGCGCCACGCATCGATGGCACCGCGGGCTGTCGATTCGGAACCGAGAACTGCGACGCGGACATCATCTGCGAGGATCGCCTGCAGCAGCGGACGCGTTCTGGCATACAACAACGTGTGTTGAATCATTGCGCGCAGTTTGGCTGCGGCGCCCTCGGCGCGGGCGATCTCGGGCGCAACGCTGCGTTGCCAGCCAGCCAGGGCCCGATCGCGAACCTCGGCGAGCAGGTTCGGCTTGTTGTCGAAGTAGTTGTAGACCAACGCCCGCGAGACCCCTGCGAGGTTCGCGACGTCTTCGAAGCGGGTACGTGGGTAGCCGACCTCTGCGAAGCAGCGCGCCGCCGCGTCGAGAATCCGCTCGCGCGACGCCTCTGCGCGTGGGGATCTCGCTGCAGCATGATTCGGCGGACCCATTTTCTGAAGTGCAGCCATTGAGCCTATACTGACATTTTGTACTATTAACGTCAATCACGTCAATTCTGGCACGGCATCCCCCGTGCCACCTAGAGGGGAAACGACAGCATGGCCACCATCTACTACGAGCGCGACGGCGACCTCGATCAATTGCACGGTCAATCGATCGCGGTCGTGGGCTACGGCAATCAAGGGCGCTCGTGGGCGCTGAACCTGAGAGATTCCGGCTTCGAGGTGCGCGTCTGCGCGCGCGCCGACGCATCGCGGGAGCGCGCCGCGTCGGAGGGTTTTGCGATCGGCGAGGTTCGCGAGGCTCGGGATGCGGATGTTGTCTGCATTCTCGTTCCGGACGACATCATCCCGCTACTCGGCCTCGAGCGACCCGACGATGGCCTGACGATCGTTGCCAGTGGTTACACGCTGGCGTTCGATCGGTATACGCCGGCTGGCGACGTCGGCATGCTGGCCCCACGCATGCTCGGCCCCGAAGTTCGCCGCTGCTATCTCGAAGGGGCGGGATTCATCACCGCCGTTGGGGTTCACCGAGATGCGACCGGACATGCCATGTCCCGGACACTCGCCATCGCGAAGGGCATCGGTGGACTCCGCGAAGGTGCGATCGAACTGACACCACACCAGGAGGCTGTGTTGGACTTGTCGGTCGAGCAGCTCCTGTCGCCGGCGCTGACCCATGTGAACGCATCTTTTGTCAAAGTCATGCTCGGCCAGGGCATCCCACTCGAGGCCATTCTCACTGAGTTGTTCTTGTCGGGCGAAGTCGAGCGGACGTTCGGACTGCTGCGAAAGGAAGGTTTCACTCGGCAGCTCGAGTATCATTCACCCGCGAGTCAATACGGGCAACTCTCGCGACGCGGCAGCTACGACGCACTCGACTTTGATACGATTATGCAGGAAGCGGTCGAGAAGATCCGCTCTGGGGCCTTTGCGGACGAATGGGATGCCGAGTCGGCCGCCGGCTACCCCAACCTGACGGCGCTGAAGCGAGCGCATGCAGGACCCGGCATGGTAGAAATGGAGGCGGACCTGCGCCGCCGGCTCGGCCCGGAAGTTTTCGAGAAGACCGAATGACTGCAATTTGAGCCGGCTTCCATCGCGTTTGAGTCGTGGGCGCTCACGAGCTCGAGCCAGCTTTGGGCGAGCCAGGGGCGTCGTGGCAAATTCCATTCGATTCGGACTACTGGGAGCGGCGCGGATCGCGCCGGCAGCGTTAGTCGGCCCGGCGAGCAAGACAAACCGCTGCGGCGTGATCGCGATTGCCGCACGCGACGCACAGCGCGCAGCGCGCTTCGCGAACAAGCACGCGATCGCGCATTCGACAGACAGCTACGACGAGTTGGTCAGGTTAGAGGGAATCAACGCCGTCTACATCGGACTGCCCGCCAGTCTTCATGCCCACTGGACGCTCGAAGCCTTGCGCGCGGGCAAACACGTCCTGTGCGAGAAGCCATTCACCACGAGCGCTGAGGAAGCCGAGGAAATGGTCGCGCTCGCGACCGAACGCGGACTCGTGCTCTGCGAAGCCTTCCACTACGCGTACCACCCACTATCTCTGCGGGTGCGCGAAATTTGCGCGTCCGGTGCGATCGGGAAGCTCGAAAACCTCGAGGGACGCTTCTACGCGCCGATCGGCGACACCGAAGACATTCGCTACAACCTCGCGCTCGGCGGTGGCGCGACGATGGACTTGGGTTGCTATCCGATCCACTGGATGCGGACGCTGACCGGAATGGAACCCGAAGTCGTCAGCGCAAGGGCCAGCGAACGGCCGGCCGGGGTGGACGAAATCATGAGCGCCCAACTGCGCTTTCCGGCGGGCATCAGCGCCAGAATGGATTGCTCGATGACGAAAGAAGCAGGCTTCGCGGTCTATCTCGACATCCGAGGTTCACAAGGCGCGCTCCACGTCACGAACTTGATCGCGCCAGGTCTCGGCTACGAGCTGAAATGGCACAACGCCGACGGTGAGTTCGACGAAAAGGTCGACGCCGAGGGCTCGACATTCGACTACCAGATGGTCGCGTTTGCTGCCGCCGTGCTCGACGGGAAGCCACTTCCGACGGGTGGGCAGGACGCGATCGACAACATGCGCACAATCGATGCGGTGTATCGAGCCGCAGGGCTTCCGTCTCGTCGTACCTGATGCTCTTTAGATCTGCGATGCTCGCGCCCGGCGCGGACCCCGCTCTTCATGAAGAGTCTGGGCTATGCGTCGCCGACGGGTCCGAGTGTCTCTTCGATTTCCGCATCCGTCAGGCCGGCTGTTCGCAGAATCTCGATCGAGTCGGCGCCGAGTGCCGGGGCAGGGCGGTTGGCCGGCATGTCGTGCTCGGACATCAATAACGGCGGACCCATCGTCTCGATCTGGCCCATCACGGGGTGGTCGAGGCTGCGGAAGTAATTCATCGCTCGGACCTGCGGGTCATCCAGTGTTTCGAGCATCTTGCGGACGGGTGACCAGATCAGGTGATGGGCCGACAGCGTCATCGACCACTGCTCCAGGCTTTGCTGTGAGAACACAGCATCGAGCTCCGCCACCAAGTCTGGCGAATTTCGGAATCGCTCGACCGGCCCGGCGAAGCGTGGATCGTCCGCGAGTTCGCGACGCTCAATTGCTTCGAGAAAGGCTTCCCAGTAACGATGTGACTCGATCATCACCAGCATCAGCCAGCGATCGTCGCTGGTGCGGTAGTGGTTCCACAGCGGGTTGCGCGGGTGCCCGCGATCGTGCATCGGTGCCGGCTCGCGGGTCGCCAACACCTGGGACAGATCGTTTCCGAGCAGGTACAGGCCAGTTTGCAACAGCGAGACATCGATCTCCTGGCCACGGCCGCTGCGGTCGCGCACCCGCAACGCGGCGAGAATTCCGCAGACCAGCGACAACGATGCACTGTGATCGCCAACGCCCGGCCGCTGCAGCCCGGGTGTTGCGGCCGGGTCGCGCGTGATGTCCATCATCCCGGTGCGCGCCCAGAAGGCCGCGTAGTCGAACGCAGGCGCGTTGGCTTCCGCGCCCTTGCCGCCGTATCCGGAGATCGCCGCGTGGATCAGCCGCGGATTGCGCGCCATCAAGGTCCTGGAATCGATTCCGTATTTCTGGCGGCGTGCCGGGAGCATGTTGGTGAGCACGACGTCGGCGGAATCGATGATGCGGCGCAGCGCCTCCTGTGTCTCTGGACGCCGCAGGTCGAGCGCAATCGAGCGTTTGCCGCGATTGTCCATTTCGAATTGCGGCGAGCCCTCCATTCGCGACTGGAAGCCGTTGATCCGGGGCCGTGTGTTGCGGACGACTTCGCCGCCCGGGATTTCGACTTTGATGACGTCGGCACCCAGGTCTGCCAACAACGCGCCCGCTGCAGGCCCGGCGACGTAGGTCGCGATTTCGACGACGCTGATACCCTCGAGTGGTGCGGGCATGGTGGTTTCATTCATGTCCGCTCCGATCGCGAAGATTCAGACGACTCCGTATGCGAGCATCGCGTCGGCGACTTTGACGAAGCCGGCGATGTTCGCGCCCTTGACGTAATTGACACGGCCGCCTTCCTGGCCGAATTGCGCGCACTGGCCGTGGATGTTCTTCATGATCGACACCAGGCGTTCGTCGACCTCCTTGCGGCTCCAGGACAGGCGCATCGCGTTCTGGGTCTGCTCGAGGCCGGATACTGCTACACCGCCCGCATTCGCAGCCTTCGACGGTGCATACAGAATCTTCGCGTCTTGGAAGATGCCGATTCCGTCGAGGACGGTCGGCATGTTCGCGCCCTCGCACACGCCCTTGACGCCGTTTGCGACCAGGGTCCTGGCGTCATCCGCGTCGATCTCGTTCTGTGTGGCGCACGGGAACGCGATGTCGCAGGGAACGTCCCAAGGTCGCTTGTCTGCGTGGTACTCCGCACCGAACTTGTCGGCGTATTCAGAGATCCGGCCGCGCTTGACGTTCTTGAGGTCGATCACGTAGGCGAGTTTTTCCGCGTCGATGCCGTTCTGGTCGTAGATGTAGCCTCCAGAATCAGAGAGCGTGACGACTTTGGCTCCGAGCTCGGTCAATTTCTCGGCAGTGTAGGTCGCCACGTTACCGGAACCCGACACGGTGCAGATCTTGCCGCGAAGGCCGTCGCCGACCTCGGCAAACATGTTCTCCGCGAAGTAGACGCAGCCGTAACCGGTTGCCTCCGTTCGGATCAGGCTTCCGCCAAACGCCAGGCCCTTTCCGGTGAGGGTCCCAGTGAATTCATTCGCGATGCGTTTGTACTGGCCGAACAAGTAGCTGACCTCTCGGCCACCGACGCCAATGTCGCCGGCCGGAATATCGGTGTGGGGCCCGATGTGACGAAACAGCTCCGTCATGAAGGCCTGACAGAAACGCATCACTTCGGAACTCGACTTGCCCTTCGGATTGAAGTTGGCACCTCCCTTGGCGCCGCCCATCGGCAGGGTCGTGAGTGAGTTCTTGAACGTTTGCTCGAAGCCCAGGAATTTCAGCACGCTGAGCGTGACCGAGGGGTGAAAGCGCAAACCACCCTTGTAGGGCCCGATGGCGTTGTTGAACTGGACACGTGTACCACGGTTGACCCGAACGTTCCCCGCATCGTCTTCCCAACACACGCGGAAGATCACGACCCGGTCGGGCTCGGTCATCCGATCGAGCACACAGGCCTTCTTGTACTCCGGGTTTTCCTCGATAAACGGAATGATGTCGCGAGCAACCTCCTGCACAGCCTGATGGAACTCGGGCTCACCGGGATTGCGCTTGATCAGACCCGCCATGAAATTCTCGACTTCGGGACTATCCACGGAACTCATGAAACCCTCCTTGGGGATGAAATGCGTCTGTCATTGGCCATTGGCGACGACGGGTCCGGCCCGGTCGGCCACGAGTCTTGTAGCAGGTCAAGGAAGCGGACTGTGAAAATTCTCTGGCTTCGCGCTCCAATCGCGGTAGCGATCATTTGTCGAGGTGACATTGCCACAGAAAGTCATTTGGGCCACAGCAAGTCACTTCGGCCACAGCAAGTCACTTGGGCCACCACAGCAAATCACTTCGCAAAGCCCTGTAGGCGAACATATACACGTACATCAACGCGCGGAGTCGGCCTTCGACGCGCAGTCGGCGATCAGGTCCGCCAGGCGATATTCCAAGCCGGGCGAGAGTTCGTGGCCCATTCCCTCGATGATCTCGAGCAGCGCTCCCGGAATGTTCCTCGCGGTATCGCGGCCGCCTTCGATCGGCACGAGCGGATCGTCTGCGCCGTGAATCACCAGTGTCGGCACGCTGATGGTCTTGAGCTGTTCGACCCGGCTGCCACCCTTGACGATCGCAGCGAGTTGTCGGCTGACGCCCTGCGGGTAGTAGGAGCGATCGTACGCAGCCTCGACCTGTCTTCTCAATTCGGTGTCGTCTGTCGGGAAGCCCGGGCTCCCGATCACGCGACGGGTCTTCATGCCATGCTCGATGATCGAATCGCGGTCGTCCGGCTGATCGGGCCGAGACGTCAATACCGCAGCGGCTTCCGGGCTCGGCGGCGGCAAATCGGGCCGACCTGACGAAGACATGATCGATACCAGACTTCGCGTCCTTTCGGGTCTCATGATCGCCACCAGCTGCGCGATCATTCCGCCCATCGACATCCCCACGATATGCGCGCTCTCGATTTCGAGTGCGTCGAGAACGCCGCAGACGTCCTCGGCCATGTCGGTGAGCTGGTACGCGGGTTGCGCACGACCGGTCATCAGCGCTGCGAGGTCTGGCGTTCCGGCCGACTCGAACTTCTCAGACAAGCCGGCATCGCGGTTGTCGAACATCACCAATTGGAAGCCCCGATCGACCAGCTTCTGCACGAATTTCTCTGGCCATTGAATCAGCTGGGTGCCGAGGCCTCGTATCAACACGATCGCAGGCGCGCTCGCCTTGCCCTTTCGCTCGACTTCGATCGCTATCCCGTTAGCCTGAATCTGCGCCATGCCCGGCTCCTCGCTGAAGATTCGTTTCGGCGGTCCGTCGAGAGTTTTGTCGATTCGTAGAGCGAAGTTTGGAGCCGCGCCTTGCGCGGCGAGCTTCCCGCTCGAGCAGCCTACTCGAACGTCTGGACGCCTGCGAGGCGGGTGACGGCCTTCAAGCGCGCTCGATGGGCTCGATTCCGAGTGCACGCACCTCGTCGAGCGCGGCGGCGACATCGTCGACCAGCGCGAAGTCGACACCCGCTTCGAACAGCGGCGCCAGTTCGCAGCCGCCCGGGTCGCAGAAGTAGTTGACCCGCAGGCCAGCCCGCTTGGCGCGATCGATGAGTCCGGGCTCCGGCGCGCCACGGATGTGGTGAAACTGCACGAAGTCGCTGCCCAACGCTATGGCGTGCTCGACGTAGGCATCGCGACTGGTCTGCCTCACCAGATTGCAGATCATGATTTTCGGCGCGCGAGCGCGGGCGGTCTGCGCAGCCGCATTGCCGCATGCGACGACCACCTGATCGAGTCGCCCGCGTTCGGTAACCAACCGGGCCACGTCATCGGCGACCGGTTCGTCCTTTTTGATCTGAAGGTTGATCCAGACGTCGCGCGGCAAAGCATCCAGTGTTTCGGCCAGCGTTGCGATGCGCTCTCCGGTGAAACGGTCGGACTTCCATTGACCGAAGTCGAGCTCACGCAGCTGCGCGAAGTTGGTGCGAGACACTTTGCCGCGTCCGTTTGTGGTCCGGTCGAGCCTCGCATCGTGGATTACGACGATTTCGCCATCCGCGCTCCGGCGCACATCGAATTCGATCTGGTGTGCGCCGAGCGCGACCGCGTTGCGAAACGCCGCGAGCGTATTCTCTGGATGCGTCGCTGCGCCACCCCGGTGCGCGCCGATACCCCGCTCGGGCAACCGAGAAGAACGCATTTCTGGCTCAGCAACGACCGAGTTGAGAGGAACTAGCTCGGGTTCAGCAATGCGCAGGCCTCGTTGAGCCATTCGAGTGTCGATCGTTCGTCCTGGACGATCGTTCGCAGCAGCGATTGGGTTTCCTGGTCGTGATCGAGCCGGTCCGCCATGGCGTGAATCGGCTGAAGGGCTGCATCGCAATCTGGGAACTGCGACACGAACCCCAGCACCTTCTCGGCGTCGGTCTTGCTCGTGTCCGCTGCTCCTTCCATTGCGGCGTTGTAGATGGCATCCGGAAGCTCGAACGAAGGTGAACCGCCGAGTTCCTTGATCCGCTGCTCGAGCAGCCGTGCATGACTGCCTTCGCGTGTCTGGATCGTCCGCAGGCCGCCCTTCAGACACGGCGTCGTGCTGACTTCGCACCATGCGCCCAACGAAGCTTCGCCGAGTGCCTCGCCGGCGCGGAACTGGTCGAGAAACTTGATAGTCTCTTCGGTGCTGGCCGCCGCCGAACCGCCGGCGATGCGGGATTCGAGCTTGGCGACCTGCGCGCAAATTTCGAGCTGCTGGTCAGCGAGCTTGGCGATGGCCGCTTCGATTCGCTTGAGGGCAGATTCGGACACGGTCGTACCTCCTGGGGTTGTGTGAGTTGAAACAGGGTGAAGGATCGAGGTTGGACAGATTCGTGAGACCCGTAGAATACTACGAGCCGGGGCGTTTTTCTCACCCGAATTCCTGTCGGGGAGGTCTCCTGGCGGCTTAGAATGCTGCCGACTGCCCGTACCGAAACAGGATCTCGGACTTTGCTCCCGGACTTTGACTCCGAGACTTCCGAACTTCGCCCCCGAATTTTGACCCAAAGGAGTTCTCCCCCATGAGACTCTCAGAACCCCGCATCACCCCCCTCGAGGACTCCGATCTCGACGAAGAGGCCAGGACCCAGCTCGAGGCAATGCGCGATCGCCAGGGAGAGGTGGGCAACATCTTTCGCACGCTGGCCCGTCATCCGAAGCTGATGAAACGCTGGCTGGTGTTCGGAAACCATATTCTTGCCAAGTCCACACTCGATCCGCGCGAGCGAGAGATCGCGATCCTGCGCGTAGGTTACCGCTGCCGTTCGATCTACGAATGGACCCAACACGTCCGCATCGGCAAGGCCACCGGCCTGACGGACGACGAAATCCAGTGGATCGGCGAGGGACCCGACGCCGCTGGCTGGAGCGAGTTCGACGCCGCGCTGCTGCGCGCAACCGACGAATTGCACGATGATGCCATGATCAGCGACGCGAGCTGGAAGGCGCTGACCGAGCGCTACAGCACCGAACAGGTGATGGATTTCATCTTTACCGTAGGCCAGTACCACACCGTGTCGATGGCGCTGAACTCACTCGGCGTTCAGAACGAGAACGGTGACACGCCGTTTCCGCAGAGTGCGACGTCATGAGACTTGCAGACAAGGTTGCGATCGTCGTCGGCGCCGGCCAGACGCCGGGCGACACGATCGGCAATGGACGCGCCACCGCGGTGCTATTCGCGCGCGAAGGAGCGCGCGTGCTGCTGGTGGATCGCAGCGAGGATGCGGCGCGCGAGACCTCAGCACAGATCGAGAGCGAAGGGGGTGGTAGGCGGTGCGAGGTTTTCCAAGCCGACGTCACGAACGAACACGAGTGCCGCGCGCTGTCAGCCGCGTGCGTCGACGCCTTCGGACGCATCGACATCCTGCACAACAATGTTGGGATCGGAACCGGCGACGGCAACGCGGCGCGCCTCACGGAAGAGGCGTGGGACCTGATCATGGACGTCAATTTGAAAAGTGCGTTCCTGACCTGCAAGCACGTGTTGCCGGTGATGCGCGAGCAGCAAAGCGGCTGTATCACGAATATTTCGAGCGTGGCTGCAATCTGCTCGACGAACATTCTCGCGTACAAGACTTCGAAAGCCGGTTTGAATGCGTTGACACATCAGATCGCCATGGCGAACGCGAAGTACGGCATACGCGCCAACGCAATCATGCCCGGCTTGATGAACACGCCGATGGCGATCGAGGGGATCTCCGCGGCGGTCGGGATTTCGAAATCAGACCTGATCAGTGTGCGCGACGGTGCAGTACCGCTCGGCCAGAAAATGGGTACCGCATGGGACGTCGCCTACGCGGCGCTGTTTCTGGCGTCGGACGAAGCAAAGTTCATCACCGCTGTGATGCTGCCTGTGGATGGGGGGCAGAGCGCGAAGATCGGCTGACAGCCGCGTGGTGCGGCCTGTGAGACTGGAAGGGTGGGCGTTGCGTCGAGAGACTTACCCGGTCCGCCGGCGGGCTCGGCGAGTCAGTCCCACAAGAACCGCGAGGGCGCAAAGGTGTAGTCCAAACTCCGAGGGCTCCGGCACGGACCAGACGTAGGCCGCCCCAGACGAGATGCCGGCGTCGCTAGCGCCGATGGCCCCGATCAGGCTGCTGCGGCCGTCGACCGCGACCGAGCCACCGAACCCGTTGAAGCTCCCGCTGTCGGATGCCCTGGCCTTTGCCTGCTGAACCCAGCTCGACCCGTTGTAGAAGAACACGTAAGCCGATCCGGCGCCAGGAGCGCCGATCCAGATGGTGTCGCCATCGATCGCGATGGAGCCACCGAAGTTGTCCTCCGACTCGCGATCGGAGGCTTGGAGCTTGGCCTCCTCGATCCAGGCTCCGTTGTTGCGGAAGACGTAAACCGACCCAAAGCGCCCCGTGTCGTCTTCGGCCGCCGCGAGCACGGCCGTGTCGCCATCCAGGGCCACGGAGTGGCCCAGGAAATCGAAGGCCACGCCGTCGGAGGCCGTGAGCTTCGCCTCTTCTGCCCAGGTCATGCCGTCGTAGCGGAACACGTAGCCCGATCCGGAGCGGCTCCCGTTGTCGTCGTCGCTACTGGCCCCGACCAGGATCAGGTCACCCCAGACTGCCACGGCGCCGAACGCATCGCCCGCCGCGGCATCCGAGGCCCGGAGCTTCGTCTCCTCTACCCAGGTCACGCCGTTGTAGCGGAAGACATAGGCGGATCCGGAGACGCTCCCGTCGTCGTCATCGGCGGGTGCCCCGATCACGGCTGTGTTGCCATCCAATGCGACCGAGGCGCCAAACATGTCGAGCTCAGAGCCGTCGGAGGCGGTGAGCTTTGCCTCTTCCAACCACGCTGTGCCATCGAAGCGGAAGATGTAGGCCGATCCGGAGTCGTTCCCGTTGTCGTCGTCGAACTCGGACGCGATCAGAGCGGTGTCGCCGGAGAGTGCGACCTGCGCTGCGAACAAGTCGATCGTGGCAGCGTCCGAGGCGGTGAGCTTCGCTTCCTCCACCCACGTCGTTCCGTCGAAGCGGAAGACGTAGGCCGCGCCGGAGTCGACGCCGTCATCGTCCGTCCTGGCCCCGATGAGCGCCGCGTCGCCAGCCAAAGCAACCGACCCGCCGAACTCGTCGCCCATGGCGCCATCCGAGGCAATCAGCCTGGCGACTTCGCGGATCTCGATCGCGGTCAGCGCAATCGACCAGGTCTTGAGCGAGGAGTTGACGCCGGCATTGTCGAGTAGCTGCGTCAACGTGAGGCTGTTGCCCGTGAAGGCCAGCCCGTCGAACCACTCGGGCATGGGGTCGGCCGTCTCGATAACGCTCTCGATCGGGCTCGGCAGATTCGGGAATGTGAAGGTCAGAAAGTCGTCTGAAATCACGGGCAGTCCCGGCCCCAGTCTGGTGACACGATTGTGTGTCAGCGTGAGCGCGTCAGGCGTGATGTCGATCGTTCCGGTGGAGAGCCCCGGGTTCGTGGGATCGCCTTCGAGGATGAACTCATTTCCAGCACCGACGGTCGCAGTGAGGGTCCCACTATCGTTGCCGAAGTTGTAGGCGAGATCGACTCGTTGGCCGATGAGGTCGGGGATCCGGCTGCCGACCACGGAGACGTCTACGCTCGTTAGCGCGGATCGATCACCGCTGGTACCTCCACTGCCGTCGGCGGAGAGGCCAGCCGCATCGAGCCTCGCGATCGCGTTGCCTAGCAGAATCGGCGCCGTCCATTCGAAGTCGAAGGAGCAGGTTCCAGAGGAGAATACCCGCGGAACGTCGTGGGTGATCTCGCCGTTCTGGAGCCGTGTCCCGGCGACAATCGCCGCAAGGGTGCCGATATCGCTGGAGACGTCGAGACCGCAGACGTTGCCCGCGCCGCCCGAGAGGCTGAATGTGAAGGACCCGGTTTCGCCCCCCATGAGGGAGGCTGGCCCGCTGATCATCACGGTCGGTGTCGCGCCGCCGCCGTGACAGCCGTCGCAACCGCTGCGCGACAGCCCGGTGATCCCACCGCCGCGCGCATTCGCGGTTCCACACAGACCCGCCGCGAGCCAAACGCACAGCAGGCCCGCGCCCAGCCAGGCCGACCCGCAGCGTGGGAAAAGGCGAGACGTCCGGGACAGAATCAGACCTCGCCTCGGGCTCGCAGCGATCCACTGAGCAACGCCCATCAGTTCTTGGAATCGGACGCTTTCTTCTTTTCGGTCTGCTCCGCGTTGTGCTTCTGGAACATCGCCATGGCGGCAGTCATCGCCGCACCGATGAACTCTTTCCCGTTGTCGCTCGCCCATTGCAGCGAGTCGACACGGTTGTCGTTGGCTTTTTCGAAGTGCGGAATGACGTAGCGTGAAAACAGCTCGTAGGAGCGTTTGGTCTGCTGCACGTCGGCCCAGTTGTGTGCGAGTTGAAGGAAACAACCGAAGCCGCCACTCTGCGCGTCGAGGCGTTCGATCATCTCGATCGCGTCGTCGGGCGTGCCGATCACTGCACGGCCGGATTTGATCATCCCCTCGATCGGGTCGCCGGTCATGTCGTCACCGGCGGCCATCGGGTTGATGGTCGAGAAGTAGTCGACCCACTTGGTCAGGCCGAACTGAACGTTTTCGATCGCTTTCTCGCGGGTTTCCGCGAGGTGCATCGGCCCGACCAGCCGCAGACACGTGCGATCCATCGTCTCGCCCCGCTCGGCCGCGAACTCGCACGCGGTCTTCCAGTTCTCGCCGAGCACGTCGTAGCCTCCCATCGTTGTCGCCGCGACGCACAGCATGCCGAGCCCGTAGCGGCCGGCGGCGCGACCGCCCGAAGGCGTGATCGAACTCGCGACGCATATCTCCGGACGTGGCTTGGTGTACGGCTGAAGCTGGCAGCGCGCGTTTTGCAGGTTGAACCAGTCGGTCTTCTTCGTGACGGTCTTGCCGGCCATCAGGTCAAGGATGACTTCGAGCGACTCGATCATCATGTCCCGCTGCTTGTTGACCTCGATGCCCAGCATGAACGCGTCCGAGGGCAGCAGCCCGGGGCCCACGCCGAGCATGATCCGCCCGCGGGTCATGTGGTCGAGCTGGATGATGCGATCCGCAACCATCAGCGGGTTGTGGTAGGGCAACGAGATGACGCCGGTTCCGAAGTTGATTCGGCGCGTGCGCTCGGCTGCCGCTGCAATGAACAGCTCAGGCGATGCGATGATCTCGTAGCCCGCCGAGTGGTGTTCGCCGATCCAGGCCTCGTCGAAGTCGAGGCTGTCCAGGTGCTGCATAAACTCCAGGTCCTGCTGGAAGGACAGCGTCGGGTTGTCGCCTAAGTGGTGGTGCAGTGGCGCCATAAACACGCCGAACTTCATGCGGGCTGGTCTGTAGGTCATAAATGGCGCCTCCGAATCATGCAGCAGGGA
>JAQBGU010000131.1:0-10712 GCA_032128375.1 Deltaproteobacteria bacterium | reverse complement strand
CGGCCTCGGCCAGTCGACTGCCGTGTCGATCGGCGGCGACGCGATCATCGGCACTTCGTACGCCGAGCTGATGCCGCTGTTCGAGGCCGATCCACAGACCCAGGCGATCGCGATCTACTCGGAGCCCGGTGGCCGGATGGAGGCAGAACTCGCCGAATGGATCTTGGAGAACCACTCTCGGCTGCCGATCGTCGCGTTCATGGCGGGACGCTTCATGGACGAGATGCCCGGCATGCGCTTCGGCCATGCCGGCACGATCGTCGAAGGCAAGGCAGACACCACCGCCGACAAGATCGAGCGGATGCGAAACGCGGGGATCACGGTCGCGGAACGGATCGAGGAGATCCCGAAGCTGATCGCGCAACGCATGGGGGAAGCGAGCTGATGGCGGGCTTGTTCATCGCTGTAGAGGTCTCGGCCGACGCAGCCGCCGATGCCGCGCTGGTCGCAAAACTCGTGGAAGTCTGCCCGGTCGATATCTTCGAAACTGACTCCGCCGGCGCGCTGTGTATCAACGAAGAGAACCTCGACGAATGCACGCTGTGTGATCTGTGCATCGAGGCAGCCCCCGCAGGCTCAGTCAAGGTCATCAAGCTGTACGACGAGTAGCGCGGCCAGATGCAGTCGCGGCCCAACGCCTACTCCTAACAGCCCAACCCGCCCACGGGCGATGGAGATCCTGATGCGCAACCCCCGAAATTTCGCGAAGCCGCTTGCCGTTGGCGCACCCACCCCCCCGATCGACATCCCCGTGCGTCCGTCGCGAATGATCCACTTCTTCGACCCGAGTAATCCGCGCATGGCTGTCAAAGTGCCCGAGTTGGTCAAGAAGCTCGATGTGCTGCTCGCCAACCTCGAAGACGCGATCCAAGCGGAAAAAAAGCTCGAAGCGCGTGAGGGATTGATCAAGATTGCGCAGGGTACCGATTTCGGAGACGCGCAATTCTGGGTCCGCGTAAACAGCCTCGACAGCCCCTGGGGACTCGACGACCTGCTGCGGATCGTGCCAGAAGCGGGCGACAAGATCGACGTGATCATGGTGCCAAAGGTCGAAGGCCCCTGGGACATCCACTACGTCGACCAACTGCTCGCGCAGCTCGAAGCCAAGGCGGGTCTCAAGCGAGCGATTCTGATTCACGCAATCCTCGAGACCGCGCAGGGCGTCGCGAACGTCGAAGACATCTGTTCCGCGAGCCCGCGAATGCAGGGCATCAGTCTCGGCCCGGCGGACCTTGCGGCGTCGCGGCGAATGAAGACAACGCGCGTCGGCGGCGGCCACCCGGGGTACCTGGTCCGCACCGATCCGGATCCGACCAACGAGAATGCGCCGCGCGCGACCGCACAGCAGGATTTGTGGCATTACACGATCGCGCGTATGGTGGATGCGTGCAACGCGACGGGTACTCTGCCGTACTACGGGCCCTTCGGCGACATCGGCGATTCCGTCGCGTGTGAAGACCAGTTTCGAAACGCGTTCTTGATGGGCTGCGTGGGCGCCTGGTCGCTTCATCCGAATCAAATCGAGATCGCGCGGCGCGTATTCAGTCCGCCGCCGGACGAGGTCAGCTGGGCGAGGAAGGTGATCGAGGCGATGGGCGACGGCACAGGAACGATCATGCTCGACGGCAAGATGCAAGACGACGCGACGGTCAAGCAGTGCAAAGTCATGGTCAGCTACGCGGAATTGATCGCGAAGCGAGACCCTGAACTCGCCGAACAGTATGGAATCGATTCGGCGACCCTTGAAGACAAGTAGAAGACTGCTCTCGAAAGGACCTTCGAAAGGAGTCGCAGGCTGAAAAGCTGAAGGGAGACTGACGAAGCTGCCACCTCGCACTTCGTCAGCAGAAAAAACTCTGTGGGCGCCAGCATCCTGTTCTATGTGTCGGGACACGGCTTTGGTCATGCGACTCGCAGCGCGGCGCTGATCCGGGCGCTGCGTGCGCGCAGCGATCGAATGCTGGTGGTGCGCAGTCAGGCTCCGCATTGGATCTTCACTTCACGCTCCCCGCAGGTCAGCTGCAGCTCGGCACCGATCGATGTCGGCTTGCTGCAGCCGAACGGCTTGGACCTCGACCTCGCTGCGTCACTCGACGCCCACGAAGCGTTCGGCAACGACTGGGACGACGCGATCGAACGCGAGGCGCGCTGGATTTCAGAAATGGACGCCGAGTGGGTGGTCGCCGACGGGGCGGACCAGATTGCCAGCGCACTGCTGCGCTAGGTACCCGCGCTATCGGGCGCGCCGCCTACTGTGACAGCTCGAGCATGCGATTGATGGGACGCAACGCTGCCGTTCGGATCGCCTCATCGACGGTGACCTCAGGGGTGAGGTCTCGAAGACAGAGATAGAGTTTCTCGAGCGTGTTGAGCCGCATGTAGGGACACTGGTTGCACGCGCAGCTCTCGTCCATACCGGGAGCCTGGATCAATTCCTTGTTCGGCGCCTGCTGACGAATCTGGTGGAATACACCATCTTCGGTAGCGATGATCAGGGTCGTCGCCGGAGACTCGACGGCGCGCCGGATGATGCCGGTGGTCGAAGCGATGAAGTCACTTTGCGCGAGCACGGCACTGTCGCACTCCGGGTGGGCGAGAACCTCTGCATCGGGGTGCCGGACCTTCAACTGTGCGAGGCGCTTGGCACTGAACTGCTCATGCACGATACAGCTGCCCTGCCAGACAATCATGTCAGGCAGGTCGGCCTTCTCGGCCACCCAACGCGCGAGGTGACGGTCGGGCGCGAAGATGATCGGTCGATCGCCGAGTGATTTGGCCATGGCGACCGCATTGGCCGACGTGCAGATCAGGTCGCTCAGGGCCTTCACTTCCGCGGTCGTATTGATGTAGCTCAGCACCGCTGCGCCTTTGTGCTCGTCGATGAACGCACGTAACTCGTCAGCCGGACAGCCCTCCGCGAGCGAGCAGCCGGCGGCCATGTCGGGGATCACGACTTTGCGGTCGGGGTTCAGGATCTTCGCAGTCTCCGCCATGAAATGAACGCCGCAAAACACGATCACGTCCCGGTCGACGTTCTTTGCAGCCTGGGCGAGCGCCAGCGAATCACCGACGAAGTCGGCGAGATCCTGAATCTCCGACTCCTGATAGAAATGCGCGAGGATCACCGCGTTGCGTTCCCGCTTCAGGTCGATGATCGCGGCTTCGATGTCTGACGGGAAAATTTCTTGGTGGGCACCCAGGAGATCGGCCATGCCCAAAGGTAACGCGCCGCGAGTTCAGCCGGTAGGTTCGATGACCAGCGTCGGCACCCCACAAGTCCCATCGTGAACCGTGAATACCCGGGTCCCGGGCTTGTGGCCTGGGCGAACTTCGGAAACATCGAAGCCGGCGGAAACGAGCCTGCGCTGCGCCGCAGCCGCGTCGGGTACCTGGAAGGCAAGGCCACCGAAACGATCTCGCAACGCCGGGCCTTCCGGATTGTCGAGCGAGGAAACGACCTCGACCGTCACACCCCCGATCCGAAAGAACATCATCCGGAGGCCCCGAGACTCGAACGAGCGATCGAGCGCAAGTCGCAACCCGAGGCCATCTCGGTAGATCGCAGCCGTCGACTCGATGTCGCGGGTCGATACCACGACGTGGTCGAGCGCCCTTACGCAACTTTCCGGCGAACTCGTCGGCGCCGCGACCGGCAGAGCGTCGCCGGGCGACTGGTGTTCGATCGCGAATAGCGTTAGCCCGCGCGTCGACTTCGGGTGCAGCATCACCGTGCGCCAGTTCCGCACCGTGTCGGAATCGTCCGAGCGGCCTTCGCCATCTGAGGGATCGGCCGCATCGAGACCGCGCTCACGCGCTTCCGAAGCGAACGCGTCCGCATCGTCGGTTGCGAAACTGGCGGCGAGAACCCCCTCGCCCGAACGATCGAGCGCGGCCGCTACCGGGCCCTGGCTACCCGTCGGAGTGAGCAACTCCAAATAACAGTTTGCCAACCGAAACAGCGTATTCGCGGTTTCGGCGTCTGGGTGAGAGCCGCGCCACGACGGCGTCAGCCCCAGCAGTGCAGTGTAGCGCTGGGTCGCGTCCTCTAGATCGCGCACGGCAATGACGACATGATCGAAGCTTTGGAGCATGCAACCAGCATCGCACACCTGTCGCTCGGCAAACACGCCAGTCTCGCGCCTCGCATGGCGCAAGCTGCGCCAGACAACGCTATACAGCGACGAATGGCAGCTTCGACCCGGCATCGCTTGCCCCTGCCCACCAGGTCGGCGGAGCCGCTTTCACGGGCGAGCGCAAAACCGATCGCGATGCTTGCCTGTGCCGCCCTTTTGGCCGGCTCAGCGTGCGTCCCCGCACCCGAGGCAGTACCGCCCAATCTACTGCTGATCACAATCGATACGCTGCGGGCCGACCGGCTGTCCTGCTACGGCGGCGAAACCGGCGTAGGCGACGCGATCTGCCGACTCGCCGATGCCGGCACCCGCTTTGTGTGGGCGTTTTCGACCGCTCCCTACACCGCACCGTCGATCGCCTCGGTGCTCACGTCACAGTACCCCTTCGAACATGGTGTTCGGGAGTCAGCCATCAGCTACCTGGTCGATGAGGCGACCACCGTGGCAGAGGTCTTGCGGGACGGCGGCTACACGACTGCCGCGTTCGTATCGAACCCGGTCCTGGATCGGAGCCGGCACCTCCAGCAAGGCTTCGACGTCTACGACCAACGGATGACGCGTCGAGAGCGCAACCGCAAGGGTTTCGAAGAGCGCGAAGCCATGGCGACAACCGATGCGGCGATCGCGTGGGCGGAAGTGGGCGCCGAGCAGCCATGGTTCCTGTGGGTCCACTTCCAGGATCCGCACGGGCCGTACGAACCGCCGCAGCCCGCCTCGCCTCGCTCGGCCGCCCCAGACACCATTTTGTTACCAACTCTGGATGACGACTCCGGACTAGGCGGGATTCCGTCGTATCAGAAACTGCCACGGGTGATCGATTTCCAAAGCTATTCGGACCGCTACACCGATGAGATACAGTATCTCGATCCACATGTCGGGCGCCTGGTCGATCGGCTCGACGAGCTGGGCCGCCCTCCGGCGGTCTTGCTCACATCCGACCACGGCGAAGCCTTCGGCGAGGACGGCTACTATTTTGCACACGGCCAATCCGTCGGACTCGACCAGATTCGCATCCCGCTGCTTTGGCGCCCCCCGGCACCGCAGCCACCCCGTGCCTGGGAATTTCCGGTCAGCGCGGTCGACATAGCACCGACACTGATGCGTATCGCAGGCTTCGATCAGCCCAGTTCATTCCGCGGCGTCGTATTGCCGACGACCTCGAGTGCGGATCCGACAAAGCCGCCGGGCCCACAGCATCGCCCGATTTACTCCGAACACAACCGGCGAGCCGCCGTGATCGTAGACCGCACCTACTACGCGCGGGACCGCGAGGCCATCGTACCGGGCGTTCCAGACCAGATATCGAGGGGCACGCTGCCAAGCCTGCCCGCTCGAACGGCCGACCTGATTGGCGATGGCAAGGCGCCAACCTATCGACTGGGGATCGCGGCAGTCGGCACTGCTCAGACTTCGTCATTGGAAGATTTGTTGGCCGGGTTCATCGACCGGGCAGAACAACGCGGCCCGGGGGCCACTCACGATGCGACAGACCCGGCGCAGCGCGATCGCCTGCGCGCACTCGGCTACGGCGACTGAGCCCCGATGCCGGCAATGCAAAATCGAAACCGAAGGAGGCTTCCGGTCGTCGCTGTGATGCTGACGTTGGCGCTTTCACTGTTCGGCTGTTCCGAGCCTGGGCCCAACATCGTTTTGGTGACAATCGATACACTGCGTCGCGATCACATCGGCAGCTACGGCAGCCTTGACGGACTCACACCGAATCTCGACCAGATCGCACTCCAAGGGCTCGTACACAGCAGCGCTTATACCTCGATGCCCACCACAGCTCCCGCTCATGTGTCGCTGTTCACGGGCCTGTACCCGTCCGAGCACGGCGTGCTCAGCAATGGCGTGCGACTCGCTTCGGAGTTTCATCCGCGCGAACTCGGCACACTTCTGCGGCGCGCCGGCTACGCGACCGCGGCGGTGGTCGCGAGTCAGTTGACCAGCGCCCGCGCCACCGGTCTGCACGGATTCGAGGTTCACGACTCGCCGCGAGGAAGACTGCGGCACGGCGTTGATGTCGTCGCATCCGCGCTGGCATGGCTCGATGTCGAAGCGCGCCGCCCGATTTTCTTATGGGTTCACCTGTACGACCCGCACGCGCCGTACGGCACCCCGGACGAAAAGCGCGCGAGCTTCCCGGTCGACCCGGCCCTGCACGGGTTCGTCGACGCGGCAAACTACGCGAACCCGGCGGCTCGGCGCGATCGCGAGGCGCTGTATGCCGCTGGTGTGCAGTCAGCAGATCTGGCGCTCGGTCTGCTGGTCGATGGCATTCGCAGCAGGCTCCAGACCGAACCACTCTGGATCGTCACGGCAGATCACGGTGAATCGCTCGCCGAGCACCTCGACGACCGGGGGTTTGCGTACGACCACGGAAAATACCTCGACCCCGAAACCGTCGAAATCCCGCTCATCCTCGCGGGGCCCGGTGTCGAGCAGGGACGCTCCTCCACAACCGCGTCGATCCGAGACATCTACGGCACGATTCTCGCGGCGGCGGACCTCTCGGCGGATCGGATCGATGGCCTGCTGGATCTTCGGCGCGAAAGCCACCAGCCGCGTGTGGTGCGATTCGAACGGCGTCGGTTTTCCTCGCGTGTGCCCGAAACGGTCAGGCAACACGCTTCGGGTGCGAGCGACGGTTCAGTGTTCACGATCGTCGGAGAGGACGCAAAGGTGGCGCCGGAATCCGAGGCGACGAGCGGCGCGCTGGTCGAAAGCGCGCGTCGCGGTTTGCCTGCAGCTGCGGCGTCTACTGTGCCAGATGAAATCGACGCACAAACACGTAAGGCGTTGAGCGAACTGGGATATCTCGAGTAATTCAGTTTGCTCGGTCGTCGGCGTAGCCGATCCCGCGTCGCACTTCCGGATCCGTTTCGGGGACGCGGCCCGAGGCCGCTTCGCGGGCGTCCCTGACGGATTGCTGCAACGCTTCGGGCGGCCCAGTTCCGGGTCTCCCGGCGCGTTCAGCGGGATCGGAGTCGAGCGAGAAGACCTCGCCGGGTTTGTCCAGACCACCGATCCACTTGTAGGGCCCTCGGCGTGCGAAGTACTCGGCGCCAAGCGGTCCAACGGATCTGCGTTGACCGATAATCCACTCGCGAGGGGATTGGTGGGACTCGCCGCGCAACCATGGAAGCAGATCATGCCCGTCGCTGACAGATCGATCCGTCACGCCTCCCAGTGCCAGGATCGTTGGCGCCAGATCCTCGAGCTGCGCAGGACCGGCCAGCCGCCTGCCAGGCGGTACGCCAGGCGCGCGAATGATCACTGGCACCCGCACCAGCTCCTGATAGAGATTCCGACCGTGCGCGAGTAGTTGGTGGTCTCCGAGCCCCTCGCCGTGATCCGATGTTACGACGACCGCTGTAGGCTCCAGCAGACCGAGCAACCGCAATCGCCCGACGAGCTTGGCGACCTGGGCATCCGCGTACGCTACCTCGCCCAGATAGGCGCGATTCAGCCGTTCGAGTTCGGCGCGATTTCGGATCCCCCGTGGAAGCTCCTTGCCGTCCATATCCATGCGACGGTTGGGTGAAATCGCGTACCCAACCGGCGGACGATACGGCGCGTGCGGGTCGAACAGGTGGACCCATACGAAGAACGGTTTCTTTTCGTGGGCGGTAATCCAGCGCATCGCGGATGCGACTGCCAGCTCGCCGCGCGACCAGAATTTCTGATGGCTGCCCTGCCAGGTGTAGCTCTCGGTCGGCTCGAACGCATAGGTATCGAAGCCCGAATGGAACCCAAAGCGGCGGTGTAGGAGGTAACTCGATACGAATGCGGCGGTATCGAAACCGGCGTCGGCAAACCGCTCCGCCAGTTTCGGGATTCGTGGGTCGAGAACTACCCCATTTCCCAGCGTTCCGTGGCGCCACGGATGGGCGCCAGTCATCAAGGATGCGATGGCTGGTCCGGTCGTCGGGGTCGGCGTAGCCGCGTCGTCCAAGACGACTCCTTCCGCCGCCAACGCGTCGAAAGCGGGTGTGGGGATCGGCCCCCCATAGACTCCCACGTGATCGGCGCGCAGCGAATCGACTGTGATCAGCACCACCCTCTGCAATGCGCCCGTTTCGGTCGCTGCCACGGCCGCGACCGACAGCAAGGCCCCGATCGACGCCAGCATGATGCCCGGGATCGTGCTGCAAACGACGTCGCGGGAGATATCCATGTGATCGACGCTATCACCTCTATTCAGTGCCCCGAGGGGATCCCGGGAAACAGTTTTCCATGAAAGCGGAATCGGGTTTCCCACCGAAACACACAAGCTCTTCATCGAGCGGTAGAAAATTCGCTAATACCCTGAAAAAGAATAGACTTTTCGGTGCGATTCGGAGATGGTAATTCGGCACACGAATTGCACTTACAATAGAGTGGGAAGGGATGCCAAAATGGACAGTTGGCGCGGCACGTCCGCGTCGACCCCTTCAACACAAAAACTGAGCGAGATTGATTCGGAGTCGGCGTAGCTGCCGTCGGGCCATTGGGAAGGTGGCCGGACATGGGAAGGCAGCGAGTCAGGGCGGAATCAGGTCTGGGACGGGAGAAGGGAATGTTGGCTTTGTATCGGCAGCAGCGGGCTATGGCTATGCGGGCGATCGCGAAGAGAGCTGTGACCGCGTTCGCGGTTTCGGCACTCGCCCTAGCGTTCGCTGCACCCGCACAATCGGGTGCTCTTGGCTTGAACCCCGGCGACGAGGTCGCGTTTCTGGAATGGGATGCCTTGCGCTCGGTCCCCGGAGATAGCGGCAGCTACAACATTTTGAACAACATCTTCACGGGTGAGGGCCGGATCAACTCGGTGGAGTTGATTGGCGGCGGTGCCCTCGGGCAGACCAACGTCGAATTCAATTTCAATCTCGACTTTGTTTCCGAAAGTCTGGTTCTCGGCGTGAATACGATCAATTTCACCACGGTCATGCAGTCGACCGCCGGCTCGTTGGGCGGTCCGGATTTCACGATCACACAGGGTGGCATCGATGTCCTGTTCGGCAACTTTATCACTTCAGTCATCTTCAGCGGCAACATCGACATCACCGGGAACTCGGCAACGGTCATCACCAGCGTGGGCCAGCTCGGAATTGGCGGGGGCGACGCAGCCCTGGTCGCGGCGCTCGGCGGTGTCGGCACCGGCGTGCTCTTGCAAACTGCCACGGTGTTCGACTTCAACGCGCCGTTGAACGTGTTAGCCGCTGACTTTCAGGTATTCAACGGCCCCTTCACAGCCAGCCTCAGTGGGCTGCTGACTCCACTCGAATCGGCACCGTTCGTGCCGGAGCCCTCGACTGCGCTCTTGGTCGGTGGCGGACTCATCGGAATCTTGGGTTTCGCGCGACGAGCGCGGCGCTAGATCCGCAAGACGAAAATACGCCCGGGCAGGGTCGAGTTGCCCGAGTTGTGTATCGAGGGAAGTCGTTGGCAATCGGACGAACCGTGAAAATGCAGATGCAGGTATCGCGGGTCTGGGTACTGGTATTGGTGGTGGTTGGCGCTCTCGTTATCGGTGCGGGGACGTCCGGCGCGGTGGAGTACCACATCGGCGGAGCCGACTCGGTGTCCGACTACAACTGGGATGGGACGAACGGTGTCTTCAGCTTTGCGAATGCCGCTGTCGGCGCCGACCCCGATCTGCCGGGGTTCGTTTCGAGCGATGACATCCCTGGCTCGAATTTGACGAATGTCGATGGATCGGGCGGCTTGGCCCAGGTCACTTTCAATATTCTGCTGGGGCCGACCCAGGGTGCCACGGGCACGGGTGACGGAGTCAGCGCGTTCGTACCCACGTCGACTGGCGCAAATGGCAACATCAAGAAGGCGCAGTTCCTTGGGGGACCGTCCGCCGCCGACATGATTATCTACCGACCGGTGTCGGGGTCGCCGAACGCGATTGCCGAAATCCTGCTTGCGTTCGACATCTCCTTCATCGATGTCACCAACGCGACCCGGCAGGCAATTGATCCGCTTCCGCCGTTTGGGGTGATCGATCCCGATGGATCCATCACGTTGGGCGACGCGACGTCGACAGCCGTAAGCTCATTTTTGACGGTCACCGGTGGAAGTCTTGCCGCGTCGGTGGGCGGCGTCGGAGCCGAGGCACGCATGTCACTGCTGATTTCGACGCTTACGCCAGCGATCATCGCTGCAGCCGATTTTCGCGGTTATTTCGGAAACGATTGGACCAGCGGAATTGGCGCCGAGCCGGTCGCCGGCTTGGCGTGGGATCTGGTGATCTTTGAACCTGCCGTGGTTGCCCCCGAACCCAATACCGGCGCTCTGCTCACCTTCTCACTGCTGACTTTTGCCGCTCATGGTCGATTGCGTCGAAACCGACAACCATGAGCTAGCGTGGAACTGACCGGGCGCCATCCGGATACGTGAGACAGCACAGCCCATTTAGCGGGCTGACTTCACTTCCATGGCCGCGTGTAGTTTTGGAGTGAAGTATTCGCAACATGAGTCCCCGCCCTCTGGCCCGGTTGCTCTTCTGGGTAACGACGCGATGCAGCATGGCCGTCGTTCTGCTCAGTGGACCGGCTGCACATTCCGCAGTTCATCTCGGCGACCTCGATGGGG
>JAQBGU010000130.1:0-21123 GCA_032128375.1 Deltaproteobacteria bacterium | reverse complement strand
GAATTCTTCGATCGAGGGAGCGTAGAAGTTTGCTCTCGATCCGGAATCGACCCAAACTTGACGCATTTGTCAACGTAAACCTTGGTCAAGGACTCTAGCCTGGCCCGATCCACTTTGTCCGCCAAAGCTCGGCGAGGGAGTACTTCTTTCCATCTTCATCTTCGCCTGATCCTTTTCTTCAGCTGTGCCCCAGAGGGCGGCCATGAAGTCGTGGAGGCGACGAGTCCGTCGATTCGTTCCTTCAACACGTCGCTGAGGCCTTCGTAAGCGGCTTCCAAACTCGCAAGACATCGTATCGCCTCGCTCAGGGCCTCGGATCGACCTAAGAGAGCGATCCGAATGAAGGCTCCAAATGCCACGTCGTCTTACAGTGCCCCGGAGTTTGCGGAGTAATGGCTATCTTTGACCCGCCGCGAGCCAGACCCGGTGCCGCGGGCTGTGGAGGATGTAGCGATGGCGAGACTTGGACTCCTATTGGGGGGCGGTGGTTCGGTTGGGGTCGCCTGGGAGAACGGCGTGTTGGCTGGATTGGTCGATGCCATCGGGTTCGAACCCGCGAAGTCGACCGTGATCGTGGGGACCTCGGCGGGCTCGTCAGTGGGGGCAGACATGGCGCTCGGCAAGGATCCTCACGACGCGCTGGCAATGGACCGCGATTCCAATAATCCGCGATCCAGTCTTCCTCCGCCGGATCTCGACAAGGGAGCCTTCGCCGAAATCATCGCGCTGATGCTAGGCCCAGCGGCCGGCAAGCCCGAGACCGTGGCGCGTATCGCCGAACTTGCGCGCAGCGCCGACACCGCACTGTCCGAAGACCAGTTCGTCGCCATGTTCCGAAAGACGGTCGGCACCGATGTGTGGCCGGACGTCGACTTTCGACCGACGACGACGACCTGCGGGAGCGGAAAGCCCAAGTTCTGGACCGCGGCCGATGGTGTACCGCTGTCTCGCGCTGTCGCGTCGTCCTGCGCCATCCCCGGTTACTTTCCGACGGTATCGCACGCGGGCGAGCACTACATGGACGGCGCCCGCGGCCCGCAGTACCACACAGCGATCGTGAAGGATCTCGCTCTCGAAGCAGCACTTTTCATCGGCCCGAAGATCGCGATCCCGCGCGTCTCCGAGATGCTCGTCGACGACCTGGCGGCGCTCGGAGCGACGGGCGTTCGGGTGCACACGATCCTGGGTAGCGAACGCCTTTCGGCGCTCGGGCTGAACCTGATGGATTACTCGAAGCGTCCGGTGGCCTTCGAGTGCGGCTTGGCCGACGCTGCCGACCACGCGGATGCGGTCAGGGAACTGGTCGAGCATGCGGCGTAACGCCGCCTCCGCTATGGCACCGGGACGCAGCCTCGAGATACCCGGTCGTGGCACCACCTTCATTCGGGAGCTACCCGGCCCGCCTGGTGCGCCCACCGTGATGCTGTTGCATGGCCTTGGCGCGACCGGTGGGCTGAACTGGGGGCGCAGCTTTCGGGCGCTGGGCGAGCGCTTCCACGTGGTCGCGATGGATCAACGCGGTCACGGTCGCGGATTCGATGCGAGGAGACGCTTTCGGCTTTCAGAGTGTGCGGATGATGTCGTTGCGGTCGCCGACGCGCTCGGCTGTGAGCGGATCGTCCCCGTTGGCTACTCGATGGGCGGTCCGATCGCGAAGCTCGTATGGCGCCAATCGCCCTCACGCGTGTCGGGTTTGGTGCTGTGCGCCACCGCCCGGAGTTTTGGGTCCCGCGTCGGACAGCGCGCGGCCCGCACGATCACGCCGATTGCGAGCACACTTTTTCGTCTCGTGCCGCGCGACATGCGCCGGTGTCTCGCCAGCCCCTTCTACGGGCTGGGTGTACGAAATGAGATCGTTCGCGAATTCGTGCGGCAAGAGCTGCAGCAGACCGATCCGGCCGCGCTGATCGAGGCCGCGAACGCGTTGCGACAGTTCAGTTCGCATGATTGGGTCGGGGGCATCGATGTACCAACCGCAGTCCTCGTCATGCAACAGGACCGGCTCGTGCCACCCGCGCGGCAGGAGAGCCTGGCCAATTCGATTCCCGGCGCGCGGGTACACCGGCTAGCGGCTGGACATCTCGCTTGCGCCGATCGTCCCGACCTCTTCGTGCCGGCGCTAGTCGAGGCCTGTGCGGCCGTGTCGGCGTAATCGCTTAATCTCTCCGCATGCGCTCCATGTCGCCGATTGGCTTGGGTATCGCGATCTCCGTCGCGTATCTCGTATGCCACTGGGTCTTCGACGGTGTCTTCGATCTCGTCTGGGGGTTTGCGGACAACGAGCAGCCCGCCTGGAGAAGCGAGCTTTGGTGGGCCGATCTCGTCAACGCGGCGATGATGGGCTTCGTACCTGCAGCGCTGCGCTCTGCTCGCAGTGGAATCGAACGCGATCTCGATCGGCTGCAGCCGCGCCTGCGATGTTCCAAATTCCGCGCAAGAAGATCAACGCCGCGAAGCAGCTCGAGCTCGATGGACTGTTGGAAAAAATCCGAATCGAGAGTCAGAGCTTGGATGCGAACGCCGACCCAGGCCGAGATTCGAGCCCACGTCCTGCGAAGAACAGAAATCATCCACCCAGTGCAGGTTTTTCCGAGATTTTCGCGCTGCCTATTGAAAAAACTTCGCGTCCGGCGCAACTTCCGGTCCGCTCGTGCCCCTCAATGGACGAGGAGTTCGGCCTCGCGCCAACTTCTTGGCCTTCGAAGCCGGTCTCGAAGCCAGGGCCCGACAAAGGTGCAGGCTGTCACGCTGTAGCAGGTGGCCCGCACGAGGATCGCAATGTGTTGCTGTTCAGCCTAGTCCCGATCTTTCGACACAAACTCAGCGCCCTATAAGAGCGCTCCGTTCGCCCGGTGTTCCGGGTGTCGAATCAATCATCGAGCCCTCCGGCAGCAATACTGCCCATCGCTTTCGAATGACGATGGGTAGCGCCGGAGCAGTCGCTCGAGCTGGACTGGAGTTGATATGGACCTCTCTGCGCTCCGGCGTGCCTTCAGGACGCGACCGGGTACCACGCACAGCACGGAATTCACGACATTTCTCGCGGGACTCGAAACAAACGAGCGCGGCTGGCAGAAGCTCGTCTCGCTACTGGAGAAGGACGTCATCCCGGTGGTCTCGCGTTGCCACCCCGCAACCGAGTCCGACGAGATCTGGAGCACCTGCCTGACCGGCGCCTTCGAGAGCTGGGTTTCCGAATGGCTCAGGCATTTTCACGCGGTCGCGCGTGTTCGCCGGCTGCTTGCGCAAGAGCGACACGATGAGGCGTTCGCTGCATTGACAGACCACCCGCGCTTTCGTGGGAAGCGGGCCGAAACGGCGCGCACGTTGTGGCGTTCGCGACGCTGGGATGATTCTGTGAGCCTGATCAAGGGGACACAGTCTGCGCGCTCCCACTTCATTGCGCAGACACGCGCCCAGATCCGTGAATCGCAGCGCAGGCAGCGACGGCAATCGCGCTTGATGAGTCGACACTGCTCCGATACGTCGGGAATCGCGGCGAGTGGGGGTCAGCCGTCGATGGCTACGCAAGCTGCGAGATCCCTTTGTGGCGCTAAAATCGCGAGCAGATCGGGCGCAATACGTGGCGGATCTCCGTTCTGCCTCCGGCACATTTGCTCAGCCAGGAGCTGGCCGGTCGCTTGCGGCAGATGTTCGGCGCCATCGAAGAACTGGGACCCGAACACGCGCGCGTATTCAAGCTCCTGCTGGAGGGGCTCTCTCAGCGCAGCATTGCCAAAGTCGAAGGCCGCCATCCGGCTGCCATTTCTCGCCGCGTTCGCAACCTGCAGGAACTCTGTCGAGTGCAGCTGCTCGAGTAACCGCCGAAGCGCTCGAATCGTGGGGCGCCAATAACCCCTGCCAATCGGTAGAATCTCGCGACGCTCCCAAACGCTTCTCGGGTCTGACTCGTGGACATCATGAACACGCACCCTGTCTTGTGCCTGGTCACCGACCGAGCGGCGGTGCGCGGCGACTTGGTCGCGTGTGTGTATGCCGCCGTCAAGGCAGGAGTCGATTGGGTTCAGGTGCGCGAACGCGATCTCGACGACGCGGCACTGCTCGCGCATGCGGAAGCTGTCGCCGAAGCGGCTCATCGGGGCGCGGCCGATCGCGGCGGCCAGGTTCGGATCCTCATCAATCGACGCTGCGACCTCGCGTTGGCGATCGGCGCAGACGGCGTCCAACTGGGCTTCGATGCGGTCGGGGCCGAGCATGCGAGGGAGCTACTGGGAAAAGACGCACTGATCGGTGTCTCGACGCACTCGGCCGCGGAAGCCGAATGCGTACCCGCGGCGGCCAGCTACGCGCAACTGGCCCCACTGTTTCAACCGCTGTCGAAACCCGCCACACGTCCGCCCCTCGGCCTCGAGACCTTGAAGCGCGCTGCGGCAAACGCTCTGCCGGTGATTGCCCAAGGCGGAATCACCCCCGCAAATGCCGCCGCCAGCATCGCTGCCGGTGCCCGTGGTATCGCGATCACCGGAAGTATCCTCCAGTCGTCCGACCCCACTCGAACCACCGCCCTGTTCCGGCAGGCTATAGACCGCGCTGCGTTCGGCTGATCAAGCGATCGGCAGAACCGAAGCGGGTGAAGCGGGACGAATGCAGTGGAGCCGGGAGCTGAGCGGGGTGAGAGCTTCAGTCAGGTGCGGCAGTGCAGACGGCACGAGAAGGTGGATCGTGCAGCCGCCGAAGCCGGCCCCGGTCAATCTGGAGCCATACACACCCGGGGTGGTGTCGGCGACCTCACACAGCCGGTCGAGTTGCGGCGTGCTGACTTCGAAATCGCTCCGCAGGCTCTTCATGCCCTCCTTCAGGATCGCCCCGGCCGCGTCGAGGTTGCCCGCGCGCAGCGCGGAACACATGGAATCGACTCGGGCGTTTTCGGTGATGACGTGCCGTGCGCGCCGGTACAGGTTCCATGGCAGGACCGACTCGAGCTGCGGCAACGCGCTGACCGACAGGTCGCGCAGAGCCGATGCATCGACCGGGACGATTCCGTGCTCGACAGCAAGCGCAAGCACGGACTGACACTCCGCGACCCGCTCGTGATACCCGGCTTTCAGCAGGCTTCGCCGCACGCCGGAATCCGCCACCAGAATGCACAAATCCTTCGGCACCGGCACCGTCTCGACCTGCTGCGAACGACAATCGACTCGGAGCGCGCTGCCTGGACGGCCCAGAGCGCTCGCGAATTGATCCATGATCCCGCAGCCGACGCCGACGAACTCGCTTTCGGCACGGTGCGCGAGCCGGGCTCGATCGATCGGCGCAAGCGAAAGCGCAGCGATCGCGTCGATCACGGTCACCAGCGAAACGCACAGCGCCGCAGAACTCGACAGGCCCGATTCGAGCGGAACCTCGCTGGAGACCGCGATATCGAGGCCCGAGATGGATTGACCCGCCTCTGAAAACGCCCGAACCACACCGCGCACGTAGTCGACCCAATCACTCGATGGCTCGAACGCGCCCGCTTCGAAACTTCGAAGTTCAGCCTGCTCCTGCGAATAGACGCGGAAGTGCCCATCGGACCGGATCGCAGCGAGCGACACTGTGTCGCGATCGATCGCGAGCGGCAGCACCAGGCCCTGGTTGTAGTCCGTGTGCTCGCCGATCAAGTTGACACGACCGGGGGCGCGGGCAGCGGACTCGGGTGATCGCCCGAACCGGCGCTCGAACTCGCTGATCAGTTCCTTGACCAAACGGCACCCCCTCGCTTTCCGCTGCTCTGGCGACGTCCGCAGCGGACGACACCATTATGGCATTCCGCGCTACCTTGGTGCCCCAGCGCGCTGCAACCTCCAATATTCGGCTTCAAGATATCCGGCTGCGAATTGTCTGCTTCGAACTTCCGACCCCGATCCTGTGTCCGATCAATCCAATGAAGAAAATCCTCGCCCTCGCACTCTTCGCCACACTCTCGGTCTGCGCGACTGCCATGATCGCGACCGCGAGCGATCCGTTCCTGAGGCGTTCGACTACCGTGGAAGTCGTCCAAAAGGTCGGCCCCAGCGTGGTCAGTATCACCACCGAGCGTGTCGATGACGGTGGCAGCCCATTCATGCAATCCGGCAACCCGTTCTTCGATTCGTTTTTTCGCGACCACTTCGAACGACGCGCTCCACAGACCACCGAAAGTCTCGGGTCGGGTGTTTTGATCGATGCTGAAGGTCACATTCTGACCAACGCACACGTCGTCGGTCGCGCCAGCCGGATCATCATCACGCTCGAGGACGGCACCGAGTTCGACGCTAGCGTGATAGGGGCCGACCCGAACAACGACATCGCAGTCCTCCAAGCAGATACGGATGCGGAACTTCCGTGGGTTTCGCCAGCGACGTCTTCGGATCTGATGGTCGGCGAATCCGTGATTGCCATCGGCAACCCATTCGGGTTGTCGAGCACCGTGACGACCGGTGTCATTTCCGCGATCAACCGTTCGGTTCGCGCGCAAAGCCGCGTCTATCACGGCTTCCTCCAGACCGATGCGTCGATCAACCCCGGCAATTCCGGCGGACCGCTCGTCAATGCGGCCGGGGAACTGATCGGAATCAACACAGCGGTGTACAGCGGAGGCCAGGGCATCGGTTTCGCGATCCCGATCGACATCGCCAGGCGCGTGGTCGACGAATTGATCAAACACGGCGAAGTCGTGCCCGTCTGGATGGGATTGGACTTCCAGGATCTGAATAGCGAGCTGCGAGCCGTCATGGATCTGCCACAGGGCGTCTCTGGCGCGCTGGTCAACCGCGTGCGCGAGAACAGCCCGGCGGCGCGCGCAAAAATTCGCCGTGGTGATGTGGTGATGCACATCGATGGGCGACCGGTCGACTCGGCGCAGTACTTCTTCGAAAAACTCGAAACCAGTGTCGACGGACAGGAAGTCGAGCTGAGCGTCTGGCGCAACGGCAAGACACAAACCATCGGGGTGATACTCGAGGAAATCCCGGCAGACCACGTGGCAAAACTCGCCCACGAGATCATGGGGCTGGAGCTCGACCCAAACCCCGCGGGCGGGTTCGTCGTAAAATCGGTTCGCGAGGGAAGCGGTGCCGCTCGAATCGGGTTTCAGAGCGGTGATTTGGTGCTCGGCATCAACGGCAATTCGCTCAGTGATCCAGTCGCGCTTCGGCGCTCGATACTGAAACTGCGCGGCCTTTCACAGGCGCTGGTCGTCGTCCAACGCGGCTCGAGCCGGTACCATGTCACGATTCCGCTGGTCTGATGATGTAGAGGTCTGATGTAGGGAACTGATGTAGGGAACTGATGTAGGGATTTGATGTGGTGTGGCCGTGGCGGTGGGATCTAGATGGTGAGGCCTGAACGATGGGGTTCAATCGCTACGGGCTGTTTCTCAAACTGGTGAATTTTGCGGGAACCCCGCAACACAGCGCGGTATCGAACCGGATGGAAGATCGCCTGGCGATCAAGCGAGGCGCGGCTATATGCATGACCCATGCTGGTCAGGCGACCAGGTGGAAGATTTCGCCACACTGCACCGAAATGGAATGCACCGAAATGGAATGCACCGAAATTGCATGCACCGAAATTGAATGCGCCGAAAGCGCAACGACCCAATTCATTGTCGAACGGAGAGATTCATGAAGATGCGCATTCCGACCCTCTTGTTGTTCACAACAGCGATCGCCGTCTCACTCGTCGCGGCAGGCGCGCTGGACATTCAGATTGGCTGGAGGGGCGGTGAAGCACACGCACTCGACCTGTTTGGGAAGTCTGACAAGTCATCCGACGCTCAATCCGAAGAGGATGCCACCAAAGGCTCCCCGTTCTGGCAGCAGGGCAGCGGCAACGCGCCCATGGTCCCTCGCGGAGTCCCTGCGAGTTTTGCCGATCTGGCCGAGCAAGTGTCACCGGGCGTCGTGAATATCGCTGTCGAGAAGATCCAGACGGGGCCGAGTCCGCAGGATTTTTTCTTCGGACGCCGCTCGCCCCATGCGGGCCCCGAACAAACCGTTCCGAGCCTCGGTAGTGGTTTCGTGATCTCACCCGACGGCTACATCGTGACCAATAACCACGTGATCGAAGATGTCGAAAAGATCACGGTTCATTTCAAGGACGGCAGCAAGCTCCCAGCAGAGGTCATCGGACGCGATCCCAAGACCGATGTCGCGCTGATCAAGGTCGAGGCGGAAAAGAAGCTTTTCACGTTACCCCTCGGTGAGTCGTCCCGAGTTCGGCCTGGCGAATGGGTCGTCGCGATCGGTAACCCCTTCGGATTCGATCACACCGTGACGGCCGGCATCGTCAGTGGAACGCACCGGGAGATCGGCCAGGGGAACTACGACGACTTCATCCAGACCGACGCCGCGATCAATCCGGGCAACTCGGGCGGCCCGCTGATCAACCTGGCGGGCGAGGTCATTGGGATCAACACCGCCATCAATCCCCGCGCCAATACGATCGGTTTCGCCGTTCCGATCGACATGGCAAAGACGATCCTGCCGCAGCTTCGCATGAGCGGACACGTAACGCGCGGCTGGCTCGGCGTGATGATCCAGGAAATTTCACCGGAAATCGCAGAGAACCTCGGGCTCGACGAGCTGAAGGGAGCCGTCGTCACGAAAGTGCTCGAGGGCGGACCGGCCGACCTGGCCGGCCTCGAGAGCGCCGACGTCATTGTCGAGTTCGATGGCAAGCCGATCGACGAACTCAAAGAGTTGCCGCGCGTCGTCGCGGCGACTCCGGTCGACCAGAAAGTCGACATCGTCGTGCTGCGTGACGGCAAGCGGAAGACGCTCAAGACGGTCGTAGGCGCGCTAGAAGAGCCGGAGGACACCGAACTCGCATCGGTAACGAAAGACGAAGGAGCTGCAGCATTCGGACTGCGGGTTCAGGATCTCACGCCGGACCTCGCGCAACGGCTTGGTGTCGATGAGGAACACGGTGCGGTCATAACATCGATCGACCCGGGAAGTGCCGCTGACGAAGCCGGGTTGCGCAGTCGCGACATCATCCTCGAAGTCGACCGCAACGAAGTGAAAGGGGTTTCGGATCTGCGCAGCCAACTCGAACAAGCAGACGACGGCGCGCTGTTGCTGATCCGCCGCGGTGACGCAACGATTTTCGTCCCCATGAAGCGGCAATCGAGCTAGGGGCGAATTCTTCACCCGCGCGACGAATCGACTCTGAAGCCCGTCCCCACGAACTCCCGATGTGCGGCATGCACTTCGGGAGTTCGTGCATTTCTGCCTTGTCGACCCGAAGACCGTGTTTACGATTCGGCGCATGCGAATGGACAAACTCACGATCAAGAGCCAAGAGGCCCTCGCCGAAGCGCAATCGCTGGCTGCGGCACGGGGCCACAGTGAAATCCAACCCGCCCACCTGCTGCGCGCGTTGCTCGCACAGCCTGAGGGCAGCACGTTACCGGTCCTGCAGAAGCTCGGGGTGCCGATCGACGTGCTGCAATCGAAAATCGAGCGGCTCATCGCGCAACTTCCCAAAGTCACCGGTGGCGCCCAACCCCAGATCAGCCGCCGCCTCAGCAAATTGCTCGACGCCGCGTTCGGCGAGGCCGACGGTCTCAAGGACGAATACGTCTCGACCGAGCACCTGCTTCTGGCGTTCACCAGCGACAAGGACGACCCGGCCGCTAGCCTGCTGCGCACGGCAGGTGCCGATCGCGACTCGCTCCTCAAGGCGCTTGCGTCGGTTCGCGGCGGCGCACGCGTTACCGACCCCGATCCCGAATCAAAATACCAGTCACTCGCGAAATTCGGGATAGATCTCACCGATGCTGCACGACTGGGCAAGATCGACCCGGTCGTAGGACGCGACGAGGAAATTCGTCGCGTGATTCAGGTCCTGTGCCGGCGCACCAAGAACAACCCGGTGCTGATTGGTGAGCCCGGCGTAGGCAAGACCGCCATCGCGGAAGGTCTCGCTCGGCGAATCATCGAGGGAGACGTCCCAGAGTCGCTGGTAGACCGTCGACTGATTTCACTCGATGTCGGTTCGCTGATCGCCGGCACCAAGTACCGTGGCGAGTTCGAAGACCGGCTCAAGGCGGTGTTGCGAGAGGTTTCCGAAGCCGATGGCGGAGTGATCCTGTTCATCGACGAAATGCACACGATCGTCGGTGCTGGCGCTGCCGAAGGCGCAGCAGACGCGGCCAACATGCTCAAGCCGGCACTGGCGCGGGGCGAGTTGCGTTGCATCGGCGCCACGACGCTCGACGAATACCGCAAGCACGTGGAGAAGGATGCCGCGTTGGAGCGCCGCTTCCAGCCGGTCTTCGTTGCCGAACCCAACCTCGAAGACACCATCTCGATCCTTCGCGGCTTGAAGGAACGCTATGAGGTCCATCATGGCGTTCGCATCCAGGACACCGCGCTCGTTGCCGCCGCCACGCTTTCCGAACGCTACATCACCGATCGGTTCCTTCCCGACAAGGCGATCGATCTGGTCGACGAAGCCGCCAGCCGAGTCCGCGTCCAGCTCGACTCGATGCCCGAAGAACTCGACCAGCTGGAACGCAAGCGCACCCAGCTCGAGATCGAGCGAGAAGCCCTGAAGAAAGAGACCGACGATGCCAGCCGCGAACGCCTCGACCGAGTCGAGCGCGAGATCGCGGACCTGCGCGAACAAGGCGATGGATTCAAGGCCCGCTGGGAGAACGAGAAGACGTGCATTTCAAGCCTGCGTGCCGGCAAGGAGCGCCGGGAAGAGCTCAACGCCGAACTGGATCGCACATCGAGGGCGGGAAACCTCGAGCGCGCAGCCGAGATTCGTTACGGCGAACTGGTCCAGCTCGAAACCGAGCTCAGCGGGCTTCAATCCGACCTGGACGGGCTGCAGGCCGAGGGGTCGCTGCTGTCCGAAGAAGTCACCTCCGAAGAGATCGCCGAGATCGTTTCGAAGTGGACGGGGATTCCGGTCAGCAAGATGCTGGACGGGGAACAGCAGAAACTCCACGCGATGGAAGATCTGTTGCGTCTTCGCGTGGTCGGCCAGGACGAGGCACTGCACGCGGTGGCTTCTTCGGTTCGGCGATCACGCGCCGGACTCTCTGACCCGGACCGTCCGATCGGCTCGTTCATTTTCCTGGGCCCGACCGGAGTGGGCAAGACCGAAACCGCTCGCGCCCTGGCCGAGTTCCTGTTCGACGACCCACGCGCGATGGTGCGAATCGACATGAGCGAATTCATGGAAAAGCACTCCGTGGCCCGACTCATCGGTGCGCCCCCGGGCTATGTGGGGTACGAGCAGGGCGGCTACCTCACCGAGGCGGTACGACGTCGGCCCTACTGTGTCGTGTTGTTCGACGAAATCGAAAAGGCGCATGCGGATGTGTTCGGTGTGCTGCTGCAGATATTGGACGATGGCCGGCTGACCGATGGGCAGGGCCGCACCGTCGACTTCCGCAACGCTGTATTGATCATGACGTCGAACATCGGCAGTCAACACATCATAGAGTTGGGAGAGGAGGATCGGCCCGAAATGGAACGACGCGTCGACGAGGCGTTGCGCGGGCATTTTCGTCCGGAATTTCTCAACCGGGTCGACGAGACACTCGTATACCGTCAGCTCGGTCGCGAGCAGTTCCACACGATTGTCGAAATCCAGCTGGACCGGTTGCGAGCGCGGTTGCGAGCGCAACGGCTGGAACTCGAAGTCAGCGACGCCGCGCGCGACCTGATCGCAGAACGGGGCTACGATCCCCACTACGGAGCGCGTCCTCTGAAGCGAACCATTCAGCGAATGCTCGAAGACCCGCTCGCAATGCGGATACTCGATGGGGATTTCCCAGAAGGTGCAAAGGTCGCGGTGGACGTGCGGGCTTCAGGCGATGCGCTCGAGTTCACCCGCGCCTGAGTCATCGAATAGCGCGAGGTGTTGGTAGAGTTCGCCATCCCGGAAGCCCAGCTGCCGGTAGTAGTCCCGCGTCCCAACGGCGGAGATCACAGCGAGATCGCGAAAGCCTGCGTCGGCAGAGATCCGCTCGGCTCGCTCGATCAATCGGCGCCCGAGACCCAGATGCTGCGCCTTGCCTTCGCCCCGGCGTCCGAGAGCCAATGAATCTCCATACACATGAACTTCACGGATCATTGCGCTGTGGTGCAGCTCCGCGTTTGCGAGGGGCGCATCTGGCAGCGACAAGCGCAGAAATCCGACCAGCCGGTCGTCTGGCGTAACATACGCCAGAAAGTGTTCTGAGCCGATCGATGTATCGTAGGTCTCGACCGTCAGCGCCAGCGAACTCGGGTCGAAGTACGCGCCGCGGATTTCGCGCGCACGGATGTCTCGGCTCGAAGCACCCCGCGCCGCCAGAGCCGCCTCCGCAACCTCGCGCAGGTTCGCGACTTTGTTACCCGCCACGATGTCCCCCGAGGAGAAGTCACGAATCACCCTGGTGACGCGGCAGTACACTGGCGTGCGCTCGAGACATTTCGCCAACAAGTCCACGAGTTCTTCGCGTTCGTAGGGACGCCACTCCCCGGTTTCGTAGTAGTTCATCAGCTCTGCCGTCTCGATCAGACTGCAGGGATACAACTTCAACTCATCGGGCCGAAAATCCGGGTCGTCGAATAGCCGCGAAAATTCTTCTGCATCCCGTTCTGGCGACGACCCCAACAGGTTGGGCATCCAGTGCGCGTGCAGCTTGAAGCCGGCACCGCGCAACATCTGCAAGGCGCGACGCGACGCGGCTACATCGCAACCTCGCCGATTCCGCTCGAGTACGTCGTCCGAAAGGCTCTGCAGACCGATCTGCACCTTCGTGCAACCCAAGCGACGGATCCGGATCACCTCTTCGGCCGAAATGTGGTCGGGGCGTGTCTCGACGACCAGCCCGACGCTGCGACACCCCGCGGTTTCGTTGATCCGGTGACTCGCGATCAGTTCCTCCCAGCTGGCTCGCTCGCTCTCGTGGAGCCGCGAGCTGACGCGTTGGTTGTAGACACCGGCCGCACCACGGCCGATCGGCGCCAGCTCGCGAAACGCCGCCGGCGCGCTTCCCGCATCAGCGCAGCCGTCTACGCCGCTTCCGTAGTCGTTCAGCGCATCAAAGCAGCGCTTCACGAACCAGACCTGGTAGGCCTCGGGGTGGAACGACCAGGTTCCTCCCAGAATGATCAATTCCACCTTCTCGACCGGGTGACCCATACTTCGGAATGCATCGAGTCGATGCCAGGTTTGCAGGTACGGGTCGAAGTGATTGTCTTCCGCCCGCTGTGCGCCCGGCTCGTCGGCGAGATAGCTCTTGGGCATGCGGACGTCATTGGGGCAGAAGATGCACTCGCCGGGACATGGGAATGGCTTGGTCAGCACGGTTACCGGGGTGACGCCGCTCTGGGTGCGGACCGGTCGTAGACGCAACTTGGCTACGAAATCAGCTTCGTCGACGGTATGCCAGTTTCGAGCTTTGAAATGGCGAAACCCCGCGATGATCTCGCTGCGCGAGAACAGCCCACAGCCATCTCTTGGAAAGCGCTTCAGCACGCCGTCGAGCTGTCGGCGATCGAGACCTGGCACCTGGACGATCTCGTTTACGATCGCCAGCAACTCGCGCTCGTGGCGCGTCGGATCGAATCGCCTCGGACGCCTGCGGGCGGACCTGTCCAAAACGTCGCCACCTCCAGCGCAGGGCAGGCTAGTGCAACACCCGCCAAGTTTCGGTACCCATGATTGAAGCCGACAGAACGCTCTTCTCCGTCGGACAAGGCGACGGTGATCCCTTTGTCAGCATGTACCAGAACTTTCCGGATGTGCCACTAGTGTACCGCACGTGAGCACAGATTCTCGGGCCGCTTAGGCGATGGACCATCAAACCGTTCGCGCGCTGAACGAGATCAACCGCGGCTTCTACCGCGAGACCTCGGCCGAATTCGATGCATCCCGCGGCCATCCCTGGCCCGGCTGGTCACGCGTTGCTGACCTCGTTCAACCAGATGCGGGGGTCCCGACACGGATTCTCGATATCGGGTGCGGAAACGCGCGATTCGGCGCGTTTCTCGCCGAGCGATGGAGACACGTACGCGACAACCTCCACTACACCGGGGTCGACTCGAGCGCGAGCCTGCTGCAGCGGGCCCGCGAGCGGGCTCTGCCCATCGGACACTGCGAGCTGATCCAGGAAGACCTGATCGAAACACTCCTCGAAGCGCCGGCCGAGTGGGGCGCTCGAGGTGCGAAAAGCGGCCTGCGCCGGGTCCCGATCATTGCCGGCTCGGAACCACGCTACAAGCTGATCGGCCTATTCGGTGTGCTCCACCACATCCCGAGCGCGGCGTTGCGCGTCGAACTGCTGGCCCGCTTGGGTCGACAGCTCGCGGCTGGGGGCGTGCTCGCGCTGACGTGTTGGCAGTTCGGGGCCTTCGCCCGCTTCCGAGAAAAGATCATCCCGTGGGACGCCTACAACCACACGGCTCCTCAATCGATCGATACGGCCCAGCTCGAACCGGGTGACCACCTGCTGCCCTGGAGTGATGACGCCAAAGTGCGACGCTATTGCCATTTTACAGACGAGCTCGAAATCCGGCATCTGCTCGAAGCGCACTTTGAAATCGTTACGTCTTACACCAATGATGGTCGCGAAGGAAGCCTCAACCGCTATTTCATTTGCCGCTACAGAGGCACTCGAATCGGGCCGAAGGAGGGCAAAGAAGCGGACTGATCTGTGGACCCTCGCCAAGGAGCCAGTGTGGACCATTCGGGCAGTTTCCTTCCCCGCTACCTGTCCAGTCGAACGATGACGTTTTGCCTTTCCGCACTGCTCCTGATCACCGCAGCGACGTTCAGTGTGTCTGCTGGTTTCGAGATCTCCGAGGTCCAGTTGCTGGTCGGAGCGCTGGGCGAGAACAAGGTCAGCACGATCGATCGCCACGCACACGGCCTGATGAGAAACAGCCTGGCGGCCGCACGGGTCGGGCTCGTGTGTGCTTCGGCACTGCTATTTGGCTGCTGGTTGTATCGATCACGGATCAACGGTCGCGCGTTCGGATCGCGACGCTTCCAGTACCCGCGAAAGTGGGCGTTGCTCGGTTTTGTGATTCCGCTGCTGAACCTGATCCGACCGCTACAGGTAGTCTCGGAGGTCTGGCGCGTCAGCGACCCCCGATCGACCGAGAACCCGTTTGATTGGAAAATGGTCGTGGTTCCGCGTTTCGTGCCGGTCTGGTGGTGGATGCTGGTGGGTTGTGCCGGTTTCGAATGGCTCGCCATCGCGTTGACCATGACGACCGGTGTGACGCTCGGGCAGCTGACCATTGCGCGCGGAATCAGTGTTCTTGCCGACTTGGGGGCCACGCTATCGGCCGTGCTCGGCTGCCTCGTCGTTTCGGGTATTTCAACAGCGCAGGACCAAAAATGGGCGATTCTGTCTGGAACTGCGGTTGTGACCGAAGCGGTTCCCCGGAGCGACGCAATCCGCGACCCGGCCATCGCAGCGCTGCTCTGAATCGGCGGCGTAGGCTTTCGATGCTGGTTTACGGCTCTGGTTCGATGGCTCTGGTTTGATGGCCCGGGTTTACCGCCCTGGTTTACAGTGATGGCGGTCGCAAGCGCGAAAGCACCACCGCAGAGACCACCGCGAGTCCCACCAGCGGCAACAAACCGAGCTGATAGCCGCCCAGCGACTCGACCAACAGACTCAGCAGGTAGGGTCCCAAACCGCTGGCCATCTGTGTCAGCAGCTGCATCAGTCCGAACGCCTTGCCGAACGACTTCATTCCGAACAGTTCGCCGATGATCAGCGACTGGAGCATGAAGATGTTCCCGATCGTGAAGCCAAAAAACAACGACGCACAGAACATGATCCATGGATGTGTCGCCGAAGCGAACATCCAAAGTGCGCTGGCCTGGATCAGCATCAACGCCGAGCCCAGCCGACGCTTGTCCCAGCGATCGGCGAACCGTCCGACCACCAGCCGAGCGACGACGCTGCCAGCCGCGGTGGTACTCACGGCAAGCGCTGCCGTCGCCGGCTCCACCCGTTCGCGAAGCATTGCGAGCTGGTGCATCGCTGTAGCAACCTGGCAGAACAAGATTCCCGAAAATGCCAGCACTGCGACCCAGAAGGCGCGCGTGGCCAACACCTCGCGGGTCGACCAGACACGCTCCTGCCGATCGAGCGGCTCATGTTGGCCCCTCGCCCGTTCGCAGCGCCCATCAGGCTTTTGGCCGATCGACTCGGGGCTCGAACGGACCACGAACAGCGTGACAATTCCCGTCACCGCGACGAGCAACATCGCCAGCCCTTGTGTCGCGACTCCCACACCGTGCTCGATGATCACGGCCGTCGTGACCGGAACCAGAATGATCCCGCCGAGCGACACGCCGGTCTGCGACAGACTCATCGCAAGCGCGCGGCGCTCGACAAACCAGCGCGTGACCAGCGCGTTATTCGGGACCGTCCCCGCCATGGCGAACCCGACCGCCAACAGCGGATAGGCGAGATTCAGCTTCCACGGCGCGTCGATATTCCCGATCCACACGATCGCCCCGGCCATCAGCAAAGCTCCGGGAACGAAGAACAGGCGCGGACCAAAGCGGTCGACCCCGCGCCCTACGAGCGCCCCGGCCAGACCCGAGGTCACGAAGAACAGGCTGGTGGCCAGCGCGACACGCGTAGTGGGCCAGCCGTGCTCGCGGCACAGGCCATCGAACAGCACGGCGAGGCAATAGAAGCCCACCCCCACGACCACGAACGCCAGCAGCGAAGCGCCCCCGATGACGACCCAGCCATAGAACAGTTTCGGAAAAGCGCGCCCGATCGCGGGGGGTCGCTGCGGCGCCAATCGCGTGATCTCCTCGGTGGCGCGTCGGGGTCCGACATAGCATTGCTTGACTCGGCCGAGTGATCTGCTGTAATACCGGTCCTGAACCGAGGAAACGAATTGTCGCACACAGCCGTTCGAGAGTATCTCTACTTTAGCTCCGCCTGGTTTACCAACCGGGCTCGGGGGGACGTGCGCGCATAACAATTGCCTGCAAAGCGTGTTTTCCTGAGCCCCGAGAGAAATCTCGGGGCTCTTTTTTTGCCGAATCGCAAATCGAAAGATCGAGTCGAAAGATCGATTCGCTTCGGACCGTCGATCGAGAAGGATACTGCCGTGCTCAGCGAAAACTTCGAATCGTCCACTGGTGACGCGGCCGCAGTCAGCGGACCCCCCAGACTCCAACCCATGCTCGCGCCGAACCAGCTCGAATCCGCAATACCGGTCACCAACAAGGCCTCGGAAACCGTGGTCGGCGCGCGCCGTTCGATCGCGCGGATCCTCCACGGCAACGATCCGAAGCGGCTTGCGGTGATCGTCGGGCCGTGTTCGATTCACGACCCGGACACTGCGCTCGAGTACGCGCAGCGGCTGCGTCGGGTAGCAGCGTCCAGCGCAGACACGTTGGTGATCGTCATGCGCAGCTATCTCGAAAAGCCTCGCACGCGGTTGGGATGGAAGGGCTTCCTCAACGACCCGGACCTGGACGGACGCTGTGATCTTTCAGCCGGCGTGGAGCGATCGCGCGCGCTGCTGCTCGAAATCAACGAGATGGGCGTTGCGTGCGGAAGCGAACTACTTGATCCGATGACACCGCATTTCGTCGCGGACCTGCTGGGCTGGGCCGCGATCGGTGCGCGAACCTCGCCCAGCCAGACTCATCGCGAGATGGCCAGTGGCCTGTCGATGCCGGTGGGATTCAAGAATGGCATGGACGGAGATATCGAGGTGTCAGTGAACGCTGTAGTCGCTGCCGCGAGTCCGCACACCTTCTTCGGGATGTCCCGCGATGGCAGCCCCGCAAAAGTTCGAACGCGCGGAAACGCCGAAGGTCACGTCGTCCTGAGGGGCGGAACGAGCGGCCCGAATTTCGGAGAAGAATGGATCGCGCGCGCAGCTGACGCACTCGGCGTGCCTCGGCCGGCTCGACGGGTCATGGTCGACTGCTCTCACGGCAACTCGAACAAGGACCACAGGCGTCAGGGCTTCGTGTGTCGCGAAGTTCTGAGGCAGGTGCGACGGCCGGGACACCCGATCATGGGACTGATGCTGGAGAGCAACCTGCTGGCCGGCAACCAGACTTGGCAGCGCGGCGTCGCGCCACGCCGAGGGGTATCGATCACGGATGCATGTATCGGCTGGAACGAAACAGAGCAGCTGTTGAATGAAATTTCGGAAGCTGTCAGGCAAAGCGCGTAGCGCTACTGCTGGTGCGCCCAGCCAATGCGCGCCGAAGGCGCGACGACAACCGGCAACTCGAACTTCCAACCCCCAGACTGGCCCAGGGCTAAACCAGCGCGGTCGCTGCGCCGATAATGGCGGTGGATCATGCCGCGTACACCTTTGTCGATAATTCGCTCCACAGTCCGCCGCGCGGGCCTCCTGGGAGGCCTGGCACTGCTGACTGTGTCCGCCAACATTTCTGCCCAGGACTCCATCGAGACCAGAATCGGGCTCGGCGATGCCCAGGTAGACGCGGCACTCGCGGATATCGAAATCGAATCCGGCAAATCTACGCCTGTTCCAACCCATGCTTCAACGGCTGTAGCGGATCAGACCGCGGCCAATGCGACGCAACGCAGTGATTGGCGATCGCAACACGAAGACACCGAGGCCGCGATCATCCGCGTGCTGGGTGATGCGCGGAAGCGATTTTCCAGAATTGCGGCTCCGGTGCTGTCCGATTTTCAGTCTGGCCAGATCGATCCGAACCTGCAAATGGGTCTGCTCGGCTTGCTCGGTGTGTGCCTGACATCGCTGTTTGCACTTCGGGTGCTGCGCGGTCGCGGCGACTTGACGGTCAGCATTCACTACCCCAGCGAACTGCGTGGCACCTTCAATGTTCGCGTCTCCAAGCGCAGGTCGCGCCAGCGCGTTCGACGCGTCTCCGATGCCGCTGATGCGCGGAGCACGCGACGCCACGCGAGTGCCGCGAGCCGATTCGAGCACAAGATGGTCGGACGGGAAACGAGCTTTCGCGATCTGTTGTCGCGCCGCTATTGCGTGATGGTGTATGGATTCATCCAGCCGATCGACTCGGAAGACGTCATTTCCACCCATTTCGAGGAACATGAGGTGCGCGTTCGGCGCCGCGGCACCGAGAGACTCGACTTCGATTTTCACCCGACAGAGTGCAGCATCGATGTACACGTCTCGTGGAATCGTCAATCAGTCGCCGAGGCGATGGTCGCGGTTCGTGCGATTCCGGGTTCGCTCCGATACGCGCGTGGCGGCCCCGCGCGGGTATCGGCGGGAATCGGATCACACACATTGGTGATTGGCAGCCAAGACCGCGTCGCCGAACATAAACTCGAGATCCGATCCATGCATCCGCTGACGGTCGAAATAGAGCTGACCCACCGCGACAGCGTGTTGTTTCGCGGCTGCCCACCGGCGGTCGAGCCATACCTGAATGGGGACCTGACCGCGGCGGCCCGCGCGCTTGCGAGCGACGGGCAGACAGAAATTTCGAATCGGATCCTGGCGCGCCTCTACCACGAGCAGGGCCAGCTGGAACTGGCGGCCCGCCACTACGAGGCCGCTGGTCTGGGTTTGGAAGCTGCAGAGCTCTACCAGGAATTGCCGAACTTCGAGAAGGCCGCGGAGTTGTTCGATTCTGCAGATCAATCGGCTCGAGCGGCAGAGATGTGGCGCGCGGCCGGATCGCTGGATCGGGCCGGGGAGGCCTATGAACGCGCCCACCGCTTCGAGGCGGCCGTGGACTGCTACCGCGAATCGGGCGATGTGCCGCGCTGGACGGCGGTGCTCGAACGAACCGGCGCGCCACTCGAGGCAGCGCAGGTCGCAATCGACCACGACGATTGGGGAAGAGCGATTCGAAGCCTCCAGCAGATCGCGACCCATGACCGCCACTACGTTGTGGGGACGAACCTGCTGATCGACGCCTATCAGCGCTCGGGGAATCTCGACCTCGCATTGCACAAGACCGAGGAACTCGTCAGCAACCAGGGGATCGATGACGTATCGATCGATTCGTGCGACCGACTATCTCGACTGCTGGAGGATCAAGGCGAGTTCGAGCGATCACTGAGCATGCTCGAGATCGTCCGCAAACGCGATGCGACGTTCCCCGACGCTGCAGCCCGTATCGAAGAGCTGAGAAAGAGGATCGCCGAGGATTCGACGACTGGCGCGCTACCGGCTCGCGGCAACGCGTTCGGCAGCGGCTCGCGATACGAGTTGATGTCCGAACTGGGTCGGGGTGGAATGGGCGTTGTGTATCGGGCTCGGGACCGCCGACTCGGTCGCATTGTGGCGCTGAAACAGCTGCCAGAGAACCTTCGCAATCATCCCAAGGCGGTTCGATTGTTCTTGCGGGAGGCGCGCTCCGCGGCGGCCCTGAACCACCCCAACATCGTTACTCTATACGACGCCGGCCAGGAAGACGAAGTGCTCTATATCACAATGGAGTTGCTCGAAGGCATGCCGCTAACCGGCATCCTGAAGTCACGCGGTCATCTCACGCCTCGAGATACCGCTCGGTTGGGCATCCAAATCGCGGACGGATTGCAATACGCGCACGAAAAACGGATCATCCACCGCGATATCAAGACCGGAAACCTGTTTTTCACCCAGTCCAAGAAAATCAAGATCATGGACTTCGGCCTGGCAAAGATGGTCGAAGAGGTACGGCGCGCTTCGACCGTCATCGGTGGGACACCTTACTACATGGCCCCCGAGCAAAGCATTGGGGGCGCAGTCGACCACCGCGCGGACTTGTACGCGCTAGGCGTGACTCTGTTCGAACTTCTGACGGGAACTGTGCCCTTCCGCGACGGAGACGTCGCATTTCACCACCGCCACACACCCGCACCTGACCCCCGCGAACGAAGGGACGGGATTCCCGACGCCATCGCAGAGTTGATCCTGCAACTACTCGAAAAGGAGCCGGACGCGCGCTGCGCGTCCGCGCTGGAGATCAGCGAACGGCTGACACCGTTGGCGAAGAGTCGGCCAGCCGACGAGGAGCCTGCGCGGTAGAACGCCAGCTCTAGCGTGCGGGCGACGACGCTGAAGCATTCGCCCTAGAGCGAACTTCTTGCGCGGAAACCCGCCACGCGGCGCACTTCTTCCAGAACCGGCTCACCGATCGCGCGCGCCCGCGTCGCCCCGTCGAGCAGAGCGCCTTCGACATCATCGGGCC
>JAQBGU010000129.1:0-5071 GCA_032128375.1 Deltaproteobacteria bacterium | reverse complement strand
CACTCAGCCTGACCTCGACCGGAACGCGCGAGCCGTTGCGGCGCAATCCATCGAGTTCGACCGGTATGCCTGCAGCCACGGTCGCCTCTGCACCGCGACCCGAGAACATCGATACGCCGGCGTCGTTCTGGAACAGAATCTGCACTGGCTTGTGTAGTATGTCGGGAAGCGAATAGCCGAAGATGTTCTGAGCGCCTGGGTTGAAACTCAAGAGTGTCCCATCGGACCGAAACGTGATGATTCCGTCGCGGATGTCGCGTACGATGGCTGCCGCCGCCGCGACTGCCTCCTGCAGCGAATCCATCACGCGGTTGTAGCGGCTGGCAATCCGACCGACTTCCGTGAAGGGCTCTACCGCGACACGCAGGCTCAGATCACCGGTCTCCGCCTGCAATTCCAGACCGACGAGCAGATCCTGCAGTTCTGTTGTGGCGCCATGCTCTGTCACATTCAGACCGAGCTGTTCTGAGCGTGCAGTCACGCGCAGCGGACGAAAACGATCGACCGCGCGAAAGATCAGATACACGACACCAAAGCTCCAGATGAAGCAGGCCCCCACGCCGAGGCACTGGACGCCGAACTGGTCGAGCCGGCCGAGTCCGGTTCCGAGACGCGCCGCGTCCCCGAACAGCGCGACGGCGAGGGTTCCCCAAACGCCAGCCATGGCGTGAACCGGAATCACTCCCACGACGTCATCGATGCGCGCGCGCTCGAGCGCGATGGTCCCTGCCTCCATTACGAGGCCGCCGACCGCCCCAATCACGATGGCAGAAGTGGGACTCACTGCGTGGCACCCGGCGGTGATGGCGACGAGCCCCGCGAGGGATCCGTTGAGCACGGCCATGACGTCGGTGCGTCCCAGCCGCAGCCAGCTCGAAGCCAGTGCTGCCACCAGCCCCGCCGAACCCGACAGCACCGTGTTCGTGAGAATCCCCGGGACGCGATCGTCCAGCGCAAGCGCGCTTCCACCGTTGAAGCCCAGCCAACCGATCCACAGCAAGATCGCACCCAACATCGCGAAGGGAAGGTCGTGCCCCGGAATGCGTCTCGCCCCGCCGTCGCGGTCGAAGCGACCCTCACGCGGCCCGAGAATCACGACCAGCGCGAGCGCCGACCAGCCCGCGACGCCGTGGACCACCGTCGAGCCAGCGAAGTCGACGAATCCCAAACCGCGTAGCCAGCCGACGGTCGGACTCCCGTCGATGCCGTTCCACGCCCAGTGACCGAATACGGTGTAGATAAAGCCCGACAATACCGCAGCGACCGTCAGGTAGCCGCCGAAGCGCATGCGCTCGGCAACGGCTCCCGAGACGATCGTGGTTGCGGTGCCGCAGAACATCACCTCGAACACGAAGAATGTGGCCGAGCGCGCATCCAGCTGAGTGTCTCCGAAAAACGTCAGCGGCCCGAACCAGCCTGCGTTCGTCGCGCCAAACATGATCGAGTAGCCGAACAGGGCGAACAGCAGCGACGCGACCGCGAAGTCGCTCAGATTCTTGAGTGCGACGTTGATACTGTTCTTCGAGCGGGTGGAGCCGGCTTCGAGACACAGGAAGCCGGCCTGCATGACGAGGACGAGCACCGACGCGATCAAAACCCAGGCAATGTCGATCTGGTCGCGCTCGTTCATGGCAGGGAACCGCTTTTGATGGAGTCGATTGAAATGATTCTACCCCGATTCGGCAGCCCTATGCGCAATAGCAGCGCGACAGCTCGTCAATCACCACCAATCCCGGATAGCTCGCCCGAAACGTGATGGGCCACGCTGGCCAACAGTGAGAGATCCGTGGACGTATATACGTCTCCCGAGAGTTTGGGTCCGAGACACAGAAATGCCGAGAGCGCTCCCTGTGGGCGCAGCGGCACCAATAGCTCGGCATCGAGACCGGCAAGCGACGCGCGAAGGTCCAGCGTCGTCGTCTGATTCCCACTGCGACGACCCCGCGTCTCCAGTCGCAGAGGCCCGACACGCTTGCCAAGTACCCGTGAGATCGTCTGGGTGCTCTCGGCGGATAGGGGTTGGTGCCACTCGAATCGCCGCGGGGCCGATGCAGTCGCCTGCGGGTCGTATTTCTTGGGGTCTTTCACACGGACATCCTAACAAGTGGTGCTGGGCCAGCTTCGCGTACTACCGAAATGGTAGCGGCATCGCTTTGCTCCCTTTGACTTCGGGCCCGTGAGGGATCTGTCGAAGTCGCTACACTGCGGCCGTCAGCTCAACCATGCGCATTCAGAGGGGCACTTCGATGCGACACTTGTTTTTCGTTTTGATCGTTTCCGGGATTCTTGCGGCTCCGCTCGTCGCTTGGGCCCGCAACACAGAAGTGATCCTGCCGGTTGCAGGAGCAGTCGAGAGCGACGTCGAGAGCCACCTGACGGATGTCTCTTTCTATATGAAGGGAGAAAAACATCCAGCCGTGGCCAAGGAATTCGCCACCGTGTCGTCAGAGCGTTCGACGCGCGGCGCCTTTCGCAGTGACGAAGCCTCGTGCCGGGTCGCGTTTCTTTCGGCGATGCGCGCGCTGCAAGACCGCGCGGCGCAAGAGGGTGGTGACGCGATCATCGACGTCATATCCGTAACGCGTGGTGAACTGACGGAAAGCGCCTCGGATTTCCGCTGCGTCGCAGGCGCGGTAGTCGTGCACGTGGGACTCAAAGGGACAATCGTCAGGCTCGAGTAGCACGCGGGTCGGAACCCGGCGTCGCTCGCGCAACATCGATACTCTACGCGACGAGGAGTACCCGCAGCTGGGCTGGACTTGGCCGCGCAATGCGGTCCTGGGGGTCGCGGCCGCCGCGCTGTTCCTGCCAGTTCGCGCGGAAGCCCAGGTTCTGCTTCGCGACGATTTCGATGCGCCTGCGCCGGACAGCTCCAAGTGGACGGGCCAGGCGAGCTTCTCCGGTCGCACCCAGATCCGCCCAGCCTCAGTACCACTCAGCATCACCGGCGGTTCGATGCGTCTCCAGCTCGATACCCACAACCCGTGGGCGCTGGTGCCAGCCGACTCATTCCTGGGATCCGAGATCGATAGCGTCGACGGCTACGCGCTCGAAAACGGGATCGTGATGGAGGCGCGCGTGCGTTTGGTGAGACCGCTTGTACTCACACTTCGTATCCCGACCGACTACTTTGCCTGAGTGATACGCTAGGGCCAGCATGTCCTACAGAGCATACGACTATTCGGCGATCCACTGGCCAAAACGCTACGCGCCGAAAAACGCGCCGGTCTATGTTCGAAACTCATTGTGGATCGAAGCCCCGGCTGAGCAAATCTGGGCCTGGCTCGTGCGGGCACCCGGCTGGCCCGATTGGTACCCGAACGCGAAGGGGGTTCAGTTCATAGACGATGGTAGGCCAGATCTCGCGCTCGATACGGTGTTCAGGTGGCGGACGTTTGGTGTGAGTATTCGTTCGCGTGTCCGAGAATTCGTACCCTGTAGCCGCGTCGCCTGGGATGGACGCGCTGTCGGGATCGACGTCTACCACGGCTGGGTCATCGAAGCGAGCGCCGGAGGTTGCAGGGTCGTAACCGAAGAGACACAACACGGCGTACTCGCGCGGATGGGCGCCTGGTTGCTGCCAAAACGCATGTCGAATTTTCATCAGATCTGGCTCGAGAACCTCGCCGAAAAAGCCGTACAGGGCAAACCTCCGACCGCCTAGGTCGCGCTTCATCCCGATTGAGGCTGGCCCTCGAACTGCATCGCGATGGCGTGTCTTGGTTCAGCGGCAAATCACGATTCACCCGATCACGCTGCTGCAATCACACGCCCACCCGGCCACCGTGATACGATCCCGCCTCGATGTTCTCGAAGCTCTTCCGTTGCTGGCGGGTCGTCGCAACCGGGTCGGCGTTCGCGCTGTTCGGCATCGGTGGGCTACTCGCCGCGGTCGTGTTTCCCATGATGAACCAGCTGCCCGGATCGCGATTCAGACGCGAGGCGCGGGTGCAGCGGGTCGTGCACTGGCTGTTTCGCTGGTTCGTGCAGTACATGCGCGCAGTCGGAATTCTGCATGTGGAGGTCGTCGACGCGCACCTGCTGCAATCGCCCGGCGGTCAGCTACTGGTCGCGAATCATCCCACGCTGCTGGACGTGGTGATGCTGGGTGCCCTGGTGCCGCAACTCGACTGCGTGGTGAAACGCGCATCGTGGTCGAATCCGTTCATGCGCGGGCCCATCGTCGCGGCGGGATACATCCCCAACGACCCAGGGGAAGCCCTGGTCGATCAGTGCGCTGAGCGCCTGCGCGATGGCCGGTCTCTGCTGATTTTCCCGGAAGGAACGCGATCCCCGAAGGGGGGCCTAGGTCCATTGCGTCGCGGGGCGGCTCACATGGCGCTTCGCAGCCAACGGCCGCTTCGGCCGGTGTTCATCGGTTGCGACCCACCAGCCCTGATGAGTGGGCAGCCCTGGTATGACGTGCCATCGAGGCCAATGCGCTACACGATCGAAGTGGGACCAGCCATCGATTTGCGCCCGTTCACGGACGAGAAGGCGCGCGGTGCAGCAGCGCGCGAGCTGATCGCCGCCGTGCGTGACTTCTACGACGAAAGACTGCAAAATCCTTCCTGATGGCGATGCTCGAGCACCTGCTGTCCAGCGAGCTTCAGACCGGCATTTTGTGACGATTGCTGGGGAATTTGAGGTAGGTGGCGGGGATGCAGTCGAAAGAAGAGATCTTCAAGTGGATCGGGGAGATTTTCGCGCGCGAGTTTGGCTTCTCGCCGGACGAATTGCGCCTCGAGACCCACTTGATTGATGATCTCGATATGGACAGCATCGACGCAATCGACATGGCGGTTCGCATCGAGGAGGCGGCGAGAAACACGCACCAGCCGATCGTCACCTTGCTGCAGTAGGGAATAGTGAAGTCTGGCAGGTCGTCTTCGACCATACGCGCGAAACGCTCGATCATCGGTGGCCCGTTTCGCAAGCTCAGCGAAAACGTTCCGAACAGAAACAGGTTGACGGCGACCGGGAGAAACAATAACACCGTTCGGTTACCGGTCGCGATCGCGATGCCGATCAAGACACCGATACCGGCAAATTGGCGAAGCAGCGCCCAGAG
>JAQBGU010000128.1:0-49524 GCA_032128375.1 Deltaproteobacteria bacterium | reverse complement strand
GTTTGTGGCGCGAGCAGTACGGCATATTCGAGGGTTTTCGTTTCGACGAGCTTCTGTCGATCAGCTGGCGCTCCTTGGGGTTGTTGGCGAATGCCGGTTTCGACTTCCGCGGCGTGGCACGTGAAGAGATCAAGAAGTATCGCCGCGGGTATTTGGTGTCGCAGGCGGCGCGTCTGGTATCCGGGCTGAATCCCGATGCCTTCCGCACCTGGGGCCCGCCGGGAATTCGCGCGCAACTGCTCGATCTCGACAGCCGCACGCTCGTCATGGACTTCTGCCTGGAAGGCGACGACCGTTCGTTCCACGTCTTGAACGCGGTCTCGCCGGCCTGGACCAGCTCGATTCCCTTCTCGGACCACGTCTACGAGCAGATCGCCGCATTGATCAACAAACAGGCGAACGGAACGGAACTGGCGCCGGTCGCCCACGGCACCCGCTCGGCCTGATGTCCGCTCGTAACGTCAACAGGGGTTGCATTCCATGCGTGTACTCGTAACGGGAAATCTTGGTTACGTCGGCTCGGTGCTGACGCCGATGCTGGCCGAATACGGACTCGAAGTGTGGGGGCTCGACGCGAACGCGGTCCGCGAGCGCTTCGCCCCGTATATCGAGCGATTCGGAATCGAGACGAGCTGATCGACCGTTCTGTCATCTCATTCAACTCTATATCAACCCTCTATATCAACCCTCTATCCAACCCTCTATCCAACCCTCTATCCAACCCCTGTCGGGAATGGAGATCGAACCTGTGAATGACAATGACCCGATTCAAAAAGTCGACAACGCCCAAGCGTGGTCGGAGTTCTGCGATTTATTGAAGAAGGCCGGTGATGTTCTGCTGCGCGACGATCTGGCGCGCTCCACATTCGATCGAGCCGAAGGCCACCGCTACCTGCTGCGCTTGCTTCGCGCCGGGACACAATCGTTTGGAGAGCGCAGCGGAGCGCTGCATCCGGTTTTTCGCGCGATGCCCGATCTGGTCAAGATGGGGCTCGACAACCCGGACAACTACTACATCGGCGCCGCGGTCAACAGCCGCTACACGTACCGGATCCGCGGAAACCGCGGCAGCATCCATTACATGAGCTTCGCCGCACAAAACCAGAACTTCGCCGCGAAGGACAAGATCTCCGGCGGTGCCGGTCACCTGAACGATGCCGAAATCCAGTACGAGCCAGACGGCAGCTTCGAGATCATCGTCAGTGAGAAGGAACAGCCCGGCAACTGGCTGCGTCTCGCACCCGACTCCAGTCAAGTGCTGTTGCGGCAGACCTTCCTCCACAAGGAGAACGAAAAACCGGTACGGGTCAGCATCGAGTGCCTCGAATCCGAGGGCCCGCCCGAGCCGCTCGACCCCGCCAACGTGTCCGGATTGCTGATGGGTTCGGCGATGTACGCCATCGGATGTGCGGCCTGGTTTGCTGACTGGGTGGCGGGGATGCGGGATCTCGCGCCGCCGAATAGCTTCCACCTGCCAAGCGTTGAGCACCATCGGCTGGTGGGCGGAGACCCGAACATCCGACTCTGGCTGGGTACCTGGGAACTCGCCGAGCAAGAGGCGCTGGTCATCGAACTGACGCCCCCGAAGTGTCACTACTGGAACTTCCAGTTGGGCAATATCTGGGCAGAATCGCTCGATTACGAGTTCCGGCGTGTCCACATCAATAACGGACAAGTTCAAACTCGGGCCGATGGATCGGTCGAACTGGTCGTCGCTCACAGAGACCCCGGGCATCCGAATTGGCTCGATACTGCCGGACACGATCACGGCACGATGGGCGTTCGCTGGGTAAGAGCCGATTCGCACCCCGAGCCGCGGTGTCGGGTCGTGCCCTTTTCTGAGATCGAATCGGGCTGATATCGAATCAGACCGAGGTCGAACCGGGCTGAGGTGTAGTCGAGGTGTTGACCGAGGTATCCTTGAGCCAGCATGGGAAGTGAATTCGGACAAATCTTTCGGATCTCGACGTTCGGCGAGAGCCACGGTGGCTCCGTGGGGGTCGTCGTAGACGGCTGTCCGCCCCGTTTGGCAATTTCGATCGAAGAGATCCAGCGCGATCTCGATCGGAGACGTCCCGGCCAGAGCCGATTGACTACGCCCCGCCAAGAAGCGGACCGCGCGGAAATCGTGTCGGGGGTGTTCGAGGGTCGCTCGCTCGGCACGCCGATCGCGATCATCGTCCAGAATCAGGATGCCCGCCCCCAGGCCTACGAACACATGAAGGATTTGTACAGGCCATCCCACGCCGACTACACGACCGAAGCCAAGTACGGGATCCGAAACTGGCAGGGCGGCGGCCGGGCGAGCGCCCGCGAAACGATCGGTCGGGTCGCGGCCGGCGCGATTGCACGCAAATTGCTGACCGAAGTCGCCGGGATCGAAGTCGTCGCGTGGGTCAGCAGCGTGCACGAAGTCGAAGCCAAGATCGATCCCGCTGGCGTGACGCTGGAAGCCGTCGAAAAGAGTCTGGTTCGATGCCCCGAGCCTGCTGCTTCGGATGAGATGATCGAACGCATCGATGCGGCACGCGCGCGCGGTGATTCGCTCGGCGGCGTCGTCGAGTGCGTGGCGCGTGGCGTCCCGGCCGGACTCGGCGAACCGGTATTCGACAAACTCGAGGCCGACCTCGCCCGCGCATTGATGAGTCTGCCCGCCACCAAGGGTTTCGAGATCGGTAGTGGTTTCGGCGGCACGCACATGACCGGTATCGAGCACAACGATCCGTTCGTGATGGGCAACGATGGCAGGCCGCACACCGAATCGAATCGTTCGGGCGGCGTGCAGGGCGGAATCTCGAATGGTGAGCCCATTGTGGTTCGCGTCGCCTTCAAGCCCACCGCGACGATCAGCCAGATGCAACGGACGGTCACCCGACAAGGTGAGTCGACAACGCTCGAAGCGCAGGGTCGACATGACCCGTGCGTGCTGCCCCGTGCAGTCCCGATGGTCGAAGCGATGGTGTGCCTGGTGCTGGCAGACCATTGGTTGCGGCAGCGCGGTGTCGATTGCCTGGCTCAGCTGCCGGAGGTCACGGCAGCAAAATGAAACCTGCCACTGCCGCCACCGCGGCGAACAACACCGCGAGCCCAGCCGATATCGCGTGAGCCTCGACCGGTCGCCCGCGACCCCGTTCCAACCGTCTACCGAGTACCGCGGCGGAGACGAACAAGCCGAAGGCCACGATTCCGAGCCACGAGTGAAACGTCGATATCGGTGTCCAGTCCCGCAGCCAAATCGCCGAGATCGGTCCGGCCGCAAACCCGATTGCAACCAGCACCACAGCAGGCTTTGCCACTCGCATATGTGCGCGGAGCAGGTCGGCGGTTCGCCGGCTACGCCTGACTCGCGTGCGACGCAGGACCAGACCGGCTCGCAACGCAAGCGCACACAGCAATATACTCGCGACCATCCAAAGCGGGTGCGCGTATGCGAGCGCCTTGACTAGCGGGTCGCGGGTCGCGGGGTCCAGTCACTCCACCTTGTAGACGGCGTCTTCTGGCAATCGCGCCAGCAGTGAATCCAGCGCGCGCTGCACATAGTCGCCGTCACGAGACTCGAGGGTCAGGAGAACCCGGAAGTGCTGTTCTTGGAGCTTTGGGTACGAACCGAGGGCCAACTCGGGAAATTCGCGCAGAAGCTCATGGAGCGACTCGGCGATGTCGCTCTCGCGCTTGGTTACATAGACGTGCCTGAGCACGAACGGGATGCCGCGGAAGCGATCGCGCGCGGAGTCGAACTTCTTCTTCAGTAGTTCGGGAATTCCCGGGAATATATACACGTTCTCCACGATCACGAGCGGGAACCAGAGGTCGCCCGAATCGAGCAGCACGGCACCTTCGGGAACCTGCGCCATCTTAAGCTGGCTCTCGTTGAGCACCTTGCCGGTTCCGCGTTGCATTCGGTCGGCGATCGACTCGTTGTGTTCGAGCGGGCGTCCGAAGGCCGCCGCGATCCCATCGAGCGTCAGGTCGTCATGGGTCGGTCCGATCCCCCCCGAGGTAAACACGAAATCGTAGGTCTGGCTCATCATCTTGACTTCTGCCGCGATCGTTTCGACTAGGTCGGGGATCGTCACCATGCGCTCTACATCGACGCCGAGCGCGCGCAGCTGTGCGCACAGATACGGCGAATTGGTATCAACGACCTTCCCAGAGAGAATCTCGTTGCCGATGATCAGGATGCCGGCGGTAGGCATGATCTGGCCAAGGTATCGAAGCCCTGGAACGAGGCCAAATCCTCGAGCCAGCCCGGTTTCAACGTCGCCAGCGCTCGCGTATGATCGACCCATGCATGCGCGGGTACGATTTCAGCTTTCGGTTCGGGCGGCGGGAAACAGCCCCCAGACCGACGCCAGACAGAACGCTTTCAAGTCTGTGACAGTGCCGACCGGAGGCCTGCTGATCGACGCGATCGCACGCGCCGCACTCCCGCTAGCGAGCGCCTGCGGGGCCGACGGGCTGTGTGGGCGCTGTGGCGTGACGGTCCTCGCGGGCGAATCGGCGCTCGCACCCGAAACACAGGACGAGTTGCGCATCAAGAGCCGCAACCGGATCGACCGCCAGTTGCGGCTGGCTTGCCGGACCCGCGTCACGGCAGATCTCGAAATCACAGCGAGCTACTGGTAGCGCTGCCGACCCAAGCCCGACCCCCATTTCTTCCGCTCAGCAATTCCCAGGAGAAGGCCGCGATGGCTGACGATGCACGCTTCGAAACCCGCGCCATCCACGTCGGACAGACGCCCGACGAAGCCACCGGCGCGACCATCGTCCCGGTCTACCAGACGACGACCTTCACCCAAGAAGCCATCGGGAAACACCGCGGCTTCGAATACTCGCGCGGCGCAAACCCGACCCGCCAGGCACTCGAGCAGGCGCTGGCATCGCTCGAAGGCGGTCGCTTCGGTCTGGCCTACGCCTCCGGAATGGCGGCAATCCATGGCGTCATGACACTGCTTCGCGCTGGCGATCACGTCGTAGTCTGCGACGACCTGTACGGGGGCAGCTATCGGCTGTTTACTACATTGATGGCGGGCTTCGGAGTGCGCTTTTCGTTCGTCGATGCGACGCGTCCCGACGATATCGAGAAGGCCGTCGAAGCCAACACGAAGATGCTGTGGATGGAGAGCCCCACCAACCCGATGTTGCGATTGATCGACATTGCGGCGTGCGGTGACATCGCGAAGCGACACGGGCTAAGTCTCGTCGTCGACAATACGTTCGCGACCCCGTACCTGCAGAGCCCGCTCGAACTGGGTTCTCACATCGTCGTTCACTCGACCACGAAGTACATCGGTGGACACTCCGATGTGATCGGCGGCGCGGTCGTGGTCGACGACGAAGAAATCGCCCATCAGTTGCAGTTCAATCGCAACGCGACCGGCGGCGTCCCCGGCCCCTGGGACGCATGGCTGACTTTGCGCGGCGCCAAGACACTCGCGATCCGGATGCGCGCCCACGACGCCAACGCGAGCCGCATCGCCGAGTTCCTGACAGACCGCCCGGAGGTGACCCGGGTCCACTATCCCGGCTTGTCGAGTCATCCCGGTCACGCGCTGGCGAAAAGCCAGATGCGCGGCTTCGGCGGCGTGGTGACGATCGATCTGGCGGGCGGTCAGGCCGCCGCACATGCGTTGTGCGGCGCCACCGAGTACTTCGCGCTGACCGAGGGTCTCGGGGGGGTCGAATCGCAGATTGGCTACCCCTGGCTGATGAGCCATGGTGCGTCTCCGCCCGCTGAAAAACTCAGCAAAGGAATTACCGAGGCAACGGTGCGACTCTCCGTTGGCATCGAACACGCGGATGATCTGTGTGCCGACCTCGCCCAGGCGTTGGAGAGTGGCGCCGCATGAAACCCGCGATTGTGATCGTCGATCACGGGAGTCGGCGCGACGAAGCCAACGCGCAACTGGAGGTAGTCGCCGGGCGGCTCCGCAATCGTCTCCCCCACCAGCTCGTCGTGACCGCGCATCTCGAAATAGTCGAACCGAATATCGCGCAGGCCATCAGCGCATGTGCCGCACAGGGCGCCGCTGAAATCATCATCCATCCCTTCTTCCTCGCACCCGGGCGCCACACCACCCACGACATCCCAGCACAGGTTCGAAGTGCGGCGGCCTCTCATCCAGAGCTCCGAATTTCCATCAGCGAAACGCTGGGTCTTCATCCGGCGCTGATCGATGCGATTGTCGACCGCGTAGGCGATGTGGTCAATCGCTCCCTGGTGTCAGAAGATGTCGGCTGACCCGTCCAGCTTCGAGTCGGGCTGTGACTCAGCCGCTAGGATTCCACTGGCTCGCGATCGGCTGGACACGGCCTGTGCGCCCGGAGCGGAGAGAAGGAAAAAAAGAGGAAAGAAAGAGAGTAAGAAAGAAGGAAAGAAGGAAGGAAATTGCAGCAGAGCGAGAAAGAGGCGTGATGAAGAGATGGTGTGAATTCGCCGAGGAGGAACCCGAACTCGCCGAACAGGGACGTGCGCTGATCTACCAACACGGCGTTGGGCTCGGATATCTCGCGACAATCCGCAAAGACGGAGCGCCTCGTCTGCATCCGGTCTGTCCCACGCTGGCCAACGGTGGCCTCTACCTGTTTATTCTCAACAAGAGCCCCAAATGCCGCGACCTGCAGACCGACGGTCGCTACGCGCTGCACACGTTTCCGATGCCTGAAGGAGACGACGAGTTCTACGTGACCGGCCGGGTTGCTCGCATCGAGGACGCGAAAGTTCGCCGCATCGTTTACGAGGTTTACACGGCGACAGGCGCGCATACGAGCGACGACACGCTGTTCGAACTCTCGTTGGATCGAGTCCTGTTCGCGAAATACGGTGTACGCCCGAGTTGGCCTCCGGTGTATACGAAGTGGCACGCGTAGTTTCACACCGCGCGGCCCGGCAGATTCCCGTAAAGGTTACGCCCAGGCGACGATCAGCAGACCTTCCTCTACTGGCCGTTCACCGAGCAAATCGCGACTTTCGAGTAGTACCCATGCGCGGCCAAACAGAAAGAACAACGCGGCTCCCGCGGACGCGATCACCGCCGAACGCTGCAGGCCTCGATTGAGCCAATAGATTGTGCCCCAGCATGCTCCGAGCAGGCAGAGTGCCAACGCCCACGGCAGACCGAGATCGGCGAGTTCGACGTGCCCTTGATTGGCCGCGAACAGCGACAGAACCGGTGCCACACCGAACCTCAGGACTCCAAACTCGACATTGAAAGATTGGCTCTCATAACGGAATCAACCCGCCGGCGCGATCGCCCTTTTTCAAGGCCGCATTCCGAACGAGCTTGGCCCGACTTGTCGCACGGGCGCGGCCAGGTCTGCAAAGTCGCACAGCAGCTTTCGAGTACGAGCCGGGTCAATGATGTCTTCGACCCAGAAGGGCTCCGCTGTGCGGAACGGAGACTGCAGGCGTTTCAGCCGATCTTTGATCTCTTCGAGCTCTGCAATCGGGTCTTCCGCGGCATCGAGGTCTGCACGATAGGCGGCCTCGATGCCACCCTCGAGCGGAAGAGAGCCCCAACGCGCAGTGACCCATGCGTAACGGACGGAATAGCGCTGCGTCGGCCGGTGAGCTGCACCCGCCACTCCATAGGCATTGCGTACGATGATGGTACACCACGGTACTGTCGACTGGTTGATCGCGCTCATCGCGCGAACACCCTGTCGAATCGTTCCGGCCTTCTCAGCTTCGAGACCGACCAGAAACCCTGGGCAATCCTCGAGGTAGACGACCGGCAGGTGAAAAGTCTGGGCGGTATCGACGAAGCGAATAATTTTCTGACACGCGGCGGCCGTCCATGCTCCCGCCTGAAAATATGGATCGCTTGCAATCAATGCCACGGGCCAGCCGTTGAGCCTGGCAAAACCCGCGATGGTCGAGCGTCCATACATCTTGCTCATCTCAAAGAACGAGCCGCGGTCGACCAGTTGATCGATGATCGGGCGCATTTTGTAAACCTTGCGCTTGTCGCGCGGGATCAGGTTCGCGATTTCACCGAGCGCGCGATTGGGGTCGTCGCTCGGCTCGACCCGAGGGGGTAAGTCGTAAACGGAATTCGGAAGGTAGGAGAGGAACTGGCAGACGCCTGCAAGACCGCCGACCTCTTCGAACGTCGATGGATCGAGCAGCGCGTCGATCCGTTCCCGGACGGTAAGCCTGCCGCCCTTGTGCTGCCGTTCAATCTTGTCCTCGCCGCCGAGCTTCTCCGCCAGAAGTCGCCGACGTTCCAGTTCGTCGAGTTCAGGTTGCCAGGTCATCGCACCAGTGTACGCGCCCGGCGCAACCCCTGTTGGATGTTTGAGCATGCGGCCGCAACCGCCTCGGCCAGCGTTCCGTCTGATACCGCTGCCCCTGTACTGCCCCTATATGGGAGTGCCACGCTTCGAGACTTCAATCACTCACGGCGTGTCGACTACCCGCAACAAACCCTTCGACGCAGGAGCGAGCAGTTCATCGATCGATGCCAACACTGCGGACGGTGTGATCCCGGTCATGCATTTCGCCTGAGCGAACCAGCACGACAGAACCTTGTTGTCGTGGACAAACATGCAGGGCGAGCAGGCGAGCTTCATGTAGTGGACCACATGGCGCTGCTCGTCGCGGGAGCGCAGCGGACCATAGAGGATTGGGGTTTCGGGACCGAAAAGCGCGACCGTCGATGTTCCCGCTGCCGAGGCGATGTGGAGCGGGCCACTGTCGTTGCTGACGCACACCGCAGCGTGTTCGAACAGCGCGACCAGCTCGACGATAGAAATACGACCCGCCAAGTTGATGACGCGGTGTGCTGTACCGGATGCGTTGACGACCGATTCGACGTACTCGCGCTCCGACTTCGACCCTGTTACGACCACGTTGACCGTTCGCTGTGCAGATAGATGCCTGAGAAATTCGCCGACCTGCTCCGGTGGCCAGCGCCTCTCCAGCGCCATATCGCCAGCGTTGGGGTTCACTACGACGATGGGTTCGTCGGGTCGATAGGCCGCGTCTTCGCGCAGGACCCGCTGGCAGGATTCCCAGCATCCCTGCGGTGCAGCGATCGCAGGCAATGCATCGGCTCGGCTGACGACGGACGAATCGACTGGATCCATCGGGTCGCCCTGCAACAAATCGAGGAAGTTCAGCGAGACGTGGTTGTATGCATTGAACGGAACTTCGACATCGTGCAACCGCCCGCGCCACTTCCCTTTTGCACTGAACCCGTGTGAGCGCCGCGGGAGCGCAAACAGTGAGAAGATCGCAGAGAATCTCGTGAAGAATTCCAGGTCGAGTATCAAGTCATATCGTTCGCGTCGGATCGCCAGGATCGTCCGAACGGTCGCCGACAGGAAATGCGGGATCCCGCGACCGAGGTCGATCGTGAAGGTCTTTCCGAGCACCGGATAGAGATCGAGAATTGCCACGTTCTCGCTCAGCGTGACGAAGTCGATCCTGGCTCTCGGGTACTTGGCCCCGATCCGCTCGAATAGCGGAGAGGCGAGCACGATGCTGCCCATCCCCCACATTTTCAACAACAGCACCTTCTCGACTTCCTGTGAGGCGAGTGACTTTTGAGAGCTCAACCCCTTCTTGGCGAGCGCCAGAAACCCGCAGATCACCGTTCCGATCCAGCGGTCGATCCACAGCGCTACTGAATAAGGCCGTCGCGGTTGACTGACTGTCATCCGTTCGATTCTACCACCGTGCCATCGTTTCCCCTACCAATCGGCAACCAGGGAGCTAGCTGTGAGGCTGCGGTGACGGTAGATCTTGACCTCTCCGAACTGCTTTACGACTTCATAGTGGCCTTGGATGAAGGCGAGAATCTCACGGCCGAATACCAGTTCGTCTGCCAGGTCGTCGACCCTCAACGCGTGGTCGTCCCACACGACGAACCGCGGCGGTCGCCCGGTCAGATCGGCGAGCACTTCGGCTCGATGTGTGTCGCCGACCATCTGGTGACCCATCACGAAGCGAATCGGGTTGGGCCGGTCGGTCAAATAGTAGTAGGCGCCATCGTTGGGTAAGAACAGCACCGGCTCGTTGGGCTGAGTATTCAGCTGGATCCATCGCGTCACCCTCATCACGTGCGGGTCGCCGCGCGGCCGATGCCCAAGACGAAAGGTCTGCACACCGAAGCTCAGCGACCGCCACGAATCGGAAATCGGCGAGGCGGTCTGCCAGAAGCCCCCCAGCCCGAACAAAGCCGCGAGCGTCACGATCCGCCATATCGCGATTCGCGGCTGCTCGCGAAACACAGAAATCACGCGATCCAATGCAAAACACAAGAGCAGTGCTACCGCAGGCAGCGAGGCATGGGTACGGTGGAGGCTTGCTCGACCCATCGCCGATCGGAACGCGATCATGCCGAATATCGCGATCAGGAACATCATCATGCGTACCGGGTCTCGCGCCAAGCCATCTGCCAGCTTTCGCACCGAACTCAGCGGGTAACGCACGTCAAAGCCGCTCACGGGCAACAGCAGCAGCAATCCCCCGAGACAAACCACCGGGACCGCGTATGCGAGACGAAGCGTCTCCGACTGCCGTGTGGAGAGCTCGCCCACATCGATTGGTAGGCTCGACACAAGATTTGGAAACAGCAACTTCCCGTAGCCAGCGATCAGATACGCGGGGTACTGCGCGACATCGCTGAGCATCGGCAACAATGCACCGTGTGCGCCGTAATAGACGAACAGCGGCGCCATGGTTGCGACCGCGCCGCCCCCGTAGACGAGCGCCCCGCAGCCATCGCGGCGAATCGCGAAACCCACCAACGCCGCCAACGAGATGGCGGTACCGTATTCCTGGCTGTACAGAATCGAGATTCCCGTCAATGCGCCCGCAGGGATCAGCCAGAGGCGGCGATCAGTCGCGAGCCAGCGAAATAGGAAGCACGCGGCGAACAACGACCATCCCACCCGTAATTCGATCCACGGGAGCAGAAAGGGCAACCAGAGCAGCGCGACGCGGTGTCGCACCAGCGCCCCGCCGAGCGCGAACAGCGCTGTCCATCCCATGACACGGGTCAGACTCCAGTACAGGTTCCAGCCCGCGATCGACTTTCCGACGAGCGCCCAAAACCCGACGAGCCCGATGTCGTAGAGAGGGCCGTATAGACAGAAGATATCTCGCCCTTGCAACCACCCGTGTCTGAGCGCATTCCCCCAAGCGAGGTGCTGGCCGGTCTCGCCGAGAAATTTGAAGTTGTCGACGACGATTTTTTCGTCTGGAATGCTGTGCATCACATTCCACAGGTGCAACCAGAGCGCGCGCGTGAGGACCAGCGCGATCACTACGACACTGAACGACCACACGATGTTGACCCAGATGGGCCGAACGGAAATTTCGCGAGCATCCGGTAACGTGGGCTCTCTGTCCTCGGGCTCGCGACTTCGCGCGAAAACAATTGCGGACACGCCGGCGCCAATCGCGGCAAGGTCCGCGAGGGCTCCCGGCAACAGCAGCAAACTCAGCAGAGAACTGATCGACAGCAATTCCAGCACGATCGCATCTCGCCCGACGATTCGGTATCGCGCCAGCGCGCGTACGATCGCCCACGCGACCCCTGCGCCGACTGTCAGGCCAAAAGCGAGCCAGAATGTCTCTTGCACGACCGGGTAGCGGTTCACCGTAGCCACACTGACGATGCCCAGATCGTTTTCGTGGTACTCGAAGCGAATCGGCAACCAGCGCGCGAGCAGCAGTGTCACTGCGGCCGCCATCGGCAGAGCCGCGACGGCCCCCCTTTGAACGAGAGCAGTCAACTACGTTTTCCCCGGGCGCAAGCGCACCCACTCCTGGCGCGCCGCCTGAAAAAAGAACGCCGTCCCCGACAGCAAGCAGAACAGCACCGCGAAATCGCGCAAGCGAAGCATGTAGCTGGGCCAAAACGGGTAGGCGTTGAAGTCCCACTTACCGATCAGGTATGGATCTCCGCACAGCATGGTGTATAGCGAGTAGATAAAGGCGAAGAGGAAAACCGTTGCAGCGACGGAAAACCGGGCACCAGGGAAGATCAAGAACGGCAGCACCCATGCCAGGTATTGATACGCCCAAAAATTGGTAAGCCCATAGAAGATCAGAAATGACCCGCAGATCGTCACGCCTAACTCCCGCGGGTCAGCCTCGTGTCGGCGCAGGAACGCATAAACGCCGATCGGAAGAATCGACATCGCCGAGTTGTGATCGCGATGAAATGCGATTGCCGCTCTGAGTGCAGTGCGAATGCCTTCGGGCGCGGTTTCGACGATCCCGAATGCATGCCAGAATCCCCACACGGGAACGCCTCCCGGTGTCACGATGTCGAGCCCGGGGTAGGCGAGCACGCGTATGTAGAGCAGGTCCCAGGCCTGTATCGCGGTTGTCAGATAGGTTGTCGCGCCGACAGCGAGCGCAACGCATCCAAAGACCAGCGAGGCCCATCCCTCGAAAAAGAAGAACAATGCCGGAATCGCCAGCACGGTCGGCAACTTGAACCAGAGCCCCACGCCGATCGCGACCCCAGCCAGCGCGGCGCGTCGCTCGACCGCAAAGCTCGTTGCGAGCAGCACAAAAAACGCAACCGCCGTGTCGGTATTTCCATGATAGGCGGAGAAAATTACCGCGAGCGGGTTCAACCAATAGGCGGCGAAGATCGCGTATTTCCAAGGAGAACCCCGGAACAGGCGCAGCAATAGGAGTGCGTTTCCGAGATCAAATAGGCTGAAGATCGCGCGGTGCGGAACCCGGAACGGAATATCTGCCCACTTGGCGAGCTGCCAGACCTCGGACAACACGCGGCCGATGAACGGTGGGTGGTTGAATACTTCTTGAAAATTGTAGTACCCGATCAATCCGTGTTGCGCGGTCCAACCGGCGTGGCTCTGCCAGATCGGAACGTCGTCGGTACCCGGCGTAAACAGAATCAGGTACGCACGCGATGCGAATCCCAGTACAACCGCCACCCAGAACCATGAACCACGCTCGCGAAAGATCGCAAACGGGGCGGATTCAGGCGGCGATCGATCTTCTAGGTCCGCGTGCGCCATGCGAGGCAAACTCCCATCAGCACGATCGTGGCCACACTCGTTCCGGCACCCGCGTAGAAGTGCTCGGGCCGATATACCATCACGATGTATCGCTCGCCGACGGGGAGGTCGATGGCCAGCTTGCCGCGGTCAGTCAGCGCCGGCAAGTCGTCGACGCGCCATTCGCGGGTTTGGTTGCCGAGTCGAAACGGAAACCGAACGCGCGAATCACGCGTGGCGGTCGCCCTGTACACCAGGCGATTGGGAGCGAAGTCGACCAATTCGGCACTCGACCCGAAGGTGCCCGTCAATCGCAGCGGCTTCGGGCGGTGGTCACCGCCGTGGAGGGCCGAACCAGTTGCGGCGTGCTGCCAGCGGAGGCTTTGCCACATCAGATCTCCGCCGATACACAAGGTGAGAGCGATCAGCAGCGGAGTCAGCCATTGCCGGCCCCTGACCCAACCCAGCTTGATACGCTGCACACCGATCGCCGCGACCGTCGTGAAGCAGAACAGGGTCAGAAACAGGAAGCGCGAAGGGCCACGCTGTGTGCGCCAGACAGGTAGACGCTCGAGCCACTGCCAAGGTTCGAATGCGCGCAGCGACTGCGGAAGCTCTAGTGACAACAGCAAGAAGAAACACCCAATCAACAGCAATCCCCAGCTGCGCCGAGCTGCGACGACCCCGACCAAGATGAACGACAGCGCAAACGGTCCGGTATAGAAAGCATACTCCCACCAGCCACTACCGTAATCGAATGCAACACCGGCCGCGGAAAATTCGGGATGCTGCCCGGGCGCTAGCAGCGTCGAAACCAGACTCGCAACCGGAATGCCCTGGACGCGCATCGTCGGGTCGTAGTCGGCGAACTCCGCCAGCATTGGGAATAGCTTCACGGCGGCCAGGCCGACACTCGCCAACACAACCAGCGCCCAACGCAACAGCGCAAGACCCGACCGGGCAGAGACCGCCCAACCCAACGCGAACAGCGAAATCAAAATATTCTGCCAGATGAAGGGCTGGTGTTGCCCGCCAAGAATCGTCGCTGCATTGAGCGCCGCTGCCATCCACAGCGCACGCGAACTGCCGAGTACGGCTCTTCGATACAGGCACAGCAGACCCGGCAACACGAGCCCACCCATCGCCCAGGGGTGTCCGACCGACAGATGCGAAACGAAGAAGCCTCCAAAGGCAAACATCAGCGCGGCAGGTGCAGCAACCAGCACATCGACTCCGATGTCGCGGAGCAGTGCCAGCATTCCGACGATCCCCGCGGTTGAATACAATACGATCAGAAACTTCAGGTACAGATCTGTGGGCATCCAAAGCAGCAGCCAACTCAGAGGACTGAAGCTCGGGCTTTCCGCGTTTGCCAGGAAGTTCTTGGTAATCCACGCATCGTTCATGAACAGCGGCAGCGTGCGGAAATCTTGGAGCGATACTCGGACCCAATCGAAATAGTTGAAGTGGTGCGACCCCCAGTCGTAGCCGTGCAGCGACCCATCGAAGAGCAGGACCGAGTAGAACCCGATCGAAGCGACGATCGATCCCAGCACACATGCGACCACCCAGCGGGCCGTGGGAGCAGGGGGCAGCGGCGTTTCGGAGACCGGTGTCAGTCCAGGCACTCCTGTGCTTGCGACTTCCACCGCTGTGCTAGCGACTCTCGGGGGTATTGGATCGGCCCTTTCGCGCACTGGCCTTGATGAAACGTCTGCTGATCGGCGAGCCGTCCGATCGGGGAATCGTGCAATCGATAATCGAGAAACGGGAGTCCTCATGGGCCGTGCGCAGCGCGTCGTTCAACTCGCCCGCAGACTTCGCTGTCAGCCCAAGGCCTCCGAACGCGTCGGCGAGCTGCGCGTAGCGCCAGTTCGGAATTTCCAACAGATCCTGTCGAGGAGTGACCGGTCGAAAAATCCCCCAGCCAGAGTTGTTGACTAACACCACGATTGGCGAAAGCCCGAGCTTGGGTGCTTGAGAGATCTCACTTCCAGTCATCTGGAAGCCTCCGTCTCCACACAGAATCAGCGGTCGACGCCCCCCGCCGATCGCCGAACCGAGGGCCGCCGGCACGGCGAAGCCCATCGACGCGTAGTAGCCCTGGGCGAAATACATACCACCTGCAGGCACCCGCACCTCGAGACCGCCGAACAACATATCGCCCGACTCTGCGAACACGTCGTAGCTCGGATGCTGCTCCAGAAAATCGTTGACCTCGACGAGCAGGTCGTTGATCGACAGCTTCGCGTCCTTGCGGACCTTGCGTTTGAGATTGTCGTGGTAACGGATCTGTTCGCGGAACTTCGGCAATGTCGACTTGCTGAGCGCATCGACAAAGTTCTTCAGCATCACGTCGGTGTAGGAATGATACGAGATATTGACCCGGTCGGACACGGCCCAGACCGCGCTCTTTCGCGAAACCTGTGGTTTCGAGGCGCCGAGGTTCAGGTCGGTCAGCGGGGTTCCGAGCGCGATCACGAGGTCAGCGCTGCGAATTCGGTCTTGAATTTTCTTTGCACTAAAGGGGCCGATGTGGATGCCGAGGTGCTGAGGGTGGTCCATCGGGAATACGCCCTTACCGTCCATCGTCGTTGCTACCGGCGCGCCCAGCTTCTCTGCGAGGTTCAGAAAGCCTCGCTCGGCCTTCTCCCGGTACAACTCGACGCCGCCGATCAGCACAGGACGCTTGGCGGAACGGATCCGCTTCAGCGTATCGGATACGGCTTCGGCGAGCTTTCGCGGGTCGGATTTCGGCGCCGGGAAGCTGCCGTCCCAATCGACGATGTGTTTGGGGACCGGGATCGGCATGTCGACCAGATCGCGGTGAATCTCGAGATATCCGGGACGGCTTGCGTTGGTGATCGCTGTCATGACTTCGTGAATTTCCGCCGCCGCTCGCTCGGGATGTTCGATGACACGGGCCGCGCAGGTCACCTCGTTGAAAATCCGACACTGCCCGGCGATGTCCTTCACCTGATGGTGTATCGACGCGACCTCAGATTCCTCGGCGCCAGGTCCGCCCGAAACCACCAGCAGCGGAACCTGTTCCGCGTAGGCACCAGCGACCGGATTGACGACGTTGTGGCCGCCCGCCCCGTAGGTGACGCACAAAACGCCGATCCGTCGAGTGCTGCGCGCGTAACCGTCCGCCGCGAACCCCACCGCAGGCTCGTGCGAGAACGTGACGACATCGAGGCCGCGCGCTGTTCCAAAGCGATGAAACAGCCCGAGCACGAGGTCTCCTGGCAGTCCGAAAATATGGCGAACGCCAGCTTGACGCAGATACGCGACCAGGAAGTCACCCAGCAGCATTTTCGAGCGCAGTCCAGATTTCGATTTTCTGCGCTGAGCCCTGGGGGCCCCAGAAACCGCCTTGCGTTGCGCCATTTGAATCAGCACTCCTCCGGCGATTGTTCTAGCTCCAGCCGGTACAGCACCGCCATTACCAGTGCGTGGTCGACGCCGCCCCCTCGCGCCAGCTCGCGCAATCGGTCGCGCCCGACCAGTTCGACCACTGTTTCCTCTGTATGTCCGTTCTGGATGGGGGCAACCTTCTCGACATCGTGTGCAATGAACGCGTGTAGCTTGTTGCGAAACAATGCGGGGTTCGGATTGATTTCGCCAAGCGGCGACAGCGTGCGAGCTCGGTAGCCGGTTTCCTCGAGCAGTTCTCGCGCGGCGGCTTCGGCGGGCTGCTCGCCCGGGTCGATCAGGCCCCCCGGTGTCTCGAGCGTGACCTGTGATGAACCGTGTCGGTACTGGCGAATCATCACCACGTCGCCGTCGGGAGTGATTGGCACGACGTTGACCCAGTCGGGCGAATCAATGCAAAAAAATGGATGAGATCGGCCAGTGTGCGGCGACCTTGCGTGCAATCGGCTGACGCTGAACACCCGGCAGTCCTGAAGAAACTCCGTCTCCAGCACCGTCCACCGTTTGGGGTCGGTCATCCAGGGAAGCTAGCGTAGTTCACCCTGCGGCATTGATTCGCGATGCGGCCGTGATTCAGAGACGCGCCGCTGCCACGCGGGGTTCATTGTTCGGCTGCTAGGATGCGGCCGCACTGGCTTTTCCCGGGGCCGACAACCACCTCCAATGCCATCGAAAAGGCGCGCGCGAGGGAACGGCCAGTTGTTCATCGTGCTGGTCGCGATCGCCTGCGGGCTGACCGGCGCGTTCGGCGCAGTCTCGCACTCGCCCAACTGGGCCCGATCGTGATTTCGCCCGTGGTCGCGACCGCTGCGCGATCTCGCAGGGTCGGTTTTCGAGGCGCCGAGCGAAGACCGCGCCGCGGTGCGCGTACCTACGGCGATCGAATCGCAGTCGCGGGCTCCAGATTGGCGGTCGATCTACTCGACGCGGTGTAATCGTAGCGGCCGCTCGCAAAATGCCCGCCACAATCCGCATCGCTTCGCTCGCGGTCGAATCGTTCCAAAATGCCTTCGATCGCTGAGCCCTCCGGCAGTTTGGAGGGAACCCACGTCAGCAGGACTAAGGGACGACCTGCCCGATCGTCAGCTGGATTCCGGCGTCACCCGGAGAGTGAGGGCCAACCGAACTGCCGAACAGGTCGCCGGCGGTGCGGGTCATCGCGTTGGCGTCGGCGTCGACCCGCGCGGTGATCTGAATCGAGCCGGCAAACGGCATGGTTTTGATCATTCGGTCGTCTGGGCCGATCGAGAAAACGAACGGAAACTGAGGTGCCGGAATCCGCTGGACCGCCAGCGGCGGGCCGGCTGCCGCGGTCCGTGCGATCAGGAACAGCACGGCGCCGTCGGGAACCTGTCCAACCAATTCGGGCGCCAAATCGACGATTCCGGAAATCGGCTGGCTGGTACCGGCCGGATTCGACGCTCGGCTCGCGACGGACGCGCCGGGGGGGGCAGCGGAATAGACTTCGCCGATCAACACTTCGACGCCATTCGCGCCGGGCTGATGGCTGCCTGGCGACTCACCCTGCAAGTCGCCAACACCCCGAGTGGTGGCGTTTCCATCTGCATCGATTCGAGCGCTGATCGTGATGGGGCCGACAAACGGCATCTCACTGATCATCCGGTCTTCCGGACCGATCGCGAACTCCAGCGGGAATTGCGGCTCGGCGATCTTCTGCACAGCCAGCGGCGGCCCAGGGGATCGCCCACGCGCGATCAGAAACAGCACAGCTCCCGGGGGCACGCTCCCCGACAGCTCGGGAGCCAATTGAACGGATCCACGGATCGGCGGAGCCGTTTCTGCGACCTGTGCGACTGGGGCGTCGGCTCGCTGGCCCGGCAACGGCGGCAACACGGCATTGGGCTTGGCCGCGCGCTCGGCACCTGCCGGGAAAATCGCAGACAGATCGGGTGCCGTCGGAGTCTCACCGGGCACGAACGGCTCGATATTGCGGTCGCAAGCGGACGGAGCCGTCAGTAGAGCGAGAAGCGCAAGCGCGATCCGTGTTTTCATCGCGGGCACCGTAGCATTCGCAGCCTCCGGCCACTCGACCGATTGTGCTGATTGGGTGTCGCCTCGGCTACGAGGTGGTACAGTCGGAAAACCTGTGGAGCCTGGGGGTGGTCGGTCGCGTATGACGTGCCGGACCTGAGAGATGAACCCTTGGAACCTGAACTCGTTAGTACGAGCGTAGGGAACGGCTTGCGGTATCGGCCTCCCAGCCCGCAAAGGTTGTCAAACCGTGCCGGCGATCGATCGTCGGCTTAGCACGTCCCGGAGCGAGACCGTGTTGGGTCTGCCTGCCCCGAGGACACTGAGGAGTGTCATTCGATGGCGGGTCCGGGCTCCGATTCAAGCTTCACCTCTTCAAAGAGCTCGGCTACCGAGAACTCTTCTACCAAACGCTCTGTTACCGAACTTTCTTCGCAGCTGCCGCCGGTGGGCGGCAATCCTTCCTCGCAGCTCCGAGGCACCACGCCGGGTAGCTTTGCGAACCCGTCCGCCGTCGGTGGTCCGCTGACTTTCAGCTCGCCGGATACACCCGGCATGCCGCGGCCCTCGGACAAGTCCGCGTGGGACTTCATGCCCTCAGATTGGGAGCTGGACGGAGACCGGTGGGTCGCACCGGAGGGCTTTGAGCCCGTCACGCAGCTCGAGTTCGCCCGGCTCGGCATCGTGACCGACGTGATGCGCCGTGTCGCAGAACGCGAACCGCACCTCACTGAAGAAAATGTGCGAGACGAAGTCGCAGCCGGTCGCATGGTGATCCCGGCCAACACCCAGCACCTTCGCAGCGGGCTGGACCCGATGGCAATCGGGCGCGCCAGCTTGACAAAGGTCAACGCCAACATGGGAGCGTCACCGGTCAGTAGCGGCACTGACGAGGAAGTCGAGAAACTCGAATGGGCGCTGCGTTGGAAGGCCGACACCGTGATGGACCTGTCGACCGGTGGCGATCTCGACGCGACGCGCAACGCAATCATCCAGAACTCGAGCGTCCCGATCGGGACCGTGCCGATCTACTCGATGATCATCGGGCGTTCGATAGAGGATCTCGATGAGGCATCGGTGCTCGAGACCCTCGAACACCAGGCGAAACAGGGCGTCGACTATTTCACGATCCACGCAGGCGTCTTGCGCGCACACCTTCCGCTGGTGCGAGACCGGGTTATCGGCATTGTCAGCCGCGGTGGTGCACTGCTGGCCAAGTGGATGCTTCACCACAACCGCGAGAACCTGATGTACGACATGTGGGATGAAATCTGCGCGCTGATGCGTCGATATGATGTAACGTTTTCGATCGGCGACGGACTGCGACCCGGCGGCCTTGCCGACGCCACCGACGAGGCGCAACTGGCCGAGTTGCAAGCTCTCGGGACATTGACGGAGCGCGCCTGGCGAAACGGTTGTCAGGTGATGGTCGAAGGACCTGGACACGTTCCATTCGACCAGATCGAATTCAACATGAAACTCCAGCGACAGGTCTGCCACGGTGCGCCGTTCTATGTGCTGGGCCCGCTCGTTACTGACATATTTCCCGGCTACGATCACATCACGAGCTGCATCGGAGCGACCGCCGCCGCCTACCACGGCGCATCGATGCTCTGTTACGTCACGCCGAAGGAACATCTCGGTCTGCCGAAACACGACGACGTCAAGCAAGGTTGTGTCGCCTACAGAATTGCCGCCCACGCGGCTGACGTCGCACTCGGGATCCCTGGATCGCGCGACCGCGACGACGAGCTGACCACGGCGCGCGCTGCGTTGAACTGGGAGAAGCACTTCGAACTGAGCTTCGACCCGGATACCGCCCGCGCCTACCACGACGAAGATCTCGACGTCGACACGGACTTCTGTGCGATGTGCGGGCACGATTGGTGCTCGGTTCGCATCAGCCGTGAGATCGTCGAGTTCGTCAGCGGCAAGGACGAGGCCTACGCGTGGGACTCACCCCGGGTGAGTGCAGCTCTGACGGTCGAACAGCGCGAAATTCTCGAAAAGCGCGGTGTGCTCGATCCAGCCGAAATCCACCGATTGGCCCAAAAGACGCGAATGGATATGGGCGGCTCGGGCGGCCACAAGGCCACCTGTCACAGCGATCTCAGAAACAGTGATGAGGCCAACCTGCTGCAGGTCGAGAGGCTCGAGGTGAGCGACCCGGTCCCCAGGCCTCAACCGACTGCATGAGCGGACGGGGCCGGCGCGGTCGCCGCTCGTTCGGGCAACCGCCGCGGCCAGTGAGCCATGCAAGAAGTAGACGCCCCGGAACCTTGCGGTTCCGGGGCGTCAAAGTCCGCAGCCTCACCCCCCCCTGGTTTGACCGGGACTCCCCCCGTAACGGCTCGAGGTGCGGATTCTTGAGCACTAATTGCCGGGTAGAGAGACTTTTCTTCCTGCCTGCTGCGCACTTCTGATGAGCCAGTTGCGGCTCGATGAGCGGAACTTGCCCGATTATTTGAGAAGTTTGGGGCTCGTTTCCCACGCCTCCGTGGTCGAAGTACTGCCGGCGGGCGATGGCAACATCAACTGGGTGCGGCGAGCGGTTGCGTTGGAGTTCGGCCACAGTTGGATCGTGAAGCAGGCCCGCTCGGCTCTCGAAGCTTTTCCCGAGTACACTGCGCCCACCGAGCGGATCGAGTTCGAAGCACGCTATTTCGGACTGGTATCGAATTTCGACGACGGGCCGATCTGCCCCCGAATCGAGCACTTCGATGTCGAGAACTCTGTGCTGGTGCTGGAGGACCTGTCTGACAGCCATCGAATGGATGACCTGCTCGGGCTGAACCGGAACGTCACTGAGGCAGCCGCCAAGCTCGCTGGGTTCCTCGGGCGAGTTCACGACGGAACCTCCGCTGGCGACCTGGCGGGTTCGTTCCAGAATCACGCGATGCAGCGACTTCACGGTGACCACATCTTTTTCCTTCCGTACCGAGACAACGACTTCCCACTGTCGCCCGCGATTGCTGAAATCGCCGCGTCGATCCGCGACAATGCGAACCTGGTCTCAATCATCGATGCTGCCTACCGACGCTACCTCGATCCGAGAGGCGCGTTGGTCCACGCAGATGTTCAACCCAGCAATATTTTGATCAAAGCTGGCGCGCCCAAGTTGCTCGATGCCGAGATCGCGCACATTGGTGACCCGGCATTCGACATCGGCATATTGCTCGCACACTTGCGCTTGGCATCGATCGCAAGGAAGTCGCGCGTCGATATTTCGTGCGTCTGGGACGCCTATGCGAACGGGTTCACAAAAACAAAATCGCCTCTGTTTCGCGATGTTGCGCGCTACGCAGGAATCGAAATGTTGCGTCGGATGCTGGGAGCGGCGCGGGCATTTGGCGCCGAGCGCGACGAATGCGCGCGTCGGGTAATTGCGTTCGGAACTCGCCTGATCGAGTCGCCCCCCGATTTGGCCTTCTGAGCACCGCCTCTAGTCGGCCGTTTCTTCCTTGGGCTGTTCGCGATCCAGATCCTCTCGATCTTGAGCGCTGGCCCACTCGATCCGGCTGTAGTCGAAGCTGCGCTGCGGCATCACATTGAACTTCACGACCTGAAAGAACGGCGACAGATCGAAATCTCGCGGTGTCAGGACGGTCGAGTGCCGGCGGCGATATAGACCGGTATAGGACTGCCGGGGTTTTCGAGCGATCAGCGACCACAGGGTGCGTCGTTCGGCTGGCTCAGCAAGCGACTCATCCCCGGAATAAGTCACTGACGGCAGCACCGGGAAGCCGACCCGTTGAAACAGTCGGCCGAGCAGGCTCGTACAGATCACCTGGCCGGATCGACCGCTCCCAAAGCGCAGCACCTCCTCGCGATGGCGTCCGGGCAGGACTGATACCACGATCAGGTGCACGGCGAGATCCAGGATGTTTCGCACGTCGTAGCGAAGTCCGATCGAGTCGATCGCATCACTCAAGATGATCCTCAGGTGCTCTCCTCGAAGCCGATGCGGTCGGCAGATTCGGATGTTGAAATCGATGTATTTGGCCAGTGGCGAGACGACGACCCCCTCGGTGAGCGCTTCTACGATCAAATGGCCAGCCCGGTCGCCAAACTGCTCGAGGGTGCGGCGCCTGGTCGCCTCGTCTCTGCGCAACAGCTCGTCGCCGATGTAGAGCACGGCGTGAGACCACGAACTCTGGGTCAGATACTTGATCACGGCCGAAACGCGCTGATCGCCCTCGACGAGCAGTACATCGCCCTTGCGTACGGCTGCCTTCAACAAATTGATGTCGTTACGGCAGCGCAGCTCGTAGTAGGAGAGCGGTTCCGCCAGATACCGCGAGAGCGCTTTGGTCAGCCGGGCGCGTAAGCTCATTTCGATGCCCAGTCGTTCAGACCGACAAATTCCGGCTCGACTCGGTGGCCTTTACACAGCAAGGGGGCTCGCGGAAGATTCCGTACATGCCTCAATCTCAGTCCCCGGCGGCATCTGGCAAAAATCACGGGCGTCCAATCGTTCGTACGGCGCTGTGGCTCCTTCTCGGCGGTTGGTTCGGTTCGTATTTCTTGTTTGGGGCAGTTATCGCTCCGACAGCCTTTTCGGTTCTGCCCACATCGCAGATGGCTGGAACATTGGTCAGTCCTGTGCTCACGAAACTTCACCTTTTCGGGGCGGCGGCCGGAATTCTCGTCGCCCTTCTCTCGCATCTTCTCGGTCGTCACCGCTGGCTCGCGCTTTTACCGCTGTTGCTGAGTTTGCTCTGCTGCTATTCCCATTTCGGCGTCTCGGCCGAGTTGGCTGAGATCCGACTTCTGGTTTTCAGCCCCGAGGGCAATACGGAAATCGCTACTCGATTCGCGTTCTTACACAAGGTTTCGTTGGGGATCTTCATCGCCGTGGGCGTTTCCGTTACGGGCTTGATCGGACTCCATGCCCGCGCTGACGCGCGCTCGTTCGCGCTAAGGTCAAACCCCGCGATCATCGGGAAATCGACGATTTGAATGCCGAGCGGTGGCAAGTTTTCGTAGCCGATTGCAAAGCGCTGTTGTATCCTCTCGCCAAATTGCTAAATTCTTCTTTAAATTCAGCAACTTAGAGCACTATCCGAGGACGTCTGGAGCATCCGCTACAGACGCGCGATCGGGGATTATTGGGTTCTTGCGCAAAGGCGCACAGGCAACGGAAGAAAGATTTGAAGCATTTGAAAGATTTGAAAGAAAAAAGAAAGAATGAAGGAAACAAGGACTGTCGCCCGATCAGAAGCAGCCCTAGGCAATCCTGATCGAAGCCTTCCAAAAGCGCTGGAGAGCACAGAGGACACGGGGACGATGGACGTCAAGATCAAGATAACAATGAACTTCAGAGTGTCCGATTCGAGCCTGGAAGACGCCTTGGCGGAGTACGATGAGCTGACAGTCGAAGGCTTGCTCAAGGAGATCATGGACAAGTCGATCGCCTGCGACGACATTAGCGTCCGCGTGGATGAGGGCCCAAACACCCTCGAGGCGTTCGACCAGCTAGGCACCTAGGACCAGGTTTCCCCGCTCTCCAACCCCCGCGTATCTCGATCTCGGACACCAATCTCAGATCCTTCGGTAATTCTGGCCCGGCTTTACCCGAACCTGAACTGCCCACGAGATAGCCATCAGAACAATGAGAGTTGCACTGGTCCCGCGGGGTTTAGCGGTCCCGTCGGGGGGTTCGCTCGACGACGGGGCGGCTTGGCGTTTGCGCTGCGAGGGCGATACACGCCTTCGGCACGCGCGAATTCGAGAAGTTCGAGGTTGAACGCGCGAAAGCGCTGGCCGTGATTGAAGTGACGCAGGTGTGCGAGTTCGTGACACAGTGTGCTGACCAGACTCGAGTAGCGCAGCGGCTTCCCGGTCACTGCGTGTCGGAGTCGGATCTTGATGAGTCCGTCTTCGTAGCAAACGCCGTAACGACTCTTGACGTTCGCGCGCTCAGCCTCGATCGCCTTGTACTCGAGTCCGAAGCGCCAAGCGATATGTTCCGCGTCTCGGTTGAGACGCGCCATCAAACTCTGGATTGTCGCTCGGTCCATCTTCTGATTCGAAGCTTTCCCGCGCTCGCCGTGTCCGTCAAGACTCTTCCCTGCGCCGGTGCGATGCTTTTCGCGCGTCGCTCGTTGACCGAGTGTTTCGAAGCGTCATGAACGTGACGGATGATTCGAAGCGCCTACCCATCTTCCCACTGCCGACCGTGGTGCTGTTCCCAAAGCTGCGAGTTCCTCTTCACATCTTCGAACCGCGCTACCGACAAATGGCAGAGCAAGCGCTGCGCAGCGACAATCAAATCGGCATGGTCACGGTGTTGCCCGATTGCATCGAAGAGATGGCGGGCGACCCTGCCGTCTACGCAATCGGCTGCGCTGGAATCATCCGCGATGCGCAACGGCTTCCGGACGGGCGCTACAACATCGTTATCGAAGGCACCCGCCGCTTTCGCCTCGTCGACGAACAACCTCGAAGCAGCGACCGTCTCTACCGCGTCGCCCTTGTCGAACTCATCGATGAACCGGAAGCGACAGACCTCTCCACGCTGCGCGTTCGAGTCACAGAACAGGTTGACCAGGTCGCGCGCCTGATGGGTAGGAGCGAGGGCGTGCCACCTGACGCCTTCGATACTCTCGACGACGAGACATTCACTCATTGCCTAGCGAACGGATACAACTTTGCAGCGAGCGAAAAGCAGGGGCTACTCGAAGCAGACAGTGTTCGCACTCGACTCGAGCGCCTTTCGGATCTTTTCGCGTTCACATTGCTAGAACTCCAAGCCGGCAGAACGCCGAATTCGGGTCCGCTGCACTGAATGGCGCAGGTCCCTGAAAAATCGCCAACGGTCACGAAATTCTCCGGAATACCTCGAAAAACGACGATTCCGCTTTTGCAACATGCGCCCGAATACACACGTCCACAGCGCGTGAACGCGGGTGAGGAGCCGCCGCGAAGTGCCCGGAATCGAATCGTGATCTCAGTTGCAAACAGCGGTTTTCCGACGGCAGGCGGATCTCTCGAACCGAACTGGATCTGTGTATATGTCGTACCTGTGATCGATCCTTGACATCGTTGCGGCTCGCCAGAAAACCAGTATTAATCGTCCCCACGCCGCAGAAAATCTTGGGGATTTCGGCGTAATCAATACATATTCGAGAACAAATCGGTAGGAACATGCCCCCCCCCGTGTTCTGGGATGGCGTACTACGTCGTCTTGGGGATGAGGTGCCTTCCTTCGTCCTAGAGGCGTGGGTGCTGCCCCTCATCGCCGAGACCCGCGGTACAGGAATGTGCTTGTTGTGCCCGTCGGTCCTCCACCGCGAACGGGTCAGTGAACGTTTTCTATCCCGAATTCATGAATTTGCTGAAATCGAAGCCGGATACCCGGTAGCGATTGAGTTCGAGCTCGCAACGCCCGATGCGGTGGCGGCGCCTTCTGCTGCGCGCGAGGCGCCTCGTCGTACAGACGACGCACCCCCATCCGCGTCCAGGTCGGCGTCGCGACGTGCAAGTCGACGGTCGGAATCACTCGGCGTACCGCACCAGACTGCGCTTCAACATACCTTCGACAACTTCGTGGTCGGAGCGTGCAATCGACTCGCACGTGAGGCGTCGTTTGCCGTGGCCGAGGGGAGGCAGCAGCCGGTCAACCCGCTGTACCTCGCCTCGGATCCGGGGCTCGGTAAGACACATCTGGCGCGCGCGATCGCCGACGCACGCAACAACCGCGGCGGTCGAGTGATCTATCATTCGGCCGAGACCTTTACCAATCATTTCACCAGCGCGATTCGATCTCGCGAAATGGATCAGTTCAAACGGCGTTACCGACAGGGATGCGACCTGCTGGTCATCGAAGACGTTCAGTTCCTTTCCAAGAAGGTCGGAACACAGCTCGAGTTGTTCCACACTCTCAACCACCTGATCGATGTCGGCGCGCGAGTCGTTTTCACTGCCGATCGGCTGCCCCGCGAGATCCAGGCACTCGAAGAACGTCTCTGTTCGCGCATGGCCGCTGGGCTGGTCGCCGCATTGGAACCGCCGGACGCACTGGTTCGACGCGAAATCCTGCGCGTGAAAGCGGCTGGCGGCGGAGTGCGTCTGCCCGAGGATTGTCTCGATCTTCTGGTCGACGTCGTCCGAGGCAGCGTGCGCGACCTCGAGGGTGCGCTGGTACAACTCGTCACGACTTCGTCGTTGTTGAAGCGACCAATCGACCTGGAACTCACGGAGAACGCACTGCAAAAAATCTCGTCGACGCTGGCACCACCCCGGCGCCTGGAGATCAACCTCATCATCGATGCAGTCGCGACCTTCTATCGAACCTCGGTCCCGATGCTCGCGACGCGCTCGCGGAAGCGAGACGTCGTCGTGCCGCGACAGATCGCGATGTATCTATGCCGCCGCTATACCAATCTGCCCGCCTCACAGATCGCGCGCGCATTCGGACGCAATCATCCGTCGGTGGCCAACGCGGAGAGAGTGGTCGAGAAGAGAATCCTCGAGAGCGCGCCATTTCGCTACAAAGTGGAAGCGATCTCGTCGCGGCTGGACGAATTGGAGCGAAACGCAGCGCGCTGAGCTTCTGGCTGGTCGCCGCCCGCGTCTGGTGATTTAGTTCACAAGACTCAGTGTACTGCTCGCCCAGCCGAGTTCAGCTCACCACGGCCAGGGGATCGCGCTGCTTCTGTTCGCGCTGCTCCTGTTCTCGCCAGCGTGCTGGGCCAGATAGCTGCTGATCGCTCTTCGGCTCGAGCGACGGCGGATCCTGTGCAGGATCGTCGAAGCGGCGCAGCACGTCGTACTTCGTGCTGCGCTCGACGGGCGTGCGGCCGAGGTCGCGAATCAGTTGTCGGATCTCCTCTTGCGGGAGGTTCTCCCCGAAATGCGATCCCGACTCGCGGCTGATCGACTCTTCCATCAGCGTACCGCCGAAATCGTTGGCTCCACTCAACAGTGCCATTTGTGCGAGCTTCGGCCCCATCTTTACCCACGACATCTGAATGTTCGTGATCCACGGGCGCAGGAACAGCCGGGAGACTGCGATGATTCGCAGATCTTCGGGCATCGAAGCGCCTGGCCGCGACTCGAGATGATTGAACAAGATGTTTCTCTCGTGGATGAATCCGAGGGGAACGAACTCAGTGAAGCCACCTGTCTCCTTCTGCAGGTCGCGCAACAGGTTGAGATGGTTGGCGACATGCTCGACGGTTTCTACGTGGCCGTACATGAGCGTCGATGACGAGCGCAACCCGACCGAGTGAGCGGCACGAACGATCTCTACCCAGCGCGCAGTCTTGAGTTTTCGAGGCGACACGATGTTTCGCACTTCGTCGTCGAGAATTTCTGCCGCGGTACCAGGCATGGTTCCGAGCCCAGCTTCCATCAGCCACAACAGATATTCGGTGAGTTTCATACCACTCTTGCGGTGACCGAAGTCCATTTCTTCGGGCGAAAAGGCGTGCACGTGGAGCTTCGGGAATTCGCTCTTGAGCGCGATCAAGATTTCCCGGTAGTGGTGGTGATCCTTGTTGGGATGGATTCCTCCCTGGATGCACACCTCGGTCGCCCCGCGGGCAATCCCATCGCGCGCCTTTTCGATCATGATCTCGATTGGGTGATCGTAGGCATCGGCTTCGTCCTTGTGACGCGAGAAGCCGCAGAACGTACACCCGACGTAGCAGACGTTGGTAAAGTTGATGTTGCGCGTCACGACGTAAGACACGTCGTCGCCGTTGTCCTCGATACGGGCCAGATCTGCGGCGCGAATCAGCGCGAACAAGTCGGAACCCGTGACAGCCAGCAGGTCGACCGCTTCGGCCGGCGTCAGCTCTCGCTTGTCGAGCGCCTTGTCGAGGATTCGACCCACTTCTTTGCTGACGTCGCTGAGTAGTCGTTCGAGCACTATGCGGCCTCCACACCGGTTTCGGAACCGATCGGTTTTGCAAACCCGGAAGTATCGGATTGCGTCAACGCAAACTCGCGAACCTTCGGATCGAAGAAATCGGGGCGCCCGAGCAAATGCTCGGGATAAACGGGCAATCTCTCGACCAATTTCTGGCCGGCCGCCTCGGTTCTGCGGCGCAACTCGTCCAGTTCTGGCCACGGCGCTTCAGGGTTGATGAAATCGATCGTTACCGGCGACACCCCGCCCCAATCGTTCAAGCCGCAGCGGAGCAACAACTCGAGAACACTGGGCGCGAGGTTCGGCGGAGCCTGTACGTTCATATCGGGTCCCATGATCAGCCGAGCCATTGCCACCCAGGCCGCGACTTCCTCGTCGGACAGCGACGGGATGTGGGCCATCGGGGTCTCATCCTTGGCGTGAAACGGCTGCACGATGACTTCCTGAATATGACCATGTCGGTCATCGAGTTTGCGAATCGCGAACAGCGTGTCGACACGCTCTTCTGTGTTTTCACCGATTCCGAGCAGCAATCCGCTGGTGAATGGAATTCGCAACTGACCGGCCTCGTCGTGCATCCTCAAACGAACGGCCGGGTCCTTGTCCGGACAGTAGTAGTGCGCACCGCCTTTTTCTCGCAGCCTTGGACTCGTCGATTCGAGCATCAGACCCATCGAAGCGTTCCACTTCCGCAACGCGGCCATTTCTTCCATACTGAGGATGCCAGCGTTGGTGTGCGGGAGAATTCCCCCCTCGAAACCGATCTGGCAGGCTTGCAAGATGTAATCGGTGGTATTGCGCAACCCGTTGGCCGCGAGCCAGTCGCGATACGACTGGTAGGCGACTTCTGGCTTGTCTCCGAGACAAAACAGCGCCTCTCGGCAACCCGTCGCGACTCCGCCGCGGACCACCTGTTCGACCTCTGCCAGCGTGTAGGTCTTCGCCTCTGGCGAATCCGGCTGCTTGGCGAATGTGCAGTAAGCGCAGCGGTCGCGGCATAGGTTGGTCAACGGAATGAACACGTTTTTGGAGACACTGACCAGATCGCCCTTGCCGCGCCGCTTGCTCTCCGCGGCGCCTTCGAACACGGCTTCGCGGACCAGCGGGTCCAGAAGACCTGCGGCGAGCTGCTGGGCCGGCGCCCGATCCAATCGGCCCGATTCGACCGCGACAGCGACAATGCGCTCAGCGGTTCGACGGTCGGGGGGAGGCTGAAGGGAGATTGAACTCAACTCGTCACTCATCGCTCGGCGCATGGGGGCGCGATCGGCCAAGGCGTCCGGAAGCATACCACGGTTTGTTTCGGGCTGGCTTCGGGTAGTGGTACCGGAGCCGAACAACACGCAGATCTGGTCACGATCCGTCGTTGATACCCACCCAACCCCGCAGCTGATCTGGGTCCGCAGCGGCGAGGAATTCGCCTGCCGGCGAGCTGCCAGCCCGGTCGCGAATCGCCGTCAATAAACCAACCAGCGCCGAGACCATCTGGTCTTCGGGCAAGCGCGCGTACAGGGTGTGGGCGAGGCGGGATCCTTCGCGGGTTCCGCCCACCAGGATCACGTGGTCGTTTTTCCCATAACCGTAGATTCCGATTTCGGCGGAGGGCGGACGAGCGCAGTTGTTGGGACATCCGGTCATGCGGATCACGACGTCGACGTCTCCGAGGCCCGCACTTTCCAAAGCGTCCATGTAGGAGGGCAAGATCCCCTCGGCTTCGGTCATCGCGAGCCCACAGGTGGGCTTCGCCGGGCACGCCATCGAGTTGCGCCGGACCAGCGAGATCTCGTCGGCGGTTGCGACTCCGCCTTCCGCCAGAATTCTTTCGAGCGCGTCCCGATCCCGAACATCGCAAAGCAGCAGATCTTGTTGATTGGTGGCGCGAACCGAGAGGTTCAACTCGACGACCGCCCGGCGAATCGCTTTGCGCATGGCGGGTTTGATTCGGCCGTTTTCGACCGAGATTCCGTAGTAGCCCCCGCCGCCGAACTGCTCGTGCCATCCCAGGTGGAGCGCCATCGCCGGTAGCCGCATCGGTAGGGCAGCTTCGAGTTTGATCCCGAAACGATTGGCGAGTTCGGCCTTGACCACATCCAGTCCCATGCGGCGGATCGTGTACTTCCAGCGCGCAGCCCGGCGATCCTTGCGCTCGCCGTTGTCGCGCTGGATCGCAACGATCGCCTTGATCGCATCGACCACCTGCTCGCGGCGAATACGCCCCATGTACAAGCCCATCAGTGCTGCGGTCTGGGGCATGTTGTGGGTCAGGCCAAGGCCACCTCCGCTGTACAGATCCCACAAGCTGCCATCCGGCGCTGCGCCGTTTTCCGAGACGGGCACCAGCCCGACATCTTGAGTCAGCACGTCGGCGGAATTATCCCCCGGGTGGGCGATCCCGATCTTGAACTTCCGTGGCAGGTAGTTTTTGCCGTACAGCGGCTCAGTGGAGTTGATCGGCCCGATGTTTCGACCTTCGTCCTCTGATTGGAAGATCTGGAAGTACGCGGTGGACTGTGGCGCCAGCTGCTCGCCGAGCTCCTGGGCCAGCGCGAACCCGCCGGTCTGGAACTCTGGGTCGATGCCTTCGATCGGCGAGGCCACTACGTTTCGATTGACGTCGCCGCAAGCACCCAGCGTGGCACCTGCGCGGTAGCCACGGTTCAGATGACGGATCAGCGGGGCGAGTTTGGGGCCGTATACACGGTGATACTGAATTCCCTGCCGCGAGGTAATCCGCAGCGTGCCGTCTGCGAATAAATCGGCCGCATCGTCGAGTGCGACCCACTGGTCCTTGCTGAACCCGCCGCCACCGGGCGCCTTGATCCGAACCATGAAAAAATGGTCGTCGAGTTTCTTGCCGCGCTCCCCGCGAGCCTGCTGGCGATAGATACCGAAAAACTTGGAGATTTCTTTGGCTTCGCCAGAGATCGTTACCTTCTCGCCGTGGTCGAGCGCATCGATTTCATCGATAAAGGTGTGGGGCTCACCCTTCGCCGGGGCCACATAGAACAGGCCATCACTCTGGGTTTTCAGCCGTTCGTTGTTGGACATTGCGGCCGAATCGCCGCTTGCGAGGTTGATGGTGGGCTTCGACGAAGCCATTTGGGGCGTCTCCAATCGATCGAGGGGCGGGCTGGGCCGAGCGGTCAATCCCTTGAGGATCCGTCGAGATCATCCCGATTTCGGGTGATTCGCACCCCGCAATATTCCAGTATGCCCGAGATTGGGGTCGGCTTGCGGACGGTTACTGTGACCTGATCGGCATCGAACCTTTCGAGGATGGCCTTCGCGATGCGATCCGCGAGCGCCTCGACGAGTTTGTGGTCGCGCTTGAGCGCAACCTCCTCGACCACTTCGAAGATCTGCTTGTAATGGATCGTTTGCCCGATTCGATCCGAGGCCCCGGCGGCGCGCAGGTCCCGGTGGACCTCCAGATCGAGCCGCACCGGACGTCGAATCCGCCGCTCGGCTGCAGTGACGCCGAGTCGAAGCGGGATCTGGATTCCTTCCAGTAGGATTAGATCGCTCATCAGAGTTCTCGGCGCTCCGTGGGCCGACTTGACGGACGCGTTCGGGTGATGCATCGAGGGTATCCAAAACGAAGCGAAACTACGACGAGGAAGATCCATGAAGATAGAAGCCGCGCGAGAGCGAGAATCCGCACATTTCCTGCCGGTCGTAAAACGGCATCCGGTAGCGCTGGTTTCCGGAGAAGGCTCGCGCGTTCGGGATATCGACGGGCGCGAGTTCGTCGATCTGATGGCCGGCTGGGGCGTGACATGCATCGGACATTGCCACCCGGTGCTGAGCGAGGCCATTTCGGAACAGGCTGGACGCCTGATACAGACCACGAACATCTTCTACACGCTGCCTCAACTCGAACTGATCGAGCAGCTCGCCGAGATCACACCCGCCGAGATTACGCGCTCGTTTCTGGTCAACTCGGGCACCGAAGCAGTCGACGGCGCGCTCAAGCTCGCCCACCGTGCCACCGGGCGCTCGATGTTCGTATCGACGCACAACTCCTTCCACGGTCGCTCCATTGGAGCGCTGCGCGTGATCGGGCAGGACAAGCACCGCAAACCCTATCAGGGCTTGCTTCCAGAAGGCCGCTTCGTTCCATTCGACGATCTCGATGCTGCGCGGGCAGCCATGGGTAGCGATTGCGCCGGCTTCATCGTCGAACCGATCCAGGGCGAAGGCGGCGTCGTCGTTCCCGCCGACGGATACCTGCGTGGTTTGCGCGAGATCTGTGATGCCAATGACGCGCTGTTGATCCTCGATGAAGTCCAGACCGGGATCGGTCGCACCGGTCGGATGCTGGCGCTCGAGCACGACGGCGTAAAGGCCGACATCGTCACACTCGGCAAGGGGCTCGGTGGCGGATTCCCAGTCGCGGCCTTCATGACGACAGAGGCAGTCGCAAAGACCGTTGGGCTGGGCGATCACGGGACGACATTCGGCGGAAACCCGCTGGCGTGCGCGGCGGCCAACGCGGTTCTCGGCGTGGTCATCAAGGAGAAGCTCGTTGAACGATCGGCCGCGCTCGGCACCAGGTTGATCGAGCGCTTGCGCGACTTCGCGCTGCAACATCCCGACCGGGTCGACACGGTTCGCGGACGCGGCCTGCTGTGCGGGCTCGTACTCGGCGATGCACAGCGAGCCGCCTCCATTCCGGCCCGCGCGCTCGACGCCGGGGTATTGATCAACGTGACGGCGGGCACGGTGGTGCGATTTTTCCCCGCGCTGAATATTCCAGAGCAGGACCTTTGGCCGGCGGTCGATGCCGTCTTGGCGCTCATTGCTGATGGTTGAGGCTGCACGATCGGGGGCGGACGATTGATGGAGAGCCTGCGCTGAGGCCCCTCGCTGACCTTCCGGTTGCGCGGGCAATTGCGGGATGTTTGCTGCTCGTTCCCGTGCAGCTGGGCTGGGTCGCTGCTTTCTCGCATGCCTGGGGATTCAACCTGTGGCAGTACCAGACGCCGACGGTGGCGGCGATGTTCGGTGTGGCATTGGTTTCGTTGGCGTTCAGGCGCGTTCGCAGCCAATGGCTCGGTGGGATCGAGCGCCTCGAGCAGATCGTCGTCGACATGATCGGTCGCCGACAAGCGCTCTGGCTGTTGTTGGTCGCGGTGCTGGTCGCGTTGTGGTTGTTGCGCGAGCGGCGTTTCTACGGAGACTCGACCATCTTGATTTATTCCTCTCTCTCTGGCTCCGGGTTTGTGTTTCCGGAGATCGGCGCCAGCTTCTTGCTGGGGTGGTCGATGCATGTCGCCCAGATGTTAGGCGTACCGAGCCTGAGCGTGTACCAGATTCTGATCTGCGGCAGTGGCGCGGTCGCGCTCGGCTGTCTTGTTGGACTGGGCCGATCGCTCGCCCCAGAAGGTGCGCGCGGTTCAGTGTTTGCAGCGCTCGTGTTGTGCGGCGGCGTGTTACGTGTCTTTGCGGGCCACGTGGAGGTTTATGGCTTCGTGGTCGCTGCGGCGGCAGCCTACTTGTGGGCGGCCGCGGCGTTCTTGCGCGGACGCTGTGGGTACGCACTACCCGCACTCACATTCGGCGTCGGTCTGTGGATTCACCTGTCGTTCGCGTTTCTCGCGCCGAGCCTGGTGCTGTTGCCCTTTCTCGTTGCGACCCGCGGTGTCGTGCAGTATTCGAAGCTTCTCACGATCGCGTTCGCGGCCGGCATCGGGCCGATGGCACTGTTCATCATCGTCATACTCGCGGCCGGGGACTCGGCCGATCTCGACGCCGCGTGGTCGTCGGCCGTGTCAGCAGCTGGCTTCGCTGAACAAGGCGGTGGCGAAGATGCGGGGCGCGAGTTGTGGCTGCGTGGCTGGAGTCAGACGCCGGGATTTGGCACCCGCTACACGATGCTCAGTGGGCCGCACCTCAAGTACCTCGCGAATGCGTTTTTCCTACTCGCGCCTGCGGCGATTCCTCTGCTGCTTTTCTTGGCGCGGTCACCGAAGCGATTCAGCGCAACTCCGCAGGCAGCTTTTCTGTCTGTTGCTGCGCTTTCGACACTCATCTACAGCGTTGTGTTGCGACCGATTTGGGGGCCGTACGACTGGGACCTGTTCAGCCTGACCGCTGTCTGCGTGGTTTCTCTCGCCGCGTATCTGTTGCTCTGCGAGTTCGATCGGCCGTTGTTTGCACACTTCTGTTTGGTCCTGATCGTTGGCTCGCTGTTACTCGCGACAATTCCGCTGCTGCTGGCGGGCCTGGCGACACCACGTGATGCGGGTCCGTTTTCCGACCGGGGGATTTCAGCCATCGGAGATGAATCGACAGAGGAAGCTTTCGACCGACAGATCGGCCCCTGGTTGTGACCTTGGCCCTGCCCTTGCTGTGGACCCCTTGTTGGTTCGCTTCGTGACAAAGGAAAACCGCGGTCGCGCCGCGCTGGTCGTGGTCGCGACGTTGGCAAGCCTCGTCGCGTTCGAAATCGGGTTGCGAGTCGTTGGCGACGGATCTGCTTCCGGAGGATTGCGCGGTCTCCACCAGGCACGCCCGGACACCGACTGGCTCTACGGCCTGCGGCCGGGAGCGCATGTGCGCCTGGAGGAGCCGGCGCCGGTCGATTACGAGATCAACGCCGATGGCTGGCGAGGCCGTCGCTACCCCCGCACGAAGCCGCCGGGTGCGTTTCGGATCGTGGTACTGGGCGATTCAGTCGCATTCGGCTATGGGGTCGCGGCTGAATCGGCGTTTCCGGCACAGCTCGAGTGGCTGGCAACACGACGCGCTCCGGAAGCGCAAATCGAAGTGCTGAATTTGGGAGTCGGCGGGTACAACCCGTACAACGAAGCCGCACTGTTCGCCGACGCCGGCGTCGCCTTCCAACCGGACCTGGTGCTGATTCAATTTTGCATCAACGATCTCAATGATCCGACACTCCACTTCGACGCGTCGACCCAACTCGCACTCCCGGCGCTGCCCGATCTTGCATTCCCGAATCCGGCAACTCGCAGCGAGGTCGAAGTGGCTGACTCCTGGTGTTCGAAGTCGAGGTTGTGCGATTGGGTCACGTCGCGAACTGAATCCGAGTTCGACCGCGAGGTCTGGCTCGAGGCATTCGCTCCGCGCGATCGCGATACGAACGATGTCGAGTGGCGCTGGCTTGCTGCCCGCTATGGCGAAATCGCCGAGCAAGCGGCGCGAATCGGCGCGCGCGTGGCCGTCGTAGCGTTCCCCTACCCCGCGCAACTCGACGATCAAGCCGACGCGAATCTCCAGCGCCGCCTCGCCGCTATCGGCCGCTCCGGAGGCTGGCAGACGATCGACCTGCTCCCAGCATTCCGCACCGCGGATGACGCGGAGTTGTTTCTGGATCTTTGGCACCCCAGCAAGCTGGGCCACCAGCTCGCCGCTCAACACATCCTCGACACACTCGCGTGCAGCGGACTGCTCCCCGCCGCGCTGGCATGCGCCGAGCGGTGACCTGCCCCGAGCGCTGACACAGCGGCCGTCAGATGTCAGCGATAATCTGGTTCAGTGTCGCGCTGGGTCGCATGGCGGCGACCGCAAGCTCCTCGTCGGGTTTGTAATAACCACCGATATTCTGCGGCGCGCCTTGGGCCGCATTCAACTCCCTGACAATTTTCGACTCGGCATCCGCCAGAGCCTTTGCGACTGGAGCAAAGCGCACGGCCAGCTCGTTATTGACCTGCTGGTCGGCGAGCGCCTGTGCCCAGTACAGCGCGAGGTAGTAGTGAGTCCCGCGGTTGTCGATTTCGTTCACCAAGCGGGAAGGGACTCTGTGATTTTTCAGCAACTGCGCGGTTCCCGCGTCGAGCGTCTCGCCCAGCAGGCGCGCGCAGGCGTTGTCGTAGCGCTCTCCCAGGTGATCCAGCGAAGCTGCGAGCGCGAGAAATTCGCCGAGTGAGTCCCAACGAAGGTGACCCTCGGCCTCGAACTGCTGGACGTGCTTGGGTGCGGATCCGCCCGCGCCGGTCTCGAACAGCCCGCCTCCGTTCATCAGCGGCACGATGGAGAGCATCTTCGCACTCGTGCCGATCTCGAGGATGGGGAAAAGGTCAGTCAGGAAGTCGCGCAGTACGTTGCCCGTGACCGAGATCGTGTCCTCACCTCTGCGGATCCGCTCCAGCGAGTAGCGGGTCGCCTCGACGGGAGACAGGATCTCGATCTCGAGGCCGTCCGTGTCGTGGTCGGCCAGATAGGTCTCGACCTTCTGGATGATCTGCGCGTCGTGTGCGCGATCGGCGTCCAGCCAGAAGACGGCCGGCACACCGGTGGCGCGCGCGCGCGTGACGGCCAGCTTGACCCAATCGCGCACGGCGGCGTCCTTGACTTGGCAGCCCCGCCAGATGTCCCCCGCCTCGACCGCGTGTTCGAGCAAGACACCGCCGGCGGCGTCGACGACCCGCACACTACCTGCCGTCGAAATCTCGAACGTCTTGTCGTGTGATCCGTACTCTTCGGCCTTCTGCGCCATCAGCCCCACATTGGGGACGCTCCCCATCGTGGCGGGATCGAGCGCTCCGTGCTCCTTGCAGTCTTCGATCACCGCCTGGTAGACCCCCGCATAGCTGCTGTCGGGAATCACCGCCTTGCAATCCTGAAGCTCTCCGTTGCGATTCCACATTCTGCCAGAGTCACGAATCATCGGCGGCATCGACGCATCGATGATGATGTCGCTCGGAACGTGAAGATTCGTGATGCCCCGTTCGGAGTTCACCATTGCGATTTCGGGGCCGGACGCGTAGGCGGCCGCAATGTCGGCTTCGATCGGGGCGCGCTGGTCAGCCGGCAGCTCGGAAATTTTCTCCAGTAGATCGCCGAAGCCGTTGTTCACGTCGACGCCCAGCTCGTCGAATATCTCGGCATGCTTCTCAAAAACTACGCCGAAGAAGACACGAACGGCGTGGCCGAAGATGATCGGGTCAGAGACCTTCATCATGGTGGCCTTCATATGCAGCGAGAACAGGACCCGCTTGTCGGCCGCGTCCGCGATCTGCGCGCGCAGAAAGTCGACCAACGCGTTCTTGCTCATCAACGTGCCGTCGATCACCTCACCTGCCAGTAACTCGATGCCGTCCTTGAGAACGCGAGTGGTACCGTCGGGCGCGACATGCTCGATACAAACCGTCGTGGGTCGCGAGACAGTGACGGACTTCTCGTTGTGTCGGAAATCACCGCTACTCATCGTCGAGACGTGGGTCCTGGAAGTTTTCTCCCAGGCGCCCATCCGGTGTGGATTCTGGCGCGCGTAGTCCTTGACCGCCTTCGGGGCGCGCCGGTCCGAATTCCCCTCTCGCAGCACCGGGTTGACGGCGCTTCCCTTCAGCTTGTCATAACGCGCCTTTGCCTCGCGCTCCTCATCCCCCTCCGGCTCCTCCGGGTAATCCGGAAGCGCATAGCCCTTCGCCTGCAGTTCCGCGATGGCGGCCTTCATCTGCGGGATCGAAGCACTGACGTTGGGGAGCTTGATCACGTTTGCCTCCGGGGTCTTCACAACGCGCCCCAGCTCCTTCAGACCGTCGATTGGCTGCTGGTCCGGCGTGAGCCTCTCGGGAAACGCGGAAAGAATCCGACACGCGAGCGAAATGTCACAGGTCTCGACATGCACTCCCCCCGCCGCCGCAAACGCCCGGACGATCGGGAGAAGAGATCGGGTTGCCAGGGCCGGAGCCTCGTCGGTCCAGGTGTAGATGATGGTCGGGGACTGGGTCATGGATGCTCCTTGGCGGCGCTGGCCGGCCATGCTGGTCGGCGTTCGTGGCGACGATAGATATGCAAAACATAGATGACCTTCGAGAAGATCCCTCGAACGCCGTCAGAAAGCGCAGCAGTGCGGTGGCTCAGCGCTGGCGGACAATTGAATGGGGCTGCCCTACCCTTCGGCCGGTTCTCGTACTCCCGGATGCTTCATTCCAAGTTTCATCCATTCCAAGATTTTTGATTCGAAACAGGAGACTCTCATGCGACTCGGAATCACAGTCGGCGGCGAAACGCTCGATGAGTTCGTCGATCACGTCAAGCAGGCGGAAGCAGACGGGTTCGCGTTCGTGTCGGCCGCGAATATTTTCGGTCACGACGCAGTCAGCGCCCTCACGGTCGCGGGTCGCGAAACCGATCGCATCGAGCTGGCAACCGGAGTCGTCCCGACCCCACCCCGGCATCCTACGGCGTTGGCACAACAAGCGCTGACCGCGCAGGCGGCTTGCCGCGGTCGCTTTACGCTCGGCATCGGCCTATCGCACCAGATCGTGATCGAGACGATGTTCGGGCTCTCGTACGCTGCGCCCGCAAAGCAGATGGAGGAGTATCTACAAGTGCTCGTACCGTTACTCCAGGGCAAACCCGCCTCACACCAGGGTGACGTCTACCGGGTCAACGCGGGCCTGCAGGTTCCCGACGCCGCGCCGGTGCCGACCTTGGTCGCTGCGCTCGGGCCGCGCATGCTCGAGGTTGCGGGGCGGCTCGCCGATGGTACCGCCACCTGGATGACCGGCCGAAGGACGCTCGCAGACCACATCGTGCCGAACATCACCCGGGCGGCAGCGGCCGCGGGAAGGCCGCTGCCTCGCATCGTGGCCGCGTTACCGGTCGCGATTACAAATGATGCCGCCGCGGCACGAAAGGTCGCGAACGAGGCGTTTCAGATGTACGGAGCGCTGCCCTCGTACCGTGCGATGCTCGATCGCGAAGGTGCTGCCGGTCCGGGTGACGTCGCGATCGTGGGGGACGAAGCCGCGGTCCGCGCCAGCTTCGCAGAGCTTCGGGAGGCGGGAGTCACCGACTTCGCTGCTGCGCCGTATCCCGCTGACAAGGGCGCGATCGCACGGACTCGCGAGTTCTTGCTGTCGGAGCTCTAGTGTAGGAGTGTGACAAGCAGTGCGGCTGCGGGGTCGAGCCGTACCTTCTTCAGTTCGCCGCTGCGGTGTCAGCGCGCGTGCGACTCTGCGCGCCGATACAGGGCCGCTACACCAAAGGCCGACAGGCCCAAAATCAACAGATAGACCCATTCAAGCGAACCCGGTGAGGGCAGTGCGGAGGGCAGAACGACCGACCCTGTTTCTCCAGCGAGGTTCGTCGGCGAATTCACTCCCACGCTAAAACCGTTCTCCGGTGTCGCGGGATTGATAACGCTCAGCGATTTTACACCATCGGTGGGCATGGTGTCGGGCGGGATGGTCAACGTCTGATAGAACCACCACACCACTGTGTCACCGCTCGGCTCGATGACCCCATCTGGAAGCACGTAGTCGGGCGCCGGGACGCCCGGCAGCAACGCATAGCTTGCGCTGCCGACCAGAAACTTCTTATTCGCGGTGCCGGGTGCCAGAGGGCTGCCCAGATGCAATGCGTGCGTCTGATTGTACGAATCGGTCGCGTACCAGTGGTCTTTGATCAAGATTTCGAAATCGAAGCCGTTGATCTCCTGCATCTCGATGAACTGGATCGTTTTATCGGGCGAGCTGTAGAACTCGCTGAAGCGCCAGCTATGCGAGCCCGCCGCAGCGCTTCCGGCAACGGCGAAGCACGCCACCACCAGAGCGATCCCCGCGCCCCAATTCGTATGCTTCAAGAATTTCCCTGTTGTCGACATCATCGCACCTCGCAAACCGGGACCCCGCAATCACCAATTACCTTGTTCATTTGTTCATTTGTTCATTTGTTCGAAACGCGGTGTCTTCGGAGTCGGCGGTCACCGTTTGAGGAATTCGGGCCATTGTACCACTCTTGCGATGTGCACATTCGATTCGGTTGTCGCCGCAAGCTGCTCGGGCGGTCCTTGTGTCCCACCCGTCGTGCGGCCCGAGTCGCGGCGAACCGTCCTCTCCGCTGGCGCATCCTGTGTGTGGGGCTCGTCGTATTCGTTGCGCTTGGTTGCAGCCCGACGAAGAGTGACCCCACGGAGACAGGGTCCGAAGTCTCGCCGGCACGCAGGCGGATCGTGTCGCTGTCAGCCTCGGTCAGCCAGCTGCTAGTGGAGCTGGGTGCAGGCTTCGAGATCGTCGCAGCCGACTCGGCGTCGCGCGCGCTGCCCGGCCTGGGCACCGTCGTGAGCCTCGGAGCGCTGGAATCAGCTGCCGTCGGCGATGCGTTGGCATCGAGACCCGACCTCGTGGTCGGGTTGGCCACACCGCGCGCCCGAGACTTCGCAGCAGCACTCGAGGAGCGCGGAGTCGTCGTCCACCTGTTTGATCCGAGGGACGCGGACGCCGTCATCTCCGTGACCCATCGGCTCGGGGACCTGCTCGAGCGACCGACGCGGGCGATATCTGTCGCCGCCGCGCAAACCAGGGCGATCTCCGAACTAGCGGGCCGGCGAGATGGAAACTCGAGGCTGACTGTCGTTTGGCTGGTCGGGTGTGATCCGCTGGCCGTCATCGGGGGCTCGGGGATGGCCCACGAAATCCTCGAACTCGCGGGTGCCGAGAACAGTTTCCACCAGCTCGGGGTCGCGCGAATGGAAATTACCCAGGAGCAGCTGGCCGCCCAGGCTACCGAGGTCGTGCTCGACTCGACCGCCAGTGACAGCTCACGACGCTGTTTCGATTTCACGCCGCGCGCGCCGCGTATCGTGCCAACCCCAGCCGCGCTCGCGTCGATACCGGGACTCGACCTGTACCAGCGCATTCGCGCCGTACACGCGATTCTCTACGGTGGCGATTAGCAGGCGGCCGCCATTTGCTCTTGGGTCGGGGCCATTACCCCGCAGGTGTTGGCACCGGGGTCTTCTGGGGCGCCTCGAGGTACGCCTCGACTTCGGCGGGATCGAAGCCGGCGGCCTCGATGTTGCGAATGAATGGAAAGACTGGACGCTTGTACTTCGCGAGCTGCCGAATCTTCCTCATGAACGTTGCGTCAGCGACGTTGTATTCCGCTCCGGGCGCGATCAGCTGGACGAGCCAGTGATCGGTGTTCACGTTCGCAATTCCAAAGAACGAATCCGCCGACTTCGGCGTAGAGAAATCCAACTGGGTGTGGTCATCGGTGACAAGCGGTGCGTCGCCGGCGAACGCCGCCAGCCCCTCGCGTCCGAACACGAAGTGGGCGGTGAAATAGAAGGGGTTGGCGATTCCGACCGTGACCAGGTCCTCGCGAACCGCATCCATTTCGAAGCGTTCGATCAAGCGCTCTAGATCCGGATCGTGGGGTTCCATGCTGCCGTTGAACACCCAGGAGTATGCGGCCGGCCCGGTCCAGACCGACACGTGTGGGAATACCTCAGCAAAGGTATTGGCGAGCTTCGCCAAATCTTCCTCGGGCGTAAACACGGTATTCACCCAGATGCTGAAGATCCCGCCCGGCCTCAGATGAGCGCGAGCCATTTCGTAGAACTCCCTGGTATACAGATTCACGACACCCGCTGTGTGCAGCTCGGGCGGATCCGATCGGATCACATCGAAGCGCTCATGGGTAGCCATCAGGAAGTTGCGACCATCATTGGTGACCAGCTCGACCCGGGGATCTTCCAAAACATCGTGGTTGGTCTTTCGGAAAAACGGCGCTGCGTCTGCGACACCCGGGCTCAGTTCGATACACGTCGCCTTCTCGATCGGGTACTTCGCGACCGAGGCGAGGGTGTTGCCAACACCGAAGCCGATCTGCAGGATCCACTTCGGATTCGCGTGCAGCATCATCGGGATGTGGGCGTACATCCGATCTTCGAACGCGGTCCAGGTGCCCGCCGTACCGCGGCCATCTGCGTAGCGAATCATGCGCTCCCCATCGGCCGATTCGGTCACCATGATGGTGTCGGTGATTTCCTCTCGATAGAAAAGCAGTTCCCCGAAGCGCGACTGAAACTGCGCCTCGACAAAATTCGGCGGGATCAGCAGGAACGTCGCTGCGATCGCAACGGCACCCAGTGCCGCAACCAGCCGCCCACCTACGCGACCCCCCGAACTCAATCCGAGCAGAGCCGCGAGCGACAGGTTCATCACGATCAATGCGACGAAGGTTCCGCGCATTCCCAACCACGGAAGCACCAGGAAGCCAATTCCGAACGACCCCAGGATCGACCCCAGCGTATTGGCTACGTAAGCCAAACCAATCCGGTTGCCCAGCGACGCGATCGAGTCCACTACGATGCGTGCCACCAGCGGAAAGGTCGCACCGAAACACAGCGTCGTAGCGAACATCGTGAGGCCGGCCTCGCTGAAGATCAAGGCGACGACCTTCCCCCAGGAGTCGATCCCACCGAGCGCACGCGCCATCTCTGGCACCAGCGTTTCGAAGGTCATGAAGATCTGCAGCGCTACCACGACCGTGATGCCGATCGCGAGCTGCACGACCGCCAACCCCAGCAGCGGACGCCGCATCCGATCGGCAGCCCGAGCCATCAAAGCGCTGCCCAATCCAATGCCCGCCAGAAACGTCGCGAGCATCGCGCTGTAGGCGTAAGTCGAGTTGTGAGTGAAGTGCTCGAGGGATCGCGTCCACAACAGCTCGTAGCCCATCGCGGTGAAGCCCGAAACACCAAATGCGAGCACCGCGAGTCGCGCGGCTCGTGACATCGCCTGGTGTTCGACCGGGCCGGAAGCGTCGGTCGAAACAGCCGGTTCCACCGTCTTGTTCCAGCCGACGACGATCGCCAGGCTGCCGATTACGATGTTGAGCGCCGCGGCCGTCCAACTGGTCGCTGTCAGACCCAGCGTCGGAATCAACACGAAGCCAGCCAAAACCGCACCACCCACAGCACCGAGCGTATTGGCCGCATAGAGTGCTCCCGCGCCGCGCCCCGCCTCTCGCTCATCGCCGATCGCGATTCGGCTCAGAAATGGCAGCGTGGTACCCATCAGTGTCGCCGGAACCATCAGCACCGAGAATGCGAGCGCAAATCGACCGACCACGAATGCCACGCCTTGGGTGCCAAACGTATCCTGCAACCAGATATACGCGGGCCCCAACCCGAATAACACCGAAGGAACCGTCAGGCCAGCGACCGCGATCCCGAGTTCGGCCAACCCGAACACCAGTAACGGTCGACGCAACCGATCTGCCAGTCGCGCTGCCAACGCAGCTCCGAGGCCCATTCCGCCCATGAAGGCGCACAGCACGGTCGTCAGTGCATAGACGGTGATCGATAGCGTCAGCGACAGCAGGCGGATCCAGACGACTTCGTAACAAAGCGCGGCGACACCGGAGCAAAAGAACAGCATGAGAAGCGCGACAAGGGGCATGTCGGTTCGAACGCGCGGGCTACCCGCCGAACATTCCGCCATTGACGTGGAGCACCGTCCCGTTGATGTAGCTTGCGCGGGTCGCAAGGTACGCAACGACGTCGGCGATCTCTTCCGGCCTCCCCATGCGGCCCTGTGGGATCCGAGCCAGAATCGAATCCCGAACCTCATCGGGGAGATCGCCAGTCATGTCCGTGTCGATGAAGCCCGGAGCCACCGCATTGACCAGGATGTCCCGGCCGCTCAGTTCTTGTGCGAGCGATTTCGTGAACGCGTCGAGACCGGCCTTGACCATGGTGTACGGAATCTGCCCGGGGTTGCCGGTATGTCCGACGACGCTCGTCATGTTGATGATGCGGCCCCAGCCTTTTTTCAGCATGAATCGACGCAACACCAACTTCGTCAGATACCAGGTGCCTCGCGCCACAGCTGCCACCCGATCGTAATCTTCGAGCTTCATCGCGAGCATCGGTGCGTTGACGTTGAACCCAGCGTTATTCACCAGCACGTCGACCCGCCTGGTCTTTTGCTTGAGGTCGGCGATCAACTCATCGACACCCGCCTCGGTGGCCAGATCGGCCCGAACCGCGAGCGCATCCGGAAGTTCGGCAACCAGTTTCAGGGCGCTTTCCTCGCTGGAACGATAGTGAACCACCACACGGTGACCTTCGGCTGCCAGAGCGCGGCAGCAGGCAGCACCGATCCCAGTGCCGCCACCTGTTACGAGCGCGACTCGAACGTCGTCCAGACCCTCTTCTCCCGATTCTGCAATCGATCCCGTCACTCGATCGCTCCCGGGACAGACCCTACCGGCTCGACGCCGCGGATAACAGGTCCCGAGCGCCACCGGGTTGCGAGCGTCACTCTGGTGCCGTCAGAACTTTGATCCCGGCTGCGGGTGATTCAATCGGTGGTATCCCAACCTGCCTGAGCAGCTCGGTCAGATCACTGCGCCGGCCGACTTCGATTTCAGTAGCAGATGGGAAGGCTTCGCGAAGCCGGGCGAAGTAGCGACGATCCGTGCGGCCTTCGACGATCACCACAAGACCCCGATCGTCCTCGGTACGAATCAGCCGACCTGACATCTGCTTGAGATTCAAAAGCATCTTGCCCATCGTGTAACGATCGAAGCTGTCCTCTCCGGCTGCCTTGATGCGCGCCTCCCGACGACGACGCAATTCCGTTGGAACTTCGAACGGAAGCTTCTCGATCACCACCGCCTGCAGCGCAGACCCGGGGATATCGAGTCCCTGCCAAAAGGTCCGTGCGCCGAGCAGCACGCTGCGTCCCCCCGACCGAGCAAATCGCTCGACCAACGCGGCCGGGTCGTCGGTTGCCCGCTGTGGCATCAAAATTTCGTACCCCTCGCCTTGCAGAATATCCGACAAGAGGTCGCGGACATCACGCATCCGACGCAGGCTCGTAAACAGGCCGAGTGTCCGACCGGAAAGCAACCGCGCCAGTTCGGCGAGCACCTCGGCTGTCTGCACGACCAGGTCCCCTGTGCCATTCATCGCTACCACGCGCATATGTCGGTCGTACGGAAACGGACTCTCGACGGTCACGTGCTCGACGCGAGGTTCGCCGTGACGCTCCAGTTCGAGTTCACCCACCGCTGCGAAGGGGTCGTTTTCGATGAACAGGCTCGCGGAAACGCAACTGAGCGTTTGAAGTTTTTGCGCAAAGCGCTCGTGAAACGCATCTGCTGGGGCAACAGCCCGCACCACCAACTGCCAGCGATCGAATGGCGGGGCGAGATCCTCGAACGCCGCGACCGCGTCGAGGTCTCCATCCGCGAAAGCCCCGCGAAGTGCATCGGCCGCGTCGCGCAGCTCGCTGACCACACGCGAGATCGCCAACATCTCATCTTCGTCTTTGCCCCGCGCCGCTGCAATGCGGTCCGCGGTATCGGCTGCCGCCGTCACGCGCTCGGCCGCCATCAGTGCCAGGTCCGCGGCTTCGGGGAAGATCCGGTCCGCGTAGGCGGGGAGTTGAATCTCGCCGAACTCGCTGGCGCCTTTGGCGAGATTCCGGCCCAGCGCCGCGAAATCCTGCTCGAGGCCGCGACGCCAGCTGCGAACGTCTGCCGACTCACTACCGATGCCTCCGCTCGGACTGTCTTCGAGGAAGCTGCCTCGACCCAACAAGCCCCCGCCACGCCGTCCATCTGCTGCCCGGCCGAACAATTCGTCGATGCGCTCGAGCACATCGGGCGGCCGAACTACGATCGCGAATGCCTCGTCGACCACCCCCGCCAGTTCGTGGGCTTCATCGATGATCACGTCGAAGAAGTTCGGATAGTCGGGGGGCCATAGCAGCAGCAGGTCGTGGTTGGCGACGACCAGGTTGGCGCCGGCTAGCGCAGCCCTGCGCTGGCCGAATGGACAATCTCGTTCCATCGCGCACTGCTCACGGGTACACTGTTCCGCACGCGTGGCGACCGATTGCCGCACCAGCTGCCGCAGCGGTGGATAGCGGTACAACAGGCCACCGGGCAGCTTGCCGACCTCGCCGTGGCGGCGAATTCCCGCAGATGCGGCGAGCGCCGCATAGGCGAGTCGGTCTTCAGGGAAGATCCGGGGCTCGCGGCCTTCGCTCAGCACAACAGCCAGGCGCCGCGAGCAGACATAGTTGGCTCTGCCCTTGATAGACATTGCCTTCAATTCTGGATAGCCCAGCATTGCCGCGGCGGCGGGAATATCCTTGTTCAGCAGTTGGTCCTGCAGCAATTTCGTGCGCGTCGAAATTACGATCGGTTCACGTTCGCCGCTGGCGGCCCGCTGCATCGCGTACGGAATCGCCGCGGCAAGATAGGCGAGCGACTTCCCGACTCCGGTGCCGCCTTCGAGCAACAAGCGACCGCCGACCTTCATGATGCGAACAAAGTGTCGCGCCAATTCGATCTGCTGACTGCGCACCCGATAGTTCGGAAAATAGCGGCGTCCGCGCTCGGCGTCGGCCAAGACCTCCGCGATGCGATCCTCATCGAATGGCACCGGGGACTCGCTGGTCGGATCGAGCTGTGCGTACTGGCTGGGCGGCGGAGCCACGGCGGCCAGCGTTTCGCCAACCAGCAGCGGGAGCCACGCGGACTCTGGCGCGTAGTTTTCCAGCGCCAAGCGCGCAATCGTGTAGCGGCGTTCGCCGGATCGAACACCGACGCCAACGGCGGACATCACCCCGAGCACGTCGAGGGCGTCGGATAGAGCGCGATGCCGTTCTTCCCGCGAGAGCAGCTCGCGGCTGAAAGTCGCGAGGCGCAGATCGGCCGAGTCGGGATGGGTGATCGACAACAGGTCTTGCGTGTCCAAGTAGTCGTTCTCGGCCAACGCACTCGCTACGAAACGGCTGAGAAATGAGCGCTCGAAATCCGCGTTGTGCGCAACCAAAGTCCTGCCCACAAGCAGCGACGCAATCGCCGGCGCGAGTTCGAGGATGCGCGGCACCCCGACAACATCGACGTCCGTCAAGCCGGTCAGCTGCTGGATCACCAGCGGGATAGAGCCACGCGGGCGAACCAGACTCTCAACCGTCGTGATCGCACGCACACCCGGGTCGATGAGCAGCGCGCCGAATTCGAGAATTTCCGCAGCTGGATCGTCCGACAGGCCCGTCGTCTCGAGGTCGACGATGGCCAGCGCCCCGGTCGCATCCACGAAACGAGCGAGTGCATCCACGTCGATCCCGAGGTCGGCGGGCGAACGCTTCTCGACCTTGGGCCAACTCAAAACACACCGGACCAAGCTGGCGGCGCCACATCTGATGCGCGATCAGACGTAGATGCCACCTCCATACTCGCGATCCTGGCGGATGATCACGTTGACTAGCGCCGGCTTTCCGCTGGCTGCGGCGCGATCGAGCGCCGGACGCAGATCTTCGGGGCGCTCGACGAATTCACCGTGCCCGCCCATTGCCTCGACGATCTTGTCGTAGCGGGTGTAGTTCAGCAGCGTTCCCTTCAGCCTGTCCCAGCCGTAGATCGCTCCCTGCGGACGCATCATCTGTCCCCAGGCAGCGTCGTTGCCGAGCACACCGATGATGGGCAGGTTGTGGCGCACTGCAGTGTCGAACTCGAAGCCATTGAGCCCGAACGAGCCGTCGCCGTACACGATCACCACCCGCTTGTTGGGGTGAGACTTCTGGGCCGCCAATGCGAAGGGCATCCCGACACCTAACGTGCCGAGCGGACCCGGATCCATCCAGAGCCCCTCGCCCTTCACGGGGATGATTTTGGCCGCCGTCGCAACGATGTCGCCGCCGTCGCCGATCACGATCGGCCTGTCCATCGTATCGAGCCAATCGCGAATATCGCGGCACATCCGCTGCGGATCAATGGGTGTCTCGTCGCTGTTCAGCGCGGCTTCCACCTTTTCTTGGGCCGCCGTTTCGATCACGCGCAGCTCGTCGCGCCAGCTGCTGAAATCGAGTGAAACACCCTGATTCTTGATTTCCTCGGAAAGCAATTCGAACGAATTCGAGAGGTTTCCGACCAACGGCACGTCAGTCTGTCGGTTCTGGCCGATCAGCGTTGCGTCCATCTCGAGCTGGATGATCTTCGCGGACTCCGGAATCGTCTGTCCAAAGCGCATCCGAAAATCGAGCAGTGTGCCCGCCAGGATAATGCAATCGATACCCTTGAGCGCTTCGCGGCGCGATCGATTCAAGAACTCAGGAGAATCGGGCGGCACGCTGCCACGCCCCATCCCGTTGGTGTAGGTAGGGATGTGAGTATCGGCGATGAAGCGGTTCATCTCGAGCGTCGCCTGGGACCACTTCACGCTCGTACCAGCCATCAGCATCGGCCTACAGCAGTTTCGAAGTATGTCGATCGCAGCTCGGACTTCGACCCGATCTGGAGACAAGCGCGGAGGCTGTGTTCGGATCTTCGGAATTTTGACCTGATCGTCCTCGACGCTACCCATGAAAATATCCATCGGAATTTCGAGGTAGGCGGGCCCGGGCGTACCTGAGACCGCGTGCCGAATCGCGAGTTCGATGTATTCCGGAATGCGGTGTGTCTGGTAGATGGCGTCCGCGAACTTCGTGATCGGCTTGACGACACCGAGGTGGTCCATCTCCTGCAGAGAGCCCCGCCGCAGGTTGTCGAACGGGCCCTGCCCTCCGATGATCAGGATGGGCGAATTCGCGCGCCATGCGTTCGCGATGCCGGTGACGCCATCGGTGACACCGGGACCGGCGGTAATCGCCGCAACGCCAATCTTGCCGGGGTTACAGCGTGCCCAAGAGTCGGCTGCGTGAACTGCAGCCTGCTCGTGACGTACATCGATGATGTCGATCCCCTCGTCGATGCAGCCGTCGTAGAGCGGCATGATGTGGCCGCCGGAAAGTGTGAAGATGCACTCGACGCCGGCTTCTTTGAGGGCACGGGCAGCGAGCTTGCCGCCATGAACGGGGGACATGGTGATACCTCGGTCAGTTGGGAGACTCCCGACGGTATCACCAGTCCCGCTGAGCGGTCAAATTGAACAGTGTCCAACCCGCCCCGCTCGGCTCAATTCGAAGCGAAGTCCGAGCGACGATTGTAGCGATAGGCCGATTCGTCGTGTCCGGGCACTGCCGGGGTCGCCTCACCGAAGCTCACTGTGCGGAGTCGGGCGGAGGGGACGCCGAGGTCCACGAGGTAACGCATTACGGCCATCGCGCGGCGCTCGCCGAGCGCGAGGTTGTACTCTTCACTGCCCCTTTCGTCCGTATTGCCCTGAACAACGATCTTGCCCCAGCGATCGTTATTTTTGATCAGAGCGGCGTTCGCGCGCAGCGTTTCAGCCGAATCCGACCGAATATTGCTCTGGTCGTACTCGAAATAGACAGTCTCGAGTTCTCCGATCGTGGACGGGACGCTCGACCCCGCGCCCGAGCTTCCGTCGTCGAAATCGGTACCGGTTCCTCTGCTCATCGAGTCGTCTGTGTTCGAGCTGCTGTCCGTGCCGTCGGTGGCGCAGCCTGCCCCGACGATTGCCAATGCAACAACCGCGATTCCGATTGCGAAAGATCGCGACTCCATGGTTTACCTCCTTCCGTAGTACTATTGGTAGTACTATTGTTAGTCCTATTGGTAGT
>JAQBGU010000127.1:0-4475 GCA_032128375.1 Deltaproteobacteria bacterium | reverse complement strand
CCTCGACAACCTCAAAGAAGGCGTGCTCACGCCCGACATCTACGATCCCGAGCTCAATCCGCTGTTCCGCGACGTGCTCGCTCACTACGGTGCCGTCGCACTACCGTGCCGGCCACGGCATCCCAATCGAAAGGGCAAGGTCGAATCCGGTGTGGGCCATGCCAAGCGAACGCCACTGAAGGGCCTTCGCTTCGAGAGCCTCGAGCAGGCCCAGGCCTATCTGGATCGCTGGGAGGAGCGCTGGGCCGACACGCGCATCCACGGCACAACCAAGCGCCAGGTCGCACAGATGTTTGCCGAGGAGCGCCCCGCGTTGCTCGCGCTGCCCGTCGAGCCGTTTCGCTACTACGAGTTCGGAAGCCGCAAGGTCCACCTCGATGGCTGCGTCGAGGTCGAGGCGGCCTACTACGGAGCGCCTCCCGGCTATGTCGGGCGCACCGTAGGCGTGCAATGGGACGGGCTCTTCGTGCGCATCCTCGACGGCAAGACCGGTGAGCTGCTGCGCGAGCACGTGCGCCAGCAGCGTGGCCATCATCGGATCAAGCAAGAGGACCAGCCAGCACGCAGGCCGCTGGCCACGAGCAAGCTTGTGGCTCGCGCGGCACGCGCTGGCACGCACATCGGTGCGGTGTGTGAGGAGATCTACCGCCGAGATCGGCAGCCCGGCATCCGGCGCATCCAGGGTGTGCTGGCACTGACCAAGAAGTACGGGGCCGGTGCCGTCGACGACGCGTGCAGCGCCGCCTTGGAGATCGGCGTGCCCAACTACCGGTTCGTACGCCGGTACCTGGAGCGGCGGCCATCGTCGCAGCTCACCCTACGACAGGTCGATCCGCTCATCCGCGAGCTCACAGACTACCGCGACCTCATCAACCGAGCGACAGGAGAAGACCCAACATGAACATGATCGAGCTCGACCGCAGCCTGCGTCAGCTGAGGCTCTCCGGCATGGCCGAGTGTCTGGAGACACGCCTGCTACAGGCCCAGAGCGAGAAGATGGCCCCGATCGACCTCATGTCGATGCTGGTGGCCGACGAGCTTCAGCGCCGCCAGGATCGGCTGCTTGTGCGGCGCACCAAGCAGGCCGCCTTCCGCGATCCGGACAAGACGCTGGGCAATTTCGACTTCGACTTCAACAAGAAGATCGACCGGCACCTGGTCTTCGAGCTGGCCACCGGCCGCTTCATCACAGCTCATGAGGACGCGCTGTTTCTCGGCCGGCCCGGCACCGGCAAGAGCCACTTGGCTCAAGCCATCGGGCACGCCGTCATCGTCCAAGGCCACCGAGTGCGCTACCGCGAGGCTCACGTGCTGCTCGAGCAAATCGCCGATGCGACGCTGGACGGGACGAGGAAGGAGCACGTGGCCGAGCTCTGCTCGGTTGCGTTGCTCATCATCGACGACCTCGGCATGCGCAAGCTGCCGACCACGGCAGGCGAGGATCTCCTCGAGATCGTCATGCGAAGGTACGAGAGGGCGAGCACGATGATCACCTCGAACCGGCCCGTCGATGACTGGGGCAAGCTGCTCGGCGACAACGCCGCCGTCACGGCGATGCTCGACCGACTCCTGCATCACGGCCACGTCCTCAAGTGCGGGCCACGAAGCTGGCGGATGACGCACGCGAAGGCCGTTGCGGTAGGTGGCCCGGAAAAATGACGCTCACAATCGGCTCAGGAGCGACGATCTCCGACCGGTTAAGGGGTAGGCCCATGTCGGAAACCGTGACCTCTGGCGACTTCGTCTACGCACCGGGCTCACGTGCGAGCCTGAGACCGGCGCTGCGAGCTTGCATCGAGGGCGCACGATGAGGTAGACGACACGCCCGTCCCGGACGCCTTTCGTTGGCCGGTTTTGACCCGTCCACGTATGGCCGGTTTTGAGGTGTCCACCGAGGCAGTCACGCCGCGAGCCTCTCGTAGCAGTGCTGCAGGTGCTGTCAACTTAACGTCGTTCGCATCCGGCCAGCTACAAGATCCCGCGGTCCGTGCCGGTGCGCGCCACCACATCCGGTACAGGTGAGTGGTACGAAACCGTTAAGTTGACGGTACGACCTATGCAATTGGCGACTGAGTCTTGTAGATATCGCGAGCTGGTCCAGGTCCCGGTGGGTTTCGGGCTGACGGTGTAGGGCGCTTGTTCCTCGGAGGTGGTGACATGAAACCATTCTTGCTTGTTCTCTCGCTTGTCCTGTTTTCCGCGGGCGAGCCGCGCGCGGAAGGTGAACGCGATCCGTTGCTGGCGTGAGACCGAACGCATATGGGCTCGGGGTTAACTCGGACCAGTATGGTCGGCCGCATCGGTACGAGACCGGGGAGGGGAGGCCGACCGACCCGATCCAGCAGGAAGGGGTCAAGCGCGACGCCTACGGACTTGGCGTGCACGCGGATGAGTTCGGTCGGCCCGTCTATGACGGGAAGCCGGGTGAGTGACTGATACCCCGGACGCAGGGCTGGCCTGGTCGCGGCGAACGGCTGGCGCAGGCAATGATCTCAAAGAACTGTCACGTTAACTGTGCTCGGCGACAAGGGCACGAGACAGGACTACATCGCGGCGCGGACTCCACAGCTCTATGCGAAGGTCATCTTGTACCGGTGGCGTGATGGAGCGGGTCGGCTACGAGACGCCGGACTGGCGCTGACGCCCTGTCTGAGCGAGCAGTCTTTGCGAACTCTACGCATCGCTGATTCAACGCAAGAAGATCGATACACTGGGGCAGCGCGGTGCCGATACATCGATACCTGACAAGACAGAGCGTTAGGACACAGAAGCACAACGTGTCATGCGGTCGCGAACACAGTATCCAATCTCGTAACGGAACGGCGAACATTCGTGTTCATTCCAGTCGTTAAGGCTTCTTTGGGGAGGATTATCCATGTTGCTCGCTGCCGTTCTGCTCTCGTGCATGAGCCTGGTCATTGGTTGTCAGCACAAGCGTGTCCATGATCCAAGCGAATCCGTCCGGCTTGGTAGTGACGGCAGCGTGAGTGTCGGCCACCTCACCGTTCGCGTCGTACGGCGTGATCGCGAGGAAGAGGGCCAAACCGCGGAACATGCCTACATCGTCGTGGAGAGATCCGGGCGTGAGGTCTATTCCGATTGTTGTCATGCACGATTTTTTGACGAATTATCGGACCTGGCAACGGGCCGCGACCTGTTCGGCGTGCCTTACATTCATTACAGCGACGCGCCATCAATCAGTGCTCGAAAAGTACCGATCCCTCCCCTGGTACCCGGTCACGACGCTACTGGTGACGGGACTCCGAACATCGTCTACTCGGTTCATCCGACCTTTGCCGAGGAGGGGACGAGTGGAGAGACGGCGTGCGTGGTTCTGCAGATCGGAGATGAGATCACGCAGATCGCCCGGTTAGAGGGATGCACGGGCGTTGGCGACCTGAACGGAGACGGGATTCTCGAGTTCAAGGTCCCCGCAGATACCTCGCGCTACGCCGAGCTGTACGCTGAGGTTCCGCTGAACTTGCACGACAGGCAGTGGGTCCCGGCATACGATGCCATGGAGACGCTTCGACCGACGGACGAGCAGATCGCTCGTTGGGCTAGCGAGCTTCGCGAAGAAAGCGACTTTGCGAAGCCTGGCGAGTGCATGACCCTCGCTCCCGGTATCGCATCATATATTGCGGAGTTGGTGATCTCAGACCACGGCGATCGCGCTTTGAAGCTCTACGATCAGATCTGGCCTGACGATGTGCCCGGGGAGGACCGCTGCCTTTGCCAGATCACACGTACGATCCACGAGATGTTTACCAACCAGGGACGGTGGGAGATTTATCGGATCTACGGCCCGATCGCGGTTCGCGCACCCCGGTTGCCCGAGCGACTTCAGGTCGAGCATTGGAGCGAGTATAACTCGGACTGTTCTGTGCTTGCGACCGATTGAGAGTCAGCACTCGTCGGACCGAATGTCTCCGCTTTCTTCAACCGCCTCAAGGCGGACTCTGGCATCCGGCAGTAATCGAACGGGCGCTTCAGGCGCAGCGAGCTTCCGGGCTCAGGAATCAGACGACGGCTCGCCGCCAGTCCCTCTCGTTGCGACGACGCCAGTCCCATCACACGCCGGGCACACACCCGTTTCGCCACACTCCTCGCATGGCGTGCCGGGGAACTGGAAAAGCCGCTTCAGGTAGGAACCCACCGGGTGGCAGGACCCGAGCCCGCCGCATTCCGGACACGCGCCAGGTTCGTATCCGATGCGGGTGTCCGATGCGCAGTGGGGGCAGGGTTTGTCCGACACGTTCCGCTCGCTGTACCGACCGTCTCGGTGCACGAGTCTAGGATTCGGTATGACTCGGTGCCAGCGTGCATAACCCTTCTTGACGCCTCATGCCTCCGCGGGCATCCTGAACTTGCATCAAGAGCGGAGGGCAGCCTTAGAGCTCTCCCGGCAACCGAGCCGAGCCCTTCCCGGGTAGGCCGCGGTGCCAAGGCAGCCTGACAGGGAGCGATGCGACCCC